>CAYTIQ010000076.1:0-17058 GCA_964437935.1 uncultured Rheinheimera sp.
CCCGTATTCACCTAAATTATTGTTTTATCTATACAACTTCTGGGGATACCTCAGGGGTTTTACTCTGATTGAGTTAGTTATCGTAATTATCATTTTAGGCTTGTTGGCCGCGACCGCTGTGCCGCGCTTTTTAAACGTCACCACCCAAGCGGAAGATGTGGCGGTCGAAGGGGTGGCTGGCAACTTCGCCTCCGCTGTCGGTATGGTGCGTGCGGCGTGGGAAGTCAACGGCCGTCCGGCAGGCACGAACGGCGTTGCCAACATCAGCTATGACAACTCGCAAGTGTCGGTGGCAACTGCCAATGGCTTCCCAGCCGGTGGTTCGACGGTGGCCAACTTAGCGGCGGCAAACTGTCAAACGGTGTTAACCACCATTTTATCGTCGTTCCCGACCTCGACTACCGATTCTGCCACCTTTAGCAATTTCTCGTTATATGTGCGCGAAAACAACAATGTCTGTTTTTACCATCAGACCAACGGCTTAACCACTGCGCCGACGGACACGTCCGCCTCCAATGGCTTTAGTTATAATCCGGCAGATGGGCAAGTTACTGTATTTCTTACCAAACCTTAATTAGCGAGATCGGAACGTTGTTATGAAAAAAGCACAAGGCTTTACCTTGATTGAGTTGGTGATCGTAATTGTGATTCTGGGCATTTTAGCCATCACGGCGGCACCGAAGTTTTTGAATTTAGCCGGTGACGCCCGTGCCAGCACGGTTAATGGTGTAAAAGCGGCGTTGCAATCGGCCAATGCGGTGATTTACAGCAAAGCGGTGTTGCAGAATAAGCAGAGCTTGTCGTCTGCTAGCGTAACTGACACTCAAGGCAACATTGACACTGTGTTTGGGTATGTCGCGGCCACTACTGCGGCAGTGACCGCTGCTTTGGATGTGGCGAGCACGGATTACACCATCGCGGCGGGTGTTGCAAACACCAACCTGGCCATGGTTACGACCGATGTGATGATTTACCCAACAGCGACAACGGCGCCGACCGGCTCGACCACGACTGCACAAGCCTGTGTGTTGGTGTATAAAGCGGCCACGTCTGCGACGACCAAACCAACGATCACCACCTATACCACAGGCTGTTAACCGCTGTTGTATGCGTAGTCACAACGCTGGTTTTACCTTGATAGAACTGGTCATTGTGATGGTCGTGGCCGCCGTACTGCTCGTCAGTGCTGGCGGCCGTTTCTTTTCCGCGTCTGATGTCAGTGTGTTTCAGTTGCGCGCTCAACTCATCGGGCAGCTGCGCCAACTGCAAACACGCAGTATGCAGGATGTCGCAGGCTTAAAAAGCCGCTGCCCTGTGTTAGTGATTTCCAGCACAGGTGCTGCGCCGGCGACGAGCAATGCCTGTAGCAGTTCTGCCAGTGTGAGTCCCTCTTCCAACGATGCCAGCCAGTTAGTTTGGAATGGTGCCACCGTGTCGGTATCGACCGGCGTGTTGCCGCAGCTGTTTCGGTTTGATAGCTGGGGCCGACCTGTGCAATACGATGCCTTGCTTAATGCAAGTACACTCTGCAGTGCCGGCTGTACCATTACGGTCAGTCGCGATGCGGTCAGTGCCTCATTGTGCATCCAAAGTAGTGGGTATATCAGTTCATGTTAAATAGCCGCGGTTTTACCTTGCTTGAACTGGTGATTGGGTTTGTCGTCTTAGGCATAGTGCTGGCTGGTTTTAGTGCCTTGCTGGTTCCCAATCAACAGCAATCGGTGCAAACCTGGCAACAAGTGCGTGCGGCAGAGTTGGCGCAAAGTCTGCTGAACGAAATCACCGCGCGCTCTTTTGATGAACAGTCAGACCGAAGTGGCACAGGCTTGCGTTGTGGCGAAAGCGGCGCTTCGAGTTGTCTTGCCAGTTTTGCCGCTTGCCCAGTCAGCGGCATGACCGCGAGCACCGAAGAGTCGGTGCGCAGTGCGTATGACGATGTGGATGATTACCATTGCCTGCGTGGGGATGCCAGCAGTTTTTCGGACATGCTGGGGGCAAGCCTCGCGCAGGACTACGCAGGTTATCAAATCGCAGTGCAGGTGAGTTATGCTGGCACCAGCGTGGGTGTCAGTAACACGTTGATTAAAAATATCACCTTGGTCGTCACTACCCCAACCAATTTGACCTTGCAATTTGATGCACTGAAGGGAAATTGGTGATGCGGCAAGCCCAGGGATTTACCCTATTCGAATTGGTGTTAGTGATGGTGCTGCTGGGTATCACGCTGGTGGGAGCCAGCCGTGTCGTGCGTGCCTTTAGTGATATCTATCAGCAACAATCCAACCAAGATCAATTGGTCAGTCAAAGTCGTTTTGTGTTGGAGCGGCTGACCCGGGAATTACGCGATGTGACGCCAAACAGTGTCAGGCTCAACACGGCGGCTGGGGTTCAGTGTTTGGAGTTTGTGCCTTTTAGTGTCAGTGGCCGTTATCGCGCCATCACGCTAAGCCCTGACAGCCGTAGTTTTTTGGATGTGATTTCGCTAGATAGCAATTTCAGCGTACAGGCCAATCAGTATCTGGTGGTTTACCCGACACAAGTCAGTGATATTTATAGCAGTTCGGCTCAGCGGGTGCAGCTAGCGGCTACTCCGCTTGGCAATGATGGCGATGGCGAAAGTGCGACCTATCGCTTGCAACTCGCCAGTGCCAGTAGTTTTGGTCGAGGTTCGCCGGCGCAACGTTATTATCTGCTACAAAATCCGGTAAGTTATTGCGTGCAAGCCGGCCAGTTGTGGCGTTATCAAGGCTATAGTCTGCAAAGCACTCAGCCGATGCCAGGCAGTGGCTTATCAGGGGGCAGCGTGATGGCGACAGGCGTGGTGAATAATGTCAGCAGTCAACCGGTGTTTGCTATCGCGGCGGCGTCGTTGCAGCGCAATGCCATGATCAACATTTGGTTGCGGTTTGCATCGAGCAACGACAGTGCCACCGTGTTGAGTTTTCATCACATTGTGCAGGTCCAAAATGTTCCATAACACCACGTTTAAGCAGCAACAGGGGGCGGCCTTGATGTTAGCGCTGTTTGTGATGGTACTGCTGGCGGTCGTGCTGACATCCATTGCCACCTTGCGCAGCAACGCCAGTCAAGCCGTGGTGTACGAAGTGCAAGGTCAACGCACTTTGTGGCTGGCCAAGGCGCAGTTGGAGCTTGCCCTGTTGCGGTTATATCCGCTAAATCAAGCCAGTCAGGCGTGCAGCGCCGTCACGCCCAGTGTCAGGACTTGGAGCACCGGCAGCTGGCAGAATTGCACCAGCACCATCAGCTGTACTGAAAAGACGATTGATAGTCAGCGTATTGTACGGCTGGTCAGTACGGCAGAATGCGGCAGCAATGAGCAGACGACCAGTCGGCAATTGGTGGTGGAGAGTGCGGGATGAGGTTCATTCGATTCGGGGTAAGTCTGTTGTTGCTCGTCAGTGCGAAAGCCCTGGCTGTGGATCCAAGTTGTGATACCAGTTGGAGCAAAACGGGCAATACCTGGACTTGCAGCGGCAATGGTACTGTCACTTTTAGCAGCAACACCGCATTTACCCCCAACCAACCGACAACGATTATTGCAAATAATGGTTTTTACTTTACGAACAATCAAATCGGCACGAGTTCGCAAAAAGTCCATTTAGAATCGTCCTACGGTGCTTTTAATGGCAGTGGCACGACGCTCAATGGCAACATCACTGCCAGTAGTGGCCGAGTGACACTCAGCAGCACGCAGGTCAATGGCACCATCAGCACCGGCGGGGATGTCGATTTAACCAATGGCGGCGTCAGTGGCAAAGTGACATCCAGCAGTAATAAAGTCACCACCAGTGGTACCAATTTAGCGGGGGGGGTTACCGCACATTCCGGCATGACCATCACTGGCGGTACCTTGACCGGCGCGTTTGTGCTGACATCCGCCAATGAAATGTCGCTGTTTGATGTGACCATGACATCGGGTAGCCTCAGTGGCGCCAGTAACGTGTATATCAGCAACAGTCAATTCGGCTCTGCGTCGAGCGCCATTGCCATTTCCGCCCAATCCAATGACATATATGTGCTGAATAACTCGGTGATCTTTGGCAACTTAACGGCAGCAGGGAGTTACGGTACCGTTTATGTTCAAGGCGGTTCGAGTGTCTACGGTACGTGCAAACCGAATGTCAATCCGGTGAATGGCTGCAGTGCAACCCCACCGGCCAGTATCGACCATTATGAACTGTCATTTGCCAGCCCTGGGGTGACCTGTGAAGCGGAAGCGATCACCATCAAAGCCTGCAGTAACAGCAGCTGCAGCAGTCTGTTTTCCGGCAGCAGTAGCGTGACTTTAGCCGCCAGTAACGGCGGTAGTTTGACGGCATCGACCGTGAGTTTGGCCAGTGGCAGTGGTGTCACCTATTTACGCTTAACCAGCCCAGGCGCCAGCACCTTGAGTGTGACCAGTGCGAGCCCGACAGCCAGTAGTGCCTTGGTGTGCAAAAACGGCGGTAGTACCGGTAGTTGTGCGGTGACCTTCAATGACACGGGATTGAAGTTTGTGGCCTCTGACGGCGTGGCCGCTATCCCAAGCCAAATTGCCGGTCAAAGTTATACCGCCAAAGTCCGAGCCATCGAAACCAATGCCAATACAGGCGCCTGCCAAGCGCGCGTCAACGGCAACCGTAGCGTCAATCTTGGCTTTCGGTGTGTTAATCCATCAAGCTGTAGTAGTGGACAAGCCCTGACAGCCAATGGCACTGCGGTCAACGGTAGTAGCGCCAGCGGCAGCGTTAGTTATACCGCGGTGAATTTAAGCTTTGATAGTAGCGGCACGGCGTCGCTGCCTCTGAGTTACAGTGATGTCGGGCAGCTGAGTTTACTTGGGTCCCTAACGCTGGCAGCCAGTGGCAATGATCAGGCGATCACGTTAACGGCCGCTTCAAGTAGCTTTGTGGTGAAACCTTATGCATTGCAAATTGCCAGTGTCAGTGCCGGCACCGTGAGTAACCCTGCAACAACCTCAGGCTCGCCTGGTTTTACCGCTGCAGGCACTGCGCTGACCGTGGATGTCACCGCCACCAATGCGCAAGGCAATGTCACGCCGAACTTTGGCAGAGAAAGTAGCAATGAAACGGTGACGGTCAGTTTGGCATCGCTGGTTTATCCCGCCAATGGCAGCTTGACGCCGAATGATTTAGTCAATACCGGCAATTTTATTGCCGTCAGTGGCAGTCCCGGTCGTTTCCGCAACTCGGCAATCAGCTATCGCAATGTCGGTAGCATCACCTTGCGTGCGGGCTTAACCGATAATGATTATTTAGGCGCGCAAGATGTGCCGAATAAGCCGCCAAGTGGCACCATTGGGCGTTTTTACCCGGCGAATTTGTTACTTGCCAGCAGCAATCATTCGGCGCTGTGTGGCAGTTTTAGTTACATGGGACAAAGTGGCAGCCCGCTTAGTTTCACCATCCAAGCAGTCAATAGCCAAGGGGCGGTGGTGAGCAACTACCAAAACAACACGGCGAATGGCACTGGCTATAGCGGTGTTGCGAGTTTCACCTTGGTGGCCGAAGATAACGCCGGCAGCGTCAACTTGGGCAGTCGGTGGAGTGGCGTAACGACACCCAGTTGGCTCGCTGGGCAATATCAATACACGGCCAGCAATGTCAGTTTTAGCCGTGGCAGTAGCGTCGATGGCCCTTTTGCGCAGCTGCAAGCGGGGTTAAAAGTAGCAACGGAACAGGACAATCGTGATTTTTTAACCAGCGCCAAAACCATCAACGCAGCGACCAGCGTCAATTGCAGTGCCAATAGCAGTTGTGATGCTGTACCTATTGGAAACACTGTGGCTTATCGTTATGGCCGGTTACGGCTAGAAGAAGCCGCAGGGGATGAAACGCGCAGCCTGCCTGTGGTGCTTAAGGCTGAATACTTTGATGGCAGCGGCTTTGTATTCAACAGTGCCGATCAGTGTTCGTCAGTGGCTCCCGCCAGTTTAACCGCAACAGGCAGCCCCACCATTCAAGTCAGTGGCAGCAGCGGCACCTTGAGCAATGGTAAAAATGCCAGCAATTCCTTGCTACTCAGCGCGCCGAATCAACCAGGCAGTTGGCTGCTGAAATACAGCGCTCCCAGCCATTTGAAATACAATTGGGATAACACTGTGGTGGGGGATGAAGACCCAACAGCGCAAGCCTTATTTGGCCGATATCGTGGCAATGACCGACTTATTTTTCAGCGTGAACAGTAAGCAGAATGTAACCAAGTGGCTGCTTGCTACGAAAGCAGGCTTTAATTCACAAAACAGCGTAATTTGGGCTGTATTCTTCGCGTGGAATTGACATAAAATAGGCGCAATTTTTTGTCGAGCAAACACCGGAACCGACAGCGGCTTCGGACGGTTTGATTTGCTGTCGTTGGCGCCCCCCATTCAGAAGGATAGTACCAATCCATGTTTAAAAAACTTCGCGGTTTATTTTCTAACGACCTTTCGATTGACTTGGGTACAGCCAACACGCTGATTTATGTCAAAGATCAAGGCATTGTGCTTAACGAGCCATCGGTGGTGGCGATTCGTCAAGAACGCGCTGGCGGACCAAAAAGTGTGGCCGCGGTAGGCCATGCCGCGAAGCGGATGTTAGGCCGCACCCCTGGCAACATCAAAGCGATCCGCCCGATGAAAGACGGTGTGATCGCCGACTTCTACGTCACCGAAAAAATGCTGCAGCATTTCATCAAACAAGCCCACAGCAACAGCTTCTTAAAACCAAGCCCACGAGTTTTGGTGTGTGTACCATGCGGTTCTACCCAAGTGGAACGTCGTGCAATCCGCGAATCTGCGCAAGGCGCCGGTGCGCGTGAAGTGTATTTGATTGACGAGCCAATGGCCGCCGCGATCGGTGCAGGGTTACCTGTCTCTGAAGCGACTGGTTCTATGGTGGTCGATATCGGTGGTGGTACTACCGAAGTGGCACTGATTTCGTTAAACGGTGTGGTGTATTCATCGTCGGTGCGTATTGGTGGCGACAAGTTTGACGAAGCCATCATCAACTACATCCGCCGTAACTACGGTATTTTGATTGGTGAAGCCACGGCTGAGCGGATCAAAATGGAGATCGGTTCTGCCTACCCAAGCGATGAAATCCTTGAGATTGAAGTGCGTGGCCGTAACTTAGCCGAAGGTGTACCGCGTAGCTTCACCATGACCAGCAATGAAATTCTTGAAGCGTTGCAAGAACCACTGGCCGGTATCGTCTCGGCGGTGATGGTGGCGTTAGAACAATCACCACCAGAGTTGGCGTCAGACATTTCTGAACGTGGCATGGTGTTAACCGGTGGTGGCGCCTTGTTGCGTGACTTAGACCGTCTGTTGATGGAAGAGACCGGCATCCCTGTGGTGGTGGCGGATGATCCACTGACCTGCGTGGCTCGCGGCGGTGGTAAAGCACTCGAGATGATCGATGTGCACGGCGGTGATGTGTTCAGTTACGAATAAGTGTCGTAACGCATGAAACCGATTTTCGAGCGTGGCCCGTCGCTGTCGTTACGGCTGTTTTTTGCCCTCGTTGCGAGTGCGGGCCTCATCACGCTTGATCAATACACCAATAGCTCCGTGCAATTGCGGAGCTATTTGACTGCATCGGTCAGCCCGCTGTTTTACTTGGCAAATTTGCCGCAAGACGTGATGTTTGGTGCCTCTGAGCAATTTAAGTCCCACCAAAAAATCCTCGAAGAAAACCAAGTCTTAAAAAATACCGTGTTGTTGCAAAATGGCCAGTTACAACGGTTACAGTTTTTGCAGCAAGAAAACGACAAATTACGCGCCTTGCTGGGTGCTCAGCCCGTCAATGAAGGCAAACGACTGATTGCCGAAGTGCTGGCGGTGTACAGCCACCCCTTTAGCCATCAAATTGTGCTGAACAAAGGTAGCAATGATGGCGTCACGGTCGGCCAGCCGTTGCTCGATGATTTAGGTGTGCTGGGCCAAGTGGTGAGCGTTGGTCCAAATTCCAGTCGCGCGTTGTTGATTGTCGATAACACCCATGCCATTTCTGCCCGCGTCGAGCGCACAGGCATGGCGGTGGTGGCGGAAGGCATCGGCCAGTCCGACACCTTGCGGGTGATCCATTTGCCGCATAGCACCGATGTGCAAGAAGGCGACCGTTTAGTGACCTCGGGCCTGGATGGGGTGTTTCCAGAAGGCTATCCGATCGCTCGCGTGAACAAAGTTAATCGCGATCCACGCCAACCGTTTTTACAAGTCGCCGCTGAGCCTTTTGCCAAACTCGACCGCATTCGTTATGTGCTGTTGGTATGGCCGCATGTCGGCACATCGCAGGCCGATCCGGAAATGCTAGCGCCACCTGAAGACGCCAAGGAGAAACCCTAATGCAATCGCGTTGGCGCATTTTGTGGGCGCATTTTACCATCGTGTTCGCCTTGTTACTGGTGGTGATGCCATTACCGACCTGGGCTAATATGTTACGGCCAGACTGGCCGTTGTTGGTGATGGGCTATTGGGTGTTGGCATTGCCGCATCGCATCAACATCGGCACAGCCTTTGTGGCTGGTTTTTTTGTCGATGTGATGGTGGGCACTGTGCTGGGGGTCAATGCCGCCGGTTATGCGGTCGTCGCCTTTGTTTTAGCCGCGAACCATCTGAAAATTCGAAACTTCTCGATTTTACAACAAGCCTTTTTGATTGGTTTATTGCTCGCGATGTACCACCTGTTGATCTTTTGGATCAGCCATTTCCTCACCGGTGTCTATTTCCGCGGCGCTTACTTATGGCCAGTGCTGACAGGCATGATGGTGTGGCCTTACGTGTTCCTTTTGCTGCGTCGTCTGCGTCGCCAACTGAAGATCCAATAATATGCATACCTTATGGTTAGCCTCCGGCTCGCCGCGTCGACGGGAACTGTTGACACAATTGGCGGTCAATTTCAGCGTGATAAAAACGGATGTCGACGAAAGTCAGCTACCCAACGAAGCGCCAGCCGCTTATGTTGAACGTCTGGCGCAGGCAAAAGCCCTGGCTGGGTTTGTCGCTGGGGGGCGTCAGCTGCCGGCGTTAGGCGCCGACACCATCGTGGTGGTGGACGATCAAGTGCTGGGCAAGCCGGTGGATGAAGCCGACTTCATGCGGATGATGCAGTTGCTGCAACACCGCAGCCATCACGTCATGACGGCGGTGGCCATTCAAACGGCGACCCAGCTGTTACAGACACGCGTGACCACCGAGGTGTGGTTTGGACCTATGAGCCAAGACCAGATGCGCGCCTATTGGCAAAGTGGCGAGCCAGCTGACAAAGCCGGTGGGTATGGCATTCAGGGGTTGGCGGGTCGCTACATAGAAAAAATACATGGCAGCTATTTTGCGGTCGTTGGGTTACCCTTGTATGAAACGGCCGCACTGCTGGAGCAGTTGTAACAGAGGGATGTTGGCATGAGTGCAGAATTATTATTAAACGTCACGCCAAGTGAAACTCGCGTCGCGCTGATTGAAAACGGCGTCTTACAAGAAGTGCATATCGAACGCCAAGCGAAACATGGTTTAGTCGGCAATATTTACATCGGAAAAATCAGTCGGGTTTTGCCTGGCATGCAAGCGGCGTTTGTCGATATCGGTTTGGATAAAGCGGCGTTTTTGCATGCATCGGATATAGTGCAGCGTGATGCCAATGACTTGGAAGTCAAAATGACCCAAGTCAAAGATATCCGCCAATTGGTGCACGATGGTCAATTCTTGTTGGTGCAAGTGGTCAAAGATCCACTCGGTACCAAAGGCGCTCGTTTAACAACCGACATTACTTTGCCGTCACGCTATTTAGTCTTTATGCCCGGCTCACCGCATGTCGGCGTCTCCCAACGGATTGAAACGGAAGAAGAACGTAATCGGCTGCGCGAAATTGTCAGCAGCTGTGTCGACCAAGAAAGCGGTGGTTTTATTGTGCGGACGGCGGCCGAAGGCGCCAGCGAAGAAGAGCTACTGCACGATGCACGCTTTCTTAAAAAGCTGTGGGCCAAGGTGCAAAAACGCCGCCAAAAGCATCGCAAAGAAGCCATGTTGTACGAAGAGCTGACCTTAGGTTTTCGAATTCTGCGCGATTTCGTGGGCAGTGATTTAGAGCGCGTCAGGGTTGATTCCAAAATGACCTACCAAGCGCTGCACGCCTTTACCGAAGAATTTATTCCGCAGATGACCCCAAAGCTGGAGTACTACCCAGGCGAGCGGCCGGTGTTTGATTTGTTTGATGTGGAAAACGAAATTCAACGTGCACTGGATCGTAAAGTGCCGCTGAAAAGCGGTGGCTATTTGATCATCGACCAGACCGAGGCCATGACCACCATCGACGTCAATACCGGCGCCTTTGTCGGCCATCGCAACCTCGAAGAAACCATTTTCAACACCAATATTGAAGCGACTCAAGCCATTGCGCGGCAGCTGCGACTGCGTAATTTAGGCGGCATCATCATTATCGACTTTATCGATATGCAAAGTGACGAGCATCGCCGCCGTGTGTTACATAGCTTGGAAGTGGCGCTGGCGCGCGACAAAACCAAAACCAACATTCACGGTTTCTCTGCGCTGGGCTTAGTCGAAATGACCCGTAAACGCACCCGCGAAAGCTTAGAGCATGTGCTGTGTACTGAATGTCCAGTCTGTGACGGCCGTGGATCGCTGAAAACCGTGCAAACCGTCTGTTTTGAGATTATGCGTGAAATTGTCCGGGTCAATCGGGCCTATGCGGCAGATAAGTTTGCGGTGTATGCGTCGCCGGCGGTGAAAGATGCGTTGGTCAATGATGAGTACCACAATTTAGCGGAGCTTGAAGTCTTTATCGGCAAGCAAATCAGCGTGGTGATTGAGCCGCAATACACCCAGGAACAATTCGACGTGGTGATGATGTAAGTGGCTCGTCTGAAACGCGCCAGCTTATTTTGCTTGCACAAACTCTGGGTGACATTTGCCATCGGAGTGATGACGCTCGCGGTGATTGTGACGGTGCTACGCATCGGCCTGCCGTATGCCACGGGCTATAAAACGGATATTGAGCAACTGATCAAAGCAGAAACCGGTGCTACGGTGCGGATCGGTGCCTTAAGCGCCGGTTGGCAGGGCACGGGGCCTGCATTGTTGTTGCAACAAGTCGCGGTGCAAACCGAGCAACAACAAAGCCTGCTGCAAGTGCGAGAAGCACGCATTCGGCTGGATTTTTGGGGCAGTTTGACCAGCCTGCAGCTGAAAGCTGACCATTTTGAGCTCAGCGGCTTGCAGGTGCAGTTCGATAGCAAATACCTGTTGGATCAAAAACCTGCGGCGCCAGAAAAAGACGCCGAACCTTTGTTAATGGCTCTGGAAAACTTGTTGTTCCGGCAGCTGCGTGAATTCACCTTGGTCGACAGCCACGTCAGCTTAACCTCCGAATTTACCCCACCGATTGATTTTGAAATTCGCCAACTTTCGTGGCTAAACCGCGATCAGCGGCACCAAGGCCGCGGCGATGTCGCCATTGCTGGGGTTACTGGCAATACTGTGTCGTTTGTGCTCGATTTACACGGCGAAACCTTGGCGCAAAGTCGCGGCCAGTTGTATTTAGCCAGCCATGATTTAGATATTTTGCCGTGGTTTGAAACCCTCGTGCCGCAAAGCCAGAAACTGCAACGCGCGGCTATTAACTTCCAAGCCTGGGGCGATATCGAGCAAGGCGCACTGACCCAAATTCAAATTGCCTTGGCCGACAACCGCTTGGATTGGTTACGCGACAATAAGCCGGTCAGTTTGCGTCTTGGCAAAGGCCAACTGCAGTGGCGCCCCACCGAGCAGGGCTGGCAACTGCTGTCGAGTGATTTAACCCTCGATAGTGGCAAGCAGCAATGGCATGACTTGCGCTTGCAGTTGGTTCGCCAGCAAGGCATTTACACCGGTTCTTTGCAACAGCTGCAATTGTCGGCGGCTCAGCCGCTGCTGGAATTATTTGCCGCGGATAATACCGGGCTGCAGCAACTCTTGGCCTACCAGCTGGATGGTCGCTTGACCGAACTGGGGGTGCGTTTAGATGGCAATCAATGGTTTTTACGCGGTGATTTCCTGGATTTGCAATCGGCGCCGGTGGGTGATGTGCCAGGAGTACAGGGCTTAAGTGGTAATTTTAGTGCCAGCCATAGTTTTATTCGGGCGGATGTGTCTGGGCAAGACGGTGAATTAAGATGGGGGGATGCGTTTGACCGCGCAACGCCTTATCAGCAGTTGCAAACGCGGTTGCAAATCATCAAACAAGAGCAGCATTGGCAAGTGCGCGTGCCGCAATTGACCTTACGCCATCCTGACATTGCGCTCGATGCGCAGTTACTGTTGGATTTAGGCGAGCGGCCATCCATGCAACTGCTGGGTGAACTGCGCGGCGTGCCGGTCAAAGACGCCAAGTATTATTTCCCGCGTTACCATATGCCCAAAACGGTGATCGATTATTTAACGCCAGCACTGGTTTCGGGCCAAGTGCCCAGTGCGCGAGTGTTATGGGCCGGTGAATTTTCCGAGTATCCCTATAGCCAGCACAATGGAATTTTCCAAGCCTTGGCGCAAATCGAAAATACCGAGTTTAGATTTGACAGCAGTTGGCCGGTGATTAAAAACATGCACGCGGAGCTGCTGTTTGAAAATGCCAGCATGCTGATCCAAAGTCACTCCGGGCAACTGTTTGAGATTGAACTGGCCGATGGCGTGACGGCGGCGATCCCCAATTTATTCCAAACCGATTATCTGGTGATTGATATCAGTAAGCACGCCAATGCAGAACAAGTCACAGGCTTGATGTTGGCCTCGCCGCTGAGTGATTCGGTCGGCGCTACCTTGGATTTCCTTGGGGTTCGCGGCGACGTGGATGCCAAGGTGCAATTGAACATTGGTATTGGCAAAGATGGCGTCATTGCCAAAGGCGACGTCGACTTTAGCAATAACCAATTGGCGATCCGAGCACCCGCGGTGGCGGTCGAACAACTGCAAGGTCGGCTCAGTTTCGTCAATGAAAAAATTGATAGCAGCCAGCTCAATTTCATCGCCGCAGGCGTACCGATGCAAGCGCAATTGCATGGCCTGCAGCAACAAGGGCATTATCAAGTCAGTTTGCAAGCGCAAGGCGAACAGCCGCTGGAACAGTTGTTAACGCTGCTATCACCCAGCTTGGCCAAATTGGGACAAGGGCCAGTACCTTATTTGTGGGATCTGCAAATTTCGTTACCGCCAACCGGTTTTCAATACAGCTCAACCATGAATTTGGACTTGGCGGCCGCGGAGTTGGCCTTGCCGGAGCCATTTGGCAAACAAAAAACCGATGGCGTCGGTTTACAGATTGATACCAAAGGCGATGACATCGGCTCACGCATTGAATTACGTTATGGCGATCAGTTGGCGTTTAGTGGCCACGTGAACCAAGCCACGGGGGCGATTGACCAAGCGTTATTGAGTTTGGGGCAATCCGATGCACAGCTCAAAGATGGCTTTTACATCGACGCCGGGTTATCGAGTGCTGAATTAAACGATTGGTTAGTGCTGCTGGTGGAGCAAATTCGGCAGTGGCCCAGCAGTGACGGGCAACCGGCGCTGTTTCCGGCGTTGTCGGGGGTGACGGCGCGCATCGAGCGTCTGCATCTCTTTGATGATGTGAATTTCCATCAAGCGCAGCTGACATTGCTGCCGCGAGATGAACATTATGAATTGCAATTACAAGCGGACGAAGTGGATGGTCGATTGCTGATTGGCAAGCGCTTGCAACAACAAGGCATCCAAGCTGAGCTAGCGCGTTTGCACTTGGTGTTTGAAGATGCGGCGGAACAGAAGCTCGAAGAAGCGGCCTACAAAGCGCGTTTACCCCACCTGAAAGACAGCGAAAAAATCGATTTTGCCGCCCAGGAAGCGGAGGCGTTTGCCGCGCTAGAGCCGATGAATTGGTTGGCCGAACTACCGCCGCTGACGCTTAGTTGTCAGCAATGCCGGATTGGCGATTACAACCTAGGTCAAGTGACCGCGCGTAGCCACAGCGATGGCGAGCAATTGTATCTCGATGCCTTGGAAGCGCAGCGAGATGGCCATCAATGGCGTGCGGCGGGGCGTTGGCAGAAAAATGACCGGATCGGCACCACCTATCTGGCGGCGAAGTTAGTCACGCCATCCTTTGGTCAATTGATGCAAGACTATGACATCAGCAGCAGTATGACCGGCAGTAAAGCGACCATTGATTTAACTCAGTTGAGTTGGCAAGGGGCTCCAACGCAGTTTAATCGTCAGACGCTGTCGGGAAAACTGGCGTGGGAACTGGGTGAGGGTACCTTGGCGGAAGTTAGTGATGGTGGCGCCCGGGTCTTTAGTTTGCTCAGTTTAGATACCTTGCTACGTAAGCTACGCTTAGATTTCCGCGATGTTTTTGCGAAGGGATTTTTCTACAGCAGCATGACTGGCAGCATGACCATTACCAACGGTGTGTCGCATACCGACAACACCCAAGTGGATGGCGCCGCTGGTATGATTGACATGGCAGGTAGTGCTGACTTAAAAGCGCGGAAAATTAAATATCAAATGGATTTCTCGCCGAAAGTGACCTCGAGTTTACCGGTCATCGTGGCATGGATGGTCAATCCAGTGACAGGCGTTGCGGCGTATGCCTTGGATGAAATGTTCCAATCGGCGGAAGTGATCTCGAAAATTCAATTCGATGTGACAGGCGATTTAGACAATCCAACCGTGACCGAAGTGAAGCGGGACTCCAAGCAAATCAAAGTGCCCGCCGATGCTCGGAAAAAAGCACAACAACCGGCCGCCGAGGCAAAAACGCCAACAGGAACACCGGCAGTAATACCGACAGTAAAACCGGCAGTGAACGCTCCTGCGCCGGCCATCGACGATTTTTCCACACCAAGCCCGGTGATGAAAGAGGCGGTGATCGAGGACGGCGCTGGCATCAGTCATGGCAACACCAGTGGTAACAGCAGCGACATCACCCCGGCCAAAGGGGATGCGGCCCATGAGTAGGAGAGACGCATGACCAGCACGTGGCAACTGAGTTGCATCCAACTGACCAGTCAGCCCGATGCGTTTAGCAATCTGGCGGCCATTCGGCAGTTTTGTCAGCAGCTGCCCAAGGCGCGGCCACAGTTAGTGGCGTTGCCCGAAGGCGCGTCGTGTTTTGGTGGCGCTGTTGATGCCAATCTGCAGCTGCAAGAACCTTTGGGGCAAGGGCCGATACAACGCGAATTAGCGGCGATAGCCAAGGAATTCGGCATTTATTTGTTGGTGGGAACCTTTCCGACTCGCGGCGCCACGCCAACCCGGTTTGCCGCATCGAGTTTGTTATTTGACCCAAGCGGCGCCTTGATTGCCGATTATCAAAAAATTCATTTGTTTGATGCCCAAGTGGCCGATGGCACTGGCGCCTATCGCGAATCATCGACCACAGAACCGGGGCACAAGGTCACGCTGGCCAGTGTCGATGCGCTCAAACTGGGGATGTCAGTTTGTTATGATGTGCGTTTTCCTGGCTTATTTATGCAATTGGCGCGACGCGGCATGAATGTGTTGGCGGTACCTGCGGCCTTTACCACGGTCACAGGCGCGGCGCATTGGCAGGTCTTGCTGCAAGCTCGCGCCATCGAAACACAAAGTTTTGTAATAGCGCCGGCGCAAACCGGACGTCACGCCAATGGCCGCGAAACCTATGGCCATAGCGTGATCATCGATCCATGGGGTCGCGTATTAGCAGATGCAGGCACCGAGCCTGGCGTTATTAGCTGTGCGGTCGACTTAACTGATTGTCAGGTGCTTGCGGCGAAAATGCCGATCGCAAGCCACCAAAAATTTGGAAGTGAATGGTTATGACATCTCAACAACTGTTGCAACAGGTGGAACAAAACCTGATCAGTGCCAGTGATTTAACGGCGGCAGATTTACAGTCGCAACTGGGCTTCTTGTTTGCGCATCAACTGGATTACGCCGACTTGTACTTTCAATCCAGCGTGCATGAATCGTGGGTGCTGGAAGATGGGTTAGTCAAAGACGGCTCGTTTAACATCGAACGTGGTGTTGGTGTGCGTGCCGTGAGTGGCGAAAAAACCGGCTTTGCCTACGCCGATGCCATCAATAAACAAGCGCTGCAACAAGCGTCAGCTGCGGCGCGTGGTATTGCTGCAGTGGGCCAACAAGGCCAAGTGCAGGCGTTTAAAGCGGTCGGCACGCCACAGATTTATTTACCTGCGGAGCCACTACAAAGTTTATCCAACACCGAAAAAGTGGCGCTGCTGCATCAAATTGAAGCCTTTATTCGCACGCTCGACAGCCGAGCGGAGCAAGTGATGGTGAGTTTAAGTGGTGTCTATGAAGAGATGTTGGTGGCCGCCAGTGATGGCACCTATGGCGCGGATATCCGGCCTTTGGTGCGACTGAATTGTTCGGTGTTGCTGCAACACAATGGCCGTCGTGAACGCGGCAGCAGTGGCGGTGGCGCCCGCACCACCTATGCGTATTTTACCGACGAGTTTAATGGCGAACCGCGTTGGATGAGTTATGCCCGCGAAGCCGTGCGCCAAGCGCAAGTGAATTTAACCGCCATTGATGCGCCGGCCGGGATGATGCCAGTGGTTTTGGGGGCGGGTTGGCCCGGTGTGTTGTTGCACGAAGCCGTGGGTCATGGCCTCGAAGGGGATTTTAACCGCAAAGGCGCCTCGACTTTCTCTGGCCGTATTGGCGAGCAAGTGGCGTCCAAGCATTGCACTATCGTCGATGATGGCACCTTGCAGGGCCGCCGTGGCTCGCTGAATATCGATGATGAAGGCACCAGCAGTCAGTACAACGTGCTGATTGAAAACGGCATTCTGAAGGGCTACATCCAAGATAAACACAACGCCATGTTGATGAATGTGGCGCCAACCGGCAATGGCCGCCGCGAGTCGTTTGCGCATTTGCCCATGCCGCGGATGACCAACACCTACATGTTGGCGGGTGAGCACGCGCCTGAAGAGATTATTGCGTCAGTCAAACGCGGGATTTACGCGCCGAATTTTGGGGGTGGCCAAGTGGATATTACCTCCGGCAAATTCGTGTTCTCGGCC
>CAYTIQ010000077.1:0-16881 GCA_964437935.1 uncultured Rheinheimera sp.
ATGTCAGGAAGGTAATTATATGATATTGCTAGATTATTTCTGGGGATCCGTCAGGTAAAATTCTCTATCACTTCCAGCTTCCTGTCGAATAAAACCACCACAGGTAAAGCTTACATACTGATATCCTTGTTCACGAAAGAGTATCTGCATGTCCTCTTGCAGACCAGCTCCCATACTTACAATCAGGTTGCGTGAGTTTTCTTCGATAACTTTTTTTATGAAATTGTGCAATTCCTCACTAGATAAGTAACCATGGCTTGACGGCCCAATGCGAATCAATGGGTATCTACCTTTCATTTTGTCGATGAAGTAGCCTAATTCATCGGTGGTAGCACCTAAAAAACTTACTTTGTATTCTTTAATGCAAGCGTCATCTAATACAACACCAGCAATAGACGTGAAATCGAAACTAACTCGATTCACACGTTGATTTGTCAACATAGACAATACAAATGCTAAAAGCCCACCATCTATGTAATACACAGATTCGTTTGGGTTATTTTCCTTTTTTAGGTAATGTCCAATCGAAGCTAAATTCAAAAAAGAAAAATTTTGGTTAGAAGATATATCCGAAATTTTAAATTCGCGTTTTACTCTTAAAACTATCATCTGCTTGAGTACGAACGAAACCAAGTCACAAAGTTAGCCATTCCATCCACCAAACTTGTATCCGGCGCAACACCAGTCAACTCCGTTAACTTCTCTGTATCCGCGTAGGTTTGGTACACATCACCAGGTTGCATCGGTAAATAGTTCTTCTTGGCCTCTACCCCTGCTGCGTTTTCGATAGCGGCAATAAAGTCTTCCAACCGAACCGGTTGGTTGTTGCCGATGTTATAGAGCGCATAAAACGGGTAATTGGCGAGCTGTGTCGGGTAACCACTACTTCCTGGCACTTGGCTTTGCACGGCAAGAATACCTGCTACGATGTCATCGATGTATGTAAAGTCGCGCTGCAAATTCCCATGGTTGTATACGTCGATAGTTTTACCTTCGAGGATCGCCTTGGTAAATTTCCAAGGCGCCATATCGGGTCGACCCCAAGGCCCGTAAACGGTAAAAAAGCGCAAACCTGTGGTTGGTAACTGGTACAAATGGCTATAGGTATGCGCCATCAGTTCATTGGCCTTTTTGGTCGCGGCGTATAATGAAATAGGCGTGTCGACCGGATCGGATTCGCTAAACGGCACTTTATCTTGGTTGCCGTATACAGAGCTTGAACTTGCATACACTAAGTGCTGCACCTTATGGTGGCGGCAGCCCTCTAGGATGGTCATCATGCCGACCAAATTCGAGTCAACATAAGCCATCGGATTATCAATCGAATAACGAACACCGGCTTGGGCGGCTAGATGAATGACCCGTTCGAACTGTTCACTGGCAAATAAATTAGCGATCCCATCGCGGTCGGCTAAGTCTAAGCGAATAAAACGAAACAATTCATCTTTGCCTTGGCCACTTAACACGTCACGGATACGTTCTAACCGCGCATGTTTGAGTGCAGGATCGTAATAGTCATTGAGGTTATCAATACCAACCACCTCATGCCCTAACAACGCTAATTTTTGTGCAACTTCACTACCAATAAAGCCGGCCGCACCGGTCACAAGATATTTCATCTGTTTGTCCAAACCACAGTATAAAAACGAAAAAAGCCTGCAGCTGCAGGCTTATGAACTTTTAGTGACGCTTGATGCTATCGCCACGTCCAATGGCGTAGTACACCATATCATGGCGTTTGACCACTTCAGGGTCATATAAGTTACGACCATCAAATACCACAGGGTGTTTTAACGCTGCACGCAAGGCCTTGAAATCCGGTGCGCGGAAGTTTTTCCATTCGGTACAAATGATCAACGCATCTGCGTTTTGCAGCGCGGCTTCTTTGGTGCCACACAAGCTTAAATCATCCCGCTGACCATAAATACGCTGCGTCTCTTCCATTGCTTCAGGGTCGAAGGCTTGAACTTTCGCGCCAAGCTGCCACAGCGCTTCCATCACCACACGCGCCGGTGCTTCACGCATGTCGTCCGTGTTTGGTTTAAAAGCTAAACCCCACAATGCAAAGGTTTTACCGGCAATATTGTTGCGGCCGAAATGCTCTTTCACGCGATCGACTAACACTGACTTTTGGCGCTCATTGACCTGCTCAACGGCTTTTAAGATGTGGCTATCAAAATCGATTTGATCAGCTGTACGGATAAGCGCTTGTACGTCTTTCGGGAAGCAGCTACCGCCGTAACCACAGCCAGGATAGATAAAGTGATAGCCAATCCGTGGATCTGAGCCGATGCCTAAACGAACTTGTTCGATGTCAGCCCCTAAACGCTCAGCCAAATTGGCCATTTCATTCATAAAGCTAATTTTGGTGGCAAGCATGCAGTTGGCAGCGTACTTGGTAAGCTCTGATGAGCGCACATCCATCACAATCATCCGATCGTGGTTGCGATTAAAAGGTGCATACAGCTCTTTCATCATGGCGACGGCTTTGTCAGATTTAGCGCCGATGACGATCCTATCTGGTTTCATGCAGTCATTGACCGCGGCGCCTTCTTTTAAGAATTCTGGATTGGAGACCACGTCAAACTCAAGTGTCGCACCGCGGGCTTGCAACACCTTTTCAACCACCGCTTGCACTTTATCAGCGGTACCAACCGGCACTGTTGATTTATTCACAATCACTTTATAGCCAGACATGTAACTGGCGATACTGTTTGCAACTGCCAATACGTATTGCAAATCGGCTGAGCCATCTTCATCCGGAGGTGTGCCAACGGCAATAAACTGCACATCGGCGTAGTTCACCCCTTCTTCGGCGCTGGTCGTGAAATTTAAGTTGCCGCTAGCAACATTGGCTTTAACCAAGGCATCCAGGCCTGGTTCGAAAATTGGGATAATACCTTGTTTTAACGCTTGGACTTTTTGCTCGTTAATGTCCACACACATCACGTGGTGACCCATATCCGCTAGACATGTACCTGTCACCAAACCTACATAACCCGTTCCAAAAATTGTTACTTTCACGCCTTAATCCTTCAATAGTTCCAGCATACGCTGTTTAAACTCGGCACCAAATGACGCGCGCAATGCATATTCGGCATTGGCAATGGCGTACCCTAGCTTACTTCCGCAGTCATGCGATTTGCCTTTGATATGATAAGCTTCGATTGTTTCAAGCAAGCGCAATTGATGCAAGCCATCGGTTAATTGGATCTCATCGCCGGCACCTGGTGGTGTGTATTCGAGCAAATCCCAAATGGTTGGCGACAATACATAACGACCTGTGATAGCAAAATTGCTGGGCGCATCATCCAAATCTGGTTTTTCGACCATGTCTTTCACCGCGAGACTTTGGCCAGCGGCTAATGCTTCACCCGCTAAATCCACCACACCATATTGGTTTACCAAGTTATGTGGTACAGGCTCCACCATAATTTGGCTTGAACCAGTCTCTTCATAGCGCTTGATCATGTCCGCTAAGTTGTCTTTTTTCAGGTTACTGTGGAATTGATCAATGATCACATCCGGCAATAACACGGCAAACGGGTGATTTCGCACCACAGGGCGTGCACACAAAATGGCATGCCCTAAGCCCAACGCTTGCGGTTGGCGCACTGAAATCACAGTGACATGTTTAGGAGTAATGTTGCGAACTTCGTCCAGCAGCTGACGCTTTACCCGTTTTTCCAAGGTCGCTTCAAGCTCAAACGAGGTATCAAAATGGTTTTCAATGCTGTTTTTCGACGAATGCGTGACTAACACAATTTCAGTAATACCCGCGGCAACCGCTTCTTGCACTACGTATTGAATTAACGGCTTGTCGACAATTGGTAACATTTCTTTGGGGATGGCTTTGGTCGCAGGCAACATCCGAGTACCTAAGCCTGCAACAGGGATGACAGCGCGCGTCACACGACGGTTATTGGGGTCATCCTGTACTGTTTTAATCAATGGGTGGAGCTTTTCCATGTTTGTCTCACAACTCGTTTCGTACTTTGCCTCATCATAAAGCCAGCATGACGCTGAATCAAACAGAATCCTTGTGGTCGTAGCCTTTATCCGTACAAAACGTCTACCAACGAACCTGCGGCAAGCTACTGAATTGCTGGGGTATCTATTTTCGTGGTAGGCTCTTTTAGCAATTCTTTTAGATATGAGCCATGTTCCTCGGCAAAAAAACGCTCTGCTTACTGATTGGGTGTAGTTTGCAAGTCGCTTCGACCTCGCAACCCTCTATTGTTAGCGATCAAATCATCCAAGACGCTGTGCAAAAGTACGGTGAAGATGCCCGTGAGCGTTTTTCTCGTTGGCAGGACTTAATCCAATCCGGTCAATCCAGCTCGGATTGGAACAAGATCCACGATGTAAATCAGTTCTTTAATCGCCGGGTACGCTACGCCACCGATGATCAACATTGGCGAAAAACCGATTATTGGGCGACCCCGATTGAAACCTTAGGCACCCGGCATGGCGATTGTGAAGATTACGCCATCGCGAAATACTTCACGTTACGCGCCATGGGTGTTGCCGATGAAAAGTTACGACTGATGTACGTGCGCGCACTGTCGATTAATCAGCCGCACATGGTGCTGATTTATTTTGAAAATCCATCCGATTACCCCTATGTGCTCGATAACATGGATCCACAAATCAAATCGGCATTAGAGCGTAAAGATTTGCGGCCTATTTATAGCTTTAATGCGTCAGGCCTTTGGCTTGCGAAAGCAAACGGTCTAGGTAATCGCGTGAACGATGGTCGAAACAATACCAATTGGACCACGGTGTTGGAAAAAATTGAACGTGGTCAATAACGCAGGTTTATTTCCAATCGCCTTGAAGGTCTAGAGCGGATAGCGTCCCTTACTCCCTGTTTCACATAAACATGATGTGCAGGAGCTGGCCGACGAGGAACTTCAAAAAGTTTGGGTATACAGCGAGTACTAACCTGAGATAAAACTAATAATACATGCTGCAGCAAGGCCTTATGACATGAAAGAACCAATCGAACTTGCCCTGCCAACCGACGATAAGCGTCCTGGCGTTGCTTTAAGTACGCAGTTAAGTGTGCTTTTGATTTTCTTAGCCTTTATTACGTTCGCCGCGACCGTGCTCGTTAGCGCAGGCAATATGCGTAATTATTTAGATGCGCAGTTATCCCGAAGTGCCCTTGACACCGCCAATAGCCTTGGTTTGTCGATATCGCCATACATCACTGGCGATGATCAAACCATGGCGGATACCATGGTGTCGGCCATTTTTGATTCGGGATATTACTTATCCATTCGCTTTGTCGATGCCAACAAAAAAATCGTGTTTGAACGCAGCAACCCGGTGCAGGTCGATGAGGTTCCAAGCTGGTTTATTCAATTGTTTCATTTAGAACCGCCATTGATGTCTTCTGAGGTGAATGACGGCTGGAAAATTGCCGGCACCTTGAGCGTTCAAAGCCATCCAGGCTACGCCTATCGCAGCTTATGGCAACATACCAAAGGCGTGTTTTGGACATCCTTAGTGCTATGTTTGGTGGCGTTGTTAGCCGTGCATGCGTTGTTGTTGGTGGTGTTAAAGCCCTTAAAAGATATCGAAAAACAAGCCAAGCAACTGGCCGACAAACGGTTTGAGTTTTTAAACCATATGCCAATGACCAAAGAGTTGCGCACCGTAGTTCGCGCGCTCAACCACATGGTCGGTAATGTCAAACGCAGCTTTGTCGAGTTAACCGATCGCGCTGAGCAACTCAATCAACAGGTGTATGTCGACAGTCTCACAGGCTTACCGAATCGACGTGCCTTAGTGCAATCTTTCACCGCGCTTGCCGATGAGCCCGAGCTTGACGGCAATACCGTGTACATTGGGTTAGTTGCTCTTCGTTCGCTGAAATTTGTCAACGATCAGCAGGGCTACAGTGCGGGTGATGCCTACGTGGAAAAAGCCGCCAGCTTGCTCACAACACAAATAAGTAGCTTACAACAGGGGCAGATTTTCCGGATCTCGGGTTCAGAATTTGTCATCTTGGCGCGATTAGGGCTAACCAGCGCGCAGCAATTTGGTATCGCCTTGCAACAATCACTGGAAATTGCCAATTCTGAAAGCTTTCCTGACGGCTTTGCGTCTATTGCGTTGCAACCCTGGCAACCTGGCGATGAATTGGCAACCACGTTAATGAAACTCGACAACCAGTCGTTGCGGCAACAATTTCAAGTGGCAGCGGCTCAGCTTGAGTCCAGTATCAGCGCCAAAAGTCGCTCAGACTGGCATGAGATCTTGCACAATTTTACCCGTACTGTGGTGTCTGATACCTCGGCAGGATTTGCCGATACCAGTTTAGAAATGAGTAAAGACAGCCACGACATGTTTCGCCTCGAGGTACAGCCGGTGTATCAAGGCGATGCAGTACTTTATCTAGAAACCTTTGTCAAATTTAAAGCCGATGGTGAGGAGTTAGCCTCGTCGGATGTATTTGCCATGGCGGAGCGCTTAGGCGTGTCTTTGTTGCTCGATAAAGCACTTGTGACCTTTATCCTAGGCCAGCTCAAAGGTCAGCATCGCTATAAATTTGGTATTAATTTAAGTAAGAGTGCCATTCATGACCACCAGTTCCGCCGCTGGTTGGCTAACACCATTCGAGCGCATCAGCAAGATTTACCAGCGCTGGTGTTTGAGGTCAACGAACAAGCGATCCTAGGTGCCCTCGCCTCAGCCACTGAATTTTTCGATGGCGCCAAAATTCTTGGAGCGCAAGTGACCATCGAACGCTTCGGCGCAAGTTTTACGTCCTTTAGGTACTTGCAGGGGTTAAACATTGATTACATTAAAATCGACGGCAGCTATATTCGCGCATTGGAAGAGCGAGATACGCGATTCTTTGTCGAGACCATGACACAAATTTGCCATGGGATTGGGATCCGGGTGATTGCTGCACATATCGAAAATCAGAAGATCGCAGGGCTTTGTCGTGAGCTGCACATGGATGCGTTGCAAGGCCATGGCCTTTACAGCCCGATCCCATTCTTTAATATCGAGCAAAAAACCGACTGTCTTTTTACAATGAATCAGGTATGATTAAAAAGCACCGTTGTCACAGGGGTTTGGTATGAAATTGTTTAAAATTGCCGTAGTTGCTTTGTCTCTTCAGTTCGCAGGCGTTGTTCACGCACAAACCACTGACATCGCGACGGGCTTTGCACAAGCACAAGCTGCAGGCACCTCACTGCCTGATTACGTCGCACAAATGACCGATCTTAAAACCTGTAATCCAAAACTGGCAGAACAAGTGATCCAATTTGCCATTGAACAGGCGAAAAATGACCCTGTTTTGGTGGAGCAAATTCTTAAAGCCGTCAATGCCGGTTGTGTAGATGCCGATGCATTGACTGCTCTGGCCATTGGCGCAGGCTTGGACCCAACCTTGGTCGCTAACGCTATCCAAAGTGCAACTGCCGCTGCCGGTACCCTTGGTGCAGGCTTAACCCCTGCTGCCACCCCAGGTAACTCCGGTGCAACCGGCGGTACAGTGCCTGCCAGCACCAACTAATCACGAATCAAGAGCCCCATTCGGGGCTTTTGTGTTTTATATGCCTGAATCACCCTCTCAACTGGTCCGTTTACTGACGCGCATTATCTTTATCGGGCTCTGTATCTTTACGGTGCTGATGCCTATTCCTCTGGCTGGTAATCGCATCTGGGCTTTGTCGCTTCTGCAGCTGGGCATTTACGTGTTATGCATGCTGCAAGCCTGTGTGTATTTGATAGCGCCACCGCGCGGCATTCAATGGCGGCATTTTCTTTGGTTTTCCCCATTATTGCTGCTGTTGGTTTATATCGCCGCACAGCGTTATTTGCCAAACCTCATCATCAGTCCAGACTTGTCAGCGCTTGATATTACATTGTCTAAAACCAGCATGCTGGTCGCTTGGGTGTGGCTGTTGTTATGCCAGTTGACATCAAGCACAGCGATCACGCGTTTTGGCTGGGCCATCGTGATCTCGGGTGCTGCACAGGCCTGTTATGCGGTGGTTTTACAGCTTATCGACGCACCTTATAGCCCGATCATTGGTATGGATGAACAAGGCAAAGCGCGCGGTAGTTTTGTGTATCAGAATCACTTCGCAAACTATGTGGTGTTGTGTATTTGTATCGGTTTGGGGCTGCTACTGGCCGAGCTTTCCAGTAAACAATTAAAACTGACATGGCGACAACTAGGTCGGTTATTGATTGAAACCATGCTCAGCAAAAAACTGATCTTACGGCTTTGCTTAGTGCTGATGGTGCTTGGATTGGTGATGAGTCACTCTCGAATGGGCAATGCCGCCTTTTTCGCCGCATTATTTACGGTCAGTCTGATTGCCATACTCGGCGGCTACAAACGTCCTCCCACCTTCTTAAAACCATTGGTTGTCAGTATCTTAGTATTAGATGTGCTGATTATTGGCAGCATGTTTGGCATTGAAAAATTGCAACAACGCTATCAAGAAACCTCCTTTAGTTCCGAGGCTCGGGATGAAATTGATTTAGATGCGCTCAAGCTTGTAACGCAGCACTGGTCAACCGGCACCGGTGCGGGAAGTTTCTATAGTGTATTCCCACAAGCACAAAGCCAGCTCTATCACGGATTTTATGATCATGCCCATAACGACTATTTACAATTTGCCATCGAACTTGGTGTGCCTGTCACCCTGTGTTTGTGGCTATGGTTAGCGGCGTTGGCGTGGCGATTTTTCCAAACCATGCGCCAGCATGAGCTAAAACTTGCGCGTGGCGTTTGTTTTGCTGGTTTAATGGCGCTTTTGTTTATGGGGCTGCATTGCACGGTCGACTTCATGCTACAAGCGCCTGCCAACATACTGCTATTTCTAAGTATTTTAGTCATCGCTAAGCAAAGCGACACCTTAGCGGCTAGCCATGCGCGTGGCCGTTAAACTGCCGAAAATGCTCTGCCAGAGCCGCAGCAGCCGCTTGATGTCCCTGCGATTGCCAAAGGAATTGGATCACTTCTGCGGTGCACCATGCGCCTTGGCGTTGATTACGTCGTCTTATAAAACTGGACGCATGACAGGGATTCAACTGCAAGGTGGCTAGACGTTGCAGGTAGGGACTTTGATTCATCATCTTTTGCGCTTGTTGCCAAGTCGCATCAATCAACACAAAACGAGTCGTGGTGGTCCAAGCCAAATATGGCGAGGCTGAGTGCAGTGATGCATCAAGCTGTGTTGCATCACTGCGAGGGTAAACCAAGGTAAAGTCTGCCGAAAACAACGTGGCAAGTTGTTCACGTTCAGTGCGATGCCACACATGCTGAAATAAAGGTATGTTGAGTTCTTTCGCAATAGCAAAAGCGAGCTTCGCCGTGTTTGTCGGGTGCTGAAGCTCTTTTGCATGAGTTAGTACATGGATAGAACCAACAAGTGGCAAGGTCAACGTTGGATCCAAGGAACCACATAATCGGGCGCTTGGCTGAACTCAAGTTGTCCCTCTTTAGGCGCCTTGCTTAAGTCAAGACTACAAATATTGTGATGGCAGGTCATGTAATCTGCTGTCGCAGTTGGATGAACATCTGCTGCAAACTGCAAGGATACGCCCGGCATCTCAGGCAAAAAATACTTGGCAAGACCCGCCATGTCTGCCATCAGCGCTTTAAACTGGCCATGCATTTGATGCAATTCTGCTAAAGACAAAGTTTTCTCGAGCGGTAATTTGTTCCGCAAGCGAAAATTCAAATCACAGTCTTTTGCATCCGCCGCTTGCTCAAGCCGGATCTTGGCTTTGTTGTCATTAAGGTTTTGGTCGTACGGCAACAGTAACTCGCCATTATTCGCCAAAATTAACGGCTCTTTAAGCAAGTCCGTGGTGATAAATGCCGCTTGGATGTCACACACGCGGTCGCTTTGTTGTTGACGCAACAAAAAAGCCAGCGTGACATGAGAATACGTTGCCTGCTCACTTTTCTTCAGTCGCGAATAAAATCCATCGTACTGAAACACCGTTTCTTTGGCACTCACCGAGCTAGCGATGACTAGAGCGAGCAGCGTTAAAAATTTCATTAACTTTCTTCCAGCAAACGTTGCGTGGCCTGCACCATGGATGTTACTTCAGTGACGTAATGATGACCACGCTCGGAATATTTTGATAACCCCGCCACCAACTTTTCGGTGGTGATATTGCCATCGGTTTGGCGCATCTGTGCACGAATTTGTCGAAGGTTATCATACATATAAAATGTATTGATGTTGTAAAAATAAGCTTTGATGCTCGCAGCGGCATGCGGGAACACCGAGACTTCATGGTACTTACCGGGTGCACGTTTGCTTGGAACTACACCACACCCAGCTTTAAAACACCATTGACCGAAAAAGTTATAGCCTTCAACCGCAAAACGGCTACTGCCCCAACCCGACTCAATCGCCGCTTGTGTCAATACCAACGCAGTCGGGATCACATCAACCCGAGCTAACAGTTCTTTTAGGCCTGCATCATCAACGTCAGCCATGTCTAGTTTAAATTCATCGAACAGGCTGTAAACAAAGGCATATTCTTCGACAGTCAATTTTTCGCTAGCTCGAACTTTGTCCTGCAAATCCAAGACCTGCATTCTGAGTTTAAGCAAACGCGCGTTTTCACGTTCGACGAAAGGCGTCAAATAATCGATAAAGGCGCGCTTACGCTCGCTTGTATCTTTTATGCTGTTAAAATCAGGGACCTCAGCCACATCTGGCAGCGGATCTGGATAGGTTAACCGCGCCAGAAGTTTCTTCTGATCTAGGTCATTGAGCGCTGTCAACGTCGATGGTTGTTGCCACTCATCGAGTTGTTTGGCTTGCTGCAAAGGGTCATCTTGTAAAAATGGGTAAAGGGCACTGTAACCAACCCACCCCACAGTCACGGCAATAACGCTTTTTCTCAGCCATAAATTCATCAACACATTCCTCATGGTTTTGTCACAGAAACTCAGTTTTTCCTGCTGTTGCAGACCAAATTTCTGCTTCTCGCCAACCCGTTCAGTATGATTACCGGTCAAGTCAAAGCGGCGCATTCTAGCGGTTCGATCCGTATATTTCGACTAAAAAATAACTAACTGCGCATTTTTTAGTCAACTACTTTTTGTATGTTACTGTTTCTAAACAGTATTTAAAAAAGGAAAAAAACGACATTTTTCCGCGATATTGCTTATTTGTTAAGCATTTGGTGGTCTAGCTGCGCACGCGTTTGATGCGTAACTCTGTGCGAAAATGCTCCGCTAAGGCAAGTTTCAGATCATAAAAGCTGGTGATGGGTAACCAAACCCCAGTCACGCAATAGTAGGTGAATTTGTGGCAATTTAGATGCAGTACATCATAGGGCAGATGCTGGTAAACCATGCGTAATGCACGGTCTGATGTTTGCTCATTACGGATGATCTGGCCAAATCTATCGACAAAAATCTCAATAGCATCGCCACTGCGCTCAGCCAGAAAACGCTCAGCACCGACCACACGAACTAAACCTGTACCGTGAAGTTCAACAATTTGCTGCTCTCCAGTACAAATGCCAGAGTGTTCAAAAAACTCATAGATCTCACAAACAGCGATAGCTCCGGGCGGGACTTGCCAAAACTTTGTCATACGATACGGTCTGTTTCCAAAAAATTATGCATAATTTTATGCAGTATGATTGCAAAAATCCGGCTGCTGTGTAAAAAGGTGTAAGCAGATATATAAAGCCACCCAGCAGGATAGATGTATGAAACCTATAGAACGATCGAGTAAGTTAGACGGTGTTTGTTATGATATTCGGGGACCGGTCGCACGCGAAGCCAAACGTATGGAAGATGAAGGCCACCGCATCCTCAAATTAAATATCGGTAATCCTGCGCCATTTGGCTTCGAAGCGCCGGACGAAATTCTCAAACACGTGATCCACAACTTACCCACTGCACAAGGATATAGTGATTCTCAAGGTATTTATCCAGCTCGGGTAGCTGTTGCGCAATATTATCAATCGCGAGGCATTCGTGGCGCAGATGCCGATGATGTGTACATTGGCAATGGTGTGTCAGAACTTATTTTGATGGCGCTGCAAGGGCTACTAAATAATAGTGACGAAGTCCTGATCCCATCCCCGGATTATCCTTTATGGACCGCTGCGGTGAACCTCGCCGGTGGTCATGCCGTGCATTACCGCTGTGATGAGGAGTCCGATTGGTATCCGGATATTTCAGATATTCGCAGCAAAATAACCTCTCGCACCAAAGCTATCGTCTTGATTAACCCTAACAATCCAACGGGCGCTGTCTATAGCAAAGACTTATTATTGGACATTCTCGCGGTGGCTCGGGAACATTCATTAGTAGTTCTAAGTGATGAGATTTACGACAAAATTTTGTATGACGGAGCTGAGCACATCAGTACCGCAGCGCTGGCCGATGATCTACTGATGCTAACCTTTGGCGGACTGTCAAAAAACTATCGCATTGCAGGCTTTCGAGTCGGCTGGTTATTTATATCAGGAGCAAGAGCACTGGCCCGTTCTTACATCGAAGGATTGAATATATTGGCCTCGATGCGCCTTTGCGCCAACGTCCCTTGCCAACACGCCGTGCAGACAGCTTTGGGAGGCTATCAATCGATTAATGAGCTGGTGGTCCCCGGCGGTCGCCTATATGACCAGATGGATTTAGCACACCGCTTAGTCAATCAAATTGAGGGGTTAAGTTGTGTTCGGCCTAAAGGTGCCATGTACCTTTTTCCAAAAATTGACCGCAAAAAATTTCCAATTCAAGATGACGAACTCTTTGTGTTAGATTTTCTACGTGAGCACAAAGTGTTGTTAGTGCATGGCCGCGCGTTTAACTGGCCTGAGCCTGATCATTTCCGTATCGTGTTTTTGCCACACAAGGACACCTTGGAACAGGCTATCCATAAGTTAGGTGTGTTTCTGCCGAATTATCGCCCATTGTCGAGGTAAGTATGTCCAGCCACTTTATGGCACATTTGTTTCGGATGAAATTGATTCGTCGTTGGCCGTTAATGCGAAATGTAAACGAAGAAAACGTCGCCGAACACAGCCATCAAGTGGCGATGGTTGCCCATTTACTGGCAATCATTGGCCAGCACTATTTTGGTCGAACCATTGATGCAGGTCGGGTTGCTTCGCTGGCCTTGTTTCATGACGCCAGTGAAGTATTAACCGGTGACTTACCCACCCCAGTGAAATACTTCAACCCACAAATAGCCATAGAATACAAAAAGATAGAGTCTATTGCAGAACAACGTCTGCTTCGAATGTTACCCGCAGAGCTACAGCCGTATTACAGTGATTTGCTGCTTTCGTCCGGTTATTCAGAGGACGAAAAACAACTGGTGAAAGCTGCCGATAATTTGTGTGCTTACCTAAAAACAGTCGAAGAAATCACCGCTGGCAATCAAGAGTTTGTGATCGCTAAAAAACGATTGGAGGCGATGTTAGCTGCTGCGAACTTACCTGAAGTGCAATTTTTTATGCAACATTTCGTGCAAAGCTTCGCCTTGTCATTGGACGAAATTAGCCAAGAACAACACGACCTCTTGTAAACCAATGTTGCGTTAAAACTCAACAGCGGTCTTGCACTTAGAGCTCAAATCACTTGGATATGCCGGTTTTTTCTTGAAACACATGTCAGCCGCGGTTAAGGTAGCGCTCTTATTGAAAAGAGGTTCGTTACGCAATGCAAGGTTTTACGGCATCATCGGTTTTATCTGCAACGTTGTTTATGGTCTGTGGCGTTGCTGTGGCAGCACCGACCTTTGAAATTCAGCATAAACCGATACCTACAGGACTTTGGGTCGATAATAGTCACGACCTATGCTTTGTGGCCAGTGAAACCATGAAATACCTCGACAAGGGTGTAGCCTACGATCCACAAGCGATCCACGGCGGAAAATTACCAGGCGTGACACTGCCCCTTGCTCGAGTTCGCGAAACCCTACAGTTTTTATGCGACGTGCAACAACAGGATGCCGCCCTAGGCTCGCCGTCACGTCTTGCTTCTGCAGACTTTATCCAACAGCATTTCGAACTTATCCGTTGGTATCCGGACCAACATCACGCCAGATCTTTAGGTAAGAATAAACCACTGCTGCGTGACATTCCTGCGGATAAAATTCTGCAAACTCGCTATTTTGTCAAAATAGCCAATGGCTCTACTGCCAAAACCAGTCAGTATCCCCATGCTTTATATGGTATCCCTTTCGACGAAACACACTTGACTGTCGAGCAAGCCTTAGAGCAAAAGTCGCAACTGACACGCTTTAAATACGGTAAACAAGCAATCTTAACTGGCGCTCTGGATAAACCGAAAGCAAAAGCACCTGCACTTTATTATGTGAACCGCGTAGATCTTGAAGGAGCTCTGCTGCAAGGCACTGCGGTTGTGCCGACATCCAACGGATATCGCTATTTTAACGTGCATCGAGGCAATGACATTCCGTATGACCGGACCATTAAACCTGAGCAGCAACAGCGTTATTGGTACTTCAAAGAGGTCAGTAGCGTTTTAGGCTATGGCAAGGATGCTGACTATAAAATTCCAATTAAACCTCAAGTGACTGTCGCAGGTGACATTCCTCAGCTTGGTTTAGGTAAGGTCATTTTGCTCGGCACCAAAGAACATGGTCGGTTAACCTACCGCTTAAACATCTTAGCTGATACCGGAGGCGCCTTTCACGATAACCTTTACCAACTCGATTGGCTCAGTGGCTATTATCGAGGCTGGGATGATTACCAAGCGGCTAACAAGCATCGTGATAATTACAGCGAAACATGGATTTTGGTGAAAAAACAGTGAGATTCGTTCTAGCATTCTGGGCTCTTGTGACGTGCCTCCCCACCTATGCAACTGTCGATTATGCGGCATGGTCAGCTCAAAATAGAGATGGCAGTTGGACTCGCGCTGCTGAATTAGCCGTTGCTCAGTCCATCTTACCTAAAATTGTTCCTCAAGATATCTCTGAGTTTTGTCCAACTTACCAACGACTTAAGCCCAAAGAACGACACAAATTTTGGGTAGGTCTAATGTCAGCGATGGCAAAACCAGAATCTAACTTTGATCCCAATACCTACTTCAAAGAACGCTTCACCGATGCTAAAGGTCGTCGAGTGATCTCCCGTGGTTTGTTACAAATATCAATAGAAAGCGCGAATCAGAAACGATACGACTGCGATATACCACACGCCAAGTTATTACATGACCCTGTTGTCAATTTAAGCTGCGGCGTAAAAATTCTATCCAAATGGGTAAAAGAGGACGGCATCATTGCCAGCAAAGAATTGCAAGGCACTCACAAAGGCGGTGGACGATATTGGTCGACACTTCGTGCAAAAACGGGGCACCTCAATTGGATACAGAGTTTTACCCGTGAACTGCCGATCTGCCAACGACGCTAAAAATGTAGCTTCCTGCTCGATGATTTAGGTAGTTCTTTCCCCTTGATAGGCTGCTCATCAGCGTTTGGATACTCCGGTGACAGCGCCAGAATTTGTTCGTAAATCACTTCCGGATCGGCAAAGGCTTGTTCAAAAAGCTCAAAATAGACGCTGTGCAATCGAAATCTTTGTAAGACGTCGTCATAGTTTAACTGTTCGATTTCCTGAGACAGGATATAGTGCAGCTCCTTGCTTAAAGACGGGTAGCTAAAGGAATCTTCCTTGCCATGGATACATTCGCTAAGCCGTCGAAACACATCCTGAACTTGTTGCTCAAAACCCACCACCCGACTCAAGCTGCCAAATGGTTTATCTATTTGCTCTAGCTTTCTGTAGTTACCAATCACCCCTGAATACAGTTCCATCAGAGCTAAAATCATTCGTGGGTCATATTGGTATCTCGCAACTTCAAGCTCAAAAAACTCGGCGAAAAAAAGCAAATGTTTGGCACTTTGCGCAAAATAGCTTTCGATGTCCAACGAAGTATAGTTATCAACATTACCAGCCAATAATAAGCATTCTGTATCAAAAATTTGTACAGGTTCTACCTTTGAAAAAAAAGTTTCTAGAACCTTTCTAAGCAGCCATATCAACATAATACCCCTCCTGTTTTCATCCATTTTGTAAGTAGGGAGAGTAAAAACTTGATATTTATTTAATATTTATTTTACATTTTAAGGTGATTAAGGTTAGTTCAGGTACATTTTTCAGGTTTAAGAAACAAAGGTTAACAGCAGCAAAGTGTGTCCATATAGACCAGCTGGCCTCTTGTTCTGGGCAAAAGTAAAGTAAACCAACTTGAACCAAAGCATTTATCCGCAAGCCAAAACCGAGAAACAAAACAATATTTGCCTGCTCGACATAAACTTTTACAGCCTCAAATCGTCCTTAGAATTTCCCAAGGCTGTTATTTTTGCCACCTGCAACCCTGCAAATAGATCAGCTCTTGTCATAGCGTGCAAACAAGTAAAGAACTCGAATCCATTTCTATAAGTAAACCAACGGATATGACATCTACAGGGGGGGGGGATCTTAATTTCGGTGTTGAGTTGATGTTTTCTACCTTACCTAGTGAAATGTTGCATCACCTGTATGTGAACAGCGATTGCCAAGCTTCATGCATTCGCCTATGTCAATCTAAAGAGGCTCTATAGTGTTTGAATAAAGCTCAAAGATTAATCATCGTATCGCCGACATCTATAGAACCGTCATTGGTTCGCTGTGTGGATTGAAACGCAGGAACATTTTGCCCTCGTGAGACGTCGGGTATCGGATTTATGTTACCTTCGAGTGCGCCAAACTGTCAGCATTGGACATTTTAAGATTTTGAGAGCAGGCCATCATCGATTTGATAGAGTCTGCCCCCTTGCACACCTCTGCCTCGACCTCGTTGTTACCAACAATGCAAAACTGATCCACTCCAACAATTGAAATCTGATCCACTTG
>CAYTIQ010000078.1:0-16168 GCA_964437935.1 uncultured Rheinheimera sp.
TCTATTAGATCAAAGGCCTGGATCTACGTCCAGACCTTTGTCAGCAGTCTGAGCCAGTGCCTGCACTGGCTTTTTTTATGACGTTGACCCGGCGCTGTAAGCGTCAAGGCAGCTTAGGCGAGGTTGGCCAGACAATCTCTGCCATCGCATCGGGAATTTCGCCTAAAAACGTTTTGACCACCCGCTGCTGCTCATCTAGCAAGATCACTCGCGGCATGCCGGTGTTGGTGACCTGCAGAAAATAATGCTCGTTTGGATCGGCGATGTAGCGGATCGGTAGATGGTACTGTTGACGAAACTTGTGCAGCGACTTGTCGTGTTCACCGCGACCAAAGGCGATAAAGCGCGCCTGTTGCAGTAACCGGCTATTGCCACTTAATTGCCGCATCAGCCGTTGTGAATCATGACACCAGGTGGCAAAAAAGATCAGTACCGTCGGTTTACTACTGTCTTCAAGCCGCAGCGGTTTACCATCGATATCGTGCAGCAGACCGAATTGCGGCTGCACACCGACACTCAGGCGCTCTTCTACCACTCGAGTCGGCGTTGTTGTAGCTTTAGCGACATCACCCTGAGTGGTTGCGGCCTGTGTAGGTGTAGCCCCTGTGGTGTTGGCCTGCAGCGGCAATATCCACACCAGCCCTAGCCAACAACTAAGTTTGAACACTCGGGATTTATGCCACGCCACCGCTCGCTCCTTCTGAAACATGCATGATCCATCATCGGTTTAACGCGCGCGGCGGACGCGGCGTTTTTTCTGTTGGTCCGCTTGCCGACGTTGCATGGCGGTTTTGGCAGGATCGCCAAGCACCGACTGCCAAAAATCGGCGGCCACTGTGCCCGCAATATCGACTTCGGCATTGGTCAGCAACACGATGCCATAGCCGCTGGCTGGCGAATAAGCGATATAGGGCCGATAACCGTCAACCACGCCGGCATGATAAAACAGCTTCTGCTCATCGTACTGCACCACGCGCCAACCCAGGCCATACCAAGCACTCACGTCGGAAAACTGTTGCCAAATAGGCCAACGTGGCCGATTTGGCACTCGCACCTGTGGCTGCTGCAGGGTCTTTAACAACTCAGGACGAAACACCTCGGGTTGCGAGCCCAACATGGCTTGCAAATAATGCGCAAGATCTCGCGCCGAGGCATTCACGCCAGCCGCCGTCGGCACGCGATAAAAATTGGCTTTGGGTTGCATCGCACGCCAACCTCGGCCACCACGCTGATGAGGCCAAGCACGGTTGGCCGTGGCTAACAGCGGCGCTAACCCCACCGACGCTGTTTGCATGCCCAACGGGCGAAAAATCTTTTGTTGCAACAATTCGTCATAACGCAGGCCGCTGGTTTGCTCTGCGGCGTTGGTTAAAAAACCAAACAACACATTTTGATAGCTGTAACACTGACCCACAGGGCACACCGGGTTTAATTCTTGGATACGCGGTTTGATTTGTTCTGGGGTCTGGTCTGCTTCTAATAAATCTTCAAAGGCATGCGACCAATAGCCGGTGCGTTGGCCCAGCACCTGTTCGACGGTCAGTTGTTGTGCTAGCTGAGGTGTTTTCAACACAAGGCCAGGCACAAAGGCCGTGATCGGCGCCTGTAAATCGAGTTTTTGTTCTTGGGCTAACTGCACCAAAATATTACCGGCAAAGGTTTTCGACACAGACGCCAACCGAAATACGGTATCGCCATTCACAGCGTCCACGTGCCCTTCACGCCGAACCCCAACCGCATGCAACGCCAACACTTGATCGCGCCAGACAATCGCCATGGCGCCGCCTGGAATATTTAAGCGATTCATTTGTTCATTAAAATTGGCTGTGGTTTCGGCAACAAGTCGTTGTTGGTCTGGCGTAACCGCCATAGACAGGCCCGGCAGCAGCCACAACAGTGCCGGAAGCATAAATCGTTTTAACATAGCGTCTCCAGCAAACAACACTTGGACCCAACATCCGTTATTTGCGGTATTTCTTATTGTAATGGCCGTGTTTCGACTGAACCGGCTGTTACCGCCATGGTGCGATAGAGTGGCGCTGGAGGCAAGTAAATTAGCTGCGTTAAGGTGTGGTTGGTGCTTTGGCAGGCGGGATCTGGCGATCGTGTCGATACTCTTCAAACACTCGCTGTACTCGCAGTTTTGCATCGGTTTGCAACCAACGTTGCAGCAATGCCAGATAGTTGACGTCCTGATAAATAGTCGCCCATTGTTTATCGAGCGCTGCCAGCATGGCTTGGTTGTCATCGGTGGCATTACACCCGACATACCCCAGACTAAAACTCGCTGTTTCAGCCAGTGGCAACGACACCAAATTGTGCAAGCCTTGATTGCGGGCGATGTAGACCAATTCGTCTGGATAACCAAGGGTATAATCCAGCCGCCCACGCGACACCATGCCCGATAAACTTCCCAGCGCCGTTTCGCCCGCCAGTCTGGTCAAGCGACTGTCTTGCAATAATTCATCCAAGGATGAACCAAAACTGCGCGAGGCGGTGATCCCAACCCGTGTCGGGTTTTTCTGCACGATCTGCGCCAGCTGATAGCGATCACCAATCTTCTGTGGTGCTAATGATTCCACTAACTCAGTGCGTGTGATCAGTTCAATCGGTAAGCCAAAGGTGGCTGGATGTTTGGAAAACAACAACCGCTGCTCGCGCTCCGGGGTCCGATACAAGCTGACGACACAGACATTGGTGCCGTTGGCATCGTCAAGCGACTTCATCAGACGACTTGCCGGCACATTGAGCCGTCGAAACTCGTAATCGGGTACATAACCTTCCAGCAGCAAGGCGACAGACTCGTCACGCCCCTCTTGGCTGGACTTGATGTAATAAGGCGGGAAATCCAATTGCACCCAATGGATCCTCGGCTTCGCTGGGGCCTCCGCCGCCAAGGCGACAGGGCACAGCAGACTTAGCAGGAGAAAACACCAGCAACAACGCATGGCTTACCTCGGCCGATCAGGCTGCTTGCGCGGCACTGCAGATTCATTAGGCGAGGCGACAGCCTTGTTGCGCAACTCTTGGTTGGTAGTTTTTTGGGTGGTGGTTTTTTTACTGTTGGTTTGAAGCACAGTCGCGGCTTTGCGCGATTGATCAGCAACGGCCGCGACCTTGCTGCTTGTCTTCGTGGCACGCTGCTTGGATGCCTTCTGCTGCGTGTTGGCAGCGAGATTGCGCTTGCTGCGTACCGTTTGTGTTTTCGCATTGCTGGCTGCGGTCTTACGGGCAGTCGCTTTAGTTTTTCCTGCCACTGCCTTGCTGCTTAGCCGTTTATTGCTGGCCGTAAGCGTTTTTTTGGCTGCGACTTTGCTGCTCGATTTCACCTGTTTGGTAGAACTGCGAGCTGTGGTGGTGGGCTCCACCTGTGCCACGCGCTTTGGCGCGGCTTGCGGTTTTTGCACAGCCAGCCGCTGTGCCTCGTCTATCGGTAAAAACTGCAACGGATCTTTCGGTAAATTGTTTTGCCACATTTCAAAATGCAGGTGAGCACCGGTGGCCCGCCCGGTTTTTCCAACCAACCCGATTTGTTGGCCTGCTTCGACCCAAGTACCCATTTGCACGTCAATCCGGGATAAATGTGCCGACAAGCTTTGGAACTGATCCCCGTGTTCAATCAGCACCGCATTACCAAAATCGCCACTTAAACTGGTGTTATCAGCACTGAGTACTACGCCTGAGCGGGTGGCATATACCGGCGTGCCAATGGGTGCCGCAAAATCAGTACCGTGGTGCTTACGATTGCGTGATTTGACAATGTAGTTGGCAAAGGACGAGCTGATACGTGCGCCGGGGACTGGATGGACAAAGGGTTCGGCCTCCGCACGCACCGGCTCTGGCGTTTTATTGGCAACTGGAATTGATTTAGGGACAGGAGCAGGCGCTTGAGCACAGGCGGCAATAATGCTGGTGATGGCGGCCATGGCCAAAAGTCGAAGAGAGACAGTGATCCTGCTATGCAACGCAAAAACCCCTAAGATCCATTTGTTTTAGGTTGAGTCGGTTCAGTGTTACCCGAAAATGCGGTGTCGGCAAGTAGCAAAGCGCATCTGAACCGCGCTTTTGGCCGGCTTTCTGTTACTAAACGGTTGGAAAAGCCCTTCTAACGTAAGGGTCTTTTATTCAGGCAGCAAAATTTGCTAGTGTTATTTTCTTTTTGTTAACGTTTAACCCCGCTTTGATCAAAGGATTATCGATGTCATCATTTTTTCGTCGCCAGCCGTTGGCGCTCGCCTGCTTGCTGGCGCTAAGCCCAATGCTGCACGCCAGTGAGCGTGATGTGTTGCCCACAGGTGCAAGTCCCGTTCACTAACAACTATCGATTGATCCCAATTTGGTCGATGCCAATTTCCAAGGTGACTTGACGTTAACCTTTCAAGCGACGGCGCCGCTGCCTTATTTAGAATTAAACGCCATTGATTTGAGCATCGACCACGCCACATTAAACGGCAAACCGGTCAGCGCGACGATTGATGCCGCCAAGCAGCGCGTGCGATTCAACACGGCCATCGCCAAAGGAGAACACAAGCTGGTGGTGCGTTATCGTGGCAAAATCTACGAGCAGAGTGCCGGCTTGTTTATCACCACCTATCGCAAGGCGGACGGCTCGGAAGGCAAGATGCTGTCCAGCCAATTTGAACCCGGTGATGCCCGTAAGTTAGCGCCGATGTGGGATGAACCGGCGAAGAAAGCACAATTCGAGATCAGTATTGTCGAGCCGAAGGGGCAGCTGGCGATTTCGAATATGCCTGAAGTCAAACGTGAACGCTTAGCCGATGGCCGGCAAAAAGTGCATTTTGGCAAAAGCCCGAACATGAGTAGCTATTTGTTGTATGTGGGTGCCGGTGATTACGAGCGGATCTCAGGCAAGTCTGGTGGCGTCGAACATGGCGTGATCGCCAAACGCGGCGATGCGAAAAAAGGCGACTATGCACTGAAAGCCTCCTATCAACTGCTGGATTTTTACAACGATTATTTCGGTGTGAAGTTCCCCTTACCCAAGCTTGATCATGTGGCGGTGCCTGGCGCCGGTGGCTTTAGTGCGATGGAAAACTGGGGCGCCATTATGTATTTCGAAGGCGCCTTGTTGTTAGATCCGCAGTATTCCACCGTGGCCAACAAGCAAGATGTCTACATCACCGTCGCTCACGAAATGGCACATCAGTGGTTTGGTAACCTCGTGACCATGCAGTGGTGGGATGATTTGTGGCTCAATGAAGGGTTTGCCTCGTGGATGGAAACCAAAGCAACGGAGCATTTTAACCCAAGCTGGCATATGGAGATGAGCACGGTGCAATCGCGCAACTACGCTATGTTCCAAGACGCCCAGCAAACCACCCACCCGGTGGTGCAGCAAGTGAATACTCTGGAAGAAGCCAATGCGGCCTTTGATGGCATCACCTACTCCAAAGGTTTGGCGGTGATCACCATGATTGAAGCTTACTTGGGCGAGGATGCCTTTCGCCAAGGTGTACGCGCTTACATGCAGCAGCATCAGTACCAAAACACCGTGACCAGCGACTTGTGGTCAGCGCTGGAAAAGGCCTCTGGCAAACCAGTGCGGCAAATCGCCAAAGACTTCACCATGCAACCGGGCGTGCCGCTCATCGACGTCACTGCGGCGTCTTGTGTCAATGGCGCCACGCAGGTGACAGTGCAACAAGGTCGCTTTGGCCTTGATGACGCCTCCAAACAGCCACTGCAGTGGACTGTGCCGGTGGTCGCCCGAGTGACCGGCCAAGCCAGCAGTCGCTTTGAGGTCAAAGGGGCTACACCACAAACATTAACGCTGACAGGTTGTGGCCCAGTGGAGCTCAATGCCGGCCAAACCGGCTATTACCGTGTGCGATATGCGCCGGCAGTGTTTAAAGAGCTGGCCAACAACTTCGGTCAACTGGCCAGTGTCGACCAATTGGGGATGTTAAAAGACTCCTTAGCCTTTGCCGGGGCCCAATACGCTCCTGTCGGGGATGTCATGACGTTGATCCTGCATGCGCGGGCAAGCAAAGATCCGATGATCCAAGCCGATATCGCCAACCAGTTGGCAATGTATGATGAGTACTACAAAGGCCGTGCCTCACGCCCAGCCTACCGCCAATGGTCGTTAGCGGTGTTGCAACACTGGTTCGACACCATCGGTTGGGATGCTAAAGACGGTGAATCGGACAACACGGCATTGCTGCGCAGCACGCTCATTCGCACCATGGCCGAGCTCGGTGACCGCCAAGTGATCGAAGAGGCGCGCCGGCGGTTTGCGCAAAGCCAAAAAGACCCTGCCGTGCTGCCAGCGGCCTTAGCTCAAACTGTGTTGCGAGTGGTGGGCGCTCATGGCAATCCAGACGACTTTGCCCTGTTGCAACATCAAGCGGCAAAAACCACCAATTCCACCGAACAACGCGAATTGTTACGTGCACTAGCCTCGACCAAGGATCAGAACTTAGCCGGCAAAGTGCTGGCGCTGTCGCTTGCCAAAGAAACACCGAAGCAATGGGCGCCGAATCTAATTGCCCAAGTCAGTGACGAGCATCCCGATTTGGCGTATCAGTTCTATCTTGCCAATCAGCAAGCAGTTAATGATCGCTTAGATCCACTGCGCCGCGCCGGCTTTGATGCAACCCTGCTGGCCTCGTCAGACAGCGCTAAGGTGCAGCAGATGTTGCTAGATAAAGCCAAGCAGGCCGACAGTAAACCGGTGCAACAAGCCTATGCTGAAAGTGCAGCCGGTATTGGCCGTTTGATTGAACGTCGGCAACGTATCCCACTGGAGATTGATAAGTTTTTAGATAGTGCCAACTAGTCTCAACATGCAATTTCCTTAATGCGATTAAAAGGCTCGCTACGGCGAGCCTTGTTTTTTCGACAACGCATGCCCATCTGTCAGGGAGACCTGGCCAAACCATGGAGTGCTGATGACCCCTGTACAGATCGATCTTGTGTCCGATATTGCTTGCCCTTGGTGCGCCATCGGTTATGCCCGCTTGCAACAGGCGTTGGCCCAACTACCTGATGTTGCTGTGAATTTGACCTGGCGAGCCTTTGAATTAAACCCAGACCCACACTTGGTGCCTGAACCCATACTGCCGGCCCTTTGCAAAAAGTATGGTGTGAGCGAGCAGCAGATGCGCGCCAATCAACAGCAGTTGATGCACATTGCCAGCGACTTAGGCTTGGATTTTTCCGGTATGGAGCAGCGGCTGACCTGCAATACCTTTGATGCCCATCGGTTGCTGAAATGGGCAGCCAGCGTTGGCAAACAAACGGAGCTGAAACTCGCCTTGTTTCAGGCCTATTTTGGCCAAGGTGTATCGGTCAATCAGCCTGAGGTGTTATTGGCGTGCGTGGCGCAAGTCGGCTTGCCGACAGCCGACGCACAGCGGGTGCTTGAGAGCACTGACTTCGCGGAGCAGGTCCGCAGTGAGCAAGCGCACTACCAGCAGGCCGGGATCCACTCCGTGCCTGCATTTGTGATTAACCAGCGCTATCTGATCTCTGGAGCGCAAGATGCTGCCACCTTGGCACAAGCCCTGCGCCAAATCGCCGATGAGGCGAGCCCATCTTGACCACATTGTCTGACGAGCGCGGGCTTGGCTGCAGTGGCGCACGACTTCGGGTGTATGTCGCCAAGCCACCGCCAATGGCTGAATATCAGGCACTGCAGCAAGTTGAACCGTTGATGCACGGACAAATTCAGCAGATTGCTAGTCATTGTGGCAATGGCTGGCGCAAGGTGTTTAATGTGTATGCCAAGTTGGTGTTTGCTTTACCCGCCCCTTGGCAACCGCAGCTACATGGCTGCAGCACATGGCAAGCATGGCGCGACCGCTACTTGTTACAAGCCGGTAGCCAAACCAGCTTACTGTTTAATGCCCCGCGGCTGGGTGGCGACAAACCTTGCAACGGAGTCAACCCTTACGGCGGAGCCAACGGCGTTGCCAGCTTACACCTGATCGCAGGCCGCCAACACGCAAGGGCGCTACTGGCCAGTGGCGAGTTATCGGTGCCACTGACTTGGCTTGACGACGAATTTGCCATCAACACCGAGCATGCGCTGCTGGTCTGCCCCTATTTCGACTACCGCCAACTGAGCGATGCCAAAATTGCCCGCGTCGCCCAGTTAGTGCAAGGCCTAAGCAAGTAAAGGCTTGAGATAATGCCCGGTGTGCGACGCCGGGTTGGCTGCGACTTGCTCTGGCGTGCCGGTGGCGATGATTTCGCCACCGCCGGAGCCGCCTTCTGGGCCTAAATCGACAATCCAGTCAGCGGTTTTAATCACATCCAAGTTATGCTCAATCACCACGACGGTGTTGCCGTGATCACGCAGCTTGTGCAGCACGTTTAACAGCTGCTGGATGTCGTAGAAATGCAAGCCGGTGGTCGGTTCGTCCAAGATATACAGGGTTTGGCCTGTGTCGCGTTTGCTGAGTTCACGCGCTAGCTTAACGCGCTGCGCTTCACCGCCCGATAACGTCGTCGCGGACTGGCCCAGCTTAATGTAGGTCAGACCAACGTCGATTAAGGTTTGAAGTTTGCGCGCCACGGCCGGGATATTGTCGAAATACACCCGCGCATCTTCGACGGTCATTTCTAGCACTTCGTGGATGTTTTTGCCCTTGTATTTAATTTCCAAGGTTTCGCGGTTGTAGCGTTTGCCTTTACAGACATCACACGGCACATACACGTCTGGCAAAAAGTGCATTTCAACTTTGATCACGCCATCGCCTTGGCACGCTTCGCAGCGACCGCCTTTGACGTTAAAGCTAAAACGACCCACTTGATAGCCACGCGAGCGCGCTTCTTGCGTACCGGCGAACAATTCCCGCACTGCGGTAAAAATACCGGTGTAGGTGGCCGGGTTAGAACGCGGCGTGCGGCCAATTGGGCTTTGGTCGATGTCGACGCATTTATCAAAATGCTCTAAGCCTTTGATTTGTTTGTATGGCGCTGGGTCATCGCCTTCGCCTTTATTCAGCTGCCGATGGGCGATGCGAAACAAGGTATCGTTGATGAGGGTCGATTTACCCGAGCCGGACACGCCGGTGATACAGGTCATCACGCCAAAGGGAATGGTGAGATCGACGTTTTTCAAGTTGTTGCCGCTGGCACCCAGCAGCTGCAGCGCTTTGTCTTTGTTCCCTTCGTGCCGCTTCTCCGGCACGGCGATTTTGCGTTTGCCCGATAGATATTGGCCGGTCAGCGATTCTTCGACCGCTTCCACTTGCGCCAAGGTACCTTGCGCCACCACCCGGCCGCCGTGCACACCAGCCCCCGGGCCGATATCGATAATATGGTCAGCGAGGCGCACCGCGTCTTCGTCATGTTCAACCACGATCACGGTGTTACCGAGGTCGCGCAGGTGCGTCAACGTCCCCAGCAACCGATCGTTATCGCGCTGGTGCAGGCCAATGGATGGTTCATCCAGCACGTACATCACGCCCACGAGCCCCGCACCGATTTGGCTAGCCAAGCGAATACGCTGCGCCTCGCCGCCAGATAAAGTTTCAGCGCTACGTGACAGGTTCAAATAGTTCAAACCGACGTTGACCAAGAACATCAAGCGATCTTGGATCTCTTTGAGTACTTTTTCGGCAATTTTGGCTTTTTGACCGGTGAGTGTCAGCTCGCTAAAAAACTGATGACATTGGCCAATCGATAACTCGACCACTTTGGGTAAATTGGTGTTGCCGATAAACACATGGCGCGCTTCTTCGCGCAGCCTCGAGCCTTCACAGACTGGGCAGGTGGTGGTGGCGAGGTATTTGGACAACTCTTCGCGCACTGCCATCGACTCGGTTTCGCGATAGCGCCGCTCCATATTGGGCAAAATGCCTTCAAACGGATGGCGCCGCACCACGATATCACCGCGGTCGTTTAAGTATTTAAACTCGACCTCTTGTCGACCGCTGCCGTGCAAAATAGCCTGTTGCTGCGCGCTGGTTAGGCTTTCAAACGGCGCGTCGACGTCAAAACCAAAATGCTCAGCTAAAGACTTTAGCATTTGGAAGTAATAGAAATTGCGTTTATCCCAGCCGCGGATGGCACCCGCCGCCAAGCTTAATTTGCCATCGGTGATGACTTTTCCAGCATCAAAATACTGTTTAACGCCCAAACCATCACAAGCACCGCAGGCGCCGGCTGGGTTATTAAACGAAAACAACCGCGGCTCAAGTTCGGCCATCGAATAACCACAAGTGGGGCAGGCAAAGTTGGCGGAAAAAATTAGCTCTTCGGCACTTGGGTCATCCATGTGCGCCACTTTGGCGATGCCACCGGATAACTGCAGCGCCGTTTCAAAACTTTCCGCTAGACGCTGTTTGATATCATCGCGCACTTTGATACGGTCAATCACCACTTCGATGGTGTGCTTTTTATGCAGCTCTAACTTTGGTGGGTCCGACAAATCGCAGACTTCGCCGTTGATACGCGCCCGGATATAACCTTGCGCGGCTAAATTTTCCAAAGTTTTGACGTGCTCGCCTTTGCGCTCTTGCACCACAGGTGCCAGCACCATCAACTTGCTGCCCTCGGGGAATGACACCACTTTGTCGACCATTTCACTGATAGTCTGCGCTGCGAGCGGCAAACCGTGCGTCGGGCAGCGCGGCTCGCCGACGCGGGCGAACAACAAACGCAAGTAGTCGTAAATTTCGGTGATAGTGCCCACGGTGGAGCGTGGGTTGTGCGAGGTGGATTTTTGTTCAATCGAAATGGCTGGCGACAAACCTTCGATATGGTCGACGTCCGGTTTTTCCATCAAACTCAAAAACTGCCGCGCGTACGCCGACAGCGACTCGACATAGCGACGTTGTCCTTCGGCGTACAAGGTATCAAACGCCAACGACGACTTACCCGAGCCTGACAAGCCAGTGATGACAATCAGTTTGTCGCGTGGAATATCTAACGAAATGTTTTTTAAATTGTGAGTCCGCGCCCCACGAATTTCGATTTTTTGCATGCTTCAAACCCGGTAAGCGTTAGCGAACGGCTTGCGTCCAAGGCCTTAGAGTATGTCGTGGCGGGCCATTTGGATCAAACCGAAGGAAAGATTGAATACTGTATATAAATACACTAATTTCGGCAAGTCTGTTGCGAAAGTTGCAATTCCAAGCCGTGCATCCTAAGGTGGATAGAGACGCCACTTCGAACTATTCATGAATACAGAACAACTCTATACCCTCGCCATGATGCAACTGACACTGGTCATTTTAGTGGCCAGCAGTCGCGTGCAACCTGCCGATCCTTGGCGCTGTGGCCTGCGGTATTTCCAACTGTCGTTGGCCTTTGATGCCGTCAGTTGGTTTTTCTTTTTATGGCCCACCGATGTAACGATGCAGCTGCTCTCGAACAGCGCATCGGCTTGCAACATTTGGTTGTTGCTGGCGTTTGCATTACAACGCGCGGGCAAATCTGCGCCCTTGTTGTATCTGGCCCCTTGTGCTGTGGCGCATGCCGCGGGTTATACCTTGTTGCATGATATGGGACTGGAAGCTGCTTCCTTGCATTTTATGACCATAGTCACAGCGCTGGTGGCCTTGCCGTCGGCCTGGCTATTTTGTTGTCAAAAAGCCAGCCGGACCCGGTCAGATCAGATCTATGCCATCGTCATGTTGGTATGGCTTGCGGTCTGTGTTATTCGCAGTGTCACCGTTGAATTTCATCCGGAGTGGGTACTGTCCGGCTATTTAGTCTCGCAGGTGTTGTGGCCAGGTGTGATGGCGGCCTATGGCATGTTTGCGTTAACCGGTTTTCTGGAAGAAGCGCAAAACCAACTGAAAGCTGATGCCATGTTAGACCCACTGACGGGCCAACTGAATCGCCGCGGTTTGCAAGAAGCCGTCAACTCCTGCTTGGCTTATCTAAAACGCCATCAAAAACAAGGCGCTTTGCTGATGATTGACCTGGATCACTTCAAATTTATCAACGACACCTTTGGTCATGAAGTGGGTGATGAAGTGTTATTACGCGTCGCGGCAGATCTAAAAAGTGTATTGCGGCAAAGTGATATTTTGGCACGTTTGGGGGGGGAAGAGTTTTTGGTGTTTTTGCCACTGGCAGATCACGAGATGGCGGCCCAAACCGCCGATCGGCTGCGCCGTTCGGTGGAGGCGCTGCGCTGGGGCAGTTTACTGAGCGGCCAACATCAGCAAACCATCAGTATTGGTGTCAGTATCCTCGGCCCGTGTTATGACTTTAACCAGCAATTAAAAGCTGCCGATCAAGCGCTGTATCTGGCCAAAGAACAAGGGCGTAATCGCGTACAATTTGCGCCGATAAGCCACGAACAGAACGCCACCTAAGGCTATTGTTGTGGTATCATCCGCCCTCTTTGATAGGCGCAGCCTCCGACCGCGCCTGATCCCTGCACGGACCATCCGATAGAGAATCACATTACGATGCAACAGTTAACTGCGTTGGAAAGGCGCGCCGCGGTCAGCTTGGCGCTGGTTTTTGCCTTCCGCATGTTAGGGCTCTTTATGCTCATCCCGGTGTTTGCCATTTATGGCCAGCACTTGATTGGTTTTTCGCCGTTATGGATTGGCTTGGCCATTGGCGCTTACGGATTAACCCAAGCGATTCTGCAAATTCCGATGGGTTGGCTGTCTGATCGGATTGGACGGCATCCGGTGATGCTGGCAGGGTTAGTGTTGTTTGCCATCGGCTCCGTAGTGTCTGCCTTGGCAGATTCGGTGTACGGGGTTACCTTTGGGCGCGTATTACAAGGCATGGGCGCCATCTCGGGAGCCGTACTAGCGCTCGCGGCCGATATCACCCGTGAAGAACAGCGGCCCAAAGTGATGGCGGTGATAGGCGCCACCATCGGCATTTCCTTTGCCGTAGCGATGGCGGCAGGGCCTGCGCTCGCCTCGATGGGCGGTTTATCGTCAATTTTTTGGTTTACTGCGGGCTTGGCGGTGGTCGGTATTCTGATTGTGGCCTTGGTGGTGCCCAAAGCACAAAGCCAAGCACTCGATAGTGAAGCGCTGGCTCGCCCAGGCTTTATTTGGCAATTGATGAAGCACCCGCAACTGCTGCGACTAAATGCCGGTGTGATGGTGCTGCACATGTTATTGACCGCCATTTTTGTCGCTATTCCGCAAAAATTAATCGCCGACGGCATGGCCGCTGACCACCACTGGCTGGTCTATCTGCCTGTTTTTGTTGCTGCTTTTATTTTGATGGTGCCTTTGATGATTATTGGCATGCGCAAGCAGCAAGAAAAAGGCTTCTTTTTATTCGCCATTGGCTTGCTGATTGTTAGTTTATTGTTAATGATTAGCGGTGCGCTGTGGTTGATCGCCGCGGCATTGTTGCTGTTTTTTGTTGGTTTTAACTACCTCGAAGCATCGATGCCAGCGCTGGTATCACGCATCGCCCCTGCCGGCCAAAAAGGCACGGCGATGGGCATTTATGCCAGCTTGCAGTTTTTCGGCGCCTTTTTGGGCGGTTTAATCGGTGGCACCGTGTCAGGAAATTTAGGCGCCACAACGCTGTTTGCCCTGACCGCTGCAGTTGGTTTAATATGGTTTTTTATCGCCAGCGGTATGCAAATTCCGGCGCGGATGCAGCGCCTGTCGTATGCCGTATCGGTTGAAAACGATTCAGCGGCCGCAAGCTTGCTCGCCCAGCTCAGCGCTGTGCCTGGCGTGCTTGAAGCCACCCTAGTTCGCAACGAACAACGTTGCTATTTAAAAGTCAGTTCCACTGGGTTTGATGCCGCCGCCATCGAGGCGTTGCTGCAGCATCCAGCCGCTAAATAACCAGGAGAAAGCGCATGGCGCGGGGTATTAATAAAGTCATTCTGATCGGGAACCTGGGCGCAGATCCAGAAGTTCGTTACATGCCAACCGGCGGCGCAGTGGCCAACATCACGGTAGCGACCTCTGAATCCTGGACCGACAAACAAACCAACGAGAAAAAAGAACAGACCGAGTGGCACCGCGTGGTGATCTATCAACGTCTGGCCGAGATCGCCGGTGAATATCTGCGTAAAGGCAGCAAGGTGTACATCGAAGGTCGTCTGCGCACGCGCAAATGGCAAGATCAACAAGGTGTGGAACGTTACACCACCGAAATCATCGCCAACGAACTGCAAATGTTAGACGGTCGTGGTGACGGTCAAGGCGCCAGCATGGCACCACAAGGTGGCATGAACATGGGTGGCGCACCGATGGCTGGCGCTATGGCAGGTGGTGCAATGGCTGCAGCCGCGCAACCGATGGCCGCACCACAACAAGGTGGCTACAACCAAGCACCTCGCGCCCAACAAGCCGCGCCACAACAAAACTTCAACCGCCCAGCGCCTGCTGCTGCAGCACAAGCGCCACAAGGCGGCTACAACCAGCCACAACAAGCCTTTAACCAACCACAACAAGGCAACTTCGGTGGCGGCTACAACCAACCGCAACAAGGTGGGTTTAACCAACAACGTGGCCCGATGGAACCGCCAATCGACTTCGATGACGATATTCCGTTTTGACTTTCATCTTTAGATTTGTATAACGTATAAATCAATTAATTAACGCAGGTACGTAATCAATTCAATTACTTACCTGCATTTTTTGTCTCTTTAAAATGTAATGAAACATTCTGTTAGCAATTGGGATCCTTCATCTTTTATTTTATAACGTAAAAAATAAAGTATCTTTTTTCGCTTCTTTTCTAGGAAATCCTAACAGAATAACCAATAGATTTATATGATGCTCTGCATCGTTTCTAAGACGTCTTCTATTGGCTCTGTACATTCTTTCACATCAGGTTTCATCGTTTCGAAAAATAACCGAGGACATTACCTGAGCAGATCACCGCAATCTCATGACCGAAAATCTATTCCATAAAGCTCGGAGTCCCCTCTAACGCCTGAGATCCAATCTATTTAAAATCACCCTAACGAGAAAACGAATGTCGCCTTTGCCTTATTTGTGGACATTCGTTTTTTCGTGAGCTCTGAGATTCTCTACCAAATTAGTTGGCTAAATTCAGTTGGCCACCGCCCCCAATTGAAGTCAACGTTGAGCAGGTGTTGTAGTTCACAAACCAGTGCCAACTGACTGGATCAGATTCAGTTTCTCGACTAACGCTAATTGCTAGCACGATCTATTCTTACGAAATTGAGCTTGATTTATCCTGATCGGCTTAACATGCTTGCAAGCGAAAAAACGAGCTTTGACTTTTGGGTCGTCGTGGCAAATGAATCAGGAATAGGTCAAGTGCATTTACGCGCGCAGGGTGAGGACTACGAGCCCTACTTTTTACCTACCGGCGTTAAAATTTCTCTGAGTTCTTCCGGAATGGACATTGGCTTAAAGGCACTGACATTCGAACGCCCCGTATTGCCAAGTGGCAGACGATTAAACAGGTGACCAAAAGGTGTTAAAAACAACCGATAGCTTTGGCCAGCAATTTCGCGCCAGTCTGCGGTGCAAAGGGCCAACCAGAGCATCTGCAAATGGACCTGCAAATGACATAAAACGTCTTGCTGACCAAGGATGTGGGCGTATTCAAGATACGTAAAACTGCTCTGATAGTCCTTTGACTTGCGCGCTTGGTCGGCCAGCGCCAAGTATTCAAAATAGGCGAACAATACCTTTGGTTCCATCACTATCCCTGGTCAATTAAAATGCAGTTTCTGCTGGCTGTATTATGATACATTTAATGCTTAAAGTAACTTTAGAGTTGATGAAAGGCAATGAAAATTGGTGAACTGGCGACGCTGGCCAAATGTGAAACGGAAACCATCCGATTTTATGAAAAACAGGGATTGTTAGCAGCTCCGGCAAGAACCGCCTCCGGATATCGGACTTATCAGCAGCGCCATCTCGAAGATTTACAATTTATCCGGCATTGCCGGGCCTTTGATATGAGTCTGTCGTTAATCCGGCAACTCCTGAAGTTTCGTGAAGATCCCAGCCAACCTTGCGGGCAGGTCAATACGCTGATCGATGAGCAATTGGGGCATTTAGACACGCAATTAACCCAAATTCATCAATTAAAAACGGATTTACAGGCATTACGGGCGCTTTGCCAGGATGACCATCAGGCCAAAGACTGTGAGATCCTGAAAAATCTGGTGCATCCATGTGCCAGCGATTGTGTACAACATCGGTGAAAAAAGCTGTTGACCTTAAAGTGGCTTTATAGTTTTTAATGGCGGTATCTTGTTCAACGTGCG
>CAYTIQ010000079.1:0-16162 GCA_964437935.1 uncultured Rheinheimera sp.
ACCAAAGATCCGCTGGAGATTGGCCGACACATACATCACCTGCAGCCCAAGCACATATCGCCATTTGAGCAACACTGCAGGCGAGTGGTCCATCAAGCTGTGTTCTTGCTGCAGTTGCTGATGCTCGCGGACTAACTGCAAATACTGACTGATATGTTGACTGAGTAGTTCCAACACGGCGAGCTGGCTGGGCGATAACTGGCGAGGCTGCAAATCAATGACACAGACGGCGCCAACGGCTTGGTCGTTTAAGCGCAGCGGCACACCGGCATAAAAGCGAATATGCGGCTCTCCCGTTACCAACGGATTGGCAGAAAACCGTGGATCTGACCAAGTATCTTCCCCCACCATCGCACGTTCGCCGGCAACCACATGGTCACAAAAGGCATCTTCGCGGCGCGTGGTACTGGCATCAAGGCCGACCCGAGCTTTAAAAAACTGCAAGTCGGCGCCAATCACGCTGACCAAGGCGGTGGGCACGCCAAGCAAATCGGCGACGGCCTGCATCAGGCGCTGTAACGAGGGGTCTTCTTGCGCCGGGCGCAGGCCAAACTCCGCGATCACGGCTAAACGAGAACTATCTTGTGACATAGCGACAACCCTGCGGCAATTTGGTTTGAACCCACTGATCAATAGGGTAGTGGCGTTACAAAATTTAGCAATTTGTTTTCACAAACGGAACATCTCATTTCGCTTGCGTCACGCCAATTTCTTTGCTTATCTTTGACTATAGCGTGCATTTCTAAAACGATTTAGCGTGACCTGTCACAAGACAGTAACCAAGGGGGCGAACATGTTGTTTTTTAATCAGCGCGAACGGCAGCAAGGCGCAGCGACCGGGCCTTCTGCCGAGCAGTTAAGTTGTCTTGCAGAACTGCAAGCCATTAAAGAATGTACCGCCTACATCGCATTTACGCCTGACGGCAATATTTTGGATGCCAATTCGTTGCTATTGGATTGCATGGGGTATAGCTACGGTGAAGTCGTTGGCAAACACCATCGGATTTTTTGTCCGCAAAACTATACGGCAAGCCCAGAATATCGGGCTTTTTGGCATACCTTGGCCAGTGGCAAATCCATCAGCGGGACCTTTTTGCGCGTGCGCAAAGATGGCCAAGCCGTGCATTTGCAGGCCAGTTATTTTCCGGTATTGCGAAGCGACGGCAGCGTTGAAAAAGTGGTAAAACTGGCGGCGGATGTCACGTCGATGCAGCAGCGAATGCAAACCAAAGAGGCAATTTACGAGGCCATCGACAAGTCGATGGCGGTGATCGAATTTTTGCCCGACGGCACAATTTTGACAGCGAATGCGAATTTTTTAACCACTATGGGTTATCGGTTAGAGCAAATCGTCGGTAAGCATCATCGAATGTTTTGCAATGACGAGTTTTATCAAAAACACCCAACATTTTGGCGCGAATTGGCCGCAGGTGACTTTAAAACTGGACGTTTTGAACGTTTAAGCGCTCAGCGCGAGACCGTTTGGCTGGAAGCCAGCTATAACCCTATCTACGATGCCGATGGCCATGTATACAAAGTGATCAAGTTTGCAGCGAATATCACAGAGCGGGTTCATTCCGCGATGGAGGCTATTCATTTGGCGGCAGCAACGTCGGAACAAACCTCGCAAATCGCCAATAACGCCGTGGCGGTGCTGCATGAAGCAGTAGAAACCTCCCATCATATTGCCGACCAAGTGAAGCGAGCGTCGGCGCTGGGGGGCCAATTAATGGATCAATCGAAAAACATCAATGACATTGTAGTGACCATTCGTGGTATCGCTGACCAAACTAATCTGCTGGCGCTCAATGCAGCGATCGAAGCGGCGCGTGCGGGCGATGCGGGGCGCGGTTTCGCTGTGGTCGCCGATGAAGTTCGCAAGCTGGCGGCACGAACGGCAGAAGCGACAACAGAAATCGCCAAAGTGGTGCACAACAATACCGGCTTGATCCACAACATTGATGAAGAGCTAGGGGCTATTACCGGTACGGCATTGCACGGCGAAGAGAGCATTAACAATGTTGCCAGTGGCTTGCAAGACGTCAGTGTTGGCGTATCGCGGTTTGTCGAGATGGTCGAGCGGTTAAAAACCTAACGAGGTCTGAGTGAAAGCAAAAGCCCCTGCTGGGGCTTTTGGTTTTTCTGCAGTTAGCCTCGCGAGTTGGCTACAGCGGCGAGGCGTTAATCGACAAACAAACTGTCGCGCTTGACCTTGATGGGCAAACTGCCGTCGCTGTAGCGCCAGACGCCTTTGGCCATTACGGCTTTCACCGCCAGGGTCTGCTCATCCAGCAGCACCAAATCAGCATCGTTGCCGCGCTGCAGCTGGCCTTTGTGCGGCAGTTTTAGCACTCGCGCTACATTGCTAGTGACGACCGCAACGGCCGTTGCCACCGGCACACCTATGCGGATAGCGTCGCACATCTCTTGTGTCAGCGAACCGACGCGGCCAACGCCCAGCCCAATAAATTGCTGGTGGGCGTCAAATAACGGCAAGGACGCATTGGCATCCGAGCTAAAGGTCAGCCGGCTGGTGTCGATGCCACGTTGCACCGCTTGCAGCAGCGCGTCGGCGCATTTGACTTCACCGGCGGCCAGTTCTTGCGCTGTGGTGCTGGTGGTTAAATCAATCCAGCCGCCTTGGCCTAAAAAGGCAAAGCCTTGCTCTAGCAGTTGCTGGTTGCGATTCATATGCGTGGGGTAAAACTGCGTCAGCGGAATATCGCTGTGGGCGGCCACATCCAGCAGTGGTTGTACGCCAGACGCGCATGGCCCGACATGCACACTGACGATGCCTGCTTTGCCAGACAACATGCCGCCAACACGCGCATCCGCGGCCAGTTTGGCCAGTTCGCTGAGGGTGGGTTGTGAGCTGCGATGATCTGAGATTGCCACTTCACCGACTCCGATAAAATCGGGGATCAGCAGCAGATCTTCGCTGATCGAGCCAAACAAGGTGCGCACCGGAATTTGGTACGAGCCGGTGTGGCAATAGACAGTCAAGCCTTCTTCCGTCAGGCCACGGGCTTTGGCCAATAAATTGGGTAATGAGCGTGTGATGCTATCGGTACCCAGCACACCGACCAAGGTGGTGACACCCGCGGCGAAGGCATCCGACGCGTCTAGCTCGGGTGTGCGGGTGCGAAAACCGCCTTCACCGCCACCGCCTGTAATATGCGCCAGCGAATCCACCAAGCCTGGGATCAATAAACAACCGCGAGCATCCAGCACCGCCACGGCATCACCCTGCAGCTGTGGCTTGCCCACTTCGGCGATCGAAGCGCCGGTGACCAGCACATCGACGTGCCCCAATGCGGCAGGGCTATAAACATTGGCGTGTTGAATAAGCGTTAGCATAACGATCCTTTTTTAAAATGCGTGCGGCCTTGGGCTGGCGCACGCACAGCATTTGTCTACAACCAAAAACTCAGTTAAAAACCAATCCACACGGCGATCGCCATCGTGCTCATCGACAAGCCGGTCAGCAATAACCACAAGGACCCCATCGCGCGCAGCCATTGGCCGAACTCCACGCGAGCAATCGCCAGCGTGCCCATCAGTGCAGGGGAGGTGGGGTAAAACAGATGCGCTAAACCATCGCCGAGTTGAAACGCCAACACGGCGGTTTGGCGACTGACGCCGACTAAATCCGACAAGGGGGCCATCAGCGGCATGGTCAGCGCTGCTTGGCCAGAGCCTGAAGTGACGAGGAAATTAAAGGCGCTTTGAAACACCAGCATGCCTTGCGCGGCCACCATAGTGGAATGCCCGTCTAAGGTGCCAGAGGCGTGGTGCAAAATGGTGTTGATCACCGAAGGTTGATCGGCGTGGGTGCCGCCCAATAACAGCAGAATTCCCTGTGCTATACCAACGACCATGGCAGCGGGGAGCAGCTGAGCTGCGCCTTCTTTGAAGGACTGCACATAGTCGTTGGCATTGCCTTGCGCTGGTAACAACAGCCTGCCTATTGTTGCGGCCAGCACGGCGAGCACGATAAACACGGACGCTATCTCTCGTAAGTAATAGCCGCTGACGACCACGCCGTAAACCAGCCAGGCCATCGAACCGATAAAAATCGCCACAATCAGGCCGTGTGCGGCGCGAAATTGTTGCTCTAAGCGAAATTCGCTGGGGCTTGCCTGCTCGCCGGCATGCGCTTTGCGATACCGTTCGGCGCGTAGCATCATCCAGCTGATGTACAGCAGCGTAAACACCGCCCACATCACTAACCGAAATGGTGCGCCGGATAACGGCGGCAAGCCGGCGATACTTTGGGCGATCGCCACCGAAAATGGGTTCATCCAGGACGTGGCAAAGCCGACTTGGGTGGCTCCGTAGGTCAGCAGCACGCCGGTGATGGCGTCATAGCCCAACAAACGCACCAAGGGCACTAAAAACACCGCAAAGGCCATGGCTTCTTCGCCCATGCCAAATACGGCGCCGCCAAGCGAAAACGCCAGCGCCAGCACCGGCAATAACAAGCGGGCTTTGTGCTGCAACTTGTTGATCAAAAACTTCAGCATCTCGTCGATGGCGCCGGTTTTCAGCACCACGCCAAAACAGCCGCCGACCAGCAATATAAACACCACCACGCCAATGGCCGAACCGCCGCGGCTGCCAGAGGTCATGCCGTCAAAAAACGCCGAAAACAAGCCGGTGCGATCGCCTTCGGTAAAAATTGGCGCCAGCTGCGCCTCGCCGACGGCTTGATAACTGCCAGCGACTAACAAAGCGCGGCCGGTGTTTGGGTCCTGCATAGTGCTAAACACACCCGGCGGCAGCCAGGCCGTCAACAGATAAGCAAACAGCAGCACCATAGCGACAATTAACAAGGTGTCTGGCATTTGCCAGCGGGAACTGTGGCCTTGTGGCTTATCGACTTGCATCTATGGCTCCTAGCTCTAACGTCACCGCAAGTGGCGTTGGCAGATAATGCCAGCGTCCTTGTGCGTCGCTGCAGGCGGACAAGGCTTGGTCCGCATTCAAAATAAAGGTCAAGGCCAGCGCGCTGTCTTGCCAAGTGTTGTACGCCGTGGCATCCACTTTGCCGGCGGCCACTTTGGGCGGCGCGACAACAGCAGCTTGGCTGGCGGCAGGCTGCGCGCTTTGCGCATGGGGTTTTGTCACGTGACTAGAACGAGCAGGCGCTTTGCTGGTTTTGTCGGTCGTGTGCGCTGGCCGTTGCGTAGCAACTGGCGTCGTAGCAACTGGCGCCGCAGTCGGCTGCGTCGCTTGGCAATTCACCGCGCCTTGATATTGATAACGGCCGCTAGCGTCACGCTCGACGTGCAGCTGATCGCCCGGTGACAAACGGGCCACTTGCAGCCCTTGCCACGTGCCTTGCATGGTGCGGGCTGGGCCAAGCCGTGGCTGCGTTGGCAATTCGCCTTGTGCTTGGCTGGCATCGAGCCACCACACAGAACCGGCGCCATACACTTGGAGCTGTGCGCTGCTGGCGGTGTTTAAACCCGGCGTGCGCGGCGCAAAATCGGCGCGCAGCACAGTGGCTTCATCAACGCCAACTCCGGCGGCGCTTTTGCTATCGTGCAGCAGGCGCAGCATGCGGCCTTCGCGGTTACGCTCGCGAAAATGCGTGTCGGTCACCGCCAAATCAAATAGGCGCAGGCCAAGTTCAGGGTGATAAGTCAGCGCTGCCTCGGCTAAATACGCCGGTTGTTCTTGGCTTGGCGTTTGGGTTTGATAATGACAGCTGCGGGTAGCGCGGCAAATGGGCGCGTCGATATCCAGCGCTTGTGCTCCAAAACGCAGCGCATGGCTGCTTTGACCGCCACTGACCATCACGAGGCCACCTGCGCCGTCGCGGTTTTTCGCACGACCGCCTTGAATGGCGGTCCCGGCACTTGAGCCAGCTAGCGGAATGCCTTCATGTTCGACGCGGCTTAATAAGCGCGCAGCTAATGGCGTCCAATTGCCTTGTGCATCGGTCAAGGCGCGCATGGTCAGCGACTGATCGCCGCCGTTGATAAATACCGCATCCGCTTGCTCGACTAAATCCTGCAGCGCTGCGGGGTTGTCGCAAAGTTTACGTTGATACGCGGCCAGTTCTGGGTAACGCTCGGCGCGGCGCAACTGGCCATTCAAGCGCAAGCGGTTGGATGTTAAGTCGTCGCAGCGCCCGCGCGCCATCGCCGGTTCTAGCGGCAGCCACACCACATTGGCCCCGGCAAATTCAAACACTTGCTGGTAATAGTCGACCCATTCAAAGGGGTTGTACGACGAAGACGTCAGCAGCAGTAGAGTGGGTTTAAGGTTCGCTGCGGCCGCGTGACCACTGCGCAGCGCTTTGCGCTCGGCAGCTTGTTGGATGAATTGTTCAAACAGCGCTCGCGAAAAGGGCGGCATGCCCTCCCAATACACTTGCATGGTCAGGCTTTGGCCTCGCTGGTCGGTCAGCCGAACTTCGCAGGCATCTTCAATCAGACTTAGTTCATCCTCGCCAAGCGGTTCGGCCAGCAGCGGCGTTAACGCCTGCGACAGCTCACTTGGCGTGCGCGGTAGTCGATTTAAGGACTTAAGCGCATCCAGCACCAGCTCGCGGCGCTGCAGCGACCGCGTCGCGGCTTGTTCATTGTAGGGCGCGCTAAACCCAGCTGCGTCCGGCCAACCGGGCAGGGCATTTAACGCCTTAAAACTGGCATCGTCACAGCGCAATAACTTGCCGCGCAGCGCCAGGGTTTTGGTGAAATAGGCATCGGCCGCTTGCCGTTTGGCAGGCTCGCACAACTCGGGCTCGACACTGGAGCAAATCGGCTCGCCACCGCCAAACAACCACAGCTGTTTGCCAAGTTTGCCAAGTTTGGCTGGAGGCTGCGCGGCAGTTTGGTTGGCGACGGGCACACTTGCATGTAATTCGCTGCTTTGTGGCGCTTTCGGCGCCAGATTAACCGTTTTGGCGGCCAGCGGCGATGCGGCACATAGCAATAATCCACTCAAAAAAGCCAGTCGCTGCGGCGCTTTGACGGTCAAACCGACCGCAGACTGACTGGCGAAGGCAACCCGATGAAACTCAGGCATCACACACCTCAAACGCCCACCGCGTGGGTGGGCTTGCCATTAGAACTGGTAACGAACCGTCAAACGCACATAACGCGGCGTTTGGTAGTTCTGATCGTTGAGGAAATCCGGATTTTGTCCTGTGTCTTCCAGCGACACATCCCCCAGTTCTTGATATTCCGTCACTTGTTGCACATTGAGCAAGTTAAACACTTGCGCTTGCAGTGTTAACCCTTTGATCTGCTCTGGCTGATAGGTGATGCCCGCGTCGATATTGTAAGTCCACGGCGTGCGACCAAACTGGCCACGGTGTGTCAGCTCTTGCTGGCCTTGCGCGTTGCGACAGTACAAGGTGGACGCGGCGTAACGCTCAAATACCGCATATTCAGGGTCATCGACATCAAAGGGTTGATAACCAAAACAGCTCACCGGCCGGCCTGATTGCAGGCTGAAACTGGCGGAGATATCCACGTCGCTGGTCAGCTCATAGCCGCCAAACACTTTCAGGTTATGCCGCCGGTCATTGGATAAATAACCATCGGTGCCATCAACAAACACTTTATGGTCAAAGTCGTTGGTCAAGCCCGGCGATTCGGATTCTAAGTAGCTGTTGACCAAGCCTTCGGCGTTACCGCGGCTGTAGGCGAGGGTGTAACTGCCTTGCAGATACCAGCCGTCACGGTTGGCGCGTTCAAAGAACAGCTCCAGCGCTTGATAAGTGCGTTTGTAGTCTTCCAGCTGCAAGTATTTGTCGTTGGAGACAGTCACGCGCTGCAGGTTGCCATCGCCGTTGACGTCCATATCCATCACCAAGTCGCGGCCTGGGTTGACGATGATACAAGTAGCCAGCGAATCTGGGTCAAAGTCGTTGTAGCCGTTGTCGGCGGCAAACTGCACAAACGCCGATTGGCCGCAGTAGTCGTCGACGCCATTTTTCACTTCACGAAACACCGCTTTGACGCCACCGGTCCAGCCGTCGGCAATTTCTTGCTGATAGCCGATGATCAATTCATCTTGCAGCATAGGTTTTAAGTCGGCGCTGGCCACTGTGGCTGGCTCTGGCGAGGTATTGCGCCCGCTGGTTAAGGTGTCGCCGAGTTTCTGGCCTAACTGACGTGGCGCTTGGGTGCGTGGGTCGACAGTGCCGTCATACAGATAATATTCGGTGGTGACATATTGCCAGTTGGACGCGCGCACGTTGGTGTTGGCGGCAATTGGAATGTAATAACGACCGGCGTTGGCAAACAACTTGGCGCTGGAGTCGCCGTGCACGTCCCAAGCAAACCCTAACCGCGGAGCCAGCATGTTTGACGCATCGACAAACGACACCCCATCGGCGTTGAAGTTGTCAAAGGACTCGTTGCGAAGACCGGCGTACAGCATCAGGTTGTCGGTGACGTTAAAGCTATCTTCGACGTACAGGGCTTTGTTGTTCACTTCATAGCTGCCCGATGGCGAAGTGCGGGTGCGCTTGCGCACTACATGCGCGTTGGCGGCGACATCCTCACCATTCCAGCGATCTTCAAACGGCAACGGCGTGTAGCGGCGATAAAACACACCACCGGAATAATCGGCGCCGGCGCGGGTGCTGGTGAAGGTTTCGCTGTCGTAACCAAAGCGCACTGTGTGATTGTCGAGCGCCCATTCAGCGTCTAAGCGCAGCGCTTTGCGCTCGTCGGTATTGGGGCCAAAACCTAAAGTACGCACGTTAATTTGGTTCCAGCAACCGACATCGATCACGTCGTCGGTTTCTTGGTCATACACGTCCACCAGTGGGCAGTCATCGCCTGGCAGTGGGTCGGGCGTGATGTAATCGGCGTCGCTTTTCAGCACGCCATACATCACACCGACGTTGAAGGTATCGGTCAGCTGGCCCGTGTATTTGCTAATTAAAATGTTGCCGCCGTTCCGTACTTCATAGTCAGTGCGGGCGTTGCCGTGTTGGCCTGTGTAGTACTGCTCGGCGGGGGTTAAATAGGTGTAGATATGTTCTTTGTCGACGTTGCGAATGCCGGTCAGCTCAAAAATATGCCGATCTGTGATGTACCAATCGAGTTTGACTAAGGCATTGGGGCTGGTGTTTTCGCTACGCGAGCTGCGATCGGCGGAAAAACTATCGGCGGTGTCGCGTTTGCCTTCGATAATGCCGTAAATAAACAATTTGTCTTCAATCAGCGGGCCGCCGCCGCCCACGGCGTAACTTAAGCTGTCGCTTTCATCGTCGGCGCGATATGCCGAATAATAACTGTAATCGCCAGGTTGCACACCTGGTACGCGGCTGACTACGTTTTTGCCGTGGCCGGCCAAGGCTGACGGCTCCCACACGGCAGAGGTGCTAAATTCCCAGTCGTTGGTGCCGCGTTTGGTCACCACGTTAATCACGCCACCCAAGGCACGGCCGTATTCGGCGCCGTAACCGCCGGTTTTGACTTGTTGCTCGCCGATGGCATCAAACGGCACTTTGGAATAGGACAAAAACGAGCGGGCGTTGGTGACGTCAAAGCCGTTGATGTAATAGCCGTTTTCCGCAACCGACGCACCACCAAACGAGGCCAAGTTACCAAAACCACTGTCGCCGCGCACAGTGCCAGGCGCTAGCATTGCCACATCGCTGATGTCGCGGCCGATCGGCAGTTTTTCCAGTTGATCGGCGCTAAACACAGTGCTCGATTCCACCGAGGAAATGTCGATTGGGTTGATGGCGCGGCCTTGCACGGCGATGCGTTCGATTTGTTCGTTCAGACTGACTTGGCTACCCGTGCCAAGCGACACTTGCACTTCACGGCTTACACCGTTGCCTTCGACTTTATAGCGGCCCCCCGGCAATTGGCTAAAACTGAATTTGCCTTGGTTATCCACCTGCACTTGTCGTTTCAAACCCGTGTCGAGGTTTTGCACTGTGACAGTGCTGCCTTTGGGCGCTTGACCAAAAATCGAGCCCAGCGACAAATCCGCATATGCGGCCGGACTTAACGCCAGCGCGACACAAGCGGCCAACGCGGACGTGCGAAGTGTCGAGCGAGCGATGCGACGAGACGAGGTCGAGCAATTCGAAGGTGCGATAGGGTGTGTCATAAAGTCTCCAGCCTGTTGTGCAGTTGCGCCTTTTTTGTGGTAGTGGTGTGTAGTTGTGCTCGAACTGCCAAAGCAATTCGAAAAAAACGGTGGCGCTGTAACCATCCTAGTGACAGCGGTCCAGAAGGAAAATATCCATCTAGGAATAGGCGATTGCACTGCGTTGGCGCAGTTTGCGCAGCAGCTATTCCTTAAGCGATAGATGCAAGGTTGTTACAGGCTGCCAAGTGGTGTTTGGCCTTGCTGCGCTTGTTGATACAAGGCCAGTGGGTCGTCGCCAACCCCAGGCTGTGCAAACGGAATACAGTTGATAAATAACGAAAACAACTCGGCTTGCGAGCCAATGTCCAATTTGCGGTAGATATTCTTGCGGTGGATTTTTACGGTGCCTTCGGACGTTTGCAGTTTTTCCGCCGTCAGCGCCGACGAATAGCCGCGCAGCAAATACCACAGCACGTCGCGCTCGCGAGGCGTTAGTAGCGAACTGGCGAAATTGCTCAGCGTCGATTCCACCTGCAAATGCGTTTGGTCGCTGCTTTGTTCGTGTTGCTGGGCACTGGGCAGCGGGCTGGCCAGCTGATGATGGCGCGTCAGCGCCGCATCTAAAATCGGCAGCATCAGTTGTAACGTGTGCAGATCGGCGCGGCAAAAGGCGTTGCTGTTGGCGTTGCGTTGCATAAAAAAGTTTAAAGCCGTGTCATCGTCCAAGCGCCACAACACATCAATCGAATCGGCCACGCCAATTTTGCTGTAGAAATTGGTGTAATAACTGCTTTGGTAAAAATCATCCGGTGCCACATCGGCCAGCCAATACGCGCCGGTTGGACAGCCTTTTAAAAACAGCTGGTATTGCGGATCTAGCGCATAAGGGCCGGTGGAATAGATATCGGCGTGCAGATGCCGTTCAAATGGCTTAAAACGATGCGCCAACGACAGCGGTTTTTGTTTGCGATAAAACACCAACAAGCCGCTGGAATCGACCGGCACACAGGCCTCTAGCACATCCAGCACCGCATGAAAGAAACTGCTTTTGCCCAGTTCCTGCCAAAGCGCTACCTGCGCTTGTTGCATGGTGTCGTCCCAGATAATGGCCTGATTCGAGCGGTAATGCTGTTTGGGTTTGTCGTTGGGGTTCACACTAAACTCAGAATGACTGCGGATTGCACTACCATACCCCGTTTAGGCGGCGCTCGGCAATCCGGCGAAGGTCGCTGCACACCGCAAAGCAGAATTCGCCGCAGCATGGCGCTTGACGGCGCTGCGCCGCGCCGTTATACCTGCCATATCATTGAAAAAGCAAAGGTTTAGCTATGAATTTCGCCTCGGTTGATGCCAATAGCCTTGCGCCATTGGCCCGCGAATTGGGCGTGGTGCGCTGGCAACAAGACGCGCACGGCTTGTATTGGCTGGACCCGCACTGGTGGACTTTATTGGGGCTACCGGCGCCTGTCGGCGGCATCAGTGCTGCGCAGTTGCCGCAGTATTGGAGTGCGCCGGCGCAGCCATTGACCGAGCAGTTGCAGCTGCAAGTCTGGCTACACGGCGATGGCCATCCGTTGCCCGCGCATTGGTTGACGGTGGATGCGTCGCACGGCTGGTTGCGGCTGGTGGAATTGCCACAAGCCATGCCGTCACTGCTGCAACTGGATGGCTTGACGCGTATGGTCGGGCAGGAGGCGGTCGCCGATGTGCTGGCGGATTTTGCGTGCTCGCTGGCGACGTTACATACCCAGCTGGCGGATGCGGTGGTGGCGCGTGATCACAAGCAACTTGAACGCTGCAGCCACAAACTCAAATCATCGTGTCGTTTGGTTGGCGCAAAAGCCATTGCCGAGCAGTTGGAAGCGCTGGAACTGGCCTGCCGACAAGACAGCGAGCAGGACTTTGCGGCATTGTGGCAACGTTTAGAACCTAGTTTGCAGGCATTAAGCCGCGCCGTTGCTAGGCAGTTGCAGAGCTAGTTAGTTGCAGAGCAAGGTGGGGCGTTAGTCCGGCGCTGCGCTGGGGCCTGATCCGGTGGTTGCTGCGCCCGGTGTCAGACTGTGCTTATCGAGGTGCTGCGCCAATTGCTGATAAATCTGCGTAAACACCGCGTCGCCAAACTGTTGTTTCACCAAAGTTTGCCAGCGCTCTTTTTGTAAAAAATGTCGCGCCAGCAAGCGCTTGGCGCCAAACGACTCTGGCGTGCCGGTATCTCGGGTGAGCTCCAAATAGCCGCCGTCAATGCGCGCCGAATAATGCACCCCTTGCTGGGTCGTATGCCAAATCTGCAGGTTGTTCATTGGGTTGCACTTATCGGGGTTGGATGTCGTAGAGCAGGCATGGTTCACTTACAACTGCTGGCGCGTCACAGCGCTACCGTAACAGGACATAGTGTCGAGTGTGGCGCAGGTGAAATACCCGCCGCCGTTGAGCAAGCGAATGTACACTTGCGACGACGCGCCGACAGCCGTGGTGCCGCCCGTGCAATCGCGCTGGCCGTTGCTTTCAGTCACTTGCGCGGTTAGTAAGTAAACGCCGGTTTCAACTTGTTGAATTTGATAACGTTTGCGCAGCACCTCTGCGCCGCTCCAACTGGCGGCATCGCCATCGTTTTTATAAAAATGCACCTCGGTGCAAGTGCCAGCCGTATCGCGCCATGTCCACATACCCAGCAGCGGCTGACTGGCGGTTGGCTTGGCCAATGGGCTGACGCCGCAGGCGCCAAGTCCCTGCACCATAGCGATCAGCAGCAGAGGTTTCAGCAGATGCAGCACAAGCTGGTTGTGGGGGATGGTCATGGGTGCAGCTCCGTGGTATCGCTAGTTGCAGCATGGAATGAAAGTGCCGCTTGAGCAAGTGTTGGCAGGCGTTCGTCAAACAATGCGCCACGTCGTAGGCTTGTCGTTGCTCGGGTAGCTTTTATTTTATTGTTGAGGCGGCACTTGCGTGCGCAGCAGCCGATCCCACCATGCATTGATAAAACCAAAGTTGCCATGACCTTGCTTATGATGCAATGCGTGGGCGAGCGTGTAGTGATTGATCAAACCGGCACCAAACCAGCTCGGAGCTAACTTTAGATTACTGTGCAGCAGCATGGTAAACAGCATCCCAGCGATGTGGTACCACAAAATCACGCTCAAACTCATTGGCCATAACACCATAAACAGAGGTGCGCTAGCACCAATCAGCAAAGCCTCAAACGGATGTACGCTGTATGCACTCCAAGGTGTTACCCGGCGCGAGCTGTGATGCACCCCATGAATTCGGCGCAGCCACGGCATGTGCAGCAGCCGGTGCACAAAATAAGAATAGGTTTCATAAAACACCGCAAACACCAGCATTTGACTGATGCATTGCCACAGCGAACTTGGCCAGATCTCGACAAACAGTGAGCGGCTGGCAAGACTGGTCACAGCAAATATCGCACAGGCCAGCAGGCCAAAACGGACTTCGCGCGGCACTTGGGTTGCGGCCAACTCAGTGTCATCAATAAACTGCGCGGTGTCGCGCGTCAGGTGCGCAACCAGCCGACTGAGCACGCTAGCCCCGACGACGTACACCAAGCTATTTACCAGCAATGACAACAATAGCGCCATGTACCATGGGCTATTAATCCACAAGTAAAAAAGATTGTTTAGTAGCTCCATTGATGCGCTAACTCCGTGGTGTGGACATGGTTGTCTCGCGGTTAGGCGGGACCTCGCTCATCCCGCTTGCCGCAATCTCGCCTAATACACGCACGCCGACTGTTTGTCGGGCGCCGGGATGTGCACCTGGGTCACGCGCAGTGCCGGAATAGGGTGCGGCCATATTTCAATCGCCATGATACTCGGGCGCACTGGGCAAGTGCTGGTAGGGTAGGGCTTTCCTGTCATATCGAGCATATCGAGGCGGTACTTAATTACTTGAGCTAACGGGTTTTTAATCGATAACTGCGTGTCAGAACCTGCGGCTTCGAACTTAAAGACAATAGTTTTTTCTGGGGCTGTGAGCTCGGCGACCTGTTGCAATGTGATGCTGCCATCTGGGTTGACGGTCATTTCGGCGTAGGTTGTACCAGGCAATAGCAATAAACCTGTGTCGGCGCTTTGGGTGGTGCCTGAGGGGCTGGACGATGCTGCGCTGGCGGACTGTGAGTTTGACCTTGAGGTACTGGCGGACTGTGAGTTTGATGTCGAGGCGCAGCCAACCAACAGGCTGCTAAACAGTAGGGCAGTGACAGCGTATCGCATTTGAATTCCTTATTCATGTTATCGGATGCAGGTAGTCGGCATCACCCGAGCCAACACACCTTGTGTCATCCATTCCTTGGTGCAATAAAGCGTTAATCTAACAGGCTATTTTCGCCGGGAGCAACTCGGCATTTGGCCAGGCCGTTGCCACGTCAAAGTCGCCGCAGGGGAGCATCCGATAGCGGGTCTTGGGCTCGTTGCTGTTGCAAGCAAAGCTGCGCCGCTGTGTTAGCGATTTGCCTCCAGCACATAAACAGTCACCTCGCGGCCATCCGGATCGGCCACTTGCCGCGACGGCACCAGCCCTGGCCGTTGAAACATCGACGCCCAAAAGGCTTGCGCTTCGTCGGCATCCTTGTACAACACGACAGTCCATGGCACTTGCCGGGTCGCCATAAAATGCTGCACCACTTGCCGCGCTATGCCATGGCGGCGAAAACGCTTGAGCACAAACAAGTCGGCGATCTCCATTGCGCCTTCGACAGCATCTGAATCTTCCAGCAGCGCAAAACCCGCAATCACGCCGTGCCAGCGCAACAGATGTGCGCGCCAATTCGGTTGGCTCCAGTACTGCGAAAAATACGCCTCTGACAGCGCATAAAACCCTGTGTCGGTCACGTCATAGCTGTTTTCGACTGAGATGTCGTAACAATAAAACTGAAACAGATTCCAAATCACCGACTGGTGCGCCGCTTGATGTGGACAGATCTCTAAACTCATGATTCCTTGGGGTCGGTGATCGGCTTGAGAGGAAACCCAGTGCAATGAGTAACCTCAGACCGTTGATGATGAAGATTGCTCAGACAGTTTGTCGCCCCTTACTGGGTAAAACGCCCAAAAAACAGCAGGGTTGAATGCCAAAACGGGGAGGGCAGGGTCCCTTTTATTCAAGACACAACGCTTCGCTCAGTTCGAGGGTTAATTTGAAATTATCCGCCACGCAGTAAACTCCTCCAGTGCCATAGGCGGTCAGAGCGAGCCGGATATCCTCGATGATTTCGTCTCGATGGTTCATCAATGACGCTGGAATTTCCAGCCGCGTCAGTAGCTGATGAGAGCGCCAACTATTGGCTTTTGCCGCATATTGAAGGTGTGTGCAGCCGAACACTACATAGTCTGTTTTCCACCATAACAGTTGAAAAGGCTCTTGCGGACTTAAATCAGGCGGAACTGTACGCGAGACGACGCGCATGTGAACCTCTTTGGCTCTGTCTATTGTCCACTGCGACGACACGTTGCTTACCGGTGTGTAATGGCTATCAATTTGATCTAACTCGAATTCTTTGTACTCTGCGGGAGAGATAATCGCGTTCACAAACGGCATGATGATTTGTATAACCCCTTTCTTGGTGGCACCAGCAACAGTGAAGTAAAACACTAGTTATGCGAAGCAACTTCGCTGTTAGGCCGCACCGCCACGCAGCTCTTTGCGCACAACTAGCTTGAGCCCTGACCAGATCGCCGAGACGGCGCACACCTTGATGTCGACAAAACCAAGTGGCAAAGCCAGCTCGCGGATCGTGTCTTCGGTGATGTCTGTCGGCACTTTTGCGGCCTTTTTCGGCCAGGACACCCACACCGCCGCATCGTCTCTCAGTTCATGGCGCAGCGCTGCAAGGCTGTGAGAAAGACTGCTGCGGCTGGTGGCGAACAGATGCACCATATCGATGAACTTGTTCGGTCCTTGGCCCAAGCTCACACCCTGCGGCAGCTCTCCAATGATGGCACTGTAGTCTGGCGGAGCATCAAGCACCAGCAACCGCATGGGCGGCTTGATGCCAAGCTTTTTTAAAACCGGCGTCCCTGAATAACCGATGTTCATGGATGAGGCGGATTGTTAGCTGTTTCCAAGCATATAC
>CAYTIQ010000080.1:0-16011 GCA_964437935.1 uncultured Rheinheimera sp.
CAGCGATCCCGGGGCTGGTTTCTTTGGGCACTTCCTTTGCCAGCAACGACCGTACCTCGGCAACGCCGAAAGCTTTTACACCGGCGCGCCGCTAAGGCGAGAATCATTTTAGAAACGAAATTCATAAAACCAGCGTGCGAGCCAAAAAAGCATCCCTGGTTAAAAACACAAAAGGAACACACATGGCCTTTCACAGCCCCGAGCACCTGCTGACGTTGCTAGAAACCTGGCAAGCCAATGCGCAAACGCTAACGATGGCGCAGGCGCTGCAGCCGCTGACGTTAGTGCACGGCGTTAGGCGGGTGTCGGTGTTGCCGTATGGCGCGACTGTCATGCAAATTGAGCTGCAAACAGACCCGGCAGACGCCAGCAGTTTTCAGCCGTTGACGCTGGCGTATGACACGCCGCTGCAGTATTTGCAGGACCCGTTTGCGCTGGGCGTGACGGTTGGGCGGTTTGCCAATCGCATTGCCGGGGCGCGTTACACAGACCCGAGCGGGCAGACGCATCAGCTCGATGCCAGTCAGCCGCCGCATTGTTTGCATGGCGGGCGGCAAGGCTTTGGTAAAAAGATTTGGCAGGTGCTGGAGCAACGCGACGATTTCTTGCTGCTGTATCTGGACAGCCCAGCGGGCGATCAAGGGTTTCCGGGGCGATTACAGGTGTTGTTGCAGCTGTGGCTGACGGGCGATCGGTTGTGCCAGCGCTTTTATGCCATCAGCGATGCGCTGACGGTGGTGAACCTGACCAACCATTGTTATTTCAATTTAAATGGCGACGCCGATGTCAGTCGGCATCAGCTGCAAGTTGACGCCGATGCGGTGCTGCTGGTCGATGACAGCGGTATTCCAACTGCCGCGCCGCTGCATTTGGCGCCTGCAGCTGCGCCATCCACAACTGCTGAGCCATGCACAAATGCTTCGCCATGCACAATTGCTAAGTCGGCAGGGCACGCACTCAATCCGCTGGCGGTAGCAACGCCGACTGCTGCGGCACCGGCAGCATCTATGCAAGGCTCATCTTCAAAAGGCACAGCGCCAGCAACAAGTGCCGCCTTGGCGTCGTTATTTGATTTGCGTAAGCCTACGCCGCTGGATGGCCGGTTTGCTCGCGTGGACCACAGCCCGCAAGCGCTGCTGACGCATGGCTTAGACCATTGTTTTATCGCCCGCGCAGGAGCAAGCGCGTCGACGCTTGGCGCAGCGCACACGCCTTCCTACAAACCAGCAGTACAAGCCGAGTTGTCCGCGCCGCTGCCGCTGCAAGCGCGATTGACGGCGCCGTTGTCTGACGCTCAGCTAACTGCGTCGAACACATCGTCTAGCGGCGAGCGGGTGGCGAGCGAGCCAACGCGCCAGCGCGTGCTGGAGGTGTATTCCAGTCAGCCGGGGCTGCAGGTGTATCGCGGTAACTATTTAAGTGCGCCCTTTGCGCCCTATCAGGCGGTGTGTTTAGAAGCGCAGAATTTCCCAGATGCACCGAATCGCGCGGATTTCCCAGCTAGCTGGCTTGAGGCGGGGCAATGGTATGTGCAGCAAATTGACTATCGGTTTTATGATCAGGCGGTTTTTTGATCAGACAGTTTTTTGCTGATGCGATTTTTGATCAGGCACTGGCTCTAAAGTAGCGAGCGCCCGTTTTACCGGCCCACGCCGCCTTCACGCGCGGTGGGGCATTCGATACAGAGTTCGTTTTAAAAACAAAAGGCCGCTTCAACCGCGGTAAAAACATAACTAGTACAGGGCAAACTATGACACTTGCAACGCTCGACCAGATCATCTTTGTGATCTACCTCGTAGGCTTGTTGTTTATCGCGTATTGGGTTTCGCGCGATGACCAAAGCCATCAAAAAGACACCAATGACTACTTCTTGGCGGGCAATAGCTTGCCGTGGTGGGCGATTGGCGCCTCGCTGATCGCCGCTAATATTTCAGCAGAACAGATTATTGGTATGTCCGGCTCTGGTTATGCTATTGGTCTTGGCATCGCCTCGTATGAATGGATGGCGGCGCTGACGCTGATGCTGGTCGGTAAATACCTGCTGCCGATTTTCTTAAAACGCAAAATCTACACCATGCCGCAGTTCTTGCAGCAACGCTTTGACAACCGGGTGCGCACCACCTTGGCGCTGTTTTGGTTGGCGGTGTACGTGTTTGTGAATTTAACGGCGGTGCTGTGGTTAGGCGCGCTGGCGGTCAACGCGATGACCGGCTATGAGCTGAGATCCAGTATGTTGTTATTGGCGCTGTGTTCGGTGGCGTATTCCTTGTACGGTGGTCTGAAAGCGGTGGCTTACACGGACATTTTGCAAGTGGTGCTGTTGGTGTTTGGCGGTATTTTTATGTCGTATCTGGCGCTGAATATGATCAGCGGCGATACCGGCGTGCTTGCAGGTTTTAACCTGCTGCTGGAAAAGGCGCCGCAGAAGTTCGACATGATCTTAACGCCGGACAACCCTTACTACAAAGACTTGCCGGGCATTGCGGTGCTGGTCGGTGGTTTGTGGTTTATGAACTTAAGTTATTGGGGCTTTAACCAATACATTATCCAACGTGCGTTAGCTGCGCAGAGCCTGCGGGAAGCGCAAAAGGGTATCGCCTTTGCCGCCTTTTTAAAGTTATTAATGCCGATTATCGTGGTGCTGCCTGGCATTGCGGCTGTGCTGATCCTGCCAGACTTGGCCAAGCCTGACCAAGCCTATCCGCAACTGATGACCTTAATGCCGGTTGGCTTAAAAGGCTTAATTTTTGCGGCCTTAGTGGCGGCGATTTTGTCGAGCTTGGCGTCGATGACCAACTCGATTGCCACCTTGTTTACCATGGATGTGTACGCGCAGCTCAAGCCTAACCAAAGTCAAAAGCATTATGTGACGGTGGGTCGCGTCAGCAGTTTGGTGGCCTTAGTGGTGGCCTTGTTAACCGCCAAGCCGCTGCTGGGTGAATTTGACCAAGCCTTCCAGTTTATCCAAGAATTCACCGGCTTCTTTACGCCCGGTATTGTGGTGCTGTTCTTATTAGGTATGTTCTGGAAACGCACCACGGCGCTGGCGGCGTTGGTGTCGGCGGTCGGTTCGTTGGTGTTATCGTTGCTGCTTAAACAGTTCTGGCCTGAACTGCCATTTATGGACCGCGTCGGTTATGTCGGTGTGTTATGTGCCGTGTTTGCCGTAGCCACCACCTTACTGGCGAAAGCGCCGGCGCATGCCGGGGCGGTGGAAATCAAAGACATCGACTTTAGCACCAGCCGTGGCTTTAACTTTGCCTTTGCCATGGTCTGTTTAATTCTCGTGGTGTTCTATAGCATTTGGTGGTAACGCAATGAAAGCTCGCACCTTTTTTCCAACAACTTGGCTTTGTGTAGCGCTTGGCGCCGCTGCTGTGTCGCAAAGCCTTTCGGCGCTTGAGAGAACTAGCCATGCGGCGATTGAGCTAAACAGCCAATCGGCGACTGAGCTAAACAGCCTTGCGTCGACTGGCACCGCGCCGGTCAGCCGCGTCGCCAACGGCGTCTGGCTTGATGAACAAGGCCATGAAGTGGCGCTGTTTGGCGTCAATTATGCCCAGCCGTTTGCCTTTGGTTATCGGGCGCTAGCAGCCAAAGGGCTGTCGCACCGCGACGTGATGGCGATGGACGTGGCGCATTTAAAGCGGTTGGGGGTGCGAGCGTATCGCGTGCATTTGTGGGACCGGCTCTTGAGCGATCGCGATGGTAACTTGTTGAATAACGAGCATTTAGCCTTGTTTGACGAGTTGCTAGAAATGCTGCGCGACGCCGGTATTCGGGTGGTGATCACGCCTATTGGTTGGTGGGGCAGTGGCTATCCAGCGCCCGATCCAGCCGAGCCTGGCTTTAGCGCCTTGTACAGTAAAAACGACATGAACGAAAAGTCGGACGCCATCAACGCCACGCACACCTACCTGCGTCAGCTGATGGCGCACGTCAACAAGGCGGGTTATCGCTACGCCGATGACCCGAATATTCTGGCGTTTGAACTCTTTAACGAACCTAAACATCGCCAAGATCCAGCCAAGAGCGCGGCTTATGTCAGCGACTTGGTCAAGCTGCTGCGTGACGCTGGTGTGCGTAAGCCGCTGTTTTATAACACCTCTGAGCAAGGCGACTGGCCAGAATTTGCCAGCGCCTTGTGTCAAACGCCCATCGATGGTGTGGCGTATCAGTGGTACCCCACGGGCTTGTTGCATATGAGCGAGCGCCACGGCAATTGGCTTGGCAGTGTCGCACGCTACAGTGAGCCGTTTGCCGCGCTTGATGGCTGCGCTAGCAAAGCGCGTATGGTGTACGAGTTTGATGCGGCGGACGTCGCCGCGCCTGTGATGTACCCCGCGATGGTGCGTAGTTTTCGCCAAGCGGGTTTTCAGTGGGCGACCCAATTTGCCTACGACAGCGCCGAATTGGCTGATAGCAACGCCGAATACAATACGCACCATTTGAACTTGCTGTACACGCCAAGCAAAGCCATCAGTTTATTGATCGCAGGCCAGCTGTTTCGCGAGTTGCCGCGCGGTGACGCCAAGGCCAATAGCCAAGCGTCGAAACAACCTCTGGTGTCGAATTATCCGGCGTCGAACCTGATTGAAACGCCACAAAGCCAAACCCAGTTAACACCGCCGCGCGCCGCGTTAAGCCAAGCGAGCAATGCTGCTGCAAGCCCAGCCAGCGAAGCGGAGAGCGGGGTGGCTGTGTATCAAAGTGCCCGCGCCTTTTATTACAGCGGCAGCACTACGGTCACCCCACGCAGCAAGGATGTAAGCCAGATCGCGGGTGTTGGTAGTTCTGCGCTGGTGCAGTATGGCGGTACTGGCGCCTATTTTATTGACCGCCAAGCCGACGGTAGTTATCTGCTGGAGCTGTATCCGGACGTTGCCATGCTGCAAGACCCCTATCAGGCGTCAAGTCTCGCGCGCCAGGCCTCTGTGCTTCGGCTGAACCAACAGCCGATGCAGTTGAAGCTGCCAGGCCTTGCTGACAACGCCGTCGCCACGCCACTGGCAGGCCCTGCTTTGGCGTTAAAGCCACAAACGCTGAAGACTTTGCAGCTGCTGCCTGGGGTGTATCGATTGGCCGCTGCCAATGCGCCGGCCTATCAAGGCAAAGCGCCGAGTTATCACTTGCCGAGTGCACTTACTAGCGCAAACAAAACGCTTAGCGGCGCAAGCAAGACACCTGCAGGGGTATTGGCGACGCACCAAGGGCCAGATCGCTGGCAGCAACAGCAAGCTTTGCCGCTTTGTGTCGATATCACAGCGCCGCGCGCGGCCGTGCTGTCGGTGCGCTTGTATCACCGCTTCGCCGGTGACAAGTGGCAGGCTTATCAAACGGCGACGGATGCCGGCCAAGGCCAGTATTGTGCTAGCGTGCCAGCGGCGCAGCTTAGCCGCAGCGGTGTGTTGCAATACCGCTTTGCGGTGGAAGCGCCAAGTTTGGTCGAAGCGACGCTGCGCGGGGCTTTTTCCAGCGCTGACGGCTCTGTTACTAGCTTAAATACAGGCGTTGCAGCAAGTGCCAGCAGCGCATCGGTCAGCAGCAATGCACCAGCGCGCTGGCTGACCACCAGTGCTAGCGGTTCTAGTTTGGTCTGGCAAAGCGCTTGGCTGGTCGGCAAACCGGACGACTGGGACTTTGCCGACGATGGCCGCGCTTATGTTGCCAAAGTGCAAGCCGCCAAAGCGCCACTGCTGCTGTTTAGCGGTGAAGACAGCAGCAACTTAGCCGGCGCGTTGGTCTACCCGAAAGATGCCAAAACCACGCTGGATTGGCGCTTAGCCGATGAGCCGGTGCTGCGCGTCAGTGTCAATAAAACCGGCACTTGGCTGGTGGATGGCGTGGTGCCACTGCTGCGCACGCAACTGCAACGCCAGCAGCAACTGGCGTACGCCAATGCCACGGGTACCGCTTCGCAGCTTTTGCCAGATGCGGCGTTAAAGCTGCGGCTGAAGGTGCGGGTGGTGCGCCGAGGCGATGGTAACGAGCCGTTGACCGTCGGTGTGGCGCTGCTTGACCAAGATGGCCTGGCGTGGGGCAGCGAACTGCCAGTAAGCGCGCAGTGGCAAGTGCTGCAAGTGCCGGTAGCCAGCTTACAACCGCTGCCGACACTGTTAAGCGAAGCCTATCCAACCTTCTTACCCGCCCAGCTGCAATCAGCCACGCGTCGGCCATTTGATGCGCGTTATAGCCAAGGCGTGCAATGGTGGCTGCCGAGCTTGCCGACGCAAGACGTGGCACTGGAGATAGCAGAAGTGAGTTTGGTGGAGTAAAAATCAGACGGAGCTTTGTTGCCCTTAGCATGAGACGTCAGTGCTTGATAATCGGCAGAGTGGTTGATTTTTAACAAAAAATCGACCACTCTGCCGTTTCATTTGCTGAGTATGAACAAGTTAATTGCCTCAAGCAGTTCGGGGGATGCCCCATCGACGCCATGCGTCAGCTAAGGCCTGAGTTAGCGCCTAGCGCAGTCTGAACGTCATACCAGCGGACCTCATAGGAGCCTTGCCCATGGATTCGATGCGTCGCGCGTTGCAACTTACTTGCAGCGCCACTCTGCTGATAATGACCAGCGCTTTCGCCACTTCGTCAGACACGTACTCAAGCGCGGCAGCAACGGGGTCTTCTCATCCACTTCAACCACCACGCGATGCCACTGCCATCATGGCCACATTCGAAGCGGCGCAAACACCGGCGCAAAGCGAATTCGACGCGCTGACCTTGCCGCAGTTGATGGCCAAGTTGCGGGTGCCGGGTTTAAGTATTGCAGTGGTTAAGGATCACAAAATCCATTGGGCCAAAGGCTACGGCGTGGCGGATGCGGCCAGCCATCGGTTGGTGGATGTGCATACGCGCTTTCAAGCCGCATCCTTGTCGAAACCCTTAGCGGCGCTAACGGCCATGCGCTTAGTGCGCAATGGTCAGCTGAATGTAGACACCGATATCAATCGCTATCTTACGACGTGGAAAGTGCCGCGCTCGAGCTTAACGGGCCCGCAAGCGGTCACCGCGCGAGCTTTGTTAAGCCACACCTCGGGCGCCGATGATGGCTTTGGTTTTCCGGGGTATGAACCCGGCACGGCGCTGCCAACTGTAGCGCAAATCCTTGATGGCCATGCGCCTTCGAATGTCGGCAAAGTGTTGTTCACTCGCCCGCCGTTAAAAACCTTTAAATACTCCGGCGGCGGTGCGCTGGTGATGCAACAAGCAATGATGGATATTTGCCGCTGCGCCTTTGAACAGCTGGTGCAACGCAGCGTGTTGACGCCGCTGAACATGACCGACAGTAGTTATACGCAAGCGCTGGATGGCGGTAATGTGGCGCTGGCGCATGATGAGCAAGGCCAGCGCAAAAACGTGCCATGGCATCAGTATCCAGAGCTGGCGGCAGCATCGCTGTGGACCACGCCGACCGACTTGGCCAAGGTAATCATTGAGCTGCAACAGGCAGAAAGCGGCACGGGAAAGGTGTTAGATCGGCAGAGTGCAATGCAAATGCTAACTCCGGTCGGGGTTGGCCGTTACGGCATGGGGTGGGTACTGGATGTACAAACGCACGGCGTGCGGTTTTCGCATAACGGCTCCAATTGGGGCTATCGAGCTTGGATGTTAGGCCACAGCCAAGGCGGCTACGGTGTGGTGATTATGGCCAACGGCGACAATGGCATGGCACTGCTTAACCAAGTCGCCGACCGACTGTTTAACGCCTACGGCTGGCAGTGACTGGCGTCAAACCTGCGAATATCCACCCTACACATACGGCTGCAGCAGCGCTCGCAGTGGCACCTTGGCTTTGAGCGTTTTGGCCAGCAAAAACATCCCAGCCATTTTGCGGTGCAAAAATAACGCATCGACTGGCGGCGTGTGCCAGTAGTTGTGGCGCATCGACAATTGCAAACCGGCGTCGCGCATGCGTAGCGGCAAGTCAGAGCTGGCAAAATCATAGCGGTCGTTGGCAAGGGTCTCGCCAGCCAGCGCTACTAGCGCGAGCACCGCTTGTTGTTGCGCTGGGTTGATGTCGGCACTGAAATAGCCGATTTGCCGAAGGGCAGCCAGCAGCGCTGTGTTGTCTTGTGTAGTGAAGTCTTGAGCCGCGTGGTGCTGTGCCTTGTGATCTTGTGCTGTGTGTTCTTGCGCCAACAGGGCACGAAACAACTCACGATACCCTTTCACAATGCTATTGCCATACTCACGACAGGCGCCGAAATCCAGCAGCACCAGTTGCTGCGTCTGTTCGTTGTAGCGGTAGTTGGCGTAATTCGGGTCTGTTTGCACCAAGCCAAACACAAACAATTCTTTGAACAGCAACTCAAATAGCAAACTCATCAGCTGGTCGCGTTGCGCTTGCGGCAGATGCTGCAAACTCTCAACCGGCACGCCCTCGACAAAGCCCATGGTCAGAATGTGCGCTGTGCACAGCTCAGGGTAAAGCGTTGGGATTAAAAAACGCGGATCGTCGGCGATATGCTGGCGATAACTGGCTAAATAAGCAGCTTCTTGCAGGTAATCGGCTTCTTTGTGCAGCTGGCGTTTGGCTTCAGCCAGCAGCGGCGCCAAGTCGAGGTCGGCGGGCAACAAGCCACTGATGCGCAGAAGGCTTGCGACATTATCCACATCGCTGTCAATGCTGGTGCTGATCCCTGGGTATTGCACTTTGACGGCCAGCGGCTGGCCCTTGTCATGATTGGCTTGGTGCACTTGGCCAATCGACGCGGCGGCGATAGGTGCAAAGGCAAAATGACTAAATTGCTGTTGCCAATCGGCGCCCCATTCGGTGCGCAGTACAGTAGCCAATTGCGACGGCAACATTGGGCTGGCGTTGGCACGCAGCTGCGCCAAGATGCTGGTCAGTGCTTCGGGCAACACGTCGCCCGCGTCCATCGACAGCAATTGGCCTAGCTTCATCGCCGCGCCCCGCATTTGCGACAGTTGGTTCGCCAGATGTTTGGCATTGGCGGGCGTCAACAGCAGTTGCTGCAGCGCTGGCTTTTGGCCTTGCGCCAGCTGCTTGGCGCCTTCGGCCAGCACGCCACCGGCAATTTTGCCGGCCAAACTCGCTAAATGGCCAAGCCGCGCCAAGCGACCCGTTGGCACTTTTTGACCTGTTACCGCCTGTTTACCCGCTGGTGCGTTCAGATCTGTTGGCGGTTGCTGACCGCTTGGAAATTGGTTGGGTTTGTTTGCAGACATGGCGGCTCCTTGTTGCGTATGCAGCAGAGTACGTGGCCATGGGCACTTTAGGCCACTGATTAAAGCCGAACCACTGCTCTTTGGCAAAGCGCCTTTATTTGCAAACAGTCCCCCAGCATTAATTCTCGCTAAAGGTACTTTCCCAGTCGGCCGCCCAGGCGCGCAGCGGATCTAAGGTTTGCATTAACGACAGGCCAAGCTCAGTTAGCTGATAGCCGCTGGCGGTTGATGCCAATAGCTTGGCGTCGCTCAGTTGTTTGACGCGATCGTTTAACACGGACGGCGACATGCCGTCGCAGCGTTCTTGCAGAGCGCGAAAGCTCAGCGGCTGTTGGCTCAGTTCCCACAAAATACGCATATTCCATTTGCGACCTAACAGGTCAAATACCGCCATGATGGCAACGCCGCTGGTCGAGCCGCGCACGGCACGCGTGGGTAATGGAGTGGTCGTTTTAGTCATCGTCTTATGCTTCTAAATGCGCTGCTAAAAAAGTAGCGGAATAAATTGCTACGGAAAACGTAGCGTGATAAAGTCTTTGCTACGAAATAAGTAGCATCCTACCGTGGATGTGGCAAAAAAGCGAGGCACCTATGTTTTTAGTCGATATGCAGTTTACCGATCTAGAAAAAATTACCCCGGAACTCACCGACGCGCACCGCGCCTATTTGGCGGCGCAGTACCAAAACAACCAACTGATGTTCGGTGGGCGCAAAGTGCCGCGTACCGGCGGCATTTTGTTGTCACTGCACCAAGACAAAGCTGAGTTAGTGGCGATGCTGGAAGCTGACCCTTTCAGGCAAAGCGGTGCTGTTAGCTACAGCATCACCGAATTTGTGCCTGTGATGGCGTCGCCCAACTATGCCGAAGTGTTGGGAATTAGCTGAAAACGTGCGGGTTTGCTGCGTATGTCAACATGGTGGTGGCCTTGGTTCGCATGCTCTGCGCCTGCACTCTGATAACCAGAGCGCTCTTTACCAGAGCACTCTATATCAGAGCTGGTCAAGGCGCCGTTGCTGGTACGCTGCTGCGTCACACCAAGGCTTCGCTATTTTCAAAAAAGTACAGGATTTACCCAGTAAACATGACCCGCTTACCTGCGGCGCAGTAGCGGTTTAGTGGCGCAGCAACGGTTGGGCGGCGAAGTCGCGGATCACTTGCACCACGTCGCGTTCAAAATCAATGCACGACAAGTCCTGCTGAAACTGCTGCAAGCGGGCGATGCGCAGCGGCGTATGTTTACCGGTTAAGCGATACAGCAGCGCCGCTAAGCCTGGGACACTGCGAACGTTAAATTCCAGCCGCTTGCCAAAGCTGTCCAGTTCTTGCACCAATACTTGCTGATAAAACTCAGGCAAGGTCCAGCCGCGCAAGGTGGCCAGAAACTGTTGGTTGCTGGCGGTTTGCGTGGCCAAATCGAGGTTGGCAAAGCCCAAGTCTTTTTTCACATGCTTTAAATGGAAGTACAAAATGCCTTGGTACTCTTTTTCAAAGCGGGGTTTATCAAACACAAAGGCTTCGTATTTTTCGGTTTGGCGGAAATAAATGTTGCTGCAGACCGGGAAAAACATGTGATCGCCGGTCCCAACAAACGGCAAGTTGCCATAGACCTTTAATTGCTCTTGCGGTTTGCCAAGCAAGTTCACACCCGAAAAGGTGTAGATTTTGCGAATACCGCGGGCTATGTCTTGTCGCACTTTCGCCACGACCTTGGCGAGGTTGGGGGTGATGGCTAAATGGTCATCATCGAGTTTGGTGGCCACGCAATATTGCGCTTTGGACAAGGTGTAATTGTAATAATTAGCCAAGCTATGCACGCTGTGCGTATCGGCTTGTTTGTTGCCTTCACTGAGCGGTGGATGCACTTTGGGCAGGTAGTGGTACAACTTAATTTTATCCGGATGTTCTTGCTGCAATTCCTGCAAGATCGCTTCGGTTTCATCGCTGCAGTCGTTATAACAAGCCACAATTTCATCAAAGTACGGCAAATGCGATTCAATACTGAGCCGTAAAAACTCCGCGCCATTTTTAATGCGCATCAAGGCGCTGATGCCTGGCTTTTTGGGGCTGTTGAGGGTGGATAAGTCCACCACAAAATCGGCTTGATTAAACGACACGATAGAGTTCCACCAGTAGTACGTAGGGCTTTAAGGTTGATAGTCAGTGGTGAAAACGGCGCTGCGGCGCGTCACCCCAAGCATGACCAAGCGGCACACCTTAACGAATTGCCAAAACCCAATTCGTTAAGATATGTAATCAATGACGCATTTTAGCAGGCACGGCAGAGCGGTGGAAGTTACCTGTTAGCGCGGTTGGGTGGTCTTTGCGTGGCCGAGCCCTGCCTTGGCCAGCCCAGCTTTTTCCAAAAATGCTTGCTGTTCGGTGCTAGTGAGATAGCCATGGCCTTGCTGCAGATACTCGCTCGCACTGCAAGATTTGTCATAGCACTGACACACGATGCTTGCACCATGTTCGACTAACCAACGGGCGTTGTCGGCTTTCATTGCCAGCATCGCCATCATCAGCGGTGTTATGCCTTCATTGGTGGTCACATCCAGTCGGAAACCGGCTTGGTGTAGTTGTGTCAGCAAACTGGGGTCGCCCTTAAATGAGGCAAGGTGGATAGCGGTGGCCCCGGTCACGGTGTGATAGTCCAGTACTGTTGGGTCTTTCAGTAGCTCGCTGATGAGGTCAGGTTTTTGCCACTCAATAGCCTCCAGTAACTTTTCCCCGGCAGGGATAGTTAACTGCAGGATATTTGGCGCAAAGTCATGGATAGTCACCCCTTGTTCGGCGGTATCGCCAACGGTGAGCACATCGCCTTTAAACCTATGTACGGGGATCAGCAAGTTGAAGCGTTCACGAGCGGTTGCTTGCATGACCCGCCCATCAACACCGTAGCGGGTGCCAGAACATGGGTCGACAAACTGCTGCGAGTCGGCTTGCCATTCAATAACGCAGCCAAAATTAGTAGATACTGCCAGCACCACCAGTATATCTGGCCTTTGACTACGCAGCTTAGTGCCGTCTAACGGGTCTGTGCCGGCGAGCAATAGCGAAGCCAGCTCATTGCCAGATTTGCGTGCTTGGGCTCGATACAGATCGAGCTTGCGCCAAGGCGGCAGCTGCGTGGGCGATGCTTGGTTAAGCTTCTCGATTTGCGCTGCCGTGCGCTTGTACACCAGCACGGGCAGGCCGCGCCAATACAGCGTTGTAACCTCACCGACCGCCAGTTGCTGTAGATTCAGCACATTCAACACAGGGGGCGTTTTCGCGTGGGCGGAGGCAAAGAGCAACAGGCATAAAGCGAACAGCATGAATTGGCAAATCGACAGCAAGTGGCGAGCTGATTGATGAATTGGCAGATTAACAAAGGCCATAGGTTAAGCGATGCTCCATGCAAAGATGCCACGAATAGGTGTAAAACGTAGGTTGGGCAAGCGGCGGTTGGTCAAGTGCCGGTTGGTTATAGTCTACCTTGATGGTGCGCCCATGCCAAAGCGTCTTGGACTAACTGTTGGACAAATGGATCCTTTTCGGCACTGTAACGATCGGATTGGCCCTGACTTTGGGTCAGTGCGTGCTGTTTCACCTCGTTGTAGCGTGCGATCGCCGCAGGGTGAGCGCGAAGATAGTCTCGCACAGCCAGATGGCTATCGCTGGCTGGGTGGCCCTTTACAAACACATGCAAGTGGTGGCTGCGATCCTCAGTATGAACGGGCGCAGAGTTTACAGACCAAGGCTGGGCTGACCAATGGGCGATCCCGACCGGCAACACAAAATAACGGCGCCCGACAATGCCGTTTTCCCCTTTGCACAGGTAACCCAGTTGCTTGAGTAAACCCACGCACTCGTCAAGAGCGGCGCTGGTGGGCACACACAACAGCATGTCGATGATGGGCTTGGCCCAAAGTCCTGGCACTGCGGTGCTGCCGATATGCGACAAGCGATAGTCGCTACCGAAGGCGAGCCCTGGCTGTGCCTCGATGGCCGACGCAATGCGTTGCTGTTCGGCGGCAAAGGCATCAGGCCAATGCGGCGCAGGTGGACACAAGCGGATAGGGCGCGCCATGGTTAGTTCAGTGTCTGCTGACTGGCCAATAACACCCGATTTCGGCCCAGTGCTTTGGCGTGATACAGCGTCTTATCCGCGGCATCAAGCGCCGCTTGGGCGCTGTCAAAATCGATACTGCTGGCGACACCGGCGCTAAAGGTGACCGAAAACATCTGCTTGTCTTCGTTAAAGGCAATTTGGCTAAATTGCGACAAAATTTGCTGCATCACATTCAGCGCGTCGGCGGGCGCAGTGTCTGGCATTAAAATCAAAAACTCTTCACCGCCATAACGGCCGATGGCGTCACTTTTTCGCAGTCGCTGCAATAACAGTTGCGATAATGACACTATGACTCGGTCGCCAACGGCGTGGCCAAAGCGGTCGTTGACCGACTTAAAATGGTCGATATCCAGCATAATCATGCTGCACGGTTGTTGTTTGCGGGATGCCATTGCAAACAGTTGTTGGGCTAATTCTTGAATGTAACCGTGATTGTGCAGGCGGGTTAAGCTGTCTTGTTTCATCAATTGGCGCAATTTACGGCCACGCTTAACCCGCGCATTGAGCTGACTTAACAACGATTCGACGCTGAGATCTTTTGGGATCACATCGTCAGAGCCCAGCTCCACCAAGTCGTCTTTAATCAGCGCGCTTTGTTCTGCGGTCATAAATAAAATCGGTACGGCTTCGTATTCGGGGATCTGGCGCAGCAGTCTTGCCAATTCAGCGCCGTTATAATCAGGCAGATGATAATCCAAAATAAATAAATCAGGGTTGTAGCCATCCAGCGCCACTAACAAGTCGCTCGGATTGGTGACACCACGAAACTCAAACGCATCTTGCTCGAGCAAGGCTTTGTAATAACTGAGCACGGTTGCTTGGTCGTCGACCATCAACACCCGATAGGGCCGTTCGTTTTCAATGTCCAATAAATTGCGGATTTTGGCGACCAACTCATTGATTTTCGGTGGTTTAGTGAAAAACGCAGCCGCTAAGTTACGCACGGCTTGCATCCGAACTTCAAAGCTGTTTTCACAGGTCATGATGATGGCTTTGCTGCGATGACGGTGCAAGGTAGCGACAAACTCAAACACCTGTTCGCGGCTTGCATCCGGCAGGTTTAAATCGACGATGGCGATCACCGGAATTTGCTGCGATAGATACTGCGTCGCTTCAGCGAGGCTTTTTACCCAGTCGACACTAAAGCCAAACTCTGAGAGGTTGGTCTGCAGAATAAAGCCATGGCTTTCGCTGTCTTCTAGCAATAATAACCGTTCGACCACCGGCCGCGGGGCGGGTTTAGGGCTGGCAACGAAAGCCGGTGTTTTAGTGTGGGGCTGTTGGCTTTGACTGATGGCGTGTTGTAACTGTTGCATGGCTTGCAGCAGTGCAGGCGTCGACCGCGCTAAGCCTTGTGCATCGTGCACATCATGGCGCAGGATCTCCAGCAACTGCTCGGCGGCGCTGGATAATTCAGGAAAACCAAAGGTGCCACTGGAGCCTTTCATCACATGCAAACGGCTGATCAGCTCATGACTGCCATAGGCACTCCAGCGTACCAGCAATTTTTGGAACAGCTCATCGATTTGACCGAACTGCTGTGGCAGTCGGGCACGGTAGTTCTGCGACAACTCTTCGATTTTGGCTTTTAACACATCTGACATAACCACATATTCCAACGCTTGGCGTTAAAACATCCGTGTTTGCCGCATGCCAAGCAACTCAGCTTGGCGTCCTCTTTTGCTAAACCCAGTGTGTCGGACTTCGGCGGTTGCGTCAACGACAGGCTTACAGACTTTGCAGGCGTTGCCGTTGATGCTCGGTGAGTGGTGTACTCTGTGCCGTCTGAAAATCATAATGCACCAGCACAGCGACACCACTGGCACACAAGCGGCCTTGTTGCCAGGCTTGTTGGCTGACATCAAAGGAGGAATTGCCAATCCGGCTGACTTCGGTGTGAATAGTCACGTCATGGCCGTAGAACAACTCGGCGTGAAATTCGACACTAAACTTGGCCAAAATCAGTCGCCAGTTGGCCGTGTCTAAGTCTTCGGTAAAGACCCGAAACACCGCATCGCGCGCACCTTCAAACCATGCGGCAATCACAGTGTTATTAATATGGCCTAAGGCATCTGTTTCATTAAAACGGGGTGACACTACAACGGGATACACAGAGTTCTCCTTGGGGCAGGCCTTGCGGCGTTTCAGTTTTCTCGTTGGTACTGTAAGCCTCTGATCTAAAAAAGCCAACCTCGGTCGAGGTTGGCTTTGTGTATCACTTAGGTGGGGGATTGGTCGCGACTTAAAAGCCTTGCGCCAACCGACCGCTGAACCACAAGGCGCTGACCAGTAAGCTACAGCCTACGACGTTTATCGCGTATTTCCACACATTGGATACTTGTTTGCCCTGTTCGGCATTGACCTTGTTGGCCATATCAAAGATGCTCACCGTCATTAGGATGTATGCGGCGATTGGTAAGCCCCAGCCTTGGCTCCATTGCAACGCCGCAGTGAAAAATGCAATGGCTGCAAACATGATACCGATAGCAGATTGTGTTGATTTTGATACTGTGTTCATGGTGTGTGTTCCTTTATGTTTTGGATTCGTCAGTTGGTGTATTCGTTGGATGTATCCATGCGCTCATGTCGCGCTTGTTGAAAAGACACCGCTACTGGATACTGTGTGACATCCGACCAGTTATTTTTTTAGGATTTAATTAGATGGTCCGCCTCTTTCCTCAGCGACTAAGCTGAGAGTGTTTACGAG
>CAYTIQ010000081.1:0-15892 GCA_964437935.1 uncultured Rheinheimera sp.
TACGGATACAGGCTTTGACTTGTTCAACCGTTGGCATTTCGCCTTCCATGTACGCCATCAACAGGTCATCGTCTTGCTCAACAGCAGTTTCGATCAGTTGTTCGCGGTACATAGCAACATCTTCCAGCATGTCAGCTGGGATATCCGTTACTGTGTAGTTTTCTGGTTGGCCAGAATCGTCCCACACGTAGGCTTTTTCTGACAGCAGGTCAACGACGCCTTTGAAGGTATCTTCACGGCCGATTGGCAGCGTCATGATCAGTGGAGTTGCGCCCAGAACTTTCTTCACTTGTTCTGTTACGCGGATGAAGTCAGCACCGATACGGTCTAACTTGTTTACGAAGATCAGACGAGAAACTTTCGCGTCGTTCGCATAACGCCAGTTAGTTTCTGATTGAGGTTCTACACCGCCTGAACCACAGAATACACCGATACCACCGTCCAGAACTTTCAGAGAACGGTAAACTTCAACGGTGAAGTCAACGTGGCCTGGGGTATCGATAACGTTGAAACGGTGACCTTTCCAGAAACAGGTAACAGCGGCTGACTGGATTGTGATACCACGTTCAGCTTCTTGCACCATGAAGTCAGTTGTTGATTCACCTTCGTGAACTTCACCGATTTTATGGATTTTACCGGTCAGTTTCAGGATCCGCTCGGTAGTGGTGGTTTTGCCGGCATCAACGTGAGCGAAGATACCAATGTTACGGTAAATGGATAAATCTGCTGACATAGTCATCTCGATTAGCTAGGGGTTAGAAAATAGGCGCATAATATACAGGAATTTATTTTAGTTTGCCCAAAAAAAAGCGCAAAAAACGACAGCGAAGCACAGAAAGCTCGATTTTGTAGCGGTTTGCGGGCGGACACCACCGGGCTTGATGTGTTGTTGTGGCTAATTCTTCCTGTGTTTTAGCCGTATTTACGGCTGAATTTCTATAAAAAAACGAAGCCAAGCGGCTTCGTTTTTTATCAGGCGATGTGATTAGTTGTCGTTGTTGCGACGTGGCGGACGCTGGCCTTGTGGCCGGTTGCCTTGTGGACGCGGCGCACGGGCTGGACGTTGACCTTGTTCACCGTCTGGACGCGCGGGGCGTTGACCTTGTGGCCGGTCGCCTTGTGGACGCGGCGCACGGGCTGGACGTTGACCTTGTTCACCGTCTGGACGCGCTGGGCGTTGACCTTGTGGCCGGTCGCCTTGTGGGCGCGGCGCACGGGCAGGACGCTGGCCTTGTTCACCGTCTGGACGCGCTGGGCGCTGACCTTGGGGCCGGTCGCCTTGTGGGCGCGGTGCACGGGCTGGACGCTGACCTTGTTCGCCATCTGGACGCGCTGGGCGCTGACCTTGTGGCCGCTGGCCTTGCGGACGGCCTGGGCGCTCACCGAAAGGTTTATCAGCACTTGGTGCGGCGGCGTCGTTATAATCTTTCGGTTGTTTTGGCTTTTTCGGCTTGTACGGCTTGGTGTTCAGTTTCGACTCGGCCAGCGCGTGGGTTGGTTCAAAGCCGCTTGCGATGGCGCGTGGTAACACTTGCTGAATTAACCGCTCGATGCCTGATAACTCTTTAAATTCATCGGCGCAGACCATCGACACGGCATGACCAGCAGCACCGGCACGGCCGGTACGGCCAATCCGATGGACATAATCTTCGGCTACGTTGGGCAGCTCAAAGTTCACCACTTGTGGCAGTTGGTCGATATCCAAACCACGGGCGGCGATGTCGGTCGCCACCAACACGCGGATCTCACCGGATTTAAAATCACTTAAGGCTTTAGTACGCGCATTTTGGCTTTTGTTGCCGTGAATTGGCAGGGCGGTGATGCCGGCGTTTTGCAAATGCAAACTCAAACGGTTCGCCATGTGTTTGGTTTTGGTGAATACCAACACCTGTTGCCAGTTGTTGTCGTTGATCAGTTGTGTCAGCAGCGGGGCTTTGCGGTTTTTATCCACCGAATACACCAGCTGCTCGACGCGCTCGGCGGTGGTGTTGGGTGGCGTGACCGACACTTCTAATGGGTCATTCACTAAGCCTTTGGCCAGTTTACGAATGTCATCGGAAAAGGTGGCGGAGAACAATAAGTTCTGGCGGTTTTTCGGCAGCAGCGCCAGCACTTTTTTGATGTCGTGAATAAAGCCCATGTCCAGCATGCGGTCGGCTTCATCCAGTACCAGTACTTCTAATTGGCCGAATTTCACCGCGTTTTGTGAATACAAATCTAATAAGCGGCCAGGCGTTGCCACCAAAATGTCGGCACCTTTGCGCAGCGCCATCATTTGCGGGTTAATTTTCACGCCACCAAACACCACGGTGCTGCGCAGCGGGAGGTTTTTGCCATATAGCGCGACGTTTTCCGCCACTTGTGCAGCCAATTCGCGAGTTGGCGTTAAAATCAAGGCGCGGACATGGTTCGATTGAACTTTGCTACCTTCGCGAAAGCCAAGAGCCAAGCGGTGCAATAAAGGCAGCGTAAAACCGGCGGTTTTGCCGGTACCCGTCTGAGCGGCGGCCATTAAATCGCGGCCTTGCATCACAGCAGGAATAGCTTGTTGTTGAATAGGGGTTGGAACTGTGTAGCCTTTTTCGCTTAACGCCGACAACAGCTCAGGTAACAGATTTAAATCAGTAAATTGCATGGGATATCCACAGGGGCTCGCGGTAATTGACCGGAGGCTGCGAATACCATCTGCCGCAGCTGCAGGACCTTCCAAATGAAGGGGCGCGGAGACTACCTGAAAATTGACCAAAGAGCCAGTTTTTAGTCAATTTATATCTGTGCAGTGCTGGCGTTGCTTAGCCGTTGGATGGGCTGGCTGATGGGCGTGCACTGGTCAGTAGTTGACGGACCCGCTGGTACTCGTCGCGGCTTTCGTCGGCCACCTCGCTGGCCTTAATCTCATCAAACAGCTGCTGGGCTTTTGCCATCTGGTGTTGTTTTAGCGCCAATTCCACTTGCAATAAATGACAGTTCACTTGCAAAAAGTCGGCATCAATTTGTCTGGCGAACTGTTCGGCTTGCTGCAGCATTTCATAATAATGATCTTGATAATCATGCTGTTGTAGCGCAAGCCTTGCCCGGTAGTAGCGGGTCAGTGCTTTGTAATGCAGGTTGGGGCCATCGTCGGCAAGTGCCAGCGCTAAGTCGCGGTAGGTTGTGGCGTCGTCTTGTTTATCTAGGAACTCACTGACGTGGGCTAAGTTGTGATAAATGCTAAACCGCATGTCCCAATCGCCGGTGGCGTCATAACGGATCGCCATGGATTTTAATTGATCGTAAGCGGCTTGCCGATCGCCATCGATGTACATCCGCACATTGACTAATCGCAGTTCGGTCAGCGGTAAGCGATCCGCTGCATGAAAGCTGTTGAGCATCTCCGACACTTTTTGGATGTAGTGTTGTGATTCCAACGTGCGGCCCGCCGCATGCAATTCTTTGGCGTGAAAAATGTAGAGCCTTGCGAGAAAATTTGGCGGCCAGTCTTTTTGTTGCAACAACTTGGTGGTGATTGCCAGGACGTCTTGCCCGCGCTGCAAATAAAACAAACTGTCGAGTTTTAATAACATTAGCTCGCGCCAATACAAGCTGCCGACAGGGCTTTGGGCGAGCAATGGCTCGACATGCTCGAGACATGCGGTCAATGAGTCGGTACAGATCTGGTTAGCTTGCGTCAGTTGGTTCGCTTGGGTGTGTTGGGCAGGTGCGGCCTGAGGCGTTTGATAAGGGGCGGCAGCTTGTAGCTGAACGCTAACACTGGTGCAAAACAACGTCAGCAGCGCCCAACGCCGTCTCAAGCATGTGCCACCGGTATTGCCATGTTCTGTCACTGCGTCATCCTCAACCAGGTGTTGGCCCTAGACCGCAGGTTCACCGCCTACTCGCACTATCTAGCTCTATGTCCAACTCAGCAAAATGTTAGCCATGTTCTACCGGAACTTTGCCGCTGCAGCAACCGCTTTTAAAGCGGTGTGACCTGTTCGCGCCAGCGGGCTTGGACGCTGGCGCCCGGTCGCAGAGGGGGCTTTGCTCGGCTTTCCTTTGGCTAAATATCAATCGATTTCCTATTATTTTTTCAATTGAATCATGCAGATAAGTTCATATAGGAAAACTGCATAGAATATTTCTGGAAAACGTTTTCCTTGGTGTGGTATAAATTCGCTCCGCGGTAGTCCGGTGGCCTGGTTGTAAAGCACGGCGACGCAGAGGAACACTGTCTCGACAGAAGACAGCGTCACAACACAACATCAAATGACAAAGGGTAGAAGATGCAGCACTGGAATAAATCCGTGGTGGCCTTAGCCGTCACGTCTTCTCTGATGGCGATGCATGCCAATGCACAACAAGCCACTGACACCAAAGACAGCAAAAAAGCCAACCAACAAATCGAAACCATTGAGGTGCGTGGTTTTGGTGCAACGCTTGGTAAATCACTTATTCAAAAGAAAACCGCTGAAAGCACTGTGGAAATCGTTTCCACAGATGACTTGGGTTCGTTGCCAGACGTCACCATCGCCGACGCCTTAGCACGTCTGCCAGGTGTTGCCGCAGAACGTGACCGCGGTAACTCATCGGTGTTATCGATTCGTGGTATGGGCCCGCGCCTGAATATGGCGACCATGGGCGGACGTGAAATCGTCAGCGCCGAGCCAAGTCGCGAAGTTCGCTACGAACAGTTTCCATCAGAGCTGATCAATTCCGTGGAAGTGTACAAGAGCCCAATGGCAGACCAAGTCGAAGGCGGTATTTCTGGTTTGGTGAATATGAACTTCGTCAATCCGCTGGCCAAAGACAAACGCATCATCACCGTTACCGGCCATGCCATGCAGTATCCGCTTGGCAGTGACTTAGACGGTGCCGATAGCAGCGGCAAAAAAGGCAGCGTTAGTTATATCGACCAATGGACAGATACCTTCGGCGTGGTACTGGGCTTGTCGTATCAAGATCAACCGTCGGTACAACGTGAGACCAGTTCATGGTCGTACAATAAAAACGCCGCCGATCAAGGCGATATCGACGGTGATGGCAAAAAAGAAGCCGCACCATGGGGCGGTAAAACTGCCACCAAACTGGGTGACAACCAACGCAGCGGCGCCATGTTGATTTTGCAATGGCAACCGACTGACAAGTTGGAACTGAAATACGACGCCTTTTATTCCAAATTCGATATTACTGAGCGTGAAGACCAATATTGGTTTGACGGTTGGGGGAACTGGGGCGGTGGATCGAATTGGAACTACAACAATTCAGCCAGCAAACCACAAATCATCACCAAAGCGGATGGCACCCAACAAGTCACTGGTGGCGGTTTATTGTGGGGCAATCACAGCGCCAACAATGCCACCTGGTTCCAAGCCAATGATTTGTTCAGCACGGGTCTGAACACCTCGTACGAAAACGATCGCTGGAAAGTCAGCACCGACATCGCGTATTCGGAAGCGGCGATTGAATCACGTTGGGTCAACATCACCTCGACTTACAATGGCCCGAAACCACTCGATGTGCAGTGGAGTACCGCCGGTGGTCGCTTGGGCGTGATGGTCAACGAAGATATCAGCAAGCCTGAGTACTACACCCTCAATGGCATGACTGTGGATAAAGACCGCGACCTGACCGATGAAATGGTCAGCGGCAAAGTCGATTTTGAATACCGTTTGGATGCGGGCATGTTTGATTCGTTATCCTTTGGTGCTCGGGTTGCCGACCGCGAAAAAGACAATGACGTGATCAGCTGGTGGCAAGCCCCCACCAATACCAAGCTGACAAATTACGCCCGCAGCTATGTGTTGGGTGACGGTTTAGTGTCGCCAAACATGTATGGCTTTAACGATTGGGACCAAGTGGCGCAGGATGGTTTTGGTGGCATTGATGACCGCTCGAAACACACGGCGACCGACTCCGATCGCATCAACAGCTGGAATGTTAAAGAAAAAACCAGCGCCGGTTATGTGATGACGCGCTTTAACAGCGAACTGTTTGGCATGAGCTATAGCGGTAACGCCGGTGTGCGTTTGCTGCATACCAGCTCGACGTCGAGCGGCTATCAGCGCAAAGACAACAAATATGAACCAGTGAGTGTCGATCATAGCTACACCGAAGTGTTGCCATCGTTGAACCTGACCTTTGCCTATAGCGATGTCACGCAAATTCGTGTTGGTTTATCTCGTGCTTTATCGCGTCCACCCTTGGTAGAAATGCGCACTGGCTTTGATATCGACAGCCAAAGCCCAGTGAAAACAGCGTCAGGTGGTAACCCAACACTGGACCCATTTATCGCCAACCAATTGGATGTCGGCGTGGAATTCTACTTCGACGATGACTCGGCGTTGACCACTTCGGTGTTTTTCAAAGACTTAAAATCACACATTGGCTCTAGCAGCGACACGCTGAATTTAGACGGCGTGAACTATGCGTTCACCGGCCCTGTCAACGGCGAAGGTGGGTTAATTAAAGGCTTTGAAGTGATGTACCAAAAAGCATTTAATACCTTGCCATCACCACTGGATGGCTTGGGTGTGTACAGCAACTATTCGTACACCGACAGCGACGTGTATGAGTTTGTGCCAAAAGATAACCCATTGACGCTGGGCGGTTTATCCAAGCACGTCGGCAACTTCACCTTGTGGTACTACAAGTACAACATCGATGCCAAAGTATCGATGAACTACCGCAGCAGCTTCACCCGTGTCGGCAGCTGGGACCCAACAGAGATCACCTCAATTGGTGCAGAACGCACAGTCGATGCCAGCATCGGCTATGAAATCACCCCGCAATTCAAGGTGATGTTACAAGGCCAAAACCTGACCAACGAAGCATCGACCTCGTACTTCGATAACGATCCAAGCCGCATTGGCAGCTACCTCGATTGGGGTCGCCGTTACCTGATCGGCTTCTCGTATTCGATGTAAGGCAGCAAAACCGAACGTCAGGTGCCGAACTGCCATGGCACTTGACGGCGGGGCAAAACGCGGTGGTCTCCCCACCGTGGTTTTGCCAAACATGTGTCGGTCAACAGCAAGGTCGGGTATGAAACATCTGCTTATTACAGGCGCCAGTAGCGGCATTGGTCGGTCCTTTGTTAGCAAAGCCATCGCCAGTGGCGCACGCATTAGCATCACAGGTCGCGATGCCGGCCGATTAACGGCGGTCTGGCAACAGGTGCCAACCTCGCAACGCGGCGTTTGTCAGGCAGTCGAGTTGCAAGATGCCGCGGCGCTGCGGGATTTTTGTTTGCAGTTACAGCTGTGCCGTGATCCACATACCAATAAGGCGATGCCAATTACCGATCTGGTGTTGTGCGCAGGGTTAAATAGCAGCCGTAGCAGTGCGCATCGACCGGAATACCGTGCCATTGAACAAATGATGGCGGTGAACTTTTTGGCCAATGTGCGGTTAATCGAAGCCTTGTTACCAACCATGGTATCGCTGGCAAATCCACAATGCAGCCCAAGTATTTTGGCCCTGCTGTCCACCTGTTGTTTATACAGCAATGCCAATTTAGCCGCCTACAGCGCCAGCAAAGCCGCGCTCGATGCTTATTTGAATGTGCTGCGTCGTGAGCTCGAAGGTTCAGGGGTGCGCGTGTTGTCGATGTATCCAGGTGGTACCGATACCGAGTTTCGACCCAATGCGCGGCCAGATTATTTGGCGGCGGAGGATGTGGCGGATGCAATGCTGGCAATGCTGCAAGCACCGGCGAATGCGCAGTGGCATCAGTTGGTGCTGCGGCCGGCGGTGGAGAGAAATTATGGTTGAGGGGGTGTTTCAGGCGCGGCGCTCAGATGTTTTTGCTGCTGCGGATGTTGTGCAACGGTCAACGTTGAGTTGGTTGAAAAAGCGTTTGGTGTTGGCCGAAACACTTGCTGTGTGGCACGTACTTGTTAGAAATCTTATTTCGCCTTTGCTGCGAGCGAGCATGCTGCCGCAGGCGTTTCTTTCTTTTATCAAAGCCTTCGGCTTTGACCCTAAAGGGCCGGCTTCGCCGTTCAAACGCTTTAGCGTTTGTGTCTCGCCAAAAGAAAGAAACCAAAGAAAAGGCGACCCCGGGAACGCTCGACTGCGCTTGCGCAGAACAGCTTTAGCTGGCCCGAAGGGGGCGTGCGCAGCGCGCATAAATCCCGCTAAAAAATTCGTCCGCCAAGGCGCCGGCATAACTCGGCTCGCGCTACCGTCGCGAGCCTCAAACATATGCCTGCTTAAAACCTTGGCAGACGATTTTTTATCGGCTCGCTTTACGGGGCATCAAGAGCAAAGTCCTCTATCAAATTTGCGTGTCATTGGCGTTGATGTGTCTGGTCTTTGTGCATTTAAAACCTTGGCAAACGATTTTCTTCCGGCTCGCTTTACGGGATGGGTAGAGCGAAAGAAACAGCAACAACCACAGGTTAAACAGCTGCTGTAGCGTGGCTGGGGTTAGAGATGATGAATTTTATGAGTAAGCACAATCAGTTCCTGTCGCGGTGGCCGTTGGTCTCCCTGGTCGCCGCTTTTTTTATTCTCGAACCTTTGGCGGCGCAAGCTGCTGCGGCGTCTGCAGAAAAGTCTGGCGCATCGACGTGTGTGCAAGCGCCGTCGCGGTTGTCGGGTGCGACCTTTGTCGAAACGGCTAAACAACTGACCGCCGGTTGTCAGTTATTGCTGCGGGATTGGCAATTTATCGAAGACCCGCAAGGCGTGGATATGTGGCCAAGCGAGGCGCTGCGTAGTGCAACCTGGCAAAGCGTGCAGTTGCCGCACAGTGCTTATGTTGAGCCCAAAGTGATCAGCGGTAAACCCAAGCAAGGGCAGGTGTTTTATAAGCGGCAACTGGAGCTGCCAGCCCTGACCGCTGGGGAAGCGCTGTGGCTACAGGTTGGTGGCGCGATGCAGGTGTCGGACTGGTTTGTTGATGGCCAGCACATCAAGCATCAGCTGGGTGGGTATTTGCCGTTTTCGCTGGATTTAACGCCATGGGCCGGCAAAACGGTCGAGCTGTTGGCGCGTGTTGACAACCGCGACCATGCGCTATCAGGCTTAAAACCGCTGAATTTATTAGATTTTCATATTTATAGCGGCTTGTACCGTGAGGTGAGTGTCCGCCGTAGTGGCGTGGTCGCTCTGGTGCAACCGACTGAGCTTTCACAAGCGCGCCGCGGTGGCGTGCGGGTCGATGTGACGACACTGTCCAATGCCAGCGCGGCGTTGCAAATTACCAGCGAGCTGCGTGTAGCGCCATCGGCGCTGGGCGTTTCGCCATTGGCACCCGGCGTAGCGCCTTCGGCGCGGGCGCAAGGTGGACAGTATTTCTTAGAGCAGCGACTGCTCGATCAAGGTCGCGTGGTGGCCAGTAGCACCAGCCCAGTGACAGCATCTGGCGCACTCGTGCAGCAATTAACGCTGAGCAACCCCAAACGTTGGAGCCCGAACTCGCCGGCGCTTTATCAATTGCAAACGCGGCTGTGGCAAAGCGCGAACGCTGATGTTTCCGCTAAAAACGCCACGCTGCTTGAGCAGTATCAGCAACAAATTGGCCTGCGTAGCTTGCGCTTTAACGCCAACAAGCAGCTGGAAATCAACGGCGAGGTGACATTTTTGCGCGGTGTGAATCGCCATCAAGAATTCCCGTATGTCGGTTATGCGGTGAGTGAATTTGCTGATTATCGCGACGCAGCACGCATCAAAGACGCCGGTTTTGATTATGTGCGGTTGTCGCATTATCCGCAGTCGCGCGCCTTTATGGACGCTGCTGATCAGCTGGGTTTGTTGCTGCTAGACGCAATTCCAGGCTGGCAATATCAGTCGCTGGACCCACAATTTGCGGACCTGGCCGCGCGTACTTGCCGCGATTTGATCCAGCGCGACTACAACCACCCGAGCGTGTTGGCGTTTGAGTGTTCGCTGAATGAAACGCCGATGAGTGAGGCGTTGATCAGCCGCTTGCATCAAGCGGTCAAAGACGAAGCCCCGCAGGCGTTGTCGGCCGGTTGGATGTCGGGGTTTGACCTGTATTTGCAGGCGCGTCAGCACCGTTTACAACATTACACGACGCCAAACGTGCCTTATGTGGTGTCGGAATATGGCGATTGGGAATACTACGCGCAAGATGCTGGTTTTGCGCAAGACCAGTGGCAAAACCTGAAAGCGGAAGAACGTACGTCGCGTCAACTGCTGGGCAGCGGTGAAAAACGTTTGTTGCAACAGACGACCAACCTGCTCGAAGCCATGCAAGACAACCGGACTACGCCGGCCTTTGCCGATGGTTATTGGGTGATGTTTGACTACAACCGCGGCTATGCGCCGGATTTAGAAGCGTCCGGTTTGATGAGTATCGACCGCTTAGCCAAGTTCAGTTTTTACCAGTTCCAAAGTCAACGCGACGCCAGCAGCAAAGCGCCGCTGGCCAAGCCGATGGTGTTTATCGCCAGCGATTGGCTGCCAAGTTCGAACTTAACCGTGCGGGTGTTTAGCAATGCCGAACAGGTGGAACTGCGCCTTAATGGTCGTGTTGTGGGTAGTAAAAATGTGGCTAGCAAAAACGCAGGCACTACAAAAGCAGGCGCTGCACAAGATCGCGTTCCCGCGCAGACCGCCAACGGCGTGCGACTGCCGTTTGAATTTACCGTGCCAGCGTTTGAGGCCGGCACGCTGACGGCGCAAGCCTTTGTCGCGGGCAACGTGGTAGCGACACATCAAGTGTCGACGCCAACCACAGTGAACGCAGCGGCTATCAACCAAATCACACTACGTACTGATGCCGATTATTTACCGGCCAAGGCGCATGACCAAGTGTTTGTGTATGCCGAGCTTCGCGATGCTCAAGGCGTGGTGCTGCCGCTAAATGATGTCGCGGTACAGGTAAAAACCAGCGGTGACGTGCAACTGCTGAACCCGCTGGCGGACCTTCGCAGTGAAAAAGGCGTGGTGGCGCTTTGGGTGGCAACTGGCGCGCGCGGCGGTGCACTGGAGGTGAGTTACTGCCAGGCGGAAGGGCGCTGTGTTACCGCGACGCAGCGGCTCCAACTGAGTGACAGTCCACTTCCGAGTAAGGCTGGCACGGCGTTGGTCAACGCGGGTCATTAAACGATACGCAGGTAAGATTCAAACACGGGCTTGATCCACCACGTCGTGTGATTGAGCACCGCAAGAGGACATAGGCAGATGAAAATTTTAGTCACCGGCGGTGCCGGCTATATCGGTTCGCACACCGTGCTGGATTTGCTAAATCGCGGTCACCAGCTGGTCATCGTCGATAACTTTGCCAATAGCGATCGCCGTGTATTGGAGCGGTTGTTTTTATTGTCGGGCTTACAGGTGCCTTGCGTCACCTTGGACATTTGCGATGAAGCGGCGCTGCGTGCTGTGTTTGCCAAGGCGCAGGCGCAAGGCCAGCCCTTTGAAGCGGTGATGCATTTTGCTGGGTTAAAAGCCGTTGGTGAGTCGGAACGTGAACCGCTGAAGTATTACCAAACCAATGTCGCTGGCACTGTGGTGTTGTTGCAATTGATGCAGGAATTTAACGTGCAGCACTTGGTGTTTAGTAGCTCCGCCACTGTATATGGAGACCCCGTCAGTTTGCCGCTCACCGAACAATCGCCGACCGCGCCGCAAAGCGTTTATGGCCGCAGCAAATACCAAGTGGAGCTGATGCTAGCGGATTATTGCCGCGCCAACCCAGCCTTTAGCGCCATCGTGCTGCGCTATTTCAACCCCGTTGGCGCTCATCCGTCGGGGCTGATTGGTGAAGATCCAAAAGGGATCCCGAATAATTTATTGCCTTTTATCAGCCAAGTGGCGGTCGGCCGCCGCGCTGCGCTGCAAGTGTTTGGCACCGACTATCCGACGGTGGATGGCACGGGCGTGCGCGATTACATCCACGTGATGGACTTGGCGCGTGGCCACAGTCAAGCGCTTGAGCGCTTGTTCGGCACGCCAGGTTGGCACGTCTACAACTTGGGCACTGGCAGCGGTATTTCGGTGCTGCAAATGCTGGAGACGTATCGGCGGATCTCGGGGCGGATCATCCCCGCGCAAGTTGCCCCGCGTCGCCCAGGCGACGTGGCCGCCTGCTACGCCGACGCCAGCAAAGCCGCCACCGAGTTGCAGTGGCAAGCGAGTTTAACTTTAAGCGACATGGTGTCGGATACCTGGCGCTGGCAGCAGCGCAACCCGAATGGGTATGAAGCGGAGTTGATTTGTGAGGTATCGCAGGCTGGGGATGTGGGGGCATAAAGGTTATTTTGCCTTCGCGGCGGGGGCGTATGCCTGCGGCAGGTGATGTTTCGCACGCTGGTTTTGGATTTTGTTTTTAAATGATTTTCGCCTATGCGGCGAGAGCGTATGCCTGCGGCAGGCGTAACTTTCTTTTGCTTCGCCAAAAGAAAGTCACCAAAGAAAAGGCGACCCCGGGATCGCTCGAAAGCCCGCTAAAAAATTCGTCTGCCAAGGCGCCGTCGTAACTCGCGTGCCGCTACCGTCGGCCCGCTCAAACATACGCCGTCTTAAAACCTTGGCAAACGATTTTTTAACGGCTCGCTTTACGGGGCCAAAAGAGCAACCGCGAAGAGCAAAAGCTAGAACAACGGACTAAAAGCAATTGGTAATAGAGTCGGCCAGAGCAGACATGAAGTCTGGCCGTCTCGCGATTAAAACTTTGGCGAACGATTTTTTAAAGGCTCGGCTTGTGAAGGCATAAGAGCAACAACGAACAACAAAAAGGTTTGAAGTGCTCCTTTAAGTGAACCTAGCCACTGCTTGTCGCTGTTGGGGTCCCCGTAAAGCGAGCCGGAAGAAAATCGTTTGCCAAGGTTTTAAGACGGCATATGTCTGAGCACCGCGACGGTAGCGCGGTGCGAGTTATGACGGCGCCTTGGCAAGCGAATTTTCTTTCGGGCTTTCGAGCGATCCCGGGGTCGCCTTTTCTTTGGTGACTTTCTTTTGGCGAAGCAAAAGAAAGACACGCCTGCGGCAGGCATACGCGCTCGCTGCGAAGGCGAAATAAGTTTTATAAAACGGTGCGCCGCGAAGGCGAAATAAGTTTTAAAACCGCCCGCTGCGCAGGCGAAAAACAGATTTAAAAAAACTACGGATATACAAACCATGACTCAACAACACACCCCGCTGACTGCCTTTGAAACCACGGAACACCCGCATCGGCGGTTTAACCCGCTGACTGGGGATTGGATTTTGGTGTCTCCGCATCGCGCGAAGCGGCCGTGGCAGGGGCAGGTGGAAAAAACTGAGCCTGGCGTCGATGTTAGTCACGACCCGCATTGTTATTTGTGTGCTGGCAATACGCGCGTCAATGGCGAGCAAAACCCGCAGTATCAAGGGCCTTTTGTGTTTGGCAATGACTTTGCCGCACTGAATATGCAAGTGCCGACGGCGTCGCACAACGACGAGGATTTGTTTGTGCTGCAGGCCGAGCGTGGGTTAAGCCGGGTGATTTGTTATTCGCCGGATCACAGCAAAACCTTGCCGGAACTTGAGGTGCCAGCCATCGAAGCGGTGATTCAAACCTGGATGGCGCAGTATCGCGAGTTAGGCCAGCAGTTTGGCTGGGTGCAAGTGTTTGAAAACAAAGGGGCGATCAACGGCTGCTCTAATCCGCATCCGCATGGGCAAATTTGGGCCAGCGAAGGCATTCCAACTTTGCCAGCCAAAGAAGACGAGCGGCAACGGGCGTATTTGGCGGCACATGGCAAAAACCTGTTGGCGCATTATGCCGAGCGCGAGTTGGCGCTTGGCGAGCGGATTGTCTGCCAAAACGCCGATTGGCTGGTGGTGGTGCCGTATTGGGCCAGCTGGCCGTTTGAAACGCTGCTGTTGCCAACCTTTGCTGTAACGCGTTTAGAGCAGTTAACGGCGTCGCAACAGGCCTCGCTGGCGGCGATTTTAAAAGACATCACTACCCGCTACGACAACTTGTTTCAGTGCTCATTCCCGTATTCGATGGGCTGGCACAGCGCGCCTTATTTACAAAGCAATGCGAATGACAGCCACGCAGCCAACGATGCACAAGACCAAGCGCATTGGTTGTTGCACGCGCATTTTTACCCGCCGCTGCTGCGCTCGGCGACGGTGCGCAAGTTTATGGTCGGGTATGAAATGCTGGCGGAAACGCAGCGGGATATGACAGCAGAGCAAGCGGCGGCGCGGCTGCGTGACTTGCCAACTGTGCATTACAAACAATCGGTTTAACGCGCTTTTTCAGGAGCTTTTTTATGTACGATGTATCTTTGTTAAGCCCACTGCAGCAGCGCGTGGTCACCGTTTTTGCCGAGCAGTTTGGCCAAGCGCCAAGCCGCGTATTTCGCGCGCCTGGTCGGGTCAATTTGATTGGCGAGCATACCGACTACAACGACGGTTTTGTGCTGCCATGTGCCATTGAATTTGAAACGGTTGCCGCTGCGAGTCTGGCCGACGCCACCAGCACGCAGCTGACTGTGTATGCGCTGGATTACAACGAGCGCCATGTCATTGATTTACAAACACCAATCGCCAATGTCGAGCAACCGCGTTGGGCCAGTTATGTGCGCGGTGTGGTGGCAGGTTTGTTAGAGCGTGGTCTGACGCTACCTGCTGCGGAGCTAGTGGTCAGCGGCAACGTGCCGCAAGGCGCGGGCTTAAGCTCGTCGGCGTCGCTGGAAATGGTGCTGGGCCTGGCGCTGTCAAGCCTCGCCGGTGCGCCATTGTCGGCGCGTGACAATGCCTTAAACGGTCAACAAGCCGAGCACAACTACGCGGGCTGTCACTGCGGCATTATGGACCAGTTGGTGTCGGCGGCAGGAGCCGCCGGCCATGCCTTGTTGCTTGACTGTCGCAGTTTGGATTACCAATCGGTGCCGATGCCGGATCATCTGCAAGTGCTGATCATCCACTCCAACGTCAAACGCGGCTTGGTCGACAGCGCTTACAACGAACGTCGCCAGCAATGCGAAGCGGCGGCGCAGTATTTTGGCGTCAAAGCGCTACGCGACGTGACGTTGACGCAGCTAGAGTCCGACGGCCAAGGTTTAGACGCAGTGACCTATCAACGCGCCCGCCATGTGATCAGCGAAAACGCCCGTACATTGGCAGCCGCGGATGCGCTGCGTACCGGTGATGTCAAAACCTTAAGCCATTTGATGGCGCAGTCGCACGCCTCAATGCGCGACGATTTTGCCATTACCGTGCCGGCGATTGATTTTTTAGTCGAGGAAGTCGGCCACGTGATTGGCGAGCAAGGCGGCGTACGCATGACCGGCGGCGGTTTCGGCGGCTGCATCGTGGCGCTGTTGCCGGAGAATTTGATTGATGCGGTGGTGGAGCGGTTAACCGCGAGTTACCCGGCAGCGTTTGGCCTGCAGCCGACGTTTTACCGCTGCACGGCAAGGCAGGGGGCTAGTGAGGTTTAGTTTTTCGCATGCTGGTTTGTTTTTTAAATTGATTTTCGCCGCTGTGGCGAGCGTGTTTGCCTGCGGCAGGCGTTTCTTTCTTTTGCTTCGCCAAAAGAAAGAAACCAAAGAAAAGGCGACCCCGGGATCGCTCGAAAGCCCTGCCGAAAATCAAGCGTCCAAGGCGCCGGCATAACTCGGCTCGCGCTACCGTCGCGAGCCTCAAACATATGCCGTCTGGTCGTCACACGATTAAAACCTTGGCCACTCGTTTTCGACAGGCTCGCTTTACGGGGACCCCAACAGCGACAAGCGGGCACGAGGGGAGCTGGTTAGCGGCGGAAAACTGAAGGTTTTATAGGCTTAACAACTGAATTGGCATTCGATTTTCGTAGTTTTGGTTTTTAGCACGAAAACATTGGTTAGCAGTTTAGTGATGGGTTTGAGGAACAGTAGGTTTTAGCGAACCGCGTTTTGCTTTACGCGGTTGCTTTTACCCGCCCCGTAAAGCGAGCCGTTAAAAAATCGTTTGCCAAGGTTTTAAGACG
>CAYTIQ010000082.1:0-15750 GCA_964437935.1 uncultured Rheinheimera sp.
AACCGCATTGAGTTCCCGTCTGCAAGTGATCTACTAATTGGAACAGTTATTTAGCGCCAATCGACATACTGCCGCTGAAGCGATAATCAATGCCTAGCTGCGCCGCTAACTCATCGGCAAACGCTTGGTCGCGAAAATCGGTGTAATGCAAACCGGTACTGAGCTCTAACCGAGGAATGACTTTCCAACGATAATTCGCCGCAGCGCCTAAGGTATTGGTGCGTCGTTCATCAAGATTCGAACGCGAGTAGCGAAATTGTCCGATCTCCGCTTGGAAATCCAAGGCTTGATTTTCCGCCACATCGACAATGTAGCCTGCGGCTAAACTGATCTTTTTGGCATCTGAGGTAAAGGCTTGATTGTTCACACTGCCATCGCCATCTGCAGACCAGTAATTGGCGGTGATTAACCAGTTATCTTTCAACCGATTGGCGTAGGTTAAACCAAAACTATCCAAGCGTTCACCGGCAGCGGTCACCCCAGCAAAACTGGCATTTGCTGTGGATGCAGTATCGATTTTGTCCCATTGCACGTCCAAGCGGTCATAGTTCAGCCCTTGTGCTGAACTTGCGCCGGCAAACAATAACGCGCTAGCTACCCATATTTTCTTCATGATCAGATCCTTTGTAGTGATTCATAGCATTCAGACTGCCATGCAGCTTGAGCGATGTCGGCAGCCGTGATGTTGCAAAACGTGTCAGACAGCAGGCTACAAATTTTGCTATGTGTCTGTTTTAGTTGATGAAAGATGAATTGAATCTGAAGCGGTCAGCAGGATTTTTTACAGCTTGTTATATTTTTTCACGCAGCGGGTCACACCGATGCACCCAATTTCGAAACAGCAAACAAGGCCACGTGACTAGCAACAACAGGGGTTGTAACACCAAGATCACCATAATCAGCAGCAACAGACTCCAGCTAAAGGCTTGCAGGCTCCAGCACAGGATGCAGGTCAAGAGCGTTTGCCATAACGCTTGTCGCCATGCGCTGTCGTTTATTGCCTGATGAAATGGCTCCAAGCGCCATAACAACCACGCTGGTAAAAAGCCCCAGCCAAGCAGCAGCAGACTGATAAACCCTAACTCCATACGATCTCGGCTCACCTTGCCTTGTTTCACTCATGGCTTACTGTACATGCAGCGCAACCTAATTGTCTTCAGTAAATAAAAAAGCCGACCTGTCACCAAGTCGGCTTTGCGCGACAACAGCCTATGATCAGTTGGCTTTGACGCTGGCGATCCAGTTGTCGACCCGTTGCGCTAACACTTTCATTGGCAACGCACCGCCACCAAGCACTGTGTCATGGAAACCACGGATATCGAATTTATCGCCTAACTCTTGTTTGGCTTTGCTGCGCATCTCCAGAATTTTCAGCATACCAACCTTGTAGGCGGTTGCTTGTCCTGGCCATACCAAATAACGCTGCACTTCCGAGCGCACCGCACCTTCGGCTACTGGGGAGTGATCCAAGAAGAACTGCACACCTTGTTGTTCAGTCCAGCCTTTGGCATGCATCCCTGTGTCGACCACTAAACGAATTGCGCGCCACATTTCGGTGATCAAGCGGCCAAAATCAGAGTATGGGTTTTGATATTGCCCCATTTCTTTGGCTAACAATTCCGAATACAGTCCCCAACCTTCGGCATACGCGGTAAAGCCTGCTTGGGTGCGGAACGTCGGTACCGCGGTTAACTCTTGGGCAATCGAAATTTGCATGTGATGACCCGGCAAACCTTCGTGGTAAGCAATCGCTTCCATTTCATTTTTTGGCATCTGCTTCATATCGGACAAATGCGCGTAATAAATACCTGGGCGCTTGCCATCCGGTGTGCCAGGGAAATAATGCTGAGCTGCACCCGGTTGTTCACGGAACGCTTCAACCCGTTTCACCACTAATGGCGCTTTTGGCAAAATACCAAAGTATTGCGGCAATTTCTGCTCAATTTGGCGAATAAAGGCATCTGCATCCTTGATGTAAGCTTGACGGCCTTCATCGGTGTCTGGATAAAAGAATTGCTTGTCGGTTTTGATAAATTTAAAGAACGCTTTTAAGTCGCCTTTAAAGCCGACTTGGTCTTTAATCGCGTTCATCTCGGCGGTTAAACGTTCCACTTCTTTTAAGCCGAGTTCATGAATTTGTTCGGCGGTTAAGTCGGTGGTGGTCGATTGCTTCAAACGTAAATTGTAATAAGCAACACCGTTGGGTTGATTCGACACACCGCTAGCGTTGTCCGCCGCGTTGGGTTTTTCCTTGACTAAATAGTCAGCCAATTGGCTATAGGCAGGTTTGAATTGACCAACCAAGGCTTGTTTTGCACTGTCGAGTAACTGCTGAGCTGCAGCATCATCAATTTTGTCGGCTTTTTTCAGCGCGTCGATTTTCGCTTTGGCATCAGCCCACAGCGGCGCGTCTTTTTCGCCCTCGGTGAACGGCGCGCCGGTCAGCAGATTATTGACTTGGTTGATCACGCCTTCGTAGGCAAATTTCGGCGGACGAATACCTAGCTTGGCTTGTTTTTCTGCACGCTCTTGCAACTGGGCGATCGCCGTAGCAATACCACCGATCCGCTTGATATAGGCTTCCATATCGGCCTTTTCGTCCACTTTATGGAAGTTGATCAGAATTTGCGGCAGCATGGCATGCACACCATTCATCTGCGTGAAGACATAACCGTTTTGTCGGAATTTGCTGGCTTCAACCGCTTCTTCGTATTGGTAGATCCAAAGGTCGTACGAGGTTTTGGTTTCTAAATCGAGTTTGCTGTAATCGAAGCTGGCTTTTAATTCCTGTACGGTGTTTGCCAACCATGCCAAATTTTTGTCTTCGGCCGCTTCCGTCATGTCGTCAATATCCGCATTGCGTTCTTTGCGGCCCAAAAAGGTTAATTGAATTGGGCTCATCAACAACTGCTCTTCATACTTGGCATCAAACCATTTATTGAGGCGTTGTGATTCGGATTCCGCTGGTGCGGTTTGCGCTGCAACCGGCGCGGCGGCTGCTGTTGGTGGTGTCTTTTGTTCGGCTGGGCTACAACCGGCTAATAATGCTGTGATTGACAGCGCGATGAGTGAATAACGCACATTAGGCTCCTGGGTCTTGGGTATTTTGGTCAGCGTAGAACAGCTTACGCCTTATAGTTTCAGGCTGAAACTACCCTGAAAAGGCAGCTGCGTCTAAATCCAATTTGTAAGCGACCATTTCCAAAGCTAGGGCGTGTTGACTTTGGGTGACGGCGTTTTGTTCGACTTGGCGGCGTTTTGAGCGCCCCAACGAACCCACGGGGCAGCGCTTGGCAGCTGTTTCTGCTGCGTTCGTGCTCGTTGGTGAAGAATCACGCACTGGGTACCACGTACGACTCCCCCACAGCCTGGCATAAACAGCGGTCCAATTGCTGCAAAAAAACACCCAAGATCAACACGCCTTAGAGTTTTACATGAAAAAAACGGCTGAATGGGTCATCCACATAGCTGGCAAATGGCCCGCATTCAACAAAGCCATGCCGCAGATACATGGCAATAGCCGGTGCAAAATAAGCGGTACTGCCAGTTTCGAGATACAGGTCGGTAATGCCTGATGTTTTGGCATCTTGGACTAGATGAGCAAGTATTTTCGACCCAAGCCCTTGGCCACGCCATTCGCTGCGAGTGCGCATCGATTTAAGTTCAGCCATGGTCGGACTGTGCCGCTTCCAAGCACCGCAGCCAATCAACTGAGGCCCGTGCCACAGGCTCCACATCCGCATGTCCGGCTGTTGTAGCCGAGAAAAATCGAAGGCATGCACACTCTCCGCAGGAGATTGCTGATGCATATCCGCTAAGTGCTCGAGTAACAAGGCTTGAATCGCAGGGCCTTTCACATCGTCAAGGCGAAAATCCAGCGCGGTGTCGGGTACGAGGTAAGATGCAGTCATGGTGGACCTTGGTTGTTTTTATTGAGTCTCTGTGGACCATTCTTTGTCAACGAGAAGCGCTGTAGGCACAGCGATTGTTGTGCCTACAACGCTAGCAAACCAGATGCCAAGGCACACTAAAAAATAAGCCGTTGATTTTTAATGATTTAAAGGTAAGGGTGCCAGTACAACTACCGACACAATGCACCAACACCGGCGCTCAAGCCCAGTTCTGGTGCAGCCGCGGGCTTAACACCAACGGCGTACGCGCTGGCAATAGCTCAGATAGGCCTCGCCAAATAGCTGATGTAACGCCCGCTCTTCTGGTTTAATTTGGAACCGTTGCAGGTACGCGATAAACGCCACCACCCAACATAAACCAAACCATGACTGCCACAAGCACGCGATACCAAGCAATATCAAGGCAAACCCGAGATACATCGGATTACGACTAAAGCGGTAAATACCGCTCTCAACCAATTGCGATGCAGCTGCAGGCTGCAGCGGATTGACCGTGGTGCGAGCCAATCGAAAACTCACCACACCAAGCACACAACAGCAGAAGCCAAGCAGCAGACAGAGCAAGCCTCCCCATGCAAAGGGGGAGTCTTGCATTGGCGGCAACCACGCCGCCGCATCCAACATCGGCGGCACACTGATCGCCAGCGCCACCAACAGCCACAGCAGCAGCGGCGGTAGTTTAAGCTCCAACCACGCCATGGTTACACCGACGACGGACGAGAGCGCCACCACAGCCAGGCACCCGCGGCAATAAACGGCACGCTCAGCAACTGTCCAACGGTCAGCGGCAACATCGGCACATAATCGGCTTGTTCAACTTTGACCCCTTCAACCGCCATCCGCACGATAAACACCGTCAATAAAAACCAAGCGAACATGCGACCGGCATGAGGCAGCAACTGCGCCCGTTTCAGCCACAGCCAAAGTGCCAACAGGGTATAACTGAGCGCTTCATACAGTTGTGCCGGGTGACGCGGTAACTCATCGACACGGCTAAACACGATGCCCCACGGCAAGTCGGTCGGTACACCTAAAATCTCCGAGTTCATCAGGTTACCAAAGCGCACACAGGCACCGAAAAATAACGTTGGCACGGCCAAGCGGTCTAACAAATACAACAACGGGATTTGTTTGCGTTTGCTGGCCCATACTACCGCCAATAACGCCCCTAAGCCGCCTCCATGGCTGGCAAGACCGCCTTGCCACACATATAAAATACGGATCGGATCGGCCAAATACACATCAGGTTCATACACCAAACAGTGCATCAAGCGAGCGCCGACAATAATACCTATCAGCATGGGTGCAAACAGCGCATCCACCAACGCGCCGTCACGACCATCTTGCAGCAGATGCTTTTTCAAGATCTCAGCACCAAACCAAATACCACAGGCAAACAACACGCCATACCAATAAATTGCTTTTGACCCAATCGTGATAAGCACGGGGTCCATCGACCACTGCATGGTTACTCCTTGTGCGCTTGTGTACCAAACCAGCCTTTGTTCGAGGCCTCGATTAATTGTTGTTCTAAATACTGCCAGAGGGCTGGACAGCCTTGCTCTATCGGTTGACGAATACGTCCGACCACCCGCTCCATGGTGATGCCGTTTTCAACCCAACTTTGTCCATGGTTGGCTAAGTTCAGTAGCACCGGCATGGCACGGTCTGCGGCATGAGCAAATTTAGCATCCACACTGGCGGCGGCTTCAAATTCCAGCCATAAATCAATAAATTGCTGAGCATGCGGCAAGGGGGAAAACAACCGGCGAATACAGGCTTCTTCTTGCGCTTTGCGCTCTTCCCAGCCGGTTTCGGCATAGACGATGGTGTCACCTGTATCGATTTCACCGATATCGTGCAGCAACAACATCGACAATACCCGCGACATATCTACACCCGAAGGTGCTAATGGCGCGAGCCCCCACGCGAGCATGGCAATTTGCCAACTGTGCTCCGCTGAATTTTCATAACGTCCATCGGATAAATTTTTGGTCTTGCGCGTGACGGCTTTGAGCGCGTCCAATTGGCAAACCAATGATACAACCTGCGGGATCACTTTGACTCCTAACGTAGCTCGTCCAACGCGAGCATAGGTATTTACCGCTGGTCAAACGCCGCCAATCGCCAATCGATGACTTTGTATCCCAGCTTTAACAACAATAATGCAATGACCAGCACCGCCCCTTGCATCAGCAAGGTCGGGGTATCCATCAAGGCTCGGCTACTGGCATTGAGGGCAAAACTAATGTCTTGCAGCACCACGCCAACCAGCGACGCCCACAGTAGCACTGGCGCTCGTGGATTTTTTTGCGCCAATAACAAGCTACCTAACAGGCCACCCAGCACCGCCACGGCACTGGCAATCACCGACCACGTCGGCCGCTGCTGATAGGCGTCTTGCATCGCTTGAGGCATCGCCGCCACTTGCTCTGGTGTTAACGATAAGTCGCTAAAGACGGCAAAACATCCAAGCGCATTCCAAACAATAGCCAACACCACCACAGGGGTATACCAACGCGGAAATGTATTCATCAGCGGCCTCCCAAGCCAAGTTATACCAAGCGCCAAAGTAGCGAGTACTGAGAGGGAATGCAAGTCAGCCCTTTGGGTAAAGGGCTGACGGATTGGGGAAGATCATTACTCTTTGAGCACCACTTTCTGACTAGTGGGCGATAGTTTCAGTAAAAATCGCTCGGCAGATTCGACCGAGACAAACTGATAAGACCCTTTTAAACGCTCTTTTAACGGATGATCGGTAAACGACACATTGGCTTTAAACATGCCTGCGCCGATGCGTTTAAGCGGGTCCACCGCCACATAATCCCCGACAAAACCGGCTTGTTCTAAATAAGCCTGAGCCACTTTACGGCTGCTGCTGGCTTGGCCAAGTTTTACCGCCGCCAGCAACTCGAGCCCCCATTGATTGGAGTTTTGATACTCGGTAGCAAAGGGATACGCCAACAAGCTGTAATCTGGGGTATGCATCTGCTTGGGAAGCGGCCCAGCTAAAGCGGTTTTAAGCTGTTGCTGCAACTGTGCATCGGGCACTATCAACATCACTTCAAACTGGTGCACATCATCTAACAGGAAGTTCGCCAAGCCCTCGATGTAGATATCCGATTGGTCAGAGCCACAGTCATTGAGCAAATGCACGATGTTGTAATGGCCATCGGCGTTGCGTTTTACCCAGCCAAAATGGCTGTAATGCAAGCCATACTTGGACAAGTCCTGCCCTACCCGCGCGATAAAAGCCGCCTCAACATTTAGCTGCTGCAACGTCTGCTGGGTTTTGTAAGCCAATTCAAAGGCTCGTTGCGCTGTCAGCGCATCCAGCGCTTTGACTTCACAATCTTGGCCGGCCAACGTGGTGAAAGGCAGCAGCAACACAAGCACCCAAGCGCTGCGGCTTAACCATCGGCGGTTATTTTGCTTTGGCATGTTCCACCAGCGCTTTACCTACTTCAGTAGGAATGAACGCAATGGCTTTGCCACTGTAATACAAGGTATAGCCTGTGCTTAGGGCTGTGACTTCAACCACGTTGCCAGCGGCAATGGCTAAGCCTTGGACGGCTTTGCCGGATAATTTCACTGTGGTGCTAACCACTTGGCCCGTCGCTTTGGCAGAACCTTTCACCACTAAAATCAAACCATCTGTGGTTTTTTGTACCGATTCAACCGTAAATTCCGCCGAGGCAGTCACCGCTTCAAATGAGCCAGACACAATCAAGCCCATGCCTTCGGACATCGTCGCTGACGCATTTGAACCTTTACAAGATGCACCACAATCTGCAAATGCCGGGCTTGTTGCGAGAGCGGCACAAACAAACATCCACGCTGATTTCATAAAATTTCCTTGTTTCTTTGTTTTGCGTTGAGCGGTTATAGCACAGGTCATCGCCAGTTTTGTAACCTTTTGGCAACTCAGGACCGATGGCAACAGGTCAGACCTGAACTGGCAAATAAAGTTCAACGCGGTGACGATTTGATAGGGTTCGTGAACGCGCAGCAACCGCCCCGACCGCCATAAACAACGCAGAAAAACCTTTAGCAGACCCTTTGCGGGGAAGTGGCAGACGTTTAAGGCCTACTGTTGAATCAAAGGCTGATGAAAATCTGGTGGTGTACAGACTTGTGGCTGTTCGATGGCTTAATGACGGATCTTGAGTCACAGCGGGTTGGCAAGCGCTGAACACCGCCATCACACCTTAGCAAATCATCAAGGGCAGATGTGACCTACCCTGCTGACTTGAATGTTTAGCTTGATTGCCTGACGCGGAGGAATTAATGATCATCGCCGCAACACCCTGTGCTGCGTTGACTTTTTTTGCGCCGTTGCCAAAACCAGTAACTAAAGGCCGCCAAAATGATGATGCCAAACAACGCGATCTCATATTTCTTGGCATCGGCCATAAACAGCTCAAAGGCTTCGCCAAACAAATAGCCTAAGGTGGCCACTGCAACCGCCCAAATGGCGCTACCAATCAAGTTCAACACTAAAAAACGCAAAGGGTGAATGCGACTCGCGCCGATTAAAAATGGCGTGATGGTGCGGATACCGTACAAAAACCGATAACCAAGGATCATTTTGACTTCATGTCGCGCCATCAGATCAAATACCCGCGCCGACTTTTCTTGCCAGTGTGGTTTTTTGGCCAAGATTTTCTGACCGTTAAAACGACCAATATAAAAATACAATTGATCGCCAAGCACGGTGCCAATAAAGGCAACTAGCATCACCAGTGGCAGCTCTAAATAGCCACGACTCGCCGCCAGCCCGCCTAAGACTAAAATAGTTTCACCTTCTAAAAAGGTGCCAACGAGTACAGCCCAGTAGCCATAGTTCGCGATAAGCTCTTGTAATGACATGCAATTCTTCAGGTAATACAGCAATATGCCAAGGTCCAACCCGCGGCAAACCGCGCTGACCGTGACACTTAAAGGCGCTATTTTACTGCGCTGTGGCAGAACCGCCAGTGTTACTTCGTGCTTCGTAGGGAATTCGCTGCTTTTTCGCCTCGACTTTGATGCCCATCAAGTCTTTACCGGCAACCCAGAACAGAGGCGGATTCTTGTCATCGGCTTTCCGCTGCGATGCTCCCTAGATGACATCCCCAAGTGTCAGCCGCAAGTGTGATGCCCCAACGGAGCCTCATACGCGCTGAATTGGTCTCAGCTTAGGCTCCGCTGATCTCAGAGCAGTACCGTTTTAAACTGTCCTTGGCCATAGTAAAAGACCAAAACTAGAACAATGACCAATCCAGGAACACCCCCATATGCTTAAACTTTCAGCGTCGCTGTTGCTAGCAAGCCTTGCGTTAGCGACCAGCAGCACGGTTGCCAATACCAATGCGGCACTCGGTGTCAACGTCGAACGCACCCCATCCGCCGCGCCGCGCGACCGTGGTGAAGGCCCCTATCAACGCCTTATTCTTCGCGGCGGTACGTACATCAGTGGTGAAGGCGCCCCGCCAGTGGGGCCAGTTGATATTGTGATTGAGCAGGACCGAATCGTTGAGATCAAAGCCGTTGGTAGCCCAGGCATCGCCATCAACCCAGAGAACAGACCCAAAGCGCGGGCGGGCGATCAAGAACTCAACGTCAGCGGCATGTATATTTTGCCTGGTTTTATTGATATGCATGGGCATATCGGCGGTTCTGCCGCCAATATTCCTGCCGATTACGTGTTTAAACTGTGGCTGGCCCACGGTATTACCACTGTCCGCGAGCCCGGCAGTTTTAATGGCATCGACTGGACACTCAAGCATGTCAAAGCCTCCAACGCCAATACCATCACAGCGCCACGCATTGTGCCTTATATCGGCTTTGGCCTAGGTCTGAGCAAACCGGTGTTTAGCCCAGAGCAAGCCAGGCAATGGGTCAAAGACATGAAAGCCAAAGGCGCTGCTGGGATTAAATTTTTTGGCGCAACACCGAAAATTATCGCCGCAGCGCTGGATGAAGCCAAAAAGCAGCAACTTGGCACCATGATGCATCACGCGCAACTGAACGTGATGCGCACCAATGTGCTGGATTCAGCGCGGCTAGGCCTGTCCTCGATGGAACATTGGTATGGCTTGCCCGAAGCCTTGTTTGAACGGCAAACCATTCAAAATTACCCGGTCACTTACAACTACCAAAATGAACAAGATCGCTTTGGCAATGCCGGCATGTTATGGCAACAAGCCGCTGCCCCCGGCTCTGACAAATGGAACAAGGTGCGTGATGAATTGGTGCAGTTGAATTTCACCATCAATCCAACATTAACCATTTATCAAGCCACCCGTGATGCCAGCGCGCAACGCTTTGCCGAGTGGCATCACGACTATACCTTACCGACACTGAGCAAATTTTTTGAACCTAATCGTGATGCCCATGGTTCCTTTTGGTTTGATTGGACCACCGAGCAAGAAGTCGCTTGGAAAGAGAATTATCGTATTTGGATGCAGTTTCTAAACGATTTTAAAAACCATGGCGGTCGCGTCACGGCAGGATCTGATGCCGGTTATATCTATAAAATTTATGGCTTTGGTTACATTCAGGAATTAGAGCTGCTAAGAGAAGCCGGTTTTAATCCGTTGGAAGTGGTGCAAGCGGCCACTCTCAATGGCGCCGAGGCACTTGGCATGGAGGATGACATCGGCAGCCTCGTGGTGGGGAAAAAGGCCGATATGGTGATTGTGGCCGAAAACCCACTGGCCAATTTTAAAGTGTTGTACGGCACTGGCTTTTATCATTTAAATGCGAAAAACCAGCCTGAGCGAACCAAAGGGGTGCGGTTTACCATCAAAGACGGCATTGTGTTTGATGCCCAACAGTTATTGGCGGATGTTCGTGGGATGGTGCAACAAGCCAAGCAACAAGACACCTCAGCGCAAGCAAAAGTACCTGAGTCTAAGTAATTAGCGTTTAACACGCCGCAGTCTTGCTGGCTGGGGCGTGTTAATTTCTCCAAAGACGAAGTAAAGCTGAGTTAAGCGCCCGAGTTGCCAGGTCGCCAAGTAATATTAATTGCATTTATAATCAATATCTTAAACAACAAACACCCGCCAGAAGTAAAGTTAAGTTAGTGTTGAAACTTCCGTCCGTGCCCTTGCTCATACTCCTTGCAAAATCACTACAACATCCCGCAGGAGCAGACAATGCCACAACAACGTCCTATGCAAACTCGTCGTCAGTTTATGCAAAAACTTGGCTTAGCCATGGTGTCGATCCCGCTTGCCGGCTTGGTCGCCTGTGGAGGTTCCGCAACCGACGATAGCACTGTCACAACTGGCACAGGGTCTAGCGATAGCAGCGGTGGCTCAACCGGGGGCGGCTCGACCGGCGGCAGCGCAGGCAGTAGCACCAGCTGGGCAAGTGGTGGCACCAAATATTTGACCGCCAATTTTCCAGCCGATAGCCTGTTTGATCTAGGTACGGCTTGTACCTTAACGGCGACTAAAACCTTAACCGAAGGTCCTTGTTATTTTGCCGTCACCACCACTGACGATATCTCTGAGTCGCAAACTGGCTTACCCATGCAACTGTGTTTACGGGTGGTGGATAACCTCTGCCAGCCCTTAGCAGGCTTAGAAGTGGAAGTCTGGCATTGTGATGTCGAAGGCATCTATTCAGGAAATACCACTGGCAGTTCAGATAGCGCACGGTTTGCTGGTAGCTTTTGTACCGGCAACGATAGCGATGCCGTCAAAGCCAAATGGTTTCGTGGTATTCAAATCACTGACAGCAATGGCCGGGTCAATTTCAAAAGCTGCTTTCCCGGCTGGTACTCCGGTCGCACGATCCACATCCACTTTCGGGTGAAAAAGAACAACACCGACCAAGTGATCTCTCAGTTTTGTTTTGCCGATAGTTTAACCGCTGAGATCTGTACCACCCACCCTAACTACAGTGCGCGGGGTGGCCAAAATGTCACCTTAGGCAGTGGCCGCGACACCGTCTATGGCAGCAATTACGGTGATTTTTTATTTAACACCGCGCAAAACTCCGATGGTTCTTTGCTGGCATGGAAAACGATTCGCCTAAGCGCTTAGAGATTGTTCGCTCAGTTTGGCGATGCTAAATGAGCAAGCTGAAGTGGCGATAGTGAGCTACAGCTTTGCCTCAGGCAAGAGCGCCAAGAGTGCTTGCATAAAAAAGCCAGTCGCACGCGACTGGCTTTTATGTGTCGACATCACGACGTAGCAGGGAGTCCTACGTCGTGAATATTGCTTCGATTAGAAACGACCTTCTAAGCTGAAACGTACGTAACGTGGTGTTTGCCAGGTGTACGCAGAACCATACCATGGGTTGGCAGTACCGGCAGAGCGGCGCGCTTCATAGTGTTCGTTGCTTGACGTAATTTCTTGAATATTCAATACGTTGAATACTGTGGCTGATGCACGTAAATCAACGCCTGAAATTTCAAAGTCATACGCAGCAGACAAGTCTACGTTGAAGTTCCATGGCGTACGGCCAGCAGAGCCACGTGGCATGCGCGTGAATTGACGCTCAGATGATTGGCACTTGCCATCACCATTGGCATCTGGACAACCCGTGACCAGATAGAACGTATCACCGTAGCTACCGTAGAATTTCGGATCTGAACTTGGGTAGCCTTGGCCGAACATGCTCAGTGGGCGACCGCTGCTCAGGGTTGAGTTAAAGCCAACGGTGAACTTGTCTGTGACATCGTAGCTACCGAACGCTTTGAAGACGTGACGACGGTCGTTGGCTTGATAGCCGTCTGAACCATCCATCAGCGCTGGGAAGTCGAAGTCTTGCGTGATACCGGCATCAGCTTGGTTGATGTCTGATTTCACAGCGCCTTCGAAGTTACCGTAGCTGCGTGACCAGGTGTATTGGAAGTCCCAACGCAGTTTTTCACCACGATAGCCTAACTGAGTTTGCAGCGCTAAGTATTCGTTTTTCGCTTCTGGTAACGCCATATCGGCAGCGGTGTAGGTTTTCAGTGAACCTGGATCTGGGATATTGTCTTCGTTGTCATCTAAGTACCAGCTACCTGATTTACCTGGGTTAACCAGTGTACAGAAGTGTTGGTTAGCCACTGGACCACAGAAGTCATCCAAGGCCGCGCCAACAAAGCGGTAAGTACCACGAATAGACGCCGCGAAGTCTTCCGTTAACTGCGTTTCATAACCCAGCACGAACTCTTCTTTGTAGAATGGCTCCGCTTCTTGGGCTTGGAACAGCGGCACGCTTGGCATTGCTGTTGATACTGAGTTCACGACTTGAGAATTCGCAACAGTGCCATTAACTGGTGTGGCACCTGTTGGAGCACCTGTCGCAGCATCAAAGCCCGTGAAGTAATAATAGGTAGTCGTGTCATCTACACCTGATGCTGCACGGTAGTTGGTGTTGTTTGGTACTGGTAAGTAGTAACGACCCCAAGTACCGAAGATTTTTGATTCGCCAGACCCAGTTGGGTCGAAACTGAAGCCTAAACGTGGTGCAACGTCCGTTTTCAGATCAACGAAGTCAATGCCGGTAGCGCCGGTGTTGACGAAGTGGTCTTGACGCACACCAATGTTTAAGGTCAGTTGTTCTGTTGGTTGGTAAGTATCTTCAAAGTACCATGCCGTCAGGACAGAACCGAATGAACCTCCACCAACGAAGATACGATCTTCAACCAAATCCACTGGTTTACCTGTGGTGTTCGCCCACAATTGACCATTGTTGCCTTGGATAGTATCGCCGGCATTTTTGGTCAAGTAAGTGAAGCTATGGCCACCCACTGGCGCTGTGGTTTTACGTGATTGACGGTCTTGTTTGTCGTAACCCACTTTTAACAAGTGAGTACCGTAGAAATCACCGGCGTTCCATTCGATGTCTAAACGAGTTTGTTTGTTGTCATCGTAGTCATCACCGATAGTACCACCAGCACCACACCCTTTGATTGGGTTAGCAACGGTACGACCGTCCGCTACGAATGGACATACAGTTTCTGAAGGCAGAGTACCGTATTGGGTTTTAATTTTGCCGTACATTGCGCTTAACGTCAGGTCATCCGTGAGGTTGCCTGTATAAGATACGCTTTGTGCTGTACCACCACGCTCGTTGACGAAGGTACCTTGCAATGCACCCACTACGCCCGTATTGGCGTTGCGGCTGTAACGAGCTTCTTCAGAATCGGTACGATCCGAGTAAGCGAAGTAGCTTAAACGGTGGCCTTCTGCGATATCCCAATCAATTTTGGTACCCCAGAACAGGTTGTCAGAACCTGATGAATCCACTACACGCCAACGGTTGTCAGCATCGTATGGTGTACGGCCAGATGTGTCTGACCACTCGCCTTTTTTATCGCGTGGGTTAACGATGGCGTAGATAAACAGTTTGTCTTCAATGATTGGACCGGCTGCAGACAAGGTCAAATCGCTTTCGCTAAACTCGTCCGCTGTTGTATCACGGAACACTTGACCTAATTTAGTACCAACACCGTATGATTTTTTACCTTCAGAGCGCAGAGCCGCAGGTTGAGTGTTGGCAGTAAATGCAAATTCCCACTCATTTGTACCTGATTTAGTAACTGCTAGTAATTGACCACCAGTCGCACGACCGTACATGGCTGAATAACCACCGGTTTTGACTTGGAATTCTTTGTAGAATTCAAATGGCACTGAACCACAACCTAAACCTTGACGAGTGTTAGTTACTTCCAAGCCGTTGATGTAACAGGCGTTTTCAGAAATAGATGAACCACCAAATGACGCAAAGCCTTGGCCACCTGAGGCACCGAATTTCGAGTCACCCAACACCACACCTGGTGCTAACAACGACACTGCAGTGATGTTACGTGCCACTGGCATTTTGTCGAATTCAACTTCGCCAATGACCAAACCAGAATCTGTCGTGGTCACGTCAACCGCTTGGATGCGTGCACCAGACACTTGAATAACTTCAGTGTCACTGGCTTTGTTCACCGTAAATGCGGCAACAGCGTTCGAGCCCATGGACAAGCGCACCTTGTCTTTGGCGACGACGGCGTTGCCAGAGATCACTTCAATTTCATAATCACCGATTGGCAATTGGCTGAAACGGAAGGAACCTGTGTTATCAACCGCGATAGTGCGGTCAAAGCCAGTTTTTGGATTTTTTACCTTGATTGTTACGCCCGTGGCAGAAATGCCTTTCACGCTACCGACGATATTTGAGGTGTCTGCTGCGTACGCAGATGACGCAAGACCCAACAATGAGCTGACTGCCAGCGCTGCTAACGAGCGTTTAAACAGTCGGGTTCCACTAGTAGATTTCATTCTTATGCTCCGATTTGTAATCACGAGAACCGATCTTCGCGGCTCTTCACACCCAGAACTATCACAACTTTACGTCTGTGTATACCTGTGACCGTTGAGTAAAATTACATCAGAGAAAATGAAATTATTGTTGATATTCCACGCAAAAAAACAGAGGAAAACACATAAGTGTATGTTTTTATTTAAAATATCAAACGGTAAAATAAACGTTAATATCGTAAATGAATTACCCCAAGCGTCAATGCCCGTGATTTGTCCCCATATCACTAACACCGTTGAAAGCCATGTGTTGCATACTCGGCGGTTGGTTCATACCATTCATCGTGAAAAAATGTAAATTTGCCGCATGAGCCGTAATCTGCGATGAAATGCCGCTGCCGTCGGTTAAAAACGCAACCAAAACAGCCGGATATCGCAGCTGGCAATGCACCAGCGCAACAAAAACCACCACGTGCGCATTTAGAACGAACTTGCAGTCGCAGCGGTATCACTTGGCCAAGCATGGCTGCTGGCGATAAACGACGCAGTGCCAAAGTAAAAATCCACCTCCATAGGAGGTGGCTTTGCTTTAGGCCCCCTAGAAG
>CAYTIQ010000083.1:0-15540 GCA_964437935.1 uncultured Rheinheimera sp.
TCTATTAGATCAAAGGCCTGGATCTACGTCCAGACCTTTGTCAGCAGTCTGAGCCGCAACTGCGGCTCTTTTCTACGACGTGATGGCAAAAATTACCAAATCTTCACGCGTTTTTCTGGTGCGATGTACATCTTATCGCCTTCTTTCACACCAAACGCGGTGTAGAACTCAGGGATGTTTGACACGATACCAATAACGCGGAACTCACTTGGTGAATGTGGATCTGTCACCAGCATGTTGCGCATGTATTCTTCACGGCCTTTACGACGCCACACTTGTGACCAGCTTAAGAAGAAACGTTGTTCACCGGTGAAACCATCAATCACTGGCGCCTCTTTGCCTTCTAAGGACAGTTTGTAAGCCTTCAGAGCGACGGTCAAACCACCTAAGTCACCAATGTTTTCGCCCAGCGTTAATTGGCCGTTGACCTTCATCCCTGGGATTGGCTCGTATTGGTTGTATTGCTCAACCAATTGTTTGCCACGTTTTTCGAATTCTGCCTTGTCGCTGTCCGTCCACCAGTTCCGCAGGTTACCGTCACCATCGAATTTCGCGCCTTGGTCGTCAAAACCGTGACCCAATTCGTGGCCGATCACCGCGCCGATCCCGCCGTAGTTCACCGCGTCATCTGCGTCCATGTTAAAGAACGGAGGTTGCAGAATGGCCGCTGGGAATACGATTTCGTTGTTGACTGGGTTGTAGTAGGCATTGACGGTTTGAGGCGTCATCAGCCATTCGCTTCGGTCAACTGGCTTGCCTAACTTGTCACGCATTTGACCGTAGGCAAACACTGCCGCCGCTTTGTAGTTACCTACTAAGTCGCCCGCTTTGATCTCTAGCTTGCTGTAGTCTTTCCATTTGTCTGGATAACCAATTTTTGGCGTGAACTTGTTCAGCTTTTCGTGAGCCGCTTTTTTGGTTTCTGGTGACATCCATTCCAGCGTGTCGATACTGGCGTGGTATGCCTTGATCACGTTTTGCACCAACACTTCCATCCGCGCTTTGGCTTCTGGTTTGAAGTGTTCAGTCACATATAAACGACCGACTAATTCACCTAACACTTCATCGGAAGCGTTGACAGCTTTTTTCCAACGCGGTTGTTGTTCTTTCGCGCCTGAGATGACTTTGCCGTAGAAGTCGAACTGACGGTCAACAAAGGCTTTGCTCAGTTTGCCTGAGTATTCAGACAATAAGCGGATGCTCAGGTAATCTTTCCAGCTTTGCAGGTCGGTCGCTTTGTACAGCTTACCAAAGGCTTCTAAATAGCTTGGTTGCTCAACAATAATGTCGTTCACGCCATCAATTTGCGCCGCTTTGGCGTAGGTGTCCCATGGGAAATCACCTAAGGTTTTAACCAAGTCTGCTTTGCTGAACTTGTTGTACGTTTTGTCGGCATCGCGGTTATCGACACGAGACCACTGCACTTTGGCGATTTCAGTTTCCAATGCCACGATACGCGCAGCAGCTTTCTCTGCATCGGCAACATTCGCCAATGTCAGCATGTCTTTTAAATACACCATGTATTGCGCGCGAATTTCTTTGAACTTGGCATCGTCAGACAAGTAGAAATCGCGATCTGGTAAGCCTAAGCCTGATTGACCCACGTACAGGGCGTTGGCTGTTGAGTTTTTCGCGTCATTATTGACGTACCAACCCAATGGAATCGATGCACCTAATTGTTGGAACTGAGCAAAAGCCGCTGCCAGTTCAGAGTGGTCTTTAACTGCAGCAATTTGTGCAAGGTCCGCTGCCAGAGGTTTGATGCCCAAGGCTTCAATACCAGCTTCATCCATGTAGCTATTGTAAAAATCACCTAATTTTTGCTCATCTGAGCCAGGCGCTTTATCCGCTTTGTTGGCGGATGCTTCGATGATGGTGCGCATTGCCACTTGTGAATCGTCATACAGCTTGGTAAAGGAACCGTAGTTCGATTTATCCGCTGGGATCTCGGTATTTTTTAACCAAGTGCCGTTGACGCTGTAGAAGAAGTTTTCGGTGTGTTTCACCGCTGGGTCAAAGTTTTCTTTTTCAATACCGGAGACCAGAGCTTTAGCAGGTTGAGCGGCAGCTGCTTCAGTTTTTGCAGGCGCTGGCGCTTTGTCACAAGCCACCAAGCCTAAAGCCAATGCAACACCCGCGGCGATCAGACTGATTTTTTTCATGATTGTTTTGTTCCTGAGAGAAGGATGGTTGATCGCTGGCATAGTAACGCCTGAGGCAGGCTGTCGACAATGCACCGCACCAACAAGTTGTAACAGAATGCAACAAATCTGCAGAAAATTTGCTTAAAAGGCCAGCAACGCCAGCCTTCTTGGCAAAAACGAGGCTGCAGCACAGCTGCTTAATTCAAAATCGATGGACCAGCTAGCTGTTGATAATGTTGCTGTAGTCGTTCAATCCGTGGCGCTGCGGCCTCCGTGGCATAGGGTTTGAACAACAACAAGACTTTCAGCACGCCTTGATACGCTTGGGATTGGTCAATTTGTGCATGTGGCGCTTGCGTCTTTAAGTAACTAATCCAAAACGTCACTAGTAAACGCACGGTTTGAGCAAAAGGCGGAATGTCTTGATCAGCAATGGCAATCACCCCGGCACTTTTAAGCGCGTGCAACACCGACACTACTTTCGCTTGCACCCCTTTTTGCACCACTAAGTAATCTTGCTGCAACGCCGAGTCGCGCGACAAAATGTCCGGCAAATTGGCATAAAAAAAGTGGAAACGGTACATCAACTCAAACACCACATCGAGGTATTGCGCCAGCGCATCTAACGCTTCCGATTGTTTACTCGGCGGTTGAATACGGTTTTCTAACAACTTGGCATATTCTTTAAAAATGTGCCGAACGATGTCTTCTTTGTTGCGAAAGTGGTAATAAAGATTGCCGGGGCTAATACCTAAATGAGCGGCAATATGATTGGTGGTGATTTGACGTTCGCCCTGCGAGTTGAATAACTCAATACTCGCTTGCAGGATTTTATCTTTGGTTCTTAACTTCTTTTCCATGCCCGCCACTGTTTTTTCATGTTTTTGTTGGCTTTTGGTATAGTAACGCCAAATCGCCTCGAATTGCCAGCCGCAAGAAATTCCGGCAACTACAAGAGCTATCCATATGAAAACTATCGCAATTTACCCTGGAACTTTCGATCCGATCACCAACGGTCATATCGATTTAGTCAATCGTGCGGCTCGGTTGTTTGATGAAGTGATCCTCGCCATCGCCGCCAACCCGACCAAACAACCGATGTTTAGCCTAGCCGAGCGGGTGGGATTAGCCGAACACATTTTCCAAGGCAATGCCAAAGTGCGTGTGCTTGGCTTTTCAGGTTTATTGGCAAACTTTGCCAAGGAGCATCAAGCACAGGTGTTGTTACGCGGTGTGCGTGCGGTGGCCGATTTTGAGTATGAATTCCAACTGGCTAGTATGAATCGGCAACTGAATCCAGAGCTCGATAGCTTGTTTATGACGCCGTCGGAAAAAAATATGTTTATCAGCTCAACACTAGTTAAAGAAGTGGCGCGTCATGGTGGCGATGTCAGTAACTTTGTCTCTGCCAATGTGTTATCGGCGCTCGAGGCTAAGCTAAAACTCAACACGGCGTCGGTGTAACGGATGTAACGCTCCGCTATGTGGTGGACTTCACTCCTCTGTGGTCTGACATTTTTTACCGCGGTTGTCACAGCGCAGCCGCTTACTGCTGAGCGTTCTAAAACCAGCAGTATTGAGCAAATCCGCGTCCCCAAAGCACGATCTGAGCATGATGTCTCGTATCAATATTATCTTGCGCTGTTGCGACGGGTGCTTGAACTCGGGGCACAAGGCCGCCCCATGCCCGTCATAGTGCAAACGCTGGACATGGAACAAGGTCGCATCGTGCGCGAACTTTCAATTCATCGCAGTATCGATTTAATGTGGGCTGGGGTGGATACTGAGAAAAATCAGTTACTTCGAGCTATCCCTTATCCGTTAGAACGCGGCTTGATGGGGTTTCGTAAGTTCACCATCCATCGCGATTTAGCCAGTACTCTGGATAGCGTCACCACGCTAAAGCCTCTACAAAAGCTGATCACCTGCCAAGGACTCGCCTGGCCTGATAATCAAATTTTGCGCCAAGCACACTTTCGTGTGATGACTTCACCTGTGTATGAAAATTTGTTTAAGCAGGTCAATGCCCGCCGCTGCGACTTGTTCCCACGCGGCTTGCATGAAGGCGATGCGGAACTGGCTGAACGGCAAGCCTTGTATCCAAACTTACAGCGTTATCAAGACTTGATGCTGCATTATCCGATGGCGATCTATTTTTATACCCGTCAAGGTGATGAAGAACTGGCATTATGGCTGGAAGCGGGCCTTCATGAATTCAGCGCCCGCGGCGAGCATCTGCGATTTATGCAATCACAACCCCTCACCGCCCATGTTTTTCCATTAAAGAAACATCGCAGCAGTCGTTGGTTTGAGTTGGAAAATCCAGATCTTGCCAGCGCAGCAGTCCAAGACCGCCGCTATTGGTTTACGGCAGAGGACTTTAAGGACTAAGTCGTTAAAGCTTGATAAAAATTTGACGTCGATACAACCAGTACGACACATACCAAAACAGCGCAACATGCGCGAGCGCAAACGCCAAGGATGCTACTTCTGGCGGTAAAACCTGTGCCAGCCCTTGGTAGACATAAGCATACAGCGACATGCTGACATCCCCCTGTTGCCAGACAATCAAGCGGTCAATGATCACGGTCCATACCCATGACAACATGTAGACAAACAGCGGGTTCGTACCGTAAATCCGAAAGGGTTCCGCCAACTTTACTGCCCGGCGCACATCAACGACGTACACCAAAGCCGCCAGTAATAACATCAACATGGATGAGCTCAGCAGCATATAACTTCCCGACCATAACGCCTTATTGATCGGCCAAAATTGTGCTATCAGCAACGCGGCAGCCAAGGTGGCGACACCAAAGAACACTAACGCACGCAGGCCTTGCTCAGCCGTTTTACCTTGCAACACACTGGCGATACCAAAGCCGATTAACACGTTGCAGGTAGCGGACAGATTCGACAGCAAGCCTTCCGGGTCAAACGCGATGCCAAACCCTTGATAGATATGGGCACTGCCAAACACTGCCAAATCCAGCCATCGCACCACATTGGTTTCTAACGCGAATGGATTGTCACTGAGCTGAAGCGCCGCAAAATAACTGGTCAAGAGCGCGCCGCCGGCCAACCACAAGGCTTTTCGCGGTAACGCCAGCACAAGCAAAGCCGCAATCACATAACAAATCGCAATGCGTTGAAGCACGCCAGGAATACGTAGCTCGGCCAAGTCCCAACGACCAAACCAATTTAAAAATAAGCCACAAGCAAACATTAAGGCGCCGCGTTTGAAGATGCGAAGCACAGTTTGGGCATTGAATTCGGCATTTTTCAGCGAGAATGCCATCGCCGCGCCGACGACAAACAAAAAACCAGGAAACACAATATCGGCAAAGGTGAAACCATCCCAGTGCGCATGTAACAACAAGGCGTACACATGGTCCCACGAGCCTGGTGTATTCACCAAAATCATCAAGCCGATGGTGAGCCCTCGCAACACATCCAGCGCATAAAATCGTTGTGAAACCGACATTCTTGTTCCTTCTTACAACATAACGAAAAAAACGCTGGTGATGGACCAGCGTTTTTCTTGTTCAACGACAACTTACCACTGGCGTTTTTTGTAGCCAGCGACGGCGTAATAGAAAATAAAGGCATAACACGGCAGCATGACCCAATACGCGGTTTGCGCATCACCTGTGCTCGTTGAAATAAGACCATACACCTTAGGCAGGATGGCGCCACCGGCGATGCCCATGATCAGGAGTGCTGACCCCGTTGCAGTAAATTTTCCCAACCCTTGTAATGCCAATGGCCAAACGGCAGGCCATACCAAGGCATTGGCTAAGCCCAACAAGGCTAAATACATCACGGTATCTGGCACCGTTGGGATACCCGTCCAGCCAAACAACACGCTGGCGATGGTGTGCTGCTCACTGGAGCCAAACATCACACCCAAGGTAAACAATAACCCCAAGACAGCAGAGCCGAACAAGGCTTGTGGTTGACTGATAAACCGTGGAATACAAAACACGCCCACCAGGTACCCCACCACCATGGCCACCATCGTGTATGAGGTTAACATGCCCCATTGCGCAACATTCAAATGCTGACCATACAAACCAATGGTATCGCCGGCGATCACTTCAACACCAACGTAAAAGAACAACGCAACAGCACCTAAAATCAGTTGTGGGAATTGACGAATAGACGTGCGACCTTCAGGTGCTTCACCATCCACGGTAGGTTCTTCCAAGACAGGCTCTGGCAGCGGCGAAAACTTCACAAACGCCATCAAGGCAACCAGTGCGACTGTCATATAAATGTACGGGGTGACCAACCGAGCCGATAACTCAACTAACCGCGCATTGCGCTCCTCGTCCGATAAGGCGGCCAAGGCTTCCGGCGCGAATTGGTCCATACCGGTTAAGATCCAGGCAGTAAACACCAACGGAACGATCACTCCAGCACCTTTATTGACTAACCCCATCAACGAGATACGCATGGCTGCGGTTTCACGCGGGCCGATACAAACAATGTAAGGATTTGAGGCAGTTTGCAGTAAGGTTAAACCCGTTCCCAGCAAGGACAACGCCAACAAAAACAAACCGTAATGCGCGGCTTCTGCTGCAGGAATAAACACCACAGACCCCACCGCCATAATACCAAGCCCCGCCACCATGCCATTTTTATAACCGATGCGGTTTAACACCCAGGACGATGGCAAGGCCATCAACACATAAGCGATATAGAACACAAACGGCACCCACAGTGCTTGTGATTCCGTTAAGTGACACACTAAGCGTAAAAACGGGATCAAGGATCCATTTAGCCAAGTGACAAAACCAAAAACGAAAAACAGCGTGCCGATGATAATCATCGGTAGCACGGTGCTCGTTGGTTGTTCGCGGCGGATTGCCATTTCCATAAAGCCCTCTGTGATCTGATGTTGTGATTATTGTGTGTATTTAGGGAGCCAGCAAGCCAGCTCCGTCATCGGCTTACGCCTGATACAGTGGCTGTCCCGCCACATATGTTGCCGTAACGGCAAATTCGTTGAGCAGCACAAAATCTGCTCGATAGCCGGGTTTGAGCTGGCCGTGACTGTGGCCTAAGGCTAAAAACTCAGCCGGATAACGCGATGCCATGTTCAAGGCTTCAGCCAAGGGCACATCCAACTGTTGCACGGCATAACGTACGGCGTCTGCCATATCCAACACCGATCCAGCCAATTGCCCATGTTCATTGGTTAACTTGTTGCCATCGCGAGTCACTTTGCCATCGAAAAACGGGAATTCGCTGGCATCGGTGCCGACTGGTGACATGGCATCGGTCACAATCATCATTTTGCCCTTGGGCTTGGCATGCATGGCTAATTTGGCGGCCGTTGGATGGACATGATGGCCATCGAGGATAATTCCACACCAGCTGCCCCGATCGGCCAACGCCACGCCGACCACGCCAGGCTCGCGCGAGGTTAATGGCGACATCGCATTGTACAAATGGGTAAAGCCGGTCGCGCCAGCAGCGAGAGCGTTGGCGGTGGTCTCGCCGTCAGCATTGGTATGCCCCAAGCAGACATGCACATTCAGCGCAACCAGCTGACGGATTTGTTCCGGGCTGACATTTTCAGGCGCGACAGTCACCACTTTCACCCCTAAATCAGTACGACCATACAACGCCAATTCGTCCTCGCTAAGACCACGAATATGCTGCTGTGGGTGCACACCCTTTTTAGGTACAGATAAGTGCGGGCCTTCAAAATGGATGCCAAGCACGCCAGGCTCACCGATACGGATGGCTTCGGCCACTGCATTGGCCGTTTGTTGCATCACCTCGATGCTATCGGTGATCACGGTTGGCACTAAGCCAACCGAACCAAATTGAGCGTGAGCCGCAACCATCGTGCGTAGCGCTTGCAGCGAAGGCTCGGTGTTAAATAAAGCACCACCGCCACCGTTGACCTGCACATCAATAAAACCTGGCACCATAGTCACATCTTGTACTGTGCTTGATGCGGGTGTGATTGACTCAATCAGCCCTTGTGAAATCGTCACCGTCACCTGCTGATGCCACGATTCACCATCAAAAAGCCGAGCGACTGAAAAACAACTGCTCATACTGATTCCTTGCGCAAGAAAACCTGTTTTGAAACTTGATTTTCGTAAAGATACCGGTGTCATGCTGCCATATAAAAGCAAATGAAACTACTATTAGTTTACGAACCAATCACACCGTTTTAGTGACTTTGTTCAAGCCCGGTGGCGCATCAGGATTGACCCCGCGCGAACGCGCGACCGCTTCCACGTCCAAGTAGAATCGTTGCAACACCAAAAGCGGTAACACCCGCGGCTGACAGCTCAGGCTGCCATGATTTAAATGCACCAAACTTGCGCCACGGCTTTGCACTTCGTTGATTTGCGCTTGATGTGCAGCAAGGGCTTCATCGGCGATGCTAACGTCAACAATGGCAAACTGATCTTTGACCAGGGTAACAGGCCCATGTAAAAACTCAGCACTAGAGAACGCTTCGGCGTGAATACCACAGACTTCTTTTAACTTCAGGGCGATTTCGCGCGAAATCGCGTAACCAGGGCCGCGGCCTAACACTACACAGTGCTTCACATGGGCCACAGATTCTGGCGTTAATTGCACCGGCAGAGCTTGGGCTTGCAGTAGCAATTCTGGCAATTGCTCAACGGCCGCTTGCAACTCGGTGTTACCAGACCAGACTGAGACGAGCTGCAACAACGCCGACAGCGTTGCCAAATAACTTTTCGTTGCCGCCACGGCTTTTTCAGGACCTACAAACAATGGCACGGTGAAGTCGGCTGCTGCGGCCAGTGGTGAGGTGGTGTCATTGACTAACGCAACCACCAAGGCACCAGCTTTTTTTGCCATCGCAACTTGCGCCAAAATGTCAGGGCTGCGACCCGATTGAGAAATACAAATCACCAAGGCGTCTGTTAGCTGCAGCTGTTTGTTGTAAACGCTGGCGATCGAGGGCGCAGCAGGGGCCACAGGTAAACCGATTTCAGTTTCAATCAAATATTTACCAAAGACACCAGCGTGATCTGACGAACCACGACCCACCATGTACACGTACTTCGGTGCGCGTTTGTTGACTTCAGCAACGACGGCGGCAATGACATTGGCATTGTGGCTGAGTTGTTCGCGGATACGCTCTTGGGCTTCGGCGGCTTCGCGCGCCATAATTGTGCTGCTCATTAGATTCTCTCTTCACTGGATGCTTGTTTTGACTGCTGTGCCCGGGCGAACCACACGGCACCAAATTCGGGAGCTGCTTGGGCAGCACTGATGCGCGCCTGCACATCACGGGATAAAAATGGGATCACCTTGTAAGCAAGGCCACCAATAAAGGCTAACTTGGAAGGCTGTAAACTAAATAAGCGGTTCGCGATGTTTTCAATGTGCGCTGCGCCTGCTTTAGCAATGGCAAGCGCGGTGTCGTCGCCTTGTTCCGCCGCCGCAAACACCAGCGGGGCATATTTGGCATACACCGTGGGCGTGGCATGCATAAAGTGGCCAACGATGTCCAAGGTTTCACTGACACCCAGTTCAGCACATAACAAGTCGGTCAGCAGCGTAGGTGCGCCAATACCATCTTTGTGCAGCAGCACATGATGAACTAACTGATTGCCAAACCATGATCCTGAGCCGTTATCGCCGTATGGAAAGCCATGACCACCGATATCCAAGACTTGGCCGTTGACATCCGCCAAGCCACAGGATCCTGTGCCGACAATGATCACAGCGCCATCTTCACCCCGATGCGCCCCGATACACGCCGTATGCAGATCAGAGGTTAAATGAAAAGCGGCAAACGGATGTTGCCAATCGCTGACCAGTTGAAAGTACTGCGGCATGTTGACCCCAGCCAACCCTGCGCCGGCGATTAACTTCGACAGGTCAGCCTGTTCAAGACCCGCTTGCTGCATGGCTTGTTCCGTTGCGGTCATGATGGAATCAATCGCGATTTTCATACCACGCAACGGATTTGCCGGCCCGCCAAGCCCCTCGCCTAACACCTGGTCATTGGTATCCACGATGACGACACGACACTTGCTGCCACCACCGTCTATCCCGAGATACCAAGGGCCCTGCCCCGTTGTCCTGTTCATCACACCCTCTTTATCGCTTGTAGTTTGCATCTTGCCCTCTTGGCGAAATTCTGTTCTGATGCTTGCAGAACGAGCCTGACTAGAAAGCAAAATGACAGCGTTGTCATTTTTAAGAATCAGCATATAATAATTTTGACAAATAACAAGCCCCCTGTTTAAAAATCGAACGCAAAAGTTCCATTGAACAGCAACAGGGATATCAAAAATCAATTATTTTCAATTGGTTAAGTTGTCATAAAAATTACAACTTGCTGTAACCAGTGCAACACAGTTACGTATCATATGTCTGATGATAAACAGAGAATGATCGCGACATTGACGAGGGTTCTATGAAGAAAATGGTTGCGATGCTGCCGATGTTCGGCGCATTTTTACTGACAAGCCAAGCGGTTGATGCGCATAACTTTAAGCAACAGTCTGAACTGGACAATTTTGCCACGGAGTTACAGCTGCGGTATGCCTTAACGAGTAACTTTCAGGACACGCCAAGCCAATTTAGTGCCACCATCACTCTTCATAACTTAAGTAAACTGGATTTAAAGCAAGGAAACTGGCAGCTGTACCTTCATTCGGTTCGAAAACTCGACACCATGGAGCAGCAGGGATTAACCATTGAGCATGTGCAGGGCGATTTACATCGGATTAGCCCAAGCAAAAACTTCCAAGGTATTAAGTCGGGCCAGCAATTGGTTGTTCCAATTAAAGGCTCACCTTGGATCGTCAGCTATACCGATTTTATGCCACGTGCCTTTATCACCGCGGGCTCACTAAAACCTGCAGTGATCAAGAATACCGACACCGAGCAGTTAGCCGACTTTGTCGCCCCTTTTACCAAACCAGAACAACAGTACCGGTACGACAAGCCAGAAAAAGACCAATTTGTGATCGCCACCACCCAGAGTCGGTATCAAGACAATCAAGCATCACAAGGTCAAGCCCTGTCAACACGGGACATTCAAAGCAGGATCATCCCCACACCCAAACAGCTATCGGTGCAGCGCGGTGATGTCACCCTACAGGCGCCTTGGGTGATTAGTTTTGCTGGTCAACTGAAAAATGAAGCGGTGTTGTTGCAGCAAGCATTGCAAGCTCAAGGCATCACTCTCGCGTTATCAGAGCAAGAATATGGCGACCAACGCATCGTATTGTCCGTCGATGCCAAGCTTGGTAAAGCCGAAGCCTACCGACTGACAGTGACCGACAGCACTATTGAGATCCAAGGTGCCGATGCGGCAGGGGTGTTTTACGGGGTACAATCGCTGCTCAGTTTAACCGCCATGTCTGCGACTATTCCGGAAGTCACGGTCGTCGATGAACCTCGCTACAGCTGGCGCGGTATGCATTATGACATGGGGCGCAACTTCCATGGGGTGGCGGTGACAAAGCGCCTGATTGAACAGATGGGACGCTATAAGCTCAACAAGCTGCATCTGCATTTGTCAGAAGATGAAGGCTGGCGCTTGGAAATTCCTGGCTTACCGGAATTAACCAGCATCGGCGGTGCGCGCTGTTTTGATTTATCCGAACAACAATGTTTATTGACCCAGCTGGGGACAGGCCCGCATAAATCCGGCTCGGGTAATGGCTATTACAGCAGTGATGAGTTCATTGACCTGTTAAAATTCGCCGCCGCACGCCATATTGAAGTGATCCCTGAATTTGATATGCCTGGGCATGCCCGTGCTGCCATAAAAGCGATGCAAGCACGGTACAACACCTACAAAAAAGCTGGCGACTTGGCCAAAGCCAGCCAGTATCTGTTAAGCGATCCACTCGATACCTCGACGTATCTGACGGTACAAAGTTACACCGATAACTCGGTGAATGTCTGTATGGACTCCAGTTATGCCTTTATCGACAAGCTGGTGTACGAGTTACAACAAATGTACCGTAGTGCCGGTTTGCGATTAACCACCTACCACATGGGCGGCGATGAAGTCGGTGCTGGCAGCTGGACCGGTTCACCGGCGTGCCAAGCCTTGTTTGCCAAAGGCCAAGCCGGTCTTGCCGGCGTAGCGGATTTAAAACCGTATTTTGTAAGTCGCGTTGCCGACATTCTTGCCAAGCGCGAACTGCGTCTTGGTGGCTGGGAAGATGGGTTGATGTATGACGCCACAACGCCTTTTAATCGCAGCCAATTTAATAATCCAGCCGTTTACGCCAACGTCTGGGATAACATTTGGGAATGGGGCGTCGCCGATCGTGCCTACCGTCTGGCCAACGCCGGCTATCAGGTGGTGTTGTCGCATGGCACGCACTTGTATTTTGACCACCCATACGAAGCCAACCCGCACGAACGTGGTTATTACTGGGCATCGCGGTTTGTCGATGCGCGTAAAGTGTTTGGTTATATGCCTGATAACGTCTACAGCAATGCCGACAAAACTCGCGCAGGCGCACCGATTGATAACCTGGAGCGTCTAGTCGGCCGTGCGTTACCGCCGTTGACGAAGCCAGAGAATATCCTTGGCATGCAAGGCCAAGTGTGGTCCGAAACCATTCGCACCGCAGAGCAATTGGAAGAAATGGTCTACCCTAGGTTGTTGCCACTGGCCGAACGGGCATGGCATCACGCCCCATGGGAGGCGGATCAAACCAGTGCCGATGTCGACCAAAACGCTCGCGATGCCGACTGGTTAGCATTCGTGCAGGTGATGGGTCAGAAAGAACTGCCCCGCTTGGCCAATGCCGGCGTGCAATTTTATTTGCCACCACCTGGCGCTGTGATTAAAAACGATAGCTTAGACGCCAATGTGGCCTACCCTGGGCTTTGGATTGAATACAGCATCGACGGCGGGCAACGCTGGTCACGCTGGACCGAATCCGTGCAGCTCCCCGCCGGTCGCGTTGGTGCTCCCGCGGTGCTGCTGCGCAGTAAATTGCCACAACAACCAAAGCGCAGCAGTCGCGTGACTGAGGTGCATTAACAAGCTCTGTGGTGTTACGCCCTAAAATAACGCCCGCGACTGCGGGCGTTTTCTCAATCATCAAGCACCCTAATGTTTATGGCGCTGAAGACTCCGCGAACAAGCTGTCCAGCGGTACTCCAGTTAAAATAGCTTCCATCACCGCGGTCGTGCGAAGTGCGCTATGCCCAGTCGATGGATGCACAAAGTTATCCCCAGCTAAGGCTTTGGCCATATTCGCCACATGGTATTGCTGAATATGCGCAGGGTTGTCGATAAACAACTCGGTTTGATGCCGTTGGCCTGTGGCATCCATTTGGCAGAGCAGCAGGGCTTGCTCTTCAAACACCGAAAATTCAATGCTGCCATGACTGCCTTGGATCAACACCTGATCGCGACGTTGATCCGCAGAAAAATGCCAGCTGCCAGAGCCGGTAGCAACGCTGCCATCGGCTTGCACTTGATGTTGCCAAATCGCTGTCACCGCATCTTCTGCCGCATACAACTGGGCTTGGCGCTGACACATGCCATGCACCTGCGTGATATCTCCCAATAAATACTGCAATAAATCGATGCCATGACTGGCCAAATCGACAAAATAGCCGCCACCAGCTTGTTTAGGATCGGTACGCCAATTCTGGCCATCAGGCATCAGGTCTCGCGAATGTACTGGACGACTTAGCTGCCAATGCACATGGCGAACGGTGCCAATAGCCTGACTTTCCAGCCATTGTTTGACCTGTAAAAACCGCGGTAATGAACGGCGATAATAAGCGACAAACAACGGTAAATTGGCCTTTGTAAAAGCCTCCACCATCACTTTGCATTGCGCGGTGTTCAACGCCATTGGTTTTTCGACACAACATATTTTACCGGCCTTGGCCGCCGCCAACGCATACTGCAGATGGCTATCGGGCGGCGTTGCCACATAAATAGCGTCCAGCTCCGCGTGAGATAACAGCGCATAGGCATTGTCGGTATGCAGCGGCACCTGATGGCGGCGCGCATAATCAGCCGCTTTTGCCCCATCGCGTCGCATGACCATCTCTAACGAAAAACGCGGCTCTAATTGATAGGCTGGGCCACTTTTGACCTCAGTGACGGCACCACAACCGATAATGCCCCAGCGCAGCGGCAGCTTGGTAACAAAATGAGTCGACATATCGAGAACTTCCTTTTCCGACTTGAACCTTCTCTGATGAGCAAGATGCCATCGTTCGCATCAAGCAGATGATGATTGAACACAACGACTAACAAAACCAACCGCGATGCATGTGTTGACGGTAGTCATCAAGCAAAACGCCTGAAATTGAGCATGGTGATTCAAAAGAAAAAAGCAGGATACCAAATGTGTATCCTGCGAAATACCCTTGGATAAGGATTGGCAAATAAAACACAACATCCATGAATGACAGTCGAAGTTACCAACTACAAATAACGTCAACCTCAATCAGAAGGCAAATCGAACAGGGAGACTGTCCGAACGCAGAACCGTCGCCAGGGAGCAAAGTTCTGCGCTGCAAGAGTATGCTATCGCAAAATGACAGCGCTGTCATTATATATTTGCTGTTTTTTTCTGCATAAAAGTTAGGAGGTAGTAAACCTGACGGCCAAAAAACTACACGGCTCAGTTGCATCTGCAAACGAGCCGTGGTTAGAAGCTGATATGGATTGATACACCTGACAAGCCGTGAGACGACCTTCCTTCATCACCCTGCTTGATGGTAACCAGCCACATGCACCGACAATGGGATGGTGCTAAACACTGCATGACGACCCTGCTGCTGGACTTGATTAAACAACGCATCAAAACGTCGCTCTGACGCCATCGGGTTCAACGTCGGTAAATAATCCATGCCGTACAGGATGTAACGGTAATTTTCATCGGTGAACGTGGTGGAAAAGGTTCCGGCTAAGTCCATGTATTCACACACTTTCGACTGCCACGCTTGCAGCTGCTGCGGCAGCCCTTCACAGTATTGCGCTTTTAGGGCAGCTTGACGCCAAAACTCCGTGTCATCGCGGTCAGTTAAGCAATAATGCAACACAATAAACTGCTTCAAATCAGTATAAAAACCATTCATCAGCCGATTGTAGGAATCTCGTACCGCTGGTGTCACGTCGCCAGCCAAATGGGTGGACAATAACCGCGCGCCTAAATTGACCAAATGTAAGCCCGTGGATTCGAGTGGTTCAATAAAACCACCGGCGAGGCCAATAGCAATGCAGTTGCCCACCCAGAACTCACGGCGACAACCCACGTTCATATCCAAATGCGTACATTTGAGTACGGCACTGTCCGGCCCCAAATAGTCACGAAGTTCCGCTTCAGCTTGCTCTTTGCTGAGTGTCAACAACAGTCTAAAAGTGATCCACAGCAACAATCTAAAAGTGATCCAC
>CAYTIQ010000084.1:0-14292 GCA_964437935.1 uncultured Rheinheimera sp.
CTGCAAAGCCTTCCGCATGCGCACAGCTTAGCGCCATCTGCGCCACTTGGGCAAACACGCCTGGGTGACCATAAAACACGGCCACCACCTTTTGTTGCTGGCGAACCGCGCCAAGTATCAACGCCACCATTTGTTGGTAGGTCTCGCTTCGAGGTTTCCCTGCTTGATACAGCGCAGCAAAGGAGTGTATCCGTGGGTTGATACTGGCGATCCATTGCTCGGTCAGCGCATCAGTGACTGCCACAAACACCTGATCGGCATCAGCTAAAAATGCCCTGCTGCGCGGAGTGATATGTGCCCCCACCATCATCCCGGAACCTATCACCACCAACTGACCACGCGATGTCATTGTTATGCGCCTGTTAGATCTATGTATTGGCTAAGCTAGCAGCTTTCATTTTACAAAAGAAGAGTTTACAGATAGGCTGGTGAAGGTTTGCGCAACATTGATGTTGCCATAGTTAGCATCATTTTCGATTTCGCGTTGGAGCACATGGACCATGTCAGATTTAGTTGCAATGTTAGATAAGATGGGCCAAAGCCCAGTGTTGGAAGAAGAGCAAATGCAGTGGCTTACCAGCTTGGCACAAGCGGCTAACTTGCCAACGGAACAAATCGCAGCCATGCAACAGCAACAGCTCGAACAGCTGTTAACGCAGGTCCAATTGCACTCCAACGGTTGTTTTATGATTGTTGCGCCCGATACACCGGATGAACCGGACCAGGATGATGAAGACCAGCCGGAACAAACACCTCGTCATTAATTGAATGAATAAGCGAGCGACCGTCGCATTGGTGTTGGGATTGTTGTGCGTTGATACGGTCAACGCGCAACAGTCGACTATGGAGCAATTGCAAGCGGCCGATAACATCCGCACATCGAATCGACCGCAGTTTTCAGATTTACTGTCACAACTTCAACCTGCCCGGCCTGAAATGAGCAATGCAGAGCAGGATTATCTGGATTTTCTGCTGGCCTTTCGAGACACCCTAGAAGGGCGACACGAAGAAGCCATTACCACCTTGCAACGACTGGTGGTTAGTCACGGCGCGCTGGAATTGCGCTTTCGCGCTGGCATCACCTTGGCTCAAACCCAAGTGTTGCGTCGGCAATACATCGAAGCATTTACCATCTTGGCGCAAAGTCTTACCTGGTTAGAGCAAGTCAACACCACCAGTTATCGGGTGGAAGGCTTGTTGGCCGCTGCCAATATTTACTCAGAAGCCGGTTTGTACGATCAAAGTTTGTCGTACTTAGACTTGCTTGAACAAATGACGCTGACGCCACGTAGCCAATGTATTGCCCAAATTTTGCGTCAACAAAATCAGCGTTTATCCGGCATGCAGCTCAATGCGCAGGTGGCACAAAATGTATTGTCGTTGTGTCAAAGCGCCAACCAACCGCTGTTTGCCGGATTTGCCAGTCTGCAAGTGCTGTACAGCACTCTGCAAGCAAAGGATCCACACAAAGCGCTGAGCCAGGCTGACTCCTTCCGAGCACTGATTGAGCAAGCGGCCTATCCGCGATTAAATGTCGAGTTTTATCAACTTAAAGCCACGGCAGAGATCGAAACCGGTCAACTCGATGCCGCAAAACAAACCTTAGGCTTGCTGCAGGAAAACACCAAGAATGCGCCACAAAGCAATCCTGCGGTAGCCGGTCTGAAGTTAGCTGCGGATCTGTATGCAGGACAAGGCGATTACAAAACAGCCTTTGAAATACAACAACAATACAGCCAAGCCGAACAAACCTTACGCGATGACAAGTCATTCAAACTATTGTCCTATCAACTGGCCAAAGTCGAAATGTTAAAAAAAGACCAGCAATTAAGTTTGATGCAAGAGCAGATCCGCACCTCCGAATTACAGCAGCAACTTGGTCAAGAGCAAGCCTGGCGCAATCGTATTTTGCTCATCGCCACCGCCTCTTTATTATTGGTGTTGGCGGCTTGGTTCTGGCGTTTACTCAGACGGCATCGTTTTTACAAACTTGCCGCGGAAAATGACAGCTTAACGGCCATTAGTAACCGTTTTCATTTTGAACAACTTTTTGGCAAGGCACTCAAACGCTGCAAACAACAGAATGAAGCGATTGGCTTGATTGTGTTTGATTTAGACCACTTCAAACAAATCAATGACACTTTTGGTCACGAAGCGGGCGATAAGTCGTTGCAAGCGGTAGTCAATATCTGCAACCACTTCATTCGCAGTGGTGACATTTTTGGCCGTATTGGTGGTGAAGAATTTGCACTGGTGCTGCCTGAATGTCAGCCGGATAAAGTGCTGATGATGGCGGAGATCTGTCGCGATGCCATTGAACAATTAGACTGCTCAGACATTGCCGCTGATTTAAAAATCACCGCAAGCTTTGGTGTCAGTCACCATTTAAATGCCGGCTATCAAATGGCCGATATGTTACGACAAGCCGACCAAGCACTGTATCTGGCGAAGTATCAAGGACGTAACCGAGTTGAAAGTTACGAGCGGATGAATCCGAACCAAAGCCATGTTAGCCACCCTAATCAGCCTTTGAACTAAGCCAACTGTAAGAAGCCATCCACCGCTTTGTTTTGCAAAAACTCATCGAGCTGCTGTTCGTTCAGCGGCCTGGCGAAATAATAGCCCTGCCCTAAATCACATTTATGTTGGCGTAACACCTGCAACTGAGCGCGGTTTTCGACCCCTTCAGCCACCACCTGCAGTTCAAGCTTTTGCACCATCGCAATGGTCGAGACAATAATTTGATAATCAGCGTCGTTTTCTAACATGCCAAATACAAAGGATTTATCGATTTTAATCACATCGACCGGCATTTGTTTTAAGTAACTTAAGGAGGAGTAACCTGTGCCGAAATCATCAATCGAAAAATAGAAGCCGAGTGCCTTAAGCTGGCGCATCATCACTAAGGTTTGATCGATGTTTTTAACCAAGGTACGTTCCGTAAGCTCTAACTCAAAATGATTGCCAGGCAAACTAAATTCATCCACTAAGCCCGCTAAAACAACAGGTAGATTTGGATCGAGGAACTGCCCTGCCGATAAATTAATTGACAATTTGATATGCCGATAGCCGCGGCGAACTAATTGTGCCACCAACTCAAAACAGCGACGGAACATCCAGTAGCCCACTTCAACCATTTGTGATGAATTCTCAAGCACTCCAATAAACTCATCAGGCGCTACCAAGCCACGTGTCGGATGATGCCAGCGTAATAAGGCTTCAAACCCCGAGAGTCGCCCTGTGGCGAGTTCAATCTGTGGTTGAAATACCAAATCGAATTGGTGAAGCTGTAAGGCTTCTTTGAGTTCACTTTCAAGTTTGATGCGATTGGCCAAGCGCAAAAACATGGTTTGATCATAACCGGTGAACAGGCCACGCCCACGCTCCTTGGCATCGTACATGGCAATATCAGCCTGACGGATCAGATCATCGGCCTGGGTATCTGCACTGGATGCGATAGACATACCAATACTGGCTGAGACATAAAACAATTGCTGATTAAGTTCGATGGGATGTTGGAACTCCGCCAGAATTTGCTCGGCGAGTTTAACCGCAACATCCAACGGGTGGACCTCTGAAATGACCACCACGAATTCATCACCACCAAAACGACACGCCAAATCGATAGGACGGATACTGCGGCGGATCCGAGCGGCCGCTTCCATCAACAATTGATCACCAGCAGCATGGCCTTGGGTGTCATTAATTTTTTTGAAATCGTCCAAATCTAAAAACAACACTGCAACTTGGCCAGGGCTGGTTTGCAATGCTTGCAACGCTTTTTTCAAGTTAAACTGCAGCATGTTTCGATTCGGCAGCCCAGTGAGTAAATCGTACATCGCGATGTTTTCTAACTCACGGGTATTTTGCTCAATGGTCGCATGCAATTGTTCCAATTCCACCGACAGCTGCTCGGCCGATTTGCTTAACACATCCAACTCGTCACTTAACAGCAAAGGCGCTGTTTTGGCTTTTTGCCGAAACTCGGCAAACTGCCGTTGTGCCAATAACGGTAGATGGCGCGCCATGGTCAACAAGCGATTACTTAAACGTAAGGTACTGAAATAAATCACCGCGGCAATAATTAAAAAACTGCTAAGCGCAAACAGCACCATTTGCTGCTGGTACTTTTGTTTGGTCCGCGCAAAGCCACTGACATCATCGACTAACGCCAAATAATAACCATGTCCGGAGTTCACCAACGGCAAAAAGCTAATCAGGTATTGCTCGGCATCCACGGTGATCGATAGCCCCTGCTCAATGGCTTGGCTCACCGTGGCGTCGGGTGAAATGGCGGCAAACACAGCCGCCATACTGTTGGCATTGGACAAGGACATTAAGCGTAAATCACGGGCCGCCCCTTGCAAATCACCATCAATTCGGACAATCGCCACTTCCGAACCGACGCCTTGTTTTAACGATGACAACATGTCCAGCAAGGTCGTGGTCATCGCGACAACGGCCACATCGCCGCGTTGATCTTGCACAGGTAACATCACCACTTTAACGCATTGATCTTGGCAGACAATTTCGCTGTAGGGCTGTAACTCAGTGATCACTTGCGACACACTTTGCCGGATACGCGCAGGAATAGCCGGAGAGGATGCGTGCAACAAATTGCTATTGCGGTCAAATAACCATAGGTTCTCAACATTTAAATGCAGGGAGATGGTATCGAAATGTTTCGCTAAAGCCCCTGCAAAACTTTGAAAATCCGGCTGATTGCGGATATCGGCCATATCACTAAACGACTCCAACCAGCTGCGTAACTGATTTTCTAGCAGTTGATTAAGATGCTCAAATTGCTGTTGTCTGAGTAACAGTTGTTTTTCTTGCTGGATCTTAAAGTCTTGCTCCATTTTTAACCAAGCAAAACTGGTTAAAGTCACCGACATCACCAGCAAGGCACTGATGGTCAGGATTAGAATTTTCCATGGCAAACTTAAAAATGGGCGCATCCATTAGAACCAATAAATTAATTGTACGGCCCACAAATCATGGTAACGCGATTTGTTGACGACTAAATCAGGCACCACATTCGGGCCTAGACGTCCAGTACCATCGGAATAGTGGTACTCCAGCTTTAATCGAAGCCGTTCGGCCAGTTCTTGACTGACGCCAATGGCCGAGTCATTTTGAAAACCAAAATAACTTGGGATCATGCCGCCAGATTGAATAGGTAACAAACTTCCACGGCGGTCGTCTTTGTTACCGGTGTAATAATCATGACTGAGATACAGCTTGGTGCTGGGCCCGACATCGATGCTTCCCAGTAAAAACAAGCCTTGAGCAAACACGGTTCGATCAAAGCCAGGTGCTAAAAAGCCATGTACCACCACGCGTTCTTGCATAAATTCACTGGAAAGTTCCCACCACTCCGCCGAATACCGCCAGTTCAGCATAAACCGTTGCACGGTGAAATCGCCATCAGCCCACAAATCAACCAGGGCTTTCCGATAGTTAAAATCGGAATCCAGTAGACTCATTCCCCACTGCGTTTGGCTGCCTTCAGGCCGAAAATAGACACTAAATTGATGAACAAAATCTTGTTCCGTCGCGCCTTGCACTGTGGTGGCCACCACTCGCTGTGACATCTCACGGGTCACAGGTGTAGAACCGTAACTCCAATTGACTTCGACTTCGCCTAACGAGGTGTTGTTCGTGGACTTCACTAACACCCCATCCGAGCCAAGCGCGATATCGCGAAATGCATCAAAGTAGACCGTTTGCGGTAACACAATCATCGGGCGAGTGACAGGCACGTCGCGCGTACTGGAGTACAACCAGTGCATGTTTTTAAACCGTCCGACATACAAATCGAGTTGCCAATCGAAGTTATTAACCGCCGTCCAGTTCACAAACATGTAATCGACACGCATACCGTCTTTGTAGCGATTTCCGCCATCGAGGTACATCAGTTGACCTGCAAAACGCCAATTATTGGTTAACTGATAACTGGTATTTAAACCAATTTCAGTCAGTTCTGCCGACACTTCTCCGGTATTATTGACAAAATTACTGCGCTCACTTTGCATCAGCCCTTGGGAGATAAAACCGTGCCATTGCCACTGCGCCGCAGCAAGCGACATTGGCAACAGCATCAGGGACAGCATCAAGCTATGGCTTAATTTCAATAATTCGCAGCGCACTGGGGGTTTCCTTTAATTCTGCATAGCCGATGGCACCGGGTGTGACTTGCACCAATTCAACCATCGTCGCTAGATCAGTCACTTCAATCGGGGGCGTTCCTGTCCCCGAGTACGTCAACTTTTGCCACACGCGTTCCAATTGATAGGGAAAAAGTTGTAATTTTTGTTGCACAAATGCCAGATGAATAGGTGCCTTATTTGGCAACACATAGACTCTTATCGGCACATTGTTCGGCCACATGACTTGTCGCATCATAAAAATACTGCGCAGTTGTGCCGAGGTGAGTTGTTCGACCGGAACGGCGGCGTGCGCTATCACGACCGGCTGCGCATGAAGCGGTTGCGCCAGTAACATCGGGATTAGCATGCATGCACAGAGTGCTGTGAGCCAGCGTTTTGCCACGGAATCCTTCTGCCCAAAGTCCCTGATATACGGGAGGTTTTCTGCATCTTAAGAAAAAGTTGCAGTACTAATTTTGGCAGTATAGTCAAACATGCTAAAAGTCGACAATCTGAATCTTGGTTTCAGCGACGACTTTTACCAAAATTAGGACAGAGAGAGCCTCACTCTCTCTGTTTCATACTATTAACGCTTTTCCTGCACACTGTACACAGTGACAGAACCTGACACTTCATTGGCACTGATCAAAAGCGGTTGTGCCACTGGGCTGCTTGCCGCAGGCACAAACACCAAGGACTCTGGCCCTAAATCGCCTGCTTGTTGAACATCGCCAGTTACTGTGGCAGGGACTGTGTCATCGTTAATGTTATACACGGCATCAAGATTGCGATTGATGCTGTAATCAACAAAGGTCGGTTGAAACGGATTCGAAATATCATAGATATAGATACTACTCATCCGCTCAGCACCGATAAACGCATACGTCCGACTGCCAATAAATCCAAGCGCCAAGGCTTCTGGTTCAGGCCCTTTATCATCCGAGCGATTGTCTCCCTCTACCAAGAGGTGGTTGGAGTTGAAACGACTGCCGTGGACGCTGGCGCCAATACGTTCAAAATCATTACCAGAATCAAAGACTTGAGTGCCGTTTTGATCCCAAATACTAAAGGAACGTGCACCATAGGCATACAAGGATGCAAATTGGCCGTTATTGTCAGTTCCAAGGGCGGTGGTGATGTTTAAGCGCCCCAACCCATCCTTGTTGTACATCGCGGCTTGTGCCGCTTGTAAATCGGTGGTGCGGGTCAGCGACGCGACACGTTTTTGTTCGGAATAGCCTGGCCAATCACGCGCATCGCCTTCATTGGCGCTTACCACAAAATTTGCACCTTGCCACTGAAAACTGGCAATGGTGTCAGGCTGATATAAACCGCGCAATCCAGGGACTGTTTGCAGCAACACGCCGTCTTTGTTACTGACATCCAAGCTATTGCGGGCAAGGTTGTGGTCTTTACTGCCCAAGCCCTGCACCGCATCAATGGTTAACTTGGTTAAATCAATGCGCACTAAAGCATTGTTTTCCTGCACACTGACCCATGCTGTTTTGTCATCACGGCTCACCGTGATGTATTCCGGCTCCAGATCTTGGCTCACCCGGGTCCCAGCAGGCGCTGCAAACTTAACGCCTTTTGCAGCAAGAGTGGCTTGTTGTGAATCAAAAGCGTTGAAATTCAGTGTCGTGGCTTTGAGTTCTGGCAAATCATTTTTCACCGCGATGATGCTAATAGAACCTTCCGGATCCACTTTGTAATCTGGCGCGGGTTCACCTTCATTGGCGACCAACACTAAACTCCCGACATTGTTAAAGGTCACCATATCGGGCTGTGCACCGACTTGCACCGCATGTTTAAACACCGGGCTGCCTTGACCAAGCTGATAAAACAGCACAGCACCGGCATCTGTTTTCAGTTTTGCTTCCACTGCAACCGCCAGCCAATTGCCTTTGATGCTGATGGAATTGGCAAAGCCTAAAGCGATGGTTTGTTGACTGCCGTCGGCCTGCTGCACACTGACTTGGGTTGGGATAGTTAGTGGCGTACTGGTTAAATTGTTTGCGGTGAAAGGGTCATTTAATGCTTGGTTTTTTACCGTGCTTAAATCCAAGATCTCAATTTTGTTGGCTGCGCCATTGACGACATACACCTGCTTTCTAGAGGCATCGTACTGGGCAATTTCGGCAGCACCGGCTCCATAGGTGCCAGTGACAAAACGTGCAATCGGCGTTAATTGCATACCAATTGGCGCATTTGCTCCGGCGGAACCCGTGGCGCCTGTCGCACCCGTTGCGCCAGTGGCACCTGTTGCTCCTGTTGCGCCTGGAACGCCATCTTTACCATCAAATTTACAGCCGCTTAGCCCTAGGGTTAGCAACATTGCTGCCACGGCAGTTTGTTTCCACATACCACATCTCCTCGATTTAAAGTGCAGATGAGGCTACAAACTAAGGATGACAAAGGCATGACAGAGAATGACGGTGTTAACGATGGCTAAAGGCTTGGAAAATCTGGCACATGTCCTTGTAAATCCGAGTAAAAAGGCAACACTAAAAGAAGCTATGCCTACAAAAGAATGGAGATCCACAGTGAACGCTGCCGAATATGCTCGTCAGGTCAGTGAGGTATTTGTACTACCAGAAACCTGTTTAAAAATTAAAGAAATCATCGATAGTCATGTCAGTGACATTGATGAAATTGCCGAGTTAATCCAATTTGACCCGGTGTTGTCGTCTCGGTTGTTAAAACTGGCAAACAGTGCTTTGTACAGTTTTCCGCAGCAGGTTGATTCGGTTGAAAAAGCCGTGTTATTGCTGGGCGAAAATCAAGTGTATAACTTGGTGGTCGCTTATGGCGCAGCCGAAGCCTTTGGCAGTATTGACTCTGGTCTTATTGATTTGGAAGTATTCTGGGAGCAAAGCATTTATTGCGCGTTAATCGCCAAGTTTTTGGGAACCGCTCTCGATGTGCGTCCGCAAGAACCGCTGTATTTAGCGGGCTTGTTACACAACTTAGGTGAATTGGTGGTGCTAAGTGTAGAGCCGGACAAATTAATAGCGGCCAATCAACTGCACAAAGGGGAAACGCCGTGGCAACGACAACGGCACGTGCTTGGTTTTACCTACACCCAATGCACTGTGGAATTGATGCGGTGTTGGCAACTGCCTGATAGCCTGTCTCGGCCGTTACGATTTATCAGCAATGACGATGCCAGCAAAGGGACTGTAACACAGCGCATTTTGCACGTTGCGGCAGCCCTAGCCTGCGCGGTCACAAAGCCAAATCAATTCCAACTGGACGAATTAATCAATCAAGATGTCCGGCATGCACTGAACATCACGGACGACCAATTAACAGAAGCCAAAGAATTTGCGTTCGTCGCTGGGGTGGCCATCATGGCGGTGTTTAACGAAGCGGCCGTTACCACCTTATAAAAAACAAACAGCACGCCAAAGGCGTGCTGTTTTTTTTCGAACAACTGGCTTAGTCCACCAAGGTCATTTCTTGCAACAAATTGTCCGCATGATCGACATCTTGCATCATCCATAACACATAACGAATATCGACATGAATAGCGCGAGTGATGGCTGGGTTAAAATACCAATCCTTGGTGATGGATTCGTAGGTCGAGTCAAAATTTAACCCGACTAACTCGCCTTTGGCATTCATCACGGCAGACCCCGAGTTGCCGCCCGTGGTATCGGCACTGGAGAGGAAATTAACAGGCACCGAGTTAAACTGTTTCACCGTGTCTAACGCACAGCCACCGCAGCCTTTGTCACTGGATAAATCCTGGTAAAAATACCCATCGTACTGTTTCGCCTGATAGGCATCGACCAAACGTTTAGGTACTTGAAATGGCGCTTGAGTTTGTTCTTTGGCTAACAAACCGCGCACTGAGGTAAACGGCGTTTTGTAGACACCGTCTGCAGCGGGGTAACCATCTACTGAGCCGTAGGTGACACGCAACGTCGAATTCGCATCCGGGTACACCGGTAACCCTTTGCTGTTATTAAAGGCAATAATCGCTTGCATATAGGCAGGACGGACTTTCAGCAACTGGCCTTGGATGGACTTTTGTTGTTGCTCCAGCGCAATGTTTTTGTCAAACAAGGCCACGGCGACTTGGATAAACGGATCGTCACTGTTAGCAAAATCTGCTGGTTTTTTGTCAAGCCATGCTAAACGCCCCTCGGTATTAAGCAGGGTTGATTTGTCATACCAAGCGCTTAACAACGCCGCAATGTCCGCTTTGGTCATGCCGGCTTTTAAACCGAGGGCTTGGTCCAACTCTGCAACACGAACTGTCGCAGGCTGTGCTAAATATTCGGCCAATTGCTCCGACCACAGCGTTAAATCCACCTCTTTCGCAAACGCGGTATCCAAGCGTTTAAGTTTGCCTTGCAGCATTTTTAAATCACGTTGTTGAAAGCCAATTTCACGCTCTGCATCCGGCTTTTGTTGCTCGTTGGCAAACCGATACAAATCGATGGCTGCTTTGAGTAAATCACTGCGCTTAGCGTTTTCGAAGTACCAAGTCTGCTGGGTGTATGCTTGCTCGGCAGCAACTACTTTGGCTAAGTCCGCCAGCACTTTTTTGTATTGTGCTTTGTCTTTACCCTGAGCAATCCACGCCGCCAATTCTTTTTGTTGAGCGGCTTTGATGCTGTGAATATCCGTCACTTTAAAGCCGTCCAACAGGCCTTGCAGTTTTTTCATCCGATTGTTGTAGCCTTTGACCACAGAGGCATATTTCACCTTATAGTCAGGATTTTTCGCCCCTAACTGGTCAATGGTGTTAATCATTTGACTAAAAGTTTTGACACTGGCTGGGTACTGCCAATTCGCGGCAAAAGCGATTTCCTCGGCTAAGCGATAACGGCTGGTTTGCCCAGGATAGCCTGCCAGCAGCACAGGGTCGCCAGCTTTGACGCCTAACCGATTTACCTTCAAGAAGCTTTTTGGTTTATACGGCACGTTGTCCGTCGAGTAGGCGGCCGGTTTACCATCTTTGCCGACATAACCACGCAAGAAGGTGTAATCGCCCGTATGACGCGGGTATTCGTAGTTATCGATATCGCCGCCGAAATTGCCCACCGACTCAGGCGGCGCGTACACCAAGCGCACGTCTTGGATCATCAGCTGTTTAATTAAGAAAAATTGCATGCCGTGATGAAATGGCACCACGTTACAGCGGTAATTCGCATCGGCTTCACACTGTTGAATTAACGCTTTGCGATTAGCCTCCACCGCATTAAAACGTTGTAAATCCGTCAAATTTTTGGCAAGTTTGCCAGTAACATCTGCAGTCACATCTTGCACCAACTCAGTGACATAAAGGCGCTCGTTGGCACCTGCAGGTAATTCCTCAGTCAGATTTTTAGCTAAAAAACCTTGCTCAATCAGATTTTTTTCAGCCGTCGAATTTTGTTGAATTGCACCATAGCCACAGTGGTGGTTGGTGATGACTAAGCCATTAGGCGAGACAAAGGAGGCAGAGCAGTAGCCCAAACTAACAATAGCATTCATCGGATAGGCGTTTAAATCAGCCAGTTGCGCCCCTGATATTTGGATGCCTTTGGCGGTTAACTGGGTTTGTAATTGTGCCATTTGGTAGGGTTGCCACTGCCCTTCATCGGCAATGCTCGGAACTGCAAACATGGTACAAGCCGCTGATAAAGCAGCCGCTAGAGGGGCGACACGCAACGTTTTCATAAAGACCTTATTGGTATGGGTATGCGAGGTAAACCATCAGAGTAAACAAGCACTGACAACAACTCAAGTCATGGCGCGGCGAGTCACCAAGGACTCGCTGCCAGTGGAGGGACTAAAATGTTAGCGAGGCGCGCAAGGTAAACAGGTAACTAGTATCAAGCTCCTCGCCGGCATGGTTAATGTATTGCACCACAGGTTGGATAAAAAACTGCTCGGAGACCGGCCATTGCCAATAGGTTTCAACTAACCATTCATCCCCATCATGGCGCTGCGCCGCTTGACTGACCATCAGCCCCCATTGTTGACCCTGCCAAGGTAAGTCCGTGACCACGCCAGCCATCCGATGTTCTTGCAGCATATCCACCGCATCATCCAGCCGAGACAACACAAAAAACAAGGTGGTGGATTCGCTGATGCGCCGTTGGTAGTTGATATACCAGCCATCAATCGCGGTGGAATGAGGTTCCTCAGTCAACAGTTCCCAATGGCCATTGTGTGTCCAGTAGCCATAGGATACTTGCGATTTTTCAGTGACATACCGCCCTTCTGCCACCACGAATTGTTCGGCAAAGTTAAGATGGTCACGGCCAGCAAACACGCCGCCCATCCATTGAAAGCCTTGCTTGGGTTCATAAAACACACTACAAGACATAGCGGGATCGTAATACGTTGGCAGTGCAATGGCGGTGGGCGTAATGCCAAGGGGTGGCGAAATAAAGCTGCCTGCGACCGGCACGAAGGCGAATTCTAAATTGGCATCCACTTGGCCGCATTTCAGGCGAGTATCCGTCGCCACTTGCCATTGCAGGTACAGCTCGTAAATTTTGTTGAAGCGATCCGCGGCATCGATATTCGAGATCCCTTGGATATTTTCGGTGATTTCTTCGCCATTTTGGCCACGAAACGCTTTTAAATTGCCAAAGACCAGCCATTGGTCAGAGGCTTGATATTGCCCTTCAAGGGTGGTTAGCGCCCTCACCGCGGAGTCACGCTCAAGCGTATCGCCGCTGGCTTTTGTCATATCCAGCAACACATTGAGTTGAGATGAAAATGGTGACTGTGCATCTTGCGCATACGCATGTTGGCCACAGGCCAACACAAGGGTTAGAAAAATCGGCTTCATGCCAGCTCCTAAAAAGCCCTATGGTATGCAAAGCTATAGGTAAGGCCTTGAGCTCTGTCAAATTTTCCAAAGGCTGACGTGCAAATAGTGCTTGTGACATAAAGGTAAAAATGCGCATGATAGCCATCAAGAACGTGCGGATAGATGAGTCACGAAGGCGAGCTATCGAGCGAAGCTCACGATGTTAACTGATTGAAAGGACTACCTATGACCACCGACACCACTGCGCCTTTAGGCCGCTGGGCTCGACTGAAATCGCGCTGGCCGCTACTGAATAATGCGCAAAAGTTTTACACCGCCTCTTGCCTGCTAGCCTTGCTGAATGTCGTCAGCGCATTTCAACTGGAATTTTTGCTGACCTTGTTGGGCTTTTGTGTGGTCACGGCGCTGATCATCGATATCTGGAATGTGTTTGAACATCTATGGCATAAACTCGCCGGAAAGACCTTTTTGATTGCCATCTACCTAGGCCTTGCCAATTATTGTTATGCCCTTTCGCAAAGTCAGGTCAATAGTTTGGTGGGGATCCGTCCCGATTTGGTGCCGCATAGCGTGCATCTGAATTTATTTTTAATGGCCCCGCTGTGGAGTTTTGGCTTAGCCTTTATCGTGTTGGTGTTTTACACCAGCTATCACACCATCAAAGGTTTTTTAATGCTGCTGCTGCGCCCCATTGGTGTGCGCAGCCATCATTTATCCGATGAAGTCCATCCAGTGCTGTTTTTAATGATCCGAATTTTTATGTTGCCGGTGGTGATTGTCTATCTTGGGATTGCGATGTCTGGTTATATTGTCGGCGGCGATTTAACTGATACAGATGTGAACCTGATTGATGGCCAACAAGGCGCGCCGCTTCGGATTGAGACTAAACTCGCCCCGACTGAGCAGTCCGTAGCAACACCAGACAAGACCGCCCATGCGGAACGTAAAAGTGTGACCTTGTTTGGTCAACCTACCAGCCAAGACCCATTAAGTTATCTAGCCACCCCCAATTTGCCATGGATTGACCACATCGTGGCTGGTTTTTTGTATCACGTCGAAAGTATGGGGCGCAGTCAATGCCAACAACAAGGGGATGAACATGTGGTGTACATCAACGATTATGAAATTTTAGTGATCACCCCAAATAACGCTGAAAAATCAGGGTATCAGTTCACGATCCGGGCCTGTAACTCAAAATTTGTGCCCAAAGTGCAAGTGATTAGCCCATAGACCTATGTCGCAAAGTCGGCCTGTTAGTTCAAGTTCCAGAGCAGGCACAACAAAGGCACCATGCTCAATACGATTGGTCCAATAAAGTAAAAATCCACCTCCATAGGAGGTGGCTTTGCTTTAGGCCCCCTAGAAGGG
>CAYTIQ010000085.1:0-13419 GCA_964437935.1 uncultured Rheinheimera sp.
ACAGGGTATGGTGGTTTAGCTAACTGAGGAATGTGGGGTTTGTGTTACGCTTACAAATGACGTCAAAATAATCAGTTAGCAAGCGACCTAGGCCGCTGGAGTTGTTGCCAATGAAGCCAACTTGGACTGGTCTTGGCTGCTTGGTACCCGCGCAAGTTGACTAGCGGTGGCTGTGAATGGCTAAAAAAATGCCAGTCGATAAGGACTGGCATGTTGGGGCTTTTCGACGCGAGTGTGTGCTTAATGCAAAATACGCGCTTTTAACGTACCAGGAATGGCTTTCAGTTCGTTTAAAGCCAATTCGCTGTCATTGGAATCAATATCGATCACCACATAACCAATCTCGGCGTTGGTTTGCAGGTACTGACCGGCGATGTTGATGTTATGACGGGCAAAGGCTTCGTTGATCTTGGTCAGCATCCCCGGTTGGTTTTTGTGGATATGCAACAGACGCGAGCGGCCTTTGTGCTCTGGCAGCGACACTTCAGGGAAGTTTACTGCAGAGAGCGTGGAGCCGTTGTCCGAGTATTTGACCAATTTGCCAGCCACTTCGTAACCGATGTTTTCCTGCGCTTCTTGGGTTGAGCCACCGATATGCGGCGTTAAAATGACATTGTCAAAGGCGCGCAGTGGCGAGATAAACTCTTCGTCATTGCTGGTCGGTTCGACAGGGAATACGTCAATGGCAGCACCCGCCAGTTTTTTATTCGCCAAGTTAGCGGCCAGGGCATCGATGTCCACCACAGTGCCACGTGACGCGTTGATCAAAATAGAACCCGCTTTCATCAGGTCTAATTCGGCTTCGCCAATCATGTTCATGGTTTGTGGCGTTTCTGGCACGTGTAAGGTCACCACGTCGGAGGTTTTCAGCAGAGTCGCCATATCCACTTGCGTGGCGTTACCCAGCACCAGCTTGTCTTCGATATCGTAGAACTGCACACGCATGCCGATGTTTTCCGCCATGATCGACAACTGCGTACCGATATGGCCGTAGCCGATAATACCAAGCGTCTTACCGCGTGCTTCAAACGATTGGGTCGCTGTTTTTTGCCACTCGCCACGATGCGCCGCGGCACTGCGTTGTGGGATGCCGCGTAACAGCATAATGATTTCGCCAAGCACTAACTCGGCCACCGAACGGGTATTGGAGAACGGTGCGTTAAACACCGGGATCGCACGGGCGAGGGCCGCATCCAAGTCCACTTGGTTGGTGCCGATACAGAAACAACCAATCGCAGCAAGCTTTTGCGCTTCGCCAAGCACGCGCTCGGTTAACTGAGTGCGTGAACGGATACCGATAAAGTGCACGTCGCGGATTTTTTCAATCAGCTCGGCTTCATCCAGTGACGTTTTCAGATACTCGATATTGCTGTAACCCTGGTTTTTAAAGGTTTGCACCGCGCTTTGGTGCAAGCCTTCCAGCAGCAAAATCTTGATCTTGTCTTTGGGCAGTGAGTACTTTTCCATCTTCAGGTCTCTTTCAATGTTGCAAAATTCAGTACGGGCCCCGGGTGAATGATGTATTTTTTTTATTATTGTTATTCGAGGACTTGCGTGCCATCGGCGCTGCCGACCAGCACTTTATTGGCGCCGCGCAAGGCAAAAATGCCGTTGGTGACCACGCCTGGAATTTGATTGATGGCGGTTTCAAGCGCCACCGGATCGGTGATTGATAAGCCGTGCACATCTAAAATCACGTTGCCATTGTCGGTGACGACGGCTTCGCGCCAAACTGGGTTGCCACCGAGTTTGGTCAGTTCACGCGCTACATAGGCACGCGCCATCGGGATCACTTCCACTGGCAGCGGGAATTTGCCAAGCACCGGGACTAGCTTGGTGCTGTCGACGATACAGATAAACTGCTCAGCAACGGCAGCGACGATTTTTTCCCGCGTCAGCGCAGCGCCACCGCCTTTGATCATGTGTTTGTGTGGGTTGATTTCATCGGCGCCATCGACATAAACGCTGTAGCCTGCGACGTCATTTAAATCCAACACAGCAATACCCAAGGCTTTCATTTTTTCGGTGCTTTGCACTGAACTTGAAACGGCACCTTGAATTTGGTCTTTGATGGTCGCTAATGCATCGATGAAATGATTGACGGTCGAGCCAGTACCCACACCGACGATGGTGTGGCGGGGGATGTAATCCAGCGCTTTCCAAGCGGCGCGTTTTTTCATTTCGTCTTGCGTGATTGTCATATCCAAGGTCCAGAGTTTTTATACTAATTTTTAGCCATACAGATGGATATTACCTTGAAACGCACGGTCGGCAAAAGAGACAAAATGCAGATCCCGTAAAAAAGCTTATCAAGAACCAGCGCAGCCCGTTCCGTTGTTTCATTTGCCAGAAATAAAAAAGGCTCAAGCGAGCCTTTTTGTCGGTATTGCCAAAACGCTTACGCGCTTAGCCATTGGCTTGTTGCTTTTTACGGTCCAAGAAAAAGCTCACGACAATGTAAATCAGTAAGAATGGCACAAACACTTGCAGCAAGCTTTGTTGCAGCACCGGTAAATAATCGTGCTTCAGGGCAAGTGCTACCAACAACCAGGTGTAACCGACATACGCCACAAGGAACAATAAGCCTTCAAAACGGGTCAAAGTAGCGCCGATAAAGAACAGTGGTAAACATAACACGGCGACCGCGAGCATCACCGGAATATCCAACGATGCCAACTGGCCAGCGGCTTCCAGTGGGACAGGGGAGACCAAACCGGATAAACCCAGCACACACAGGATATTAAAAATATTACTACCAACCACATTACCAACTGCGATATCGCGCTCACCTTTGATGGTAGCAATCACCGAGGTCATGACTTCAGGCAGTGACGTGCCTGCGGCCACAATCGTCAGGCCAATGACAGCTTCACTGACGCCCCACGCTGTTGCTAATTCAACAGCGCTATCAACCAACCAGCGGGCACCGAGCACAAGCAGTGCTAGACCACCCACCACAAATAAGATGTTTTGCCACATCGGGTGTTGTTCTTTTAGCATGGCTTCGACTTCTTCATCACCGGAATCGGTCACGCCTTGCTTTTTACCTTGCACAAACAAGAACACGGTGTAGGTCAGCAGGCCAGTAAATAAAACCGCACTTTCCCAACGTTCCAGTTGGCCATCTTGCACCATCCAAGCCACCGCCAGTGAAGCTAAAATCATTAACGGAACATCTTGGCGAATGAGCTGTTTTGAGATCACCAGCGGCATAATGAGCGCCGCAACACCGAGAATAAACAACACATTAAAAATATTACTACCAACGACGTTGGCAATCGCCAACTCGGCTTGGCCGGTCCATGCCGCTTTTAAACTGACGGCCAGTTCGGGGGCGCTGGTACCAAAAGCCACCACAGTTAAACCAATGACTAAACTTGGGATACCAAAAGCGCCAGCAAGACGTGCGGCTCCTTTGACCAGATAGTCTGCGCCAAACACAAGCAGGACTAAGCCTGCGGCTAACATTAGCCATGTCATCATAGAGTATTTCTCCAATTTAAACTGGCGTCAGGCTACTGGGCTTTTGGCTTAAACTCAAGCTGATTTAGACGAAAAAAAAGACGCCCGAGGGCGTCTTTTTCAAAAGTTATCAGCAAGTTATTTAACTAGCGAAACCTTGTAACCACTGGCTGTGGTTGCATCTTTTTCTGCAACTAGCAAGTAGTTTGAGCTTTTCACCAAGGTGGTCAGCTGGGTTTGTGCTAACAATGACTTGTTGTTGTTGGCGTCTTTGTAGACGATAAACACCGTGTATTCACCGGCAGGCAGTGTCATCGACGACTGTGATGCGTAGTTCAAGGTGTTGATGTAATACGCCGTGGTGTCAATGGTGTAGCCTGGTTTGACGAAGTACACGCTAATTTGGTCGAAGTCAGTGATGGTATTCACCGCGTTAAAGGTGAAATCAAACACTTGTGGTGTTTTGCTGTCATTGACGGTGATAGCCGCTGGCGTGTTGGTTTTATCAGAATAAAACACCACAGTTTTTACCACACCTTGTGCCAAGCTTGCTAAGCCATTACGCATCACAAGGTTGCCTTTGGAATCTGCCAATGACACGCGGTAGTCGCCTGCTTTGACGTCTTGGTAAGCGCTTAATGTATCCGGTACCAAGTTATCAATCAGTGGCGTCGTGCTGTCACCTAACACCACTTTGCCTGGGTTGATTGCGTTAATGCTGTTATACACACGAACTTGGGCTGGTGCTGTGATGTCTTCCAACGGGGTCACTGTCGTGGTGTTTAACACCATGTCCAACGCAAACTTGTTTTGCGCAGGGCCAGTAGCTGGACGCAACACAACCACGTACTCGGTTTCTAAATTGAACGAAGTCAAATCAGATTGGTACAGTGGGGTTTTGTCACCGCCTTTGGTCACATACAAGGTGTATGAACCGACAGGGTAGGTTTGGAACTGAGTTTGTGCTTTGGACGCCGCAGTACCAACTAACTTCGCATCCGCAAAGGCTTTGCCTGATGCCGCTAGGTATAAATCGTAGCTGTTGCTGTTGGCAACCAGGTTCACCATGGTGATTTTGAAATTATCATCCAAGGTATCGTCGCGGTTGAATGTCACTTTCATCACGTCTGGCGTGGTGAAACCGCCGGTCATGATTAACAGATTCTTTTCGCCAGCATTCAATGCCACCGTGCTCTTTTGCTTAGAGACGGTATCACCGGTTGAGTTGGTGTAGTACAACTCATAGTCATAGGTTGCAGGTTCTAAGCTTGAGCTCAGTGGAGTTGCATCGGCATAGGATGCTGAACCAATGGCGTAATCTTTGCTGTCTTTTGTCAGTTTTAATGACGTGGTGGCGCTGTCAGCAGAGCCGTTGTAAAACTGAATGTAACCATTTGGATAGGTTGCGCTCGTATCGTTAGAACCGCCACCGCACGCCGCCAGCAAAGCACCGGTGCAAGTCAGGGTCAACAGTCGGAAAAAATGCATGTTGGAACTCTCACTACAGAATAAATTGCGCCAATAGGAGCAGATTTTGGAAAGGAAGTTTCTGTTTTTGCTGATCTTTGCATCGCTTAACAAAACTTAATCGCGTTTACTATAAATTAATCACAGTTGGAGCGTCAATTGCAGAGTCTTGCTGCATTGCCCATAAGTGCGCGTAGCGTCCCTGTTGAGCGAGCAGTTGCTCGTGATTGCCGGCCTCCGCCAGTGTACCTTGTTCTAGCACCAAAATGATATCGGCATCGACGATTGTTGATAATCGATGCGCAATAACAACCGAGGTGTGTCCCTGTGCGAGCTCTTTAATTGCCAGCTGCACGGCTTGTTCACTATGGCTATCAAGTGCTGAGGTTGCTTCATCAAACAGCAGGATAGGGCTGCGCTTTAATAACACTCGCGCTATGGCTATCCGTTGCTTTTCGCCACCTGACACCTTCAGACCGCGTTCGCCGACTAAAGTTCCGTCGCCTTCGGGCAAGCTGTCGATAAAGGTGCGAAGATGCGCCGCATCGATGGCCAGATCAATGTCCTGCTCGCTCGCGTCGGGGCGGCCGTAGCGGATATTGTCGCGAATGCTTTGATTAAACAACACGGTATCTTGCGGCACGATAGCGATGGCTTGGCGCAAACTGTCCAATGTCACCGTGCTGATGTCTTGCTGATCAATCAAGATCTGTCCCTGTTGCGGTTGATAAAAGCGATACAATAACCGAGCTATGGTGCTTTTGCCCGCGCCGGAACTACCGACAATGGCTACTTTTTGGCCGGCCTGCACGGTAAAACTGAGGCCGTTTAGGATCTGTCGATTGGGTTGATAGCCAAATTTGACCTGTTCAAAGCGAATATGGCCGTGGGTTAATTGCAACGGCTGGGCGTTTGGGGCATCGCTGATGCTGGGTTGACGTTTCAGTAACCCCAACATGTTTTCCAGATCGGTTAACGCACGTCGAATTTCACGATAAACAAAGCCTAGAAAGTTCAGTGGCATAAACAGCTGGATCATGTAGGCGTTCAACATGGCTAAATCGCCCAAGGTCATTTCGTTGGCCGCGACGGCACCGCTGGCCATCCACATCATCAGCGTCATCGCGAGGGCAATGATCAGTGCTTGACCGGAGTTCAACGCAAACAACGACATGCGATTTTGCAGTCTGGCTTTTTCCCAGCCGGCTAACGCATGGTCATAGTTCTGCGCTTCGTAGGCCTCGTTGTTAAAGTACTTCACCGTCTCGTAGTTCAACAAACTGTCCACGGCTTTACTATTGGTGCTGGAGTCTGCTTGGTTCGCTTCGCGAATGTAACGATTGCGCCATTCGGTGACCACCACGGTGAAGCGCACATACACCACCACCGCAATGGCGGTGACCACGGCGTACCACACCGAAAACAACGCCCAAAAAATCACCGCAACGGCCGCTATTTCCAAAAGCGTCGGCACGATATTGAACATTAAAAATCGCATCAAAAAACTAAGGCCATTGGTGCCTCGTTCGATGTCTCGACTGATGCCGCCGGTTTGTCTGTCTAAGTGAAATTGCAAATCAAGTTGGTGCAAATGCTTAAACACCCGAAGGCTGAGTTGGCGCATCGCATGTTCAGTGACTCGGCTGAATAAGGCATCCCGAACTTCGCCAAAAAATACGCTGCCAAAACGTAATAAGCCGTACCAAACAACCAACAGCACCGGGACTGCTATCACGGCCTGAAGGCGCGGATCTAACTCGTCAATGATGAGCTTTAAGCCATAGGGCAGTGCCAGCGTTGCGGCCTTAGCGAGGAATAAGCAAAAAAATGCGCCTGCAACATGCCAGCGGAATTGCCAGAAATACGGCCACATGAATTGCCAGGTTTCAGCTAAGTTCGCCGCTTGATGATCAAGCACTGGATCGGGTTGTTTAGCGGTGCTGCGCATGCCACGCATCAATATCTCCTACGGGGCATGCCAGCGCCCGCACTCATCTGTATAAATTAGGCATAGGTGCACAGGTACGCCGTGTCGCGCAGCACCTTCAATTGAAAAGATGCATTGGCGGCTACTTCAAATTGGCTGCCTGCGGTAAAGCGTTGCCACTCACTGACGTTTGGCAACAACACCTGGACGTCGCCACTTAAAATAGTTAACACTTCGTGTTGGCTGGTGCCAAATTGATAGTCACCGGGCGCCATCACACCGACGGTTGCAGGCAACTCATCGCCTTGGAAGCTGACTGACGCTACTTTACCATCAAAGTACTGGTTGATTTTCAACATTTCATTGTCTCAAGTTAGGTTAGGGAGTTGGAATACAAGCAAACTTGAATGTACCAGTGAAAACCTTGGATTTCCAGATGTTTAGACATCTGAAATGTTCCAGTCAGACGAACAACACAACAGCACTTAACATTCCTCAATTTATTGCGCTAAACAGGCTATTTCCCCAATTTGATGATTGACGATGCTGCTGGGCTGCGCCATGTTAAATATTTATTGGGATGATTCGATGTTGTTATGGTAACCGCAAGCTCACTTCATCATGTGCAGACCACCATTTTAGAGCGCCTGCCAATTGGCGTGGTGGCGGCCTCGATTGCAAATCAACAGCTGATATATGCTAACGCGGCGTTTTTGGCAAAAACCGGCTATAACCACGACGAGATAGCTCAGCTCACGCCGTTGGATTTGCATTTACCCATTGATCACGAACATGTGCAACGTGATTTTATGGCGATGGCGCAAGGTCAGTTGCATACGCCGGTGTATTATCCAGTGCGTTGCAAGGATGGTTCGTTGTTTAGTGCTGAGATCCAATTGGTGGGGGTGGATACCCAAGTTGCTGGTATTGTCGTTGCAACCTTTCAAGACATCACGCCACGAGAACAAGCCGCCGCCTTACAATACGATAACGAAGAGCGGTTACGCCTCGCGTTGTCGGCAACTCAGCAAGGCTTGTATGATCTAGATATTCCTTCTGGCAAGGCCACGGTCTCGGAAGAATACGCTCGGATGATTGGTTATGACCCCGCTAGTTTTGTTGAAACCAATGCGGCGTGGCGCGAGCGATTACATCCCGACGATGTGCAACGGGTGTATCAAACGTATATTGACTATATAGCTGGGCACATTCCTGAATACAGGGTTGAATTTCGGCAACGCACCAAACAGGGTCAGTGGAAATGGACGCTGTCGCTTGGGAAAATCATTGCGTGGACTGAAGATGGCCAACCAAAACGTTTATTAGGCACCCATACCGATATTGATCATGCCAAACAGCTTGAGCAGCAACAACTGCAAGAGCGCACATTCTTAAAAACCTTGCTCGATAACATCCCCGATTTGGTCTGGTTAAAAGACCCTACAGGGCGCTATTTAGCCTGTAATCGACGTTTCGAACAGCTGTATGGCGCGACAGAGCAACAGATCCTAGGCAAAACGGATTGGGATTTTGTCGATGAATCCACGGCGCAGTTTTTCCATCAGCACGATCTGCGTGCGCTACACAGTGCCACACCGCTGGTGAATGAAGAGTGGTTAGCGTTTAAAAGTGATGGCCATCGCGAGTTGGTGGAAACCAACAAAGTTCGTCTGGAAACGCCGCAAGGCCAGTTGTTGGGCGTTTTGGGGATCGCCCGTGACATCACGGAACGCAGTCAGCAGGCCGAGCAGCTCAAGCTTGCCGCTAGTGTGTTCTCGTCCGCGATTGAGGGCATCATGATCACCGATCCGTCTGGGGACTATTATCGATGTCAATGCGGCCTTTACCAACATCACCGGCTACAGCAAAGAACAAGCGGTTGGGCGCAATGCCAGCCTGTTAAATTCAGGCCGTCAACCACGGAGTTTTTATCGCCATTTGTGGCGGGATTTACTGCAAAAAGGCCATTGGGCAGGGGAGATCTGGAATCGGCGTGCCAATGGCGAAGTGTATGCCGAATTGTTGCATATCAGTTCGGTACGGGACGCTCAGCAAAAAATTAGCCATTTTGTGGCCGCGTTTTCTGATATCTCGACGTTAAAAGCGCAACAGAAGCAACTGGAACTGATCGCTCATTTTGATCCGCTGACCGCGCTGCCCAACCGGGTGCTCTAGGTCGATCGTTTGCGCCAAGCGTTGCAACAAAGTCGGCGCAGTTTAAAAACCTTAGCGGTGGTATTCCTCGATTTAGATGGCTTTAAGCAAATCAACGACCAATTCGGCCATGCGGTGGGAGATCAAGTCTTGATCGTTATTGCCAACCGTTTCAAAGAAGCGCTGCGTGGCGGCGATACCATAGCGCGTATCGGCGGTGATGAGTTTATTGCGATCTTGCCCGAATTACAGGATGCTCAGGCCAGTTTTATTGTGCTAGAACGCTTGCTTGATGCGGCAGCCACCCCCTTAACTGTCGAACAGATGGAGTTGCAAGTATCCGCTAGTCTTGGGGTGACCTTTGCGATGATGGCCAACGAATCGGATGCCGATTTATTAATTCGCCAAGCGGACCAAGCCATGTATCAGGCCAAACTTGCTGGCAAGAATCGTTTTCATGTGTTTGATCCCAAAACGGATAATGAAACTCGGCACAAGTTTGAGCTGCTCAATGAAGTGCGTTATGCCATTGATCAAGACCATTTCGTGCTGCATTACCAACCGAAAGTGGAGTTAAGGACTGGTAAGGTGGTTGGCTTTGAAGCGTTGATCCGTTGGCAACACCATAGCCGTGGCTTGTTAAGTCCAGCAGAGTTTATCCCCTTTGTGGCGCAGCATCCGATCGCAGTGCCTGTCGGCGACTGGGTGATCGCCGAAGCGTTATCGCAACTGAACGAGTGGAACAATCAAGGCTTTCGAACCACCGTCAGTGTCAATATCGATAGCCAGCAACTCAATGATTTTGATTTTTTACGCCGCTTGCATGATGTGTTGCAAATGTTTCCTAACGTCGAGCCCAGTCAGCTGGAATTAGAAGTACTCGAAACCGGCGCTCTAGAAAATTTAACCCATGTTTCAGAACTGATCCGACAAATGCAGGCAGAAGGCATTCATTGTGCATTGGATGATTTTGGAACTGGTTATTCGTCATTGACCTTTTTAAAGCAATTACCTGCGCTAACCATCAAAATTGACCAAAGCTTTATTCGGCAAATGCTGGAAGACGCCGAACAGTTAGTGATTGTGGAGTCGGTGATTAGTTTAGCGCGGCGCTTTGAACGAAATGTCATCGCCGAAGGCGTTGAGACTGTGGTGCATGGCTTGTTTTTATCGGCGTTGGGCTGTCGTCAGGCGCAGGGTTATGGCATCGCTCGTCCCATGCCGGCAGAGCAGGTGGTGAACTGGACTGCATATTGGGTAGCCCCAAGTTGCTGGCAGCAAGTGCCTCGGTTGGATGATGAAGGTATGCATGGGCTGATTGCATTGGTTGAACATCATCAGTGGTATCAATCGGTCAAAGCGGGCACTCCGAACCAATTGGACAGCCCGTTAGGAGGAAGTTGCCGGTTAGAGCATTGGTTAAACCGAGAGCGTGTGGCCGAGCGTTATCAAGGCTGTCGTTCGTACCAGCAAGCGAGGCAGACGCATGCGCAATTGCATCACGCGTTAGCCGATTTAGATCAGACCTTGACTGACCGACTTAGCCTGCGCTTGCAACAACAGCTGATGCAGTTGTTACTTGGCCCTGTGGTTGATCATCTGGATCACAGTGACTTGGTCATGGGCTCGTTATCAACCTTGATTGCGCTTGATGATGGTTCTGGTTAAGCGCTGTGTGGTCGCGAGGTTCCAAATAAAAACGCCAGCATGGCTGGCGTTTTTAAAGTCTTACTACTGCGTGCGTTACGCTTTTACACAGTCGACGTAATACACTTGCTGGCCGTCTTTTTCCATCGTTGATAAACCATGGATGTAAGTCTCAAACCCTGGAAACTTGTGGTTGAATTCACGGGCGAATTTCAAGTAGTTCACAATGGTGGTGTTAAAGACTTCACCAGGCACCAGCAGCGGAATTCCCGGCGGGTATGGCGTTAACATCACCGCAGTGACGCGGCCGGTTAATTCATCCAGCGGCACCCGTTCGATTTCTTTGTGCGCCATTTTGGCAAAGGCATCGGCCGGTTTCATCGCAGGCACTAAGTCGGACAAGTACATCTCGGTGGTCAGTTTGGCGATGTTGTTGGCTTTGTAAATCTCGTGGATTTGGTCACACAAGTCTTTGAGGCCAATGCGCTCGTACTGCGGGTACTTCGAAATAAACTCCGGCAGAATGCGCCACAGCGGGGCGTTTTTGTCGTAGTCGTCTTTAAATTGCTGCAGCGCAGTCACCATGGTGTTCCAGCGGCCTTTGGTGATGCCGATGGTGAACATGATAAAGAACGAATACAGGCCAGTTTTTTCAATAACCACACCGTGTTCAGACAAGTATTTCGCCACAATAGCGGCTGGAATACCGTCGGTGGAGAAGTTACCGTCAACGTTTAAGCCTGGCGTTAAAATTGTCGCTTTGATCGGGTCGAGCAGGTTAAACCCTTCGGCGATCGGGCCAAAGCCGTGCCAGTTTTCATCGGCATGCAGCATCCAGCTGGCGCGTTCGTCCAAGCCTTCGTCGGTTAAATCATCTGGGCCCCAGACTTTAAACCACCAGTCATCGCCATATTCGACGTCGACTTTGCGCATAGCGCGGCGAAACTCCAACGCTTCATCCAGCGACTCTTCCACCAATGCCGTGCCGCCTGGCGCTTCCATCATGGCCGCGGCCACGTCGCACGAGGCGATAATGGCGTATTGCGGGCTGGTGGAGGTGTGCATCAAATAGGCTTCGTTAAACAGGTGCGTATCGAGCTTATTCTGTTTGGCGTCTTGCACCAGAATTTGCGAGGCTTGCGACAAACCAGCCAGCAGCTTGTGCGTTGACTGCGTGGCAAATACCATCGAGGTATCACAACGTGGGCGGCCTTCACCGATGGCGTGGTAATCGCCGTAGAAGTCGTGGAATGCGGCATGCGGCAACCAAGCTTCGTCAAAATGCAGCGTTTCAATTTCGCCATCGAGCAGCGATTTGATTTCTTCGACGTTATACAAAATACCGTCGTAGGTGCTTTGGGTGATGGTCAACACGCGTGGTTTTAAAGCAGGGTTTTTCGCCAGCAATTCGCGAATAAACGGGTTCGCTTCCATCTTGCGGCGAATAGTCGCAGGTTCAAATTCGCTACGTGGGATAGGGCCGATAATGCCGTAGTGGTTGCGCGTTGGCATTAAAAACACCGGCACCGCGCCTGTCATCATGATGGCGTGCAAAATCGACTTGTGGCAGTTGCGGTCGACCACCACGATATCACCCGGCGCGACAGTACTGTGCCAAACGATTTTGTTGGACGTCGAGGTGCCGTTGGTGACGAAAAATAAATGGTCGCAGTTAAAAATCCGCGCGGCGTTACGTTCCGATGCGGCAACGGGGCCTGTGTGATCGAGCAGTTGGCCTAATTCATCCACCGCGTTACAAACGTCAGCGCGCAGCATGTTTTCACCAAAGAATTGGTGGAACATCCGCCCGACAGGCGATTTTAAAAACGCCACGCCACCGGAGTGCCCCGGGCAGTGCCATGAATAAGAACCATCTTGCGCATAGTGCGTCAGCGCGCGGAAAAACGGCGGGGCAACGCCATCTAAATAGCTTTTCGCTTCACGAATAATGTGCCGCGCCACGAATTCTGGCGTGTCTTCGTGCATGTGAATAAAGCCGTGCAGTTCGCGCAAAATATCGTTTGGAATATGGCGCGCGGTGCGAGTTTCACCGTACAGGTAAATTGGAATGTCTGGGTTACGGTGGCGAATTTGCTCGACGAAACTGCGCAGTTGCGCCAGCACCGATTCGGCATCTTCGAGGCTGCCGGTGCCAAACTCTTCGTCGTCAATTGACAGGATAAACCCGGCGGCGCGGCTTTGTTGCTGCGCAAACGAGGTTAAATCGCCGTAACTGGTATAGCCGACCACGTCCATGCCAGCCGCTTCAATGGCGCTGGCCAATTCGCGGATGCCGCTGCCGCTGGTATTTTCCGAGCGGAAGTCTTCGTCGATGATCACAATAGGGAAATAAAAACGCATGGGCGGTTCCTCAGTAAAGGGAGCTGCACCTGGCTGCACGGACATGCAGTTTGGCCTTGGCTGATAGGTCAATGAAAACCCTGCAGGGCGCAGGGAGAAAAAACCTGCACACCATACCTGAATTTGGTTTTTTTTCCAGAAAAAATTCCACGGAAGAGGTGAATTTTTTTGCAGAAGTTTCAAGTGTAGCGCCGAGCTGTGACAAATCCATGGCAGGCGTTGCCGCTGGCGCGGTCGATGTGGGGGCTTTCTAGGTTTTTGTCGATAGGCGCTGCGTGTGGCTAAGCGGTAGTCGTGCATATTTATGCAGGGAGCGCAGGCTGGTGGTTTGGGTTTATAAAACGTATTTCGCCTTGGCGGCGAGCGCGTATGCCTGCCGCAGGCGTGTCTTTCTTTTGCTT
>CAYTIQ010000086.1:0-12893 GCA_964437935.1 uncultured Rheinheimera sp.
CTACGTCGTCGGTATGGCGCGCATTATAGGGCGATTTACCAAAGGCGCAAGCGAAGACTTTAGAAAAGTTGATGTTTTGCGATCGTTCGATGAAAAAGCATACGTATCGCCTTATTTTTCTACACAAACTTCATGAAATGCAACGTAGTAGTGATTACAAAGAACTTTAAAACCGAGATTCCACTGCAACTAACTGGCGTTATTCACGAAATAACGCCAGCACAGCATGCATTCACAACGAAATTTTAGCTGAAAGGCTTAAAAATCATATTTCACAGAAAATTGAATACGATTTAAATCCCCATCCGCGCCTGTTTCCAATTCACGGGTGGCGCGACGATACTCCACGCCAACACTTAAGGGTTTAGCCCATTGGTATATATAGTTGGCGCTTACACTGGCGGTTTTCTTCGTTTGTGCAGTCCCCGTATGCTCAGTAGGATTATCGATGCTATCAGCACTGTAGAAAATACTACTACGCGATGTGGCTGACCAAGCATGACGATACGCGATGGTATAACCAGTGGATTTTATAGCCTCTAATTGGTTCGTTGCAGTGAGGGCAGCATCATTGGCGGTATTTAATCCAACATAACGACCCAAGCCCTTACCGCTGGTGACAGAAAAACGGATGTCATCTGTTGCTGATAAGTTGATCTTACCGGCGACAGAAAAACCAAGCCCATTGGAGGTATCTTTAATAGTTGCTGTTTGATAGGCCAACTGACGAGCGAGCACCGAAAACGACATACTCCCCCACGACTGGGTCAGGTTATAACGAGCTACAAAATCAGGAACGGTATTATCATCGGTGACAATACGGGTACCTCCATTGGTTGGCGTGACTGTGGTTTCAGGGTTTTCCAGTGAAAACTGCCAGTTACCGGTGGTAAAACGTACCTGGGCTTGGCGCGCAAACACAGTGCCATCTGTAGTGCCGATAAAATCCAATGTATCGGGCAGCGCGTTCACATCCATAAAGGTGGTCCAGGTTTGACCAAATAACCAACCATCGTAACTGACAAAGGCATGACGAATTTCTGGGGCATAACCATTACTGATACGCTGATCACCAATAGAGGTGCTCATCATGTCAAATTCCAGCTTACCGGTAATTTTCTTCCCATTTTCTAGGGTTGTCTCAGTACCAAAGAAAAAGCGTGATTGTCTTGCGTGTAAATCCCAAGTAGCACTTTCACTCACTCCGCCAATAGGTGTTAATGATGGCACATAAAAGTCTCGCCCTATGCCTGTACCAATCTGGCCGTCAGAAGTGTCGGACATGATGGCGTCTAATTTTAGATATCCGCCATAGGTGAGTTCTGTCGTGTCATTTAGTTTGACACCCGCATGGACATTAACAGCAGTTAGAACGGCACAAGCCGCGAGGCTGACGGTAAAAAAAGCATTGGTTTTAGTAAAGTTCATCGCCTATCTCCGTTGTCATGGATGCTGCTTCTGTGGCAGCTGTGTGTTTTTTGCTCTTTCAGACTGGAACAGCAAATGCCGTCTCTCAATGCGACCTTGGTCTAGGTTCGGGTCTAACTAGACTAAGGTCTAACTTGAAGGCATGCTTGAGCTAGGGTAGAAACTCATCCTATAACTAGATAACCGCCGACGGGGAAAGAAGATGACACACGCCAATGTTTACCCAGTAAGTGAACGCGCGAAGGCGCGCACTTGGGTTACCGATGCGCAATACCAAGCCATGTATCAAGAGTCTGTGGAGAATCCAGACGCATTTTGGGCGAAACACGGTCAACGTCTGAATTGGTTCACACCATTTAGCAAAGTGAAAGACACCAGCTTCGAGCTTGGTAACGTCCATGTAAACTGGTTTAGCGACGGCACATTAAATGCCAGCTACAACTGCCTCGACCGCCATCTCCCAGCCAAAGCCAACCAAGTGGCGTACTACTGGGAAGGGGATGAACCCGGCGTGCAAAAGGCAGTAACCTACCAAGAGTTGTATGACGAAGTTTGCCAACTTGCCAACGGTATGCGTGAACTGGGCGTGGGCAAAGGCGATCGCGTTACTATTTATCTGCCGATGATCCCGCAAGCCGCGGTGGCATTGTTAGCATGCGCACGTATCGGTGCAATTCACTCGGTGGTTTTTGCAGGCTTTTCCCCAGATGCCTTAGGGAGCCGCATCGTTGACTGTAATTCAAAACTTGTGATAACCGCAGACCAAGCAGCTCGCGGTTCACGACTGACCGCGCTTAAAGACAATACTGATCAAGCCATCGCCCATTTAGGCAGCGAAAACCCAGTACAACACGTGATTGTGGTCAAGCACGTCGGCCAACCGATTGACGACCACCCAGGTCGTGACGTCTGGTATCACGAGTTATTGGCTCGCCAAGCGAAAACATGCGAACCCGAAGTGATGAATGCTGAAGACCCATTGTTTATCCTTTATACTTCAGGCTCAACCGGTAAACCGAAAGGTGTATTACATACCACCGGTGGCTATATGGTTTGGGCATCGATGACGCACCACTATGTATTTGATTATCACGACGGTGATGTCTATTGGTGTGCTGCCGATGTTGGTTGGGTCACAGGTCACACTTATATCGTGTACGGCCCGCTGGCCAATGGTGCAACGAGTGTAATGTTCGAAGGCGTTCCTACCTATCCAAGCGTCAAACGTATCGCGCAAATCGTTGATAAATACCAAGTCAACATTTTATACACAGCGCCAACCGCCATTCGCGCATTAATGGCTCACGGCACTGCACCGGTGGAAGGTTGCGATTTATCGTCCCTGCAGGTATTGGGCTCGGTGGGGGAACCCATCAATCCAGAAGCCTGGCACTGGTATCATGAGCAGGTCGGTAGAAACAACTGCCCTATCGTTGATACGTGGTGGCAAACCGAAACTGGGGGCGCGCTTATCACGCCTCTGCCTGGCGCCACTGCATTAAAACCAGGTTCTGCTACACGACCATTCTTTGGTGTCAAACCGGCGATTGTAGATAACGAGGGGAATCTACTAACGGGCGCCTGTGAAGGTAACTTAGTGCTACTCGATAGCTGGCCAGGTCAGATGCGCACCGTGTTCGGTGATCACGACCGGTTTGAACAAACCTACTTCTCCACCTACCGTGGCATGTATTTTACCGGCGATGGTGCAAAACGCGATGAAGATGGGTATTACTGGTTAACGGGCCGTGTCGATGACGTATTAAACGTATCGGGTCACCGCTTAGGTACCGCTGAAATTGAAAGTTGCTTGGTGGCGCACGAAGCCATTGCAGAAGCTGCGGTTGTTGGTTATCCACATGACCTGAAAGGCCAAGGCATCTATGTGTTTATCGCGCCGCGAGTTGGCGTTGAACCTTCGGATGATTTGACCAAAGCGGTACGCGAATGGGTACGCAAGGAAATCTCACCCATTGCAACGCCAGATATTATCCAATGGGCGCCTGGCTTACCAAAAACCCGTTCAGGTAAAATCATGCGCCGGATCTTGCGTAAAATTGCCGCCAATGAGTTTGACTCTTTAGGCGATATCTCGACCTTGGCCGATCCATCAGTGGTCGAGCACTTGATTAATCACCGAGTCAATAAGTAATCGTGCATAAGACCATAAGTGGATCAACCGCTTATGGTCTTTTATTCTGGACAACTAGCCCGGTGCTTTGTAACCTAAAGTCACACATCGGCTCCTTGGATTTGCTATGGCTACTTTGATAATCGCTGACGATCACCCGCTTTTTCGCAATGCGCTGGTAAACGCCATCAGTAACACCTTTGTGACCAAAGCCACTATCGAGACCGATAGTTTTGATACCACGGTCACGGCGCTGGAGCAGCATCCTGAAGCCGACTTGTTATTACTTGATTTACATATGCCGGGAAACTGCGGTTTTCTGGGATTAATTCAACTTCGAAAATCGTTTCCAACGCTACCTATTGTGGTGATTTCAGCCAGTGACGATGCGGATGTCATTAAACGGGTGATGAATTTTGGGGCATCGGCTTACGTGCCCAAGTCAGCGCACCCCGTTGAAATTGGCAATGCGTTAAATGCGGTGTTGGCAGGTGATGTCTGGCTTCCGGAAAAATATCAACACTTGCTCAAAGAAACACAAGGGCAGCAACAAGATTTGGACTTGGCCGCCAAAATTGCGCAACTAACAGCGCAGCAATACAAAGTGTTGTACTACTTGACCGAAGGTTGGCTCAACAAACAAATTGCCTACGATCTTAATATCTCGGAGGCCACGGTTAAGGCACATATGACGGCGATTTTCCGAAAATTAGGGGTGACTAACCGCACGCAAGTGGTGATCCAAGCGCAACGATTACAGCTCGAACCTCCCGCTGAACGCGATCTGCAACGTTCGTCTTAGCCGATTGTTTGCAATAACGCGGCAACATCAATGGGGTCTATTTGCTCTGGAGCCAAGAACTCATAAGCAAAGGAAAGATAGACTTTTTGCTCCACAAACACCCGAAATAAATCAGCATCTATATGCTGATCACGCGCCATCCCGGCCATAATACGTAACGATTCAGACAAGGTTTTGGCTTTTTTGTAGGGCCTATCTGCCGCTGTCAGTGCTTCAAAAATATCAGCAATCGCCATGATCCTTGCCTGCACAGACATCTGCTGACCGGTCAAACCCCGCGGATAACCGGTACCGTCCATTTTTTCATGATGGCCGCCAGCATACTCAGGAACGTTTTTAAGATGCTTGGGAAAAGGCAAGGACTCCAGCATTTGGATGGTGACATCGATATGGCGATTAATGATACGGCGCTCTTCGTGATTTAAGGTGCCACGTTCAATACACAGGTTACTCACCTCTTGTGGCGTTAACACCGATTGCGGCACGCCGGCTATTTCAATTTGATAACGCGAGGCAATATCGCGCACCCGCTTTTGCAACTCCCATGACATAAATTCGCCACCGATATTGGCGTGTTGCAAAAACTTTAGATCCATTCGTAACTGATCGAGCAATTCATCCCGGCTGTGGCTGTCGATGGTAGTGTCATACATGATGTCACGCTTGGCCACCTCGAACCGCGCCTCCACCAAAGCGATACTGTCATGCAAGCCATGAAGTTTGGTGGCTTTGTCCATCACATATTCGGGGGTGGTGATTTTGCCGCAATCATGAAGCCAAGCGGCAACAGACAACTCATGGACATCGGCGTCATTCATCGAAAATGCAGCAAGCGGGCCGTGTTTGATCTCACTGCAAGCGTTAGCCAGCATCATGGTGATGGCCGGTACGCGCCGACAATGGCCGGCGGTATACGGAGATTTCTCATCGATGGCATTGGCTAATAATCGGGTCAGCGCATTAAATAAGGTTTCTAAATCTGTTACTAGCTGCTGATTGGTCATCACCATGGCCGCCAGCGATGACAAGGCGATGACGATACGCTGGATGTGTTTAGGAAAGGGTTGAACCTCACCATTCTGGTCTAAACAATTGACCAGTTGCAGCACTCCCGTCACTTCACGTTGATGATCAAGTAAAGGCACAGTAAACATCGACTGTGTCCGGTACTGCATTTTTTCATCAAACTCACGGGCACGCTGTTGATTAACAAACGGGCTTTGATAGACATCGTCAATGGCCAAGGGTTCTTTGCGAAACGCGCTGATTGCCACAACGGCACTGTGATTCGGCTGACCATCCAACAACAACGGAATATCTGGGAAAGCGATTTGACAGTCAGAGGTGCCCCCTTGATGCAACCCCAAACTTTGGTTGAGTAAGGTGGCAAATTGCAAGCTACCATGCTCACTCATCCGATAAATGGTGCCGCCATCGGCACCACTCATTTTTTGAGCGCTTTGCAGAATTTGTTCAAGTAACGCCGCTTGGTCTTTTTGCCGAGCAAGGGCTAAACCAATTTCGACAAAATACTCTATTTGTTCAAGATTTTGAGGATAATCCATGCAAGGCCTCAACACGGCAGCGTTTTTTTAGCAAGTGCTAAGGTTTTAAACCGGATAGGCCGCTTTTGCAATTGAAACCCACACCACAGTGCTAGATTAATCCAATTGCCAGCGACGCGAAACGGACCTGCGCCAGCATGGCGCAGGCGACTAGCCAGAGCGGACGAGGCTGCTTGAGGCTAGCGCATCGAGTAACCGTTATTCCTCAGACGCCTGTGGTTGCTCGGCGTCGGTCGCTGGATTGGCATAAATTTCCGTCATAAAAATTTGCCAAAACGCCAAAAACAGCGCAGCGACTAAGGGCCCAAGCACAAACCCATGCATGCCAAACAAACTAATGCCGCCGATGGTTGAAAACAGCACCAAATAATCCGGTAACTTGGTATCTCGCCCTACCAATAAGGGGCGCAGGATGTTATCCGCAAGGCCAATTACAATGGCGCCGTATGCCATCAAAATAGTCGCCGAGGTGTAATTTCCTGTGGCGTATAAATACAGACTGACCGGCAACCAAACTAACGCCGCCCCGACAGCAGGCAATAAACTTAAAACGGTCATCAGCACGCCCCACAACAATGGCGCGGGGATAGCTAACAGATAAAAGATGATCCCCCCCAAAGCGCCCTGCACCATCGCCACCACCAAGTTGCCCTTTACTGTAGCGCGCGTGACTTCGGCGAATTTATCCAGCAAATGCTGTTCTCGATCATCACCCAACGGCAATGCTTGAATAATGATGCGAACCAAGGATGGACCATCTTTTAGTAAAAAGAAGGCAAGATACAGCATCAATGCCATTTGCAAAAAAACCGATGCCGCATTTTGGCCGATCGCCAACATCTCGCTAGCGAGCACTTTACTACCAGCCATTGCCAATTCACTCAACTTGGTTTTTAAGTTGTCGGTATTAATACCCAGTTCCTGCAACGCACTGATAAAGCTTGGAAAAGCCGCTTTTACCGTGTCAATCCATTTCGCAGGGTCAATCTCGCCAGATTGAACGCGGGCATAAAAGGCAATCGCGTCCTGCACCAAGGACGAACCCAAGGCTAACAACGGCAGAAGCACCATCAGCATCATGGTGGTTAGTGTAAGCAATGCCATCAAGCCTGGTCGTGGCGATACGTGCTGCAAAAACCATAGCTGCAACGGATAAAAGATCACCGACAAGGCGCAAGCCCAAAAAATTGCAGTCCATAAAGGCAACATCAACCAGGCAAAGGCCAAAGTAACGAGCACCAAGAGTGAGATAAAGAATCGACGTTCCATCAGCGCGTGCATAGGGTCATCCGTTAGTTTGAAAGTGCTCTAAGTTTCAATGATTTAAGTGTTGCGCGCAAGGCTGCAGGTTTAATTGGCTTGGCCAGAAATACAATGTCCTGTTGCTTCGCTTGAGAGGGCAAGGTTGGATCTGGCGCCGCCGAGACTAAAATGGCGGCGATGTGCGGCCAGCGCTGCCGTAATTGCAAGCACCACTGCAAGCCATTCATTGGTTGATTCAGCTGATAGTCGATGATCATGATATCAGGCTCAGGCAGATCAGCAGCAATCAGCAGCGGATCGGTATACGCGCTGACCGTTCCTTCTTGCCACTGCTCGAGCAAGGTGGTAAGCGCAGCCAAATTAGCCGCTTCATCATCAATACAAAGAATGTGCACGCCGCTTACCGGACGCTGTATCAGCATTGAATGCTCGATGTCCTGCGGACTCGTTCCCGGCGCTGCACAAGGATGCAATTGGATCCGAAAGCAGCTGCCTTTGCCCACGACCGAACGGACATCCAGCCGATGCCCCAAGGCTTTGGCCATGCGCTGCACCACCCCTAAGCCTAAACCCACCCCTGATTGACCACGAGCGGTTTGCTGCACGCGATAAAAATCTTGGAAAATCATCGACAACTCGTGCTCAGGCATGCCAGGTCCTGTATCCCAAATCTCTAACCAGATCGCAGCCCCCTGACGACGACATCCCAGTAACACCTTGCCGGAGGCGGTGTATTTGATGGCGTTACTTAATAAATTCTGCACAATACGCCGTAAATACGTGGCGTGACTGGTGACCCAATACCCACCGGGGCGAACTCGCAGCTGCAAGCCTTTTTGCTGCGCCAGCAATCCCATCTCATCGGCTAATTGCGAGACCATGGTGGCTAAATCCACAGCGCCATGTTGGATATCCAGTTTCCCTTCATCTAACCTGGCAATATCCAGCAAGGTCGCCATTAAATCCTCGGTTGCTTTGAGCGAATTCTCTAATTGTACCAACGCACGTTCTGCGGGCGCTTGCACCTGACCATGCAAGGACGCGGCAAATAAACGCGCTGCGTTTAATGGCTGCAAAATATCGTGACTTGTCAGTGCTAGGAATCTGGTTTTTGAGGCATTCGCCGCTTCGGCTTCGGCTTTGGCGTGCAACAATTGTTGCTCAGTCTCGGCGCGCAGTTGGTTTTCCGCTCGAAGCTCATCATTGATTTGACTGATCTGGGCGGTACGCTCTTGCACCCGCTGTTCGAGCAAGGTTTTGGCCGCAGCCAGTTCTTGTAGCGCCTGTACATGCTCGGTGATATCGGTAAAGCTGGTGACAAATCCGCCACCGGGAATTGGATTGCCACTGATCTCAATCACACGACCATCTGGCCGCAAGCGCTGAAAGACGTGGGTTGTGCCATTTTTCATATGCGCCAATCGTTTGGCGACATGTTCATCAGCCGAGCCTGGACCACACAGACCACGTTCAGCGTTAAAACGAACAATATCTGCAATAGGCCGCCCGACACGGATCAACCCCTCTGGGTAATCAAACATCGTCAAATATTGCTTGTTCCACGCGACGAGCTGCAGGTCGCGGTCTACTACCGAGACGCCTTGCGATAAATTCTCGAGAGTTGAAAAAAGGATTTTCCGCGAGAACTGGATCGCCTGACGCGTATCATCAAACAGTGTCACCACATCTTCGAAGGCGAGCTCGCGCCCATCCAGCACCGCTTTGACAATACCCGAGGCTGAACTTGAACCGATAACACCGGCCAATTCACGTTCGACATGTCGCACAAAAGTGAGCGCCGGCGATAAGGACGGTGCAGGTCTTTCAAAACGCTGGCTATATTCTGCCAGCGATTCACTGGCACGTTGGGTGCCGACAAAGCGCTCCAGCAAGGTCATCAAGTCGGCATTGCTGGCGTTGTTCCGGCCTAAGGTTTTTTGCTCATCAGGTAGCGGCTGCAAAGGTCTGACAAAGGCGCCCGCCTGCAGCCTATCTTGCAATTTAGCATGGCTGAAAACAGACACGACCACGTAGGCAAGGACATTGGCGCCGAGTGAAAACAACACGCCATGCGACAGCGTATCGAGTTGCACACCCAATAACGCGGTGGGTTTTAGCCACGCTATACCAAACACGCCGAATTCAACTATGGTCGATTGCACGACTTGCGCATGAACCAGCTGTGGTAACATCAAACAAAAAAACCACAACCCAACCCCCAGCGTAAGGCCTGCATAAACGCCAAACGCGTGGCCACGCCGCCAATACAGACCACCGATCACCGCAGGAGCCAGTTGGATCACGAGCGCAAACGCCAACAGCCCGGTTTCTGCTAGCTCATAATGGCGCGCGAAGACGCTGTAGAACCCATAGGACAACACCATCACCAATAAAATCATGGCGCGACGGACACGCAGGATCAATTGACTGTAGTCATGACCAAAACCTTGATGTTGTCGCCTGCGCAAAATGGCGGGCATCACCACATCATTAGAAATCATGATGCCAAGGGCTAAGGTTGCAATGATGATCATCGAGGTAGCTGCGGAGAACCCCCCCACAAACACCAGACCGGTCAAAAAGTCCCACTGCATCGCCGACGGGATTTGTAACACAAAACTGTCAGCATGCTGTGTGCTATTTGGGAAAATCTGTAAGCCTGCCATGGCAATCGGCGGCACCACTAAGGTCACCGCGATTAAATACATCACTAAGAAAAAGCGAGCTTGGTACAGCTGCTGAGGGTGCTGATTTTCGACAAACGTGACATGAAACTGCCGTGGTAGTAAAAAGATCGCCACCGCAGCAAGCAGTGTTTTGGTAAAAAACCCAAGAGTAAGCCCCTGCGCCGAGACGTGCGGCTGATGAGCAAAAAATTGTTCGAAGTAATTCACATCTTGCGGTTGCAACACGAGGACCACGGTCAATGCCAGCGCCACCAAGGCCACTAGTTTGACGACAGACTCAAACGCCACGGTCGTCAACACACCGCGGTTTCTTTCTGTTAAGGCGAGTTTACGGCTACCAAACAGCATGGCAAACAACGCCATCGCCAGCGCACTCCAAAGCGCCGGATCTTGATACCACAGCAGCAACTGATGATGAGAAGGCACTAACACTTGATACGAGTTTGCTACCGCTTTTAGTTGGAGTGCCACATAAGGCACCACCACAATCAAACATACCAAAGCGGTCACCGCGGCAATACCGTGCCGTTTGCCGTAGCGAGCACTGATAAAATCGGTCAAGGATGTGGCATTGTGTTGCCGAGACACTAACAACAGCTTGCGAAGAACAGGAAACCCCAGCAGATACATCAAAATAGGGCCAAGGTAGATAGGTACGTAATCTAAACCGGAATTAACCGCCGAACCCACAGCGCCGTAGTAGGTCCACGACGTGCAATACACCGTCAACGCCAAGGAGTAGACCATCATCTGCGACTTTGGTCGAAACGCGCCATGACGCTCCGCCCAATTGGCTAAAGCAAACATGGCGCCTATATAGGCAAAAGCCAGTAAAACTATCCACCACGTCGTCACATTTCACGCCTTTTCATCTGCTTAGACCTCCTTCAGTCTCGACAAAATAACAGACGACTGTCAATGGCTAAGCCTGGAAAACCATCGATTGCACAAGCACTTCGACTAAAGTCGGGCTGGTCGGCTACCGCAAACTGGCTATTGTGTAAGCAAGTGCTTCTGTAAGCACGCAGGGTGAAAAACACAACATAACGACAATAACGACGAGGAGACAGCGATGGCGTTTCAAAGCTCAGATCAAGCCAATGCCTATTGGCGCGAGAACTTAAGCTTGATGCTCAAACTGTTAGCAATTTGGTTTGCCGTATCATTTGGTGCCGGCATTCTGTTTGTTGACGCACTTAACACCATTCAACTATTCGGCTTCAAGCTTGGCTTCTTCTTTGCCCAGCAAGGCTCGATTTATGCCTTCGTGCTGCTGATTTTTGTATACGTCTACAAAATGAATCAGCTCGATCAGAAATACAACGTGCACGAAGAATAAGGAGCACGCGATGGATCTGAAAATGATGACGTATCTGATGGTGGGTGCAACCTTCGTGTTGTACACCGCTATCGCTATTTGGGCCCGTGCCGGTTCAACCAAAGAGTTTTATGTCGCAGGCGGGGGCGTCTCTCCGATGGCCAACGGTATGGCGACCGCCGCAGACTGGATGTCTGCAGCGTCCTTTATCTCCATGGCTGGCCTCATTTCGTTTATGGGATATGACGGCTCTGTGTACTTAATGGGCTGGACTGGCGGCTACGTGTTGCTGGCGCTGTGTTTAGCCCCCTATTTGCGCAAATTTGGTAAATTCACCGTGCCCGATTTTATCGGCGATCGGTATTACTCACAAACGGCCCGTACTGTGGCGGTGGTCTGCGCCATTCTGATTTCGTTCACCTATGTGGCAGGTCAAATGCGCGGTGTTGGCGTCGTGTTTAGCCGTTTCTTGGAAGTGCCGATTGATATCGGCGTCATTATTGGTATGGCGGTGGTGTTTTTCTACGCGGTCTTAGGCGGCATGAAAGGCATTACTTACACCCAAGTCGCCCAATACGTGGTGCTGATTTTTGCTTATTTGGTTCCTGCTATTTTCATTTCACTGATGATCACCGGCACCCCTATCCCACAATTGGGTTTTGGAAGCACCATTGAAGGGACAGACACCTATCTGCTGGATAAACTTGATGGTTTATCGAAAGAGTTAGGCTTTGCCTTATATACAGATGGCACCAAGTCGATGGCGGACGTGTTCTGTATCACCGCCGCACTGATGGTCGGTACAGCCGGTTTACCTCACGTGATTGTGCGTTTCTTTACCGTACCACGGGTACGTGATGCACGTACTAGCGCTGGCTGGGCATTGATTTTCATCATGATTTTGTACACAACTGCCCCTTCGATTGGCGCGTTTGCTCGCTACAACATGATCAACACCATCAATGGCCCTGACCAACAAGGCCCCTTAGTCAGCGAAACGCCACAGTGGATCAGTAACTGGCAAAAAACTGGCCTCATCAAGCACGAAGACAAAAATGGCGACGGCAAAATGTTCTACTCAGGCGATGCCCGCAATGAGATGACCATTGACCGCGACATTATGGTGCTGGCCAACCCAGAGATCGCCAAGCTACCAAACTGGGTCATCGCATTGGTCGCTGCAGGTGCTATCGCGGCTGCATTGTCCACCGCGGCTGGCTTATTGTTGGTGATTTCAACGGCGATCTCACACGACTTATTAAAACGCAATTTGATGCCAAACATCTCAGAGAAATCTGAACTGCGTTGGGCGCGTGGTGCGGCGGCGGGTGCGATTATGGTCGCTGGGTATTTGGGGATTAATCCACCTGGCTTTGTGGCGGAAGTGGTCGCCTTTGCCTTCGGCTTAGCGGCTGCGAGTTTCTTCCCAGCGATTGTCATGGGTATTTTCAACAAGAAAATGAATAAAGAAGGCGCCATCGCCGGTATGTTGGCAGGCGTGATCTTTACTGTAGGTTATATCCTGTACTTCAAAGGTATCTTTATCACCCCGCTGGCTCCGAACAAACCTGAAAACTGGTTGTTTGGCATCTCTCCAGAAGGTATTGGTACCGTCGGTGCCGTGATCAACGTGCTTGTTGCGCTGACCGTCAGCAAGTTCACCAAAGAAGTACCACAAGACGTGCAAGACTTGGTTGAG
>CAYTIQ010000087.1:0-12868 GCA_964437935.1 uncultured Rheinheimera sp.
CCATACAACGCCCAAGTTGTCTGGGTTTGCGCGATAAGAAATCAGCTTTTTGAATGTTAAAGACGACAAGTTTTTGCCTGGTGGCAATAGCGCTGTGGAACCACCTGACTCCATTCCGAACTCAGAAGTGAAACGCAGCTGCGGCGATGGTAGTGTGGCAGTTGCCATGCGAGAGTAGCACACCGCCAGGCTCCCAATAAAAGCAAAAAGCCCACTCATACGAGTGGGCTTTTTGCTTTTATGGCGCCTAGCGGTCTGCTCTCGAAGAGTAGTACAGCGAAATCGGGAATTAGGACAGCAAACAGTTTTGCTGTCCTCCGATTGAGCACGCCCGCAGCTCTGCAAGGGCGCAGACTTCCACGAAGCCGCGATGTCCCAACCTCAAAATCACCAAGGCAAACAGTTTTGCGTTTCGCCTGATGAGCACGCCCGCAGCTCCGCAAGGGTGCAGACTCTCACGAAGTCGCGATGTCCCAACCTCAAAATATCCAACGCAAACAGTTTTGCTGTCCTGCGATTGACCGTCACACCGCTTGTATTGAAAATTTCGATTCTAGAAACAAACCCGACAAATCGCGTTCCATACCTGCTTAATATCCTGATGATCAGCATGAAATGTATATTCAGCCTCACTAAAGTTGCTCGACAAATGACCGCCTAGCGACGACACTGAGCATCTTAGTTGGGAGAATTTGTATGCAACGCTTGCACAAGTTAGGTCTCCCGATCCTGCTAGCAGTAGTAGCCGCAGTGGTAATTCAAGTGGTTTGGTGGCAAGTCGGGCAAACGCTGTTGCAGCAACAGGTCACTGTGTTGTTACAGCAACTTACAGTTCCGGTGGGGGCTGGGGATTTATGGTTGCATCAGCCTGAGTCTATGGCCTTGCAGCTCACTGCCGCACCTTCCAGCCTGCCCCACGACGCCATCGCCGTGCTTTGGAATCAGCGGTTGGTGTGGACTGATCTTGGCTTGTTATCGCCATTGCCACATTGGCCTTTATTGGTGTTGCATAGTTTTATCTTGGTCGCGTTTTGGCAATGGACTCGTCAAGCAAGCCGACTGCAACACACGGCTGACCAGCAACAGAGGTTACAGACTCATGTCCGTGCTTTGTTGGACTTTGCCAACCTCCCTGCGTCAGAGCAAACCAGCAGTATTGAACAACTTAGCTTGTTGCAAAAACATCTGCTGCACCAACAACGTCGAGACGAAGAGATCCGCCGCCTAGTCCGAGTTCAAGGCTTGCTCGACCAAGATTTGGCGATAGGTAATCGCATTTATTTTGAAAGCAAGCTGCAGCATTATTTAACAGATAGCGCCGAGTCGGAATCCGGCGCCTTATTTTTGATCCAACTTAGTCACCCAGAGTCTGAAGTGCAGAGCAGTCAGTTGGTGCAACGTTTATCCGGTTGTGCTGAACTCATTGGTCAACTGACAACGGTGTATCCTTTATCCGTGATCGCCCGTGTGGCGGAAAATGATCTGACGTTATTGATCCCTGGACTTGATTAAAAAGATGCGGCGACGCTGGGCGATCGCATTGTGTTGGTGCTAAGCAAAGCGTGGTTTTTTCAAGGCCATGATGACTATGACATCGTGCACCTTGGGTATGTGGTCTACCAACGTGGCCAAAGCGCTTATCAAGTCATGGCTGAAGCCGATATGGCGCTCAAAACCGCCCAGTTGCAAGGGCCGAATGCCGCCTTTGGTTTCGTGCAGCAACAAAAGCCGAAAATTCATGGTTCGGTCTGGTGGCGCACTGAGCTGACTCAGGCGTTGCAGCACAATCGATTCTTGTTAAATTTTCAGCCGGTATTTTCTTGGCAAGCCGGTGATGTGATTGAGCATGAAGTGTTGGTCAGGCTGCAGTCGAGTGAAGGCGATAAGCTAACGGCCGCAGAGTTTTTGCCGATGGCGGCAAATTGCGGCATGGCGTCTGTGATAGACCAAGCCGTACTACTGAAAGTGGGTCGTATCATTGACCACGAAAAATCAGATGGGTCGCGTTGTAGTATCAATTTGAATTGCCAATCGCTAGTTCAAGCCGATTTTTTGCCATGGCTCGAACAACAAGTGGCACAAGGCGCCATTGCACCACACCGCTTAGCCATTGAAGTCGATGAGCATCATGTGGTGCGCCATTTTAAAGCTCTTAAACCTAAATTATTGCGACTGTACCAACTTGGCTTTACCTTGATCATCGATCATGCAGGCCTGACGTTAAATGAGGATGCGTTGTTGCCAGAGTTGCCGTTGGAGTCGGTGAAGTTACATCCATCGGTGGTACGTCAGGTCGAGCAGCAACTCGAACAACAATTATTTATTCGCGGTATGGTTGCCACCTACCACAAACGCGGGGTTCGTGTGTTGGCCTGTGGCGTTGAAACCGCGGCCGAATGGCAGTGTTTGCAAAAATTGGGGGTCAGTGGCGCACAGGGCTATTTTTTCAGTCAGCCGTTGGTGCAACTGAAAGCGTTAGACCCGCTGAATTAACCAGCAGTGGTTGGCATAAACGCCAGAACTCAGCAGAAATTTTCTGGCGCTGTGCTAACCCTGCCAACCCTTGCAAACCGCCACTGTGCAACAATACATAGCGTTGTCCCGCCGGCAACACCCCTTGCTGCAGCCAATCCAACAAGCTGCGCCATGCTTTCCCAGTGTAGATAGGCTCTAACAACACTCCTTGGCTTAGCAGCTGCTGGCAATGCTCTAAGGTTTGCGGTTCGAAGTCACCGTAGCGACTGTGATCCGTGCTACGTTTTAATTGCCAATGGCTATAACCAGCCAACCAGTGTTGCAACCGAGCGGGTAAGGTGGGGTCGCCGACTACGTCCACTCCGGTGACTGGGCCATAAAAATTTTTACAAAGACCTGCCAAGGTACCGCCACTACCAGTGGCACAAACTAACTGCTGCGCCGGCCCTGCGGGCGTGTGTTGCAGACAAAGACTAGCAGCCCCGGCAATGCCGGTGTCGTCAGAACCACCCTCGGGCACAATGACATACGAAGGGTAACGTTCAGCTAATTCGTGCAGGAAATCCGCGTCGTTGCGACGACGATACTGCTGACGGTCAAGCGCGATTAACTGCATGCCTTGGGCGCGGCAGAAGTTCAAGGTTGGGTTGTCTGGGATTGGGCTGTGCGTGCGAACCAAACCAACGGTTGCAAAGCCAAATTGCTTGCCGGCTGCTGCTAAAGCCGCCAAATGATTGGAAAAAGCACCGCCGAAACTGAGGATCCCACGTTTTTGTCCTTGTTCAATGGTGCGAATATGGTACTTTAGTTTCAAGCATTTATTGCCAGTAAAGGCCACAATGGAGCTGTTAATACTGGCAAGCCAAACTTCAGTTGCTAAGCTCGACAACACAGGGTGTTGTAATTGTTGCCATTGCAGTTGATAGAGAGGCGCTGACTGCATCATTGTCGATTCCATCACACGGACATAAAAAACAACCATGATACGCCAGTTTCTGCAGCGTTTGCGTACTTCTTCAAAATCGACCCCAAGCACTGTGGTTGCTGTGGTGTTGCAAGGTGAGCGTATCAAATTGCTGTGGTTGCAGCGTGTGCCGCTGCAAGTGCTTAAAGTCGAAACTGTCGCCATCGCTGATGCAAGTGCTTGGCCTGAACAATTGACGCGACTGTCATCAGACATCGGTAGCAATGTGCCGGTGTGCATCGTGTTACCACCGTCGCATTATCAGTTGTATGTTGTTGATAAGCCGGCGGTACCTGACAATGAATTAGCCTCGGCGTTGCCATGGCTAGTGGCAGAGATGAGTGACACACCCGCCGCGGATCTTGTTATTGATTATTTCGAGCAACCTGATGTTGCCAATCAGCGTCGCAAGTTACAGTTGGTCGTTGCGCAAAAAACCGTGTTACAGACGTTATGTAAAGCCTTGCAGCGGAAACACATTCAACTAGCCAATATTCAACCTGACGAGTGGTTGATCCGGAATTTAGTGCCAAGCACCGGCGCACCGGTGTTGGTCTTGTCGCAACAGCCAGGTCAAGATGTCTCGGTGCTGATCTTAATGCAAGGTGTGGTGTATTTCAGCCGCAAACTTCGCGGCTACACACGTTTAGATCAGTATGATGTGAATGATTTTGCCAGTGGTGTGCTGGAAAACTTAATGCTAGAAATTCAGCGCTCGATGGACTATTTCGAAGGCCAATTACGCCAACCGCCGATCCGCGATATTTATTTGTTGTTAACAGACCATGTCCAGCAAGCCTTGGCAAGTTATTTACAGCAAAACGGCTTTGGCCAAGTGCAGCCGGTGAATTTAAACGGCATTATGGCAGGCTTTACCCCCCAAGAGCGTGACGACTATTGGTTAGCCCTGGCAGGAGCGATGGAAGTGTTGCTGGAGGCTGACCATGAAGCAACGCGTTAATCTCTACGTCACCGACTTACAGCCGACAGTGATCCGTGCCTCGCTGCAACGGGTGATGAGCAGTTTTGTCCTCGTTGGTGTGCTGTTGCTGCTAGCGACAGGGTATTTGATGTTACAAACCAAAGGCTTATCGCAGCAGTTAGCCGCGCAACAGCAAATCATGACGGCGAAAACGACAGAACTGACCAATTTGCAACAAGCATTGACGCAACGCCAACCTGATGCGGCGTTGCAACAAAAGTTGGCAAACTTGCAGCAAAGCAATGCCCGTAAGGAATCCCTGTTGAATTATTTGCAGCAGGATTTATCCACCAAGACTCAAGGGTATGCCGAGGTGATGGCGGCGCTCGCAGCGCTTGATCCGACAGGGTTATGGTTGACTCATTTTAGTTTGGGAGCCGAAGGCAATCGCTTTGAAGGCGTCACCGCCAATCCCGTGTTAGTACCGCTGTGGTTAAAATCGTTAGGACAGGTTCCTGCATTGCAAGGTCAGCAATTTAGTGAGGTTGCGGTGACCCCCACGCAACACAAGGGATATTTGCAGTTTAGTGTGACCAGTGGCGAGCAATCCTCTGTGAACAAGGATGCGCAACCATGAGCCAATTTGATCTCTGGCAAGAACAATTTGCGCGGTTAAAAAGTCGCGAGCGTGGCTTGATCTGGGCGGCAAGCAGCGGCTTGTTGGCCTGGTTAGGGCTCTTTTTTGCAGTGCTGCCAGAACTGGAGCAACAGCAGCAAATTCAGCGGCAACTGCAGCAGAATCAGCAACAGGTGCAACAGTTAGATCAACAACTGGCGTTGGTTAACCAGCAATTACAACAAGATGTGAATACCCAGATCCTGTTGGAGATCGCTGACAAAGAGGCCATGCAGCAGCATTTAGTCGATCGCATTCGCCAATTGACGGGGCGGTATGTCAGTCCCGAACAAATGACACAATTGTTGGCTGACGTGTTGCTCAAAGATCCGCAGGTTCAACTGGTCAGCATGCGAACCAAAGTCCCCGAACCTTTGCAAATTCCCGGCGCGACCAGCACAGACTTTCAATTGTTTCGCCATGGCACTGTCTTAGAGTTTTCCGGCAATTACCAACAGCTACAGCAGTTGCTGTCTCGACTTGAGCATTTATCGTGGCAGCTGCATTGGCGGCAAATGACGCTCAAAGTCAGCGAATATCCATTGTCGACGCTGCAATTAGAACTGGAGACCGTCAGTGAACAAGCTGATTATTTGCGTATTTAGCACTGGGCTGGTGCTGCCGGCTCAGGCGCAAGATCCGATGCGACCTGAGTGGCCGCGGGTGATTGAAGCACCCGCACAAGGCGAACAGCCAGTTGCGGCTGCGTTGAAGTTGCAGTTGGTGCGTGAGCGAGGACGACAAAAATTGGCTGTGATCAATGGCCAATCGCTCAATGTCGGCGAACAAATCCAAGGCTATCGCGTGCAGCAAATCAAAGCCGATAGCGTGGTGCTGCAACGCGATGGCGAGCAACTGGTATTGCATTTATTTATGAAGACCCGACCCTAGGGAATAGCATGAAAAACGTGGTTTTATGGGCTGCTTTGTCAGCCACAATGGTCGCCGGGTGTAGCCAAACGTCTCGCCCTGCGCCTGAGCATCCGATGTCTGAGTTAACCGCAACGGCGCCTGTACCGCAGCCCACTGTGGTGCCAGAGAGTGTCGCCGATGACGTGATGGCGATGCCGCTCGTGGCGGCGCCGACGGTGACATTGCCACGCTTTAATGTTGCCGCTTCCCAAGTGCCGGCGGCCGACTTTTTTGCCTCGTTAGTGGCCGACTCCAATGACAGTATTGTGGTTCACCCCGATGTCAGTGGCGTGATCTCCTTGCAATTGAAACAAGTGACCTTGCCTGAAGTCATGCAAATCGTGCAGTCGATGTACGGTTATGAGATCCGGCAACAAGGCGCCATTTACCAAGTGTTTCCGGCTGGCATGCGCACCGAAACCATCCCCCTGAATTATTTGATGTTGCAGCGCTCGGGTATGTCTTCGGTGTCCGTCAATTCTGGCGGCGTCTCGCAAGAAAATAACAACAGCGGCGGCAATGGCATGAATAATGGCAATTCGCTGAACCAACAAAATGGTATGGCTGGCATGAACGGGATGAACGGCATGCAGGGGGGCGGCCAATATAGTGCTTCGCAGTTTAATGGCACCGTGATCCAATCCAGCTCGAAAACCGATTTTTGGAAAGATTTAGAAAAATCACTGCAAAGCCTGATTGGCATGGAAGAAGGACGCAATGTGATTGCCTCGCCACAGGCGGGCCTGATCACGGTTCGTGGTATGCCTGATGATATCGCCGCGGTGCGTCGGTTTTTGCAACAAGCCGAACAACACTTGCAACGCCAAGTGGTGCTGGAAGCCAAAATCATCGAAGTGACGCTCAATGATGATTATCAACAAGGCATCAATTGGCAAAATGCCTTGGCGAGCTCTCGCAGCACGAACTTTAACTTCCAGTTAAGTGGTGGCTCATTTGGCAATCAAACCAGCAATAGCATTGGCGGTTTAACCTCATTGTCGTTTAGCAATGCTGATTTTGGTGGCGTGATTAAGCTGTTACAAACCCAAGGCGACGCCCAAGTGCTGTCCAGCCCGCGCATAACCGCCGTCAATAATCAACAAGCGGTGATTAAAGTGGGGCAAGATGAATATTTTGTCACCAATGTCAGCTCAACCACCACCACCACCGGTACCGGCGTGCAGAACTCAACGCCGAATGTCACCTTGCAACCGTTTTTCTCAGGGATTGCGTTGGATGTGACGCCACAAATCGATGAAAACGGCCAAGTGATTCTGCATATTCATCCATCCGTGACGGAAACGTCCGAACAAACCAAAACCATCAAGCTGACCGACGATGACTTGGTGTTGCCGTTAGCGCAAAGCAATATTCGTGAGTCTGATACGGTGATCAAAGCCAATAATGGCGAAATTGTGGTGATTGGCGGGTTAATGCAGACCGTGGTGTCGGAGTCAGAAAGCGGTGTGCCGGGGTTACGTTCGTTGCCGGTCGTCGGCAATTTATTTAAATCCAAGACCAAAACCAGTCGCAAGAAAGAATTGGTGATCTTGCTCAAACCGATTTTAACCGATGCCACCACTTGGCAACAGCAAGTGCAACAAAGCCAGCAGCGGATGCAAGGCTGGTCACAACCCTAATGTATTTAGCGCATTTTGCTCTGACCGACTTGCCGTTCGGGCTGACCCCCAACACGGGATTTTATGTCAGCTTGGATGGTCATCAGCAAGCGATGGATGTGTTGTGGACGGCGCTGCAGTTGGGTGAAGGCTTTTTAAAAGTGACGGGCGAGGTGGGCACCGGCAAAACCTTGTTGTGTCGTAAGGTCTTGCAAGAAGCGCCTGCCGATTGGCAATGTGCGTATTTGCCAGATCCGCATGTCACACCGGATCAATTGCGCTGGGCCTTGGCGCTTGAACTTGGCTTGCAGCATTCGAGCAATATAGATCAGCAACAGTTGCATCATTTATTGCAGCGCCAACTGATGTTATTGGCCGCGCAAGGTAAGCGGGTGGTGGTGTTGATTGATGAAGCGCAAGCTTTGCCCGATGAAACCTTGGAAGCATTGCGACTGATGACCAACTTGGAAACAGAGCAGCGTAAGTTGTTGCAAGTGGTGTTGTTTGGTCAGCCTGAGCTCGACGTACGTTTGGCTAAAACGCGCTTTCGGCAGTTGCGCCAGCGTATCAGTTTTAGTTATCAGTTGCCAAAACTTAGCCATCCGCAAGTGCGTAATTATATTGAGGAGCGGTTGGCCATTGCTGGGGCTGCCGAGCCGCAGCTGTTTAGTCGTGCGGCGGTAGTTTTGTTAACATGGGCCAGTCGAGGTATTCCACGGTTGGTGAATATCTTGGCGCACAAATCCTTGCTGGTCTGTTATGGCAAAGGCCAGCACCTGGTTGGTTGCTCCGCCGTATGGGCGGCAGCACGCGATACGGATGATGTGCAGTGGTCGTGGTTGCCGTGGTTATGGGCGAGCCTAGTCGTAGCGGTTGCAACCTTGGCGTGGAGTGTTGTCGCATGAGCGTGATTAATCAGATGCTTAAGGACTTAGACCAGCGTCAAGCGCCGGTGTCATCGCCTGCGCGTGGTCGACATCCTAAGCGTCGGCAGGGGCCTTCGCCTTGGTTATGGTTGGCCTTAGTGGTGGCCGCCTTGGTATTTTTCTTTTTCGGCTTGCCAGAATATGGCCAAAAACCACCTCGTTTAATCGATACGCCAGGCAATAAAGAGCCTCGCGTCTATGTGTTACGCCCCGGCGAACCTGCGACAAGTCAACCTGCGACAGCCACCTCAACAGCTGCCACCGCATCCTCGACCGTTGCGACAACCGATGCTCCGGAGCAACCCGCTGTGTCGCCGTCGGCTGACACAGCCGCAAAGGGCAATACTTCGGTGTCCGCTAACACTGCGGCGTTGAACACCATTACGCAGCCAGCCACGCCAGCAACACAGCCGGAGCTGAGCGATTTGTCGACGCCGCTGACGGTGGCGTCTGTGCCTGCATTATCGGCAGCACCAACGCCTGCCACGCCGAAGTATCAGGTGGCCACGGCCCCACACATCGACACCAAGGTGCCGCAGGACACGCCCGTCTCCTCGTCAAATGCCAGTGTGGATGCACGGGCGGCAGATGCTCAAGTGGCGGCGTTGAGCCGCAGCAATGATTTCCCAGCACCTGCATCAACACCTGCAGCGAGTATGTCGGTGCAACGTTTAGACAAAACGCCAGAAGTACCATCGCCATGGCTGCAGCAAGCAAATGATGCGATGTTACAGGGCAATTGGTCACTGGCGAGGCAGCGTTGGCAGCAGGTGCTGGTGCAGCAGCCGACCTTGACCGAGGGCTATCTGCAACTGGCGACTGTGCTAGATCAACAGCAAGATTGGTCGGCACTGCAGGCACTGTTGCATCAAGCACAGCAGCATGGCGTATCACACGCGCGGTTAGAGCTGGCGCAGCTGCGGCTGTTGGCGGCGAGCCAGCAATGGCAGCCGCTGCTTAGCTCCCTCACGCCTGCGTTAGAATCTCAAGGCGGCGTGGTGCTGGCGCTCAAAGCCAAAGCCCAGCAACAGCTGGGCCAGTGGCAGGCTGCTGCGTTGACGTATCAGCAATGGCAGCGGCAAGAGCCGTCGCAAGCGCGCGCCTTTTTAGGGGAAGCCTTGCTGTTGGAACAGCAAGGCCAAGTACAAGCGGCCCGGCCCAAGTTTCAACACGCATTGACCTTGGGTGGCTTAGCGCCGCAAACGACCCACTACATTCAACAACGGTTATCGACGCAAGGATCTGACTAATGCAACGACCTCGGCTCAAAATGCGCCTCGGCGATTTGTTGGTGCATGAAGGCATTCTGGCAGAGCAGGATTTGCAACGCGCGCTTACGCAACAAAAACAAAGCGGTCGCAAGCTGGGCGCGACGCTGATCGAATTGGGCTTGTTAAGTGAAGACCAGTTGTTGCAGTTTTTGGCGCAGCAACTCAATGTGGCGTTTCTGGATATTGCCCAGCGTCGTGTCGACCCGAAAGTGGCGCAGCTCCTGCCTGAAGTGCAAGCCCGACGTTATCGCGCCTTGGTGTTAGAAGACCGTGGCGATACGGTGTTGTTGGGCATGAGCGATCCGGCTGACTTGGCGGCGTTGGATCAGCTCAGCGTGTTGCTCGAACCCAAGCAAGTTGAATTAGCGGTGGTGCGCGAAAGCCAATTGATGCAGGCGTTTAACCAGTTGTACCGCCGCACGCAAGAGATCCGCAGTATTGCCCATCAGCTCGAGGAAGAGTATCGCGACAACGATGCGCTCGATTTCTCGGCGTTGTCGGCGGATAACGACAAAGACAACACCATAGTTCGGTTACTTCAATCGTTGTTTGAAGATGCAGTGCAAGTGGGGGGCGTCGGATATTCATATTGAACCGGACGAAACGGTGTTGCGTTTGCGTCAGCGTATTGACGGCGTGTTGCACGAAAGCGTGTTAAAAGAAACCGCCATAGCGCCGGCCTTGGTGCTGCGTCTAAAGTTGATGGCTGGGCTGGATATTTCTGAAAAACGGTTGCCGCAAGATGGGCGTTTTCAGATCCGCGTCAAAGGCCAAACCATCGACGTGCGGATGTCGACGATGCCGGTGCAGTTTGGCGAATCGGTGGTGATGCGGTTACTAAATCAATCCAATGGCGTGCTGGTGCTCGAAGACACTGGCATGCCCACCGATGTGCTGGTGAAGTTACGGCGCATCATGCAGTCACCGCACGGCATGGTGTTAGTGACGGGGCCGACGGGCTCGGGTAAAACCACCACCTTGTATGGCGTGTTGTCGGAGTTAAACCAGCCAGGGGTGAAGATCATCACGGTAGAAGACCCCGTCGAGTACCGGCTGCCGCGGATTAATCAAGTGCAAATCAACCATAAGATCGGGTTAGATTTTGCCAGCGTGCTGCGTACCAGTTTACGCCAAGACCCAGACGTGTTGATGGTCGGTGAGATGCGCGACCAAGAAACCGCCGAAATGGGCTTACGTGGCGCCTTAACCGGTCATTTGGTGTTGTCCACCTTGCATACCAACGATGCGGTGAGTAGTACGTTACGCTTGATTGATATGGGGGCGGCGCCTTATTTGGTGGCGAGCGCATTACGCGCCATCTTGGCTCAGCGCTTGGTGCGACGTATTTGCCCACATTGCAAAACTAGCGCGCACGCCGATGAATTAGAACAGCATTGGTTGTCGCATTATCAAGTGCCGGCCAACACGCCGTTTTTCAAAGGAATGGGCTGTCAAAGTTGCAACTATAGCGGTTACAAAGGCCGAATTGGCGTATTTGAACTGTTGGTGATCTCCAAGCCACTGGCAGATGCGCTGCGGCGCAATGATCCGGAAGATTTTGCCAATCTGGCCTACAACAACCCAGAGTTTCGAACCTTAGGTGCCATGGCACTGCAGTATGCCACTCAGGGCATCACTACGTTAGAAGAAGTGATCCGGGTGTCGGAATACATCGAGTTTGAGCAAGGGAGTCGGCAGTAATGGCCAATTTCCGCTACAAAGCACGCGATGCGGCCGGCCAGATGCAACAAGGCAACTTGGAGGCGAGTACGCTGCAAAGCGCGCTTGAGCAGTTAAAACGCAGGCAGTGGGTGCCATTGCAATTGGATGAACAGACGCAATCCAGAGACAGTGGCGGCTTCTCGCTGAATATGGATATTTTGCCGTCGCGTTTGTCGTTAACCGACTTGATTGTGTTGTGTCGGCAAATGTATTCGTTGATGAAGGCGGGCATCCCGATCATTCGTGCCATCCGCGGTTTAGCGGAGTCCACTAGCTCAGCGAACTTAACCAAGTTGCTGCTGCAAGTGGCGGATGAATTGGAAAAAGGCCGCACCTTGTCGGCGGCGCTGGCCGATCATCCTCGCGATTTTAATCGGTTGATGGTCAGTATTGTGCATGTTGGTGAAAACACCGGCCGCCTAGATTTAGCGTTTTTGCAGCTGACCGACTATTTCGAGCAAGAATTAGAAACTCGCAAACAAATCAAGCAAGCCACTCGTTACCCGGTGATGGTGCTGATTGCGCTGGCCATCGCCTTGGTGGTGGTGAACGTGTTTGTGATCCCGCAATTTGCCACGATGTTTCAACGCTTTCATGCGGATTTGCCATGGGCGACCACGATATTGCTAGGCATGTCGTCGTTTTTTTTACACAGCTGGCCTGTGTTGGTACTGGGGCTGTCCGGCACTGTCGTGGGCATTTGGTATTGGCTGCGGACGCCGCAAGGGGCAATCACCTGGGGGCGCTACAAACTGCGAGTGGTGATTGTCGGGGATTTGATCAACCGTGCCACGCTGGGCCGTTTTAGCCGTTCATTGGCGTTGATGCTCAGTTGTGGTGTGCCGTTAACCGCGGCGCTTAGTTTGGTTGCCGATGCGGTGGACAACGATTATATGGCTGATCGTATTCGTGACATGCGGCGCAACATTGAGCGTGGCGAAAGTTTGTTGCGAGTGGCCGGGCAAAGCGGGCTGTTTACCCCCTTGGTGCTGCAAATGATCGCCGTTGGGGAAGAAACGGGTCGCGTCGATGACATGCTGAAGGAAGTTGCGGACTTCTATGAGCGTGAAGTCGCCTACGATTTAAAGAACTTAACTGCCAAAATTGAACCCATTTTGATTTCAATTGTGGCGGGTATGGTGCTGATTTTAGCGCTGGGTATTTTCTTACCTATGTGGGATATGCTCAGTGCATATCGCAATGGTGGTCGGTAAAGGCTTGGCAATTCAGCAAAAAACTGTCATTAATTAAAGGTACTATCCATAAAAGCTGGTAAGCAGCGGAGAATCAATCATGCGGACTATGTCAAAACGCGCTCAGGGTTTTACCTGATGGATCCCCAGAAATAATCTAACAATATCATGCAATTACCTTCCTGACA
>CAYTIQ010000088.1:0-12772 GCA_964437935.1 uncultured Rheinheimera sp.
ATACGGCAGCATGACTCAAACAAATCCGCCTCCGAATTTACCGGTGCGATTCAGTAGAACTTCAATTGTGGCTGACTTTTTCCCTGCCGCCGCGCTTAGAGTACAGAACAACTGATGGTTGATCGAGACACGGCTTTGCTTAACAAAGGCTCTGTTCTCAAGCTCACTGAAGCCAATATCCATCTCAAGCGCGTAGTGCATAACCGGTGCACTTAGGTTCGAAATATGACCCTCACACACATTCGAGTCGGAATCAGTCATGAAGGTGTTATAGAAATCCATACTGGGTTCAAGGCTGAACGAAACGCCTAACGTCATGGTTTTCGACAAATCCTTACCATTCACCAGCTCGGAAAAACCACCCAAATAGATATGTTCACCCGTTACCGTTGAATATTCTGGGTCGGCATTTTTGTTGACCAATAACTCATATAAGTAGAGAAATGCATGCAAGATACTGCTTTTGCCAGAGCTATTCGCACCAAACAACATGGTGACAGGTGCCAGGGGTATCACAGCCTTACGGCGGATGCCTTTGAAGTTTTGGATGGTAATAGACTCTAGTTTCATGCAGGTTCCTTATCCGCCATAAACCGCTTCAAGCCGCTGAAGCAGCGAATTTTTCACGCTGCCGACAACCTCCACATTCATCCGAACCGCGACTAGGCTTTGCAAAGTTATGGCGGCCTCAATGTATTGTTTTTGTTCGTCGAGGCTAAAACGTGGCCAGTTGCTGGCATTCTTTTTGCCGTTGTGGGTTTTGAGCAGTAGCTGCAAATTATCTGGGTGGTGTTTGCCGGGTGTTTTGGGGTTTAACAATGCCGTGGCATGGTCGACTTCAAAGTCCAGCCCAATGTAAGCTTTCAGTTGGCGGCTAATAGCTTCAAATTCGTCGATGCGGTATTGCTCGGCCACACTCAGCAGCTCACTGTCGCGTTTGATGATATCGATACGGCGAAGTGGTGCTAAGTCTTCTTCTACCTCTTGCGCTTCGTGTTCTTTTTGCTCAACGGCCGATAAAAAGCGTACTTTTTTCGGCCGCTCGCTGGCATCAACTTCGACCGAAGCGCCAAAACCACCGCTGGATAAACGAGAACTTAAGCGTGCGGCTATTTCGCGAAGGCCTGTCGTATCGTTTTTCTGCTTGGCCGCTTGAGCGTCGGCAGCAATAAGCAAGTCAGGGTAGACCTCGGCAACTTTGCAAGCCCACTCAGAGACGGTTAGCCAGTCAGTCGTCTGACGAAGCGCTTCCAGGTATTTATCATTTATGGAGAGTGGGCTTTGCATGGTATTTTACCTAGGCTGCAATCAACAAAATTTCTTTTGAATTTTGCTTGAACAAATCCTCAAGCTCAGGTCGCGAGGCTACTAACTGAAGCGTCTGTTTCTGGTACTCCAAGGCTGGTAAGCTTGTTTTCTTTAACGAAACAATCGATTTAATGTTCGAGAATTCATCTTTAGAAACTAATTTCAATACTTGCTCAGAAGAGGCCGCTGTAACAAGTTTCTCTGATGTAGACGTTAGCGTTTCTTCAACTTCTATTAAAGTTTCAAACGCGTGATCATTGGAGGCCGTCCTCGCGGCGACAAAAGCTACAGCCATTCCAAGATACACAAATCGCTTATGCAATTGCTCAATCGTGTCAAAAGGAATTGTCACAGATGTTAAACTTGAATCTATAGCACTAACTAGCAACAGTTTGTTGAATTCAAACTGACATCTCAGTTTAGGCTCTAGGCTTTTGACCATCTCAAAATCGTTTACTTCACTGTACTGTTTGAGCGACTTTATTAGGGCTATAAATGTTGCCTGGTTTCTAAATTCATCCTTTTGCTCGGCTTTAGCCAAGTAATTAATAATAATATTGAGCTTGTCAGTATGGCTCTCGAGCGTTTTTGAAATCGTATTTAATTTTTGACAAACAATCGCAAATCCAGCAACGGATACTGCGAGGTTAAGCCCACTCAGCGCCAAATTGGCAACTTGCAAGCCCTGTAAAACTTGCATGTTCGATTGAATCGAACTTAAACCCGTTTGTAATTGCTGTTGAACATTATCGATGCTCGATTGCAGATTGCTGTAATGCTGATTCATTGCTTGCTGTAATTGGGATACGCTGTTTTCCATATCTTTTGGATTATCAGGGAAAATAACATGTGCCACGATTTGCCCTGCGCCCTCTTGGCCTTTAGCACGTCGAATAACCCCACCCCACAGTGTTAAAGTACCCTTTGCCAAGCCCTCAATGATCTCAGGACTTTCGTTGATTGTTCTGATCAGTGTTCCCATTAAAGACATTGTCTTAACTCCATACGTGAGCGTTCAATTTCAAAATTAATTTGTGTTTGACGGATAAAGGCAATGTGCGCAATTGCCGGAATTGTGACTCGATAAGCAGGGCCACTCATATCATATCCTGCCCATACCGCAGCAAGCGCCATACCGAGGGGATTAAACATAGCAGGGGCTCGAGCTACAAAGCCGGTCGATAAATAAACAGCACCACCTGAGGCTAAAGATGGAGTAAGTGCTCCTGAAATCATTTTTGCCAGCGAGAGAGTGTTGCTGCTTGTCGTCAGTGAGCGGATTAACATTTCGAGGTTAGTTGTACTTTTAATCACTGCCTGAACGCTATTATCAAACTCACACCCACTTTCTTTTAACATTTTACTTATCTCTTCGGGAGTTTTGTCCTTGAGAGATTTAGTCAAAATTGCCACAAGAATTGAAAATTCTATATTCACGCAAGACGCGTCTTTTGGTAAATCTTTAACCCCCAATTTCTTAGCTACATCGAGAGCAACTTCCTGATATTCGACTGGCTTGCCACCCCGGGCGACACTTGCAAACGTGTTGCTGCCGAAGGCCCTAATTTCTCGGGATAACAGCGTTGCGATTTTGGACAATGACCGTTTATTTTGATGGTCGATGATATCCCGTTTTACATCCTCGCTAAGTGACAACCTCCCACGCCCACTGTCAGTAATAATATCCGCGATTGCCGATAACTCTTCATGGGATGCAATTTGAAACAGCTCATCTAAATCACGATCCTGATTTATGAGTTTCTGGTTATCCTTTGTCATTTAAAACTCCGTGTTAAAACAATCTAAAAAGAGGGCGTGTATCGTCAACTAGCAGAGGCTTTTGGAGATATACGATTAAGTAAATCCACGATTTGAGCCGGGCCATGGTCGTTTTTCACCATATCGGTGCTGCTGGGTCTGAATAGCGTTTGTAGGATGAGCTGGCGCTCATCATCCTTCGGACCATGGCCTTTTCGCAGTAGTGCTAAATAGGTGTGGATCATGGTTCGGCGTTCTTGCGCATCGGTGGCTAAGTGCATATGCGACATAAACAAATTTGCAAGTACACGCACAAACCAAATACCAAATGTGGTTAAGACTGTCGCTGTTATTAATTTACTGACATGAATATCTTGGATGGATGAGTCCAAATAGAAGGATGAAAAACCAATAATCAGCGACATTACGAGCAGTGTTACTAATGCGAGTGCGACGCCAAAACCAATCGATTTGGCTCGATGGTCTTTCTGCTGTAAACCCCAATATCGGACTGAAGCACGCAGTGCTAAATCTTCATCGTAGGTTTTTTTCAGGTTTTCTAGGTCTTGTCTAGCCGTCACTAATGTTTGATCTAATAACTGCTTAAACTCACTCACCTGATGACTGAAGTCTTCTGTTTGCGTCTCGGTTTGCTGCAGCCATTTCTGATGTAACTCAACAGCTGCTTGGTTGTGTTGGTCAGCCTCAGCAACTTTTGCGTTATACTCGGTGAGCCAATGATCGCGCTGCTCTGTGAACTCAGCATCCCAGCGTAACTTTAGCTCTTCAAAACCGTTTAGCTCGTCATCTTTGCGACCTTCCTGCCCTTCGAGATATGCTAAACCAGCAAGAAATGCCTTGAGCGTTGAAGCATCAAAATATGCAAAACGACTTCCCCAAACCGCGCAGAAGGCAGCCATGGCTTCCGCATCACCGTTTGCGCGTTGCCGTTTGATAAAGTCCACAAAGGAAGCATCCTGTGTAAAAAGAGCTTTTGTCTCCAAAAACTGCTGAAACGAGTTCATCCAAGACACAGCCTGTATTTGATAAGTCTCTGGCTGCAAGACATAGGGAATTAAACTGCTATTGATTACTTGATCAAGATGTGCCCAACTTCGGTCGAAGTTGTGAAAAACATCATGGGACTGATGATTAGACGTTGTACTTCTAAAAAAAGAATACAGCTCACGTTGTTCGCGGCACCAAACTTGTAATTTATGTGGATCGTCAAACCAACGACTGCCTGATTCGGTTTTAATGGTGATGCGTTTTAGTTTAATTGCTTCTGATTGTTCACTCATTTAAACGTCCTTGTCTAATCTTTCATAGCTGGCCGGAAAATGCTTTTTGGCTCAGTGAATTAAAAAAATCTTGTTCTTCCCTACCAGAGAGTTTCACGGTAGTAGCGAGTACGAATCTTCTGATTGTTTCATACTTCAATTGGAGTTCTAACGTAGGCAAGGGAATCAACAGTTCTTTAAACTGTTTTGCTGTTAGTTGAGGAACTGCTGCACCTTGTCCGATTCTCTGAAAGTGGGATTTGATTGATTCCGTTACCAAAAAGTCATGAAGAAAACCCGCGACAAGTTCTTTTGCTGGTCTAATAATCATCATCTGTGCATTAATAAATGCTTTTTCATATTCACAATCGAAGATACAACAAGCACCAAGAGTTCCACGCAAAGTAATAATTAAGTCACCCTTGCGAGCCTTACCACGACTAAGCTGGTTAAATTTCTCTTCGGTAATAAACTGCTTGTGCCGCAAATCAAGACTATCCGCAACAATATTTTTTGTGCTAAGAAAAAGTACACCACTGTTAACTACGTCCTCACCACTTGGATAGTTTGAGGAGCGATCGCCATTTTCAAACGAAGTAATCTCACCTAGATGCTTCACGTCCCAGCCTTTTGGGTTGGTGACTGGGTCGCCGAACATTTCTAGGAAGACGGCGCGGAGGAAGTCGTCGGCGAGTTGGATGGCTTGTTGGCGTTTGCGGCGGATGGCGTCGGCTTTGTCCAATATCGCAGCAATCCGTTTTTGCTCGGCTAGTGGTGGGAGTGGGATTTCGACACTTAATAGGTCTGCCTTCCCTAAATTAATTTGTAATCCGCCCCCGGCATATCTTTTATAGACTTCTCTAACTTTTGGGTAATTGAGTGCCAATTTTAGATATGGGAAGTGAATTAAACTTGTATCTTTAATTACAAGTTTTCCAACACGTTGATTTAGTAAAATGTTTCTACCTGATGTTTCGACAACTGTAGGAACACCTAATATTTTAGGAGAATCAGCCAAATCAGTCATTGCAATAATGACATCTCCATCATTTAACATGAATTGGCTGTATTTCGTTGCAAAATCATCTGGTAAGAAACGTGAGTTATAGTCAATATCAAACACGCCGCCAGGACGAATGTTGCTCATTCTGCAACTCAGTGTTTGGCTTGAATCTACATAATCTGAAGATTTGAAAGCGTAACCGTTTTGCAAATCACAAATATCCCCCAACTTCACCATCGGCCAACTCACAGCATTTCCTCCAGCGCTTTTAAATCCTCCAGAATGTCATTCTCCAGCGCCACTAATTTACTGAGGATCACTTTCGGGTCGTCGTACTGCTGTTCGGCGTACACCACTTGTTTGTAGCGGTTAATCGACAGGTCGTATTTATTGCCCACGATATCGGCTTTACTGACCCAAAAGGCTTTTTGGCTGCGATCGTTTTGCTCGGTTTCGGCAATGGCTTTATCGCGCGCTTTAAACTTGGCGACTAAGTCCGGCAAGTCGTTGTCTTTAATTGGCGTGCGCTTGTCGTCCAGGCTCATGCCATCGGCTTGCACGTCATAAAACCAAACGTGGTCGGTGCGTGAGCCTTTGGTGATAAATAAAATGGCGGTCGACACGCCGGCGTAGGGTTTAAATACACCGGACGGTAAAGACACCACCGCTTGCAACTCGTTGTTTTCAATAATGTGCTGGCGTAGTTGCTGGTGGGCGTTGGATGAGCCAAACAACACACCGTCTGGCACGATAATGGCGGTTTTGCCACCGTTTTTTAGTAGGCGCAGAATTTGCGCGACAAACAACAGCTCGGTTTTTTTGGTTTTCACCATGCGCAAAATGGCCGGGTCGACGTCTTCTTCATCCAACGAGCCTTTAAACGGCGGGTTGGCGATACACATGGTGTAAGCGTCTTTACTTTGATTAGGGAAACGCTCGGTAAAGCTGCCGCTTAGGGTGTCCTGATAATGCACGTCAGGTTCAGTCACACCGTGCATTACCAGGTTCATGGCGGCAATACGTAGCATGGTGGCGTCGAAGTCAAAACCGTGGAACATGTCGGAGTTGACGTAATCACGGTGTTCGACCAGTAAATCGCCACTGTAGATTTTGACTTGCTGCGGCTCGCCATTGTCGCCCACCACAGTTTCGGTATGAACACCTTCTGGCGAGGTGTATTTTTCCAATAAGTATTCGTAAGCCACCGTTAAAAAGCCGGCGGTGCCGCAGCTTGGGTCGACAATACGGTCTTGAACTGTTGGGTCGAGCATTTCAACCATGGCGCGGATAATATGGCGCGGGGTGCGGAACTGGCCGTTAATGCCGGCGGTGGTGAGTTTGCTGAGCAGGTACTCGTACAAATCGCCTTTGGTGTCGCTGTCTTCCAGCGGCAGCTTATCAATCATCTCAACCGCCGATTCCATCAGCGTTGGCTTTTGGATCATGCACTGGGCGTCTTTCATAAACTCGGCAAATAACGAGCCTTCGCCTGAAGCATTTTTAAAATGCGGGAACACTTCGTCGCGCACCAGCTTGAGCATGGTGTCTTTGTCCTGGTGGATAAAACGGTGCCAACGGATATGTTGCTGATCGTCGTTAAAGCGCCGTTTAAATGCTATACCGCGCAGTTTGGCGCGTTTTTCGTCGCGCTGTTCGTGTAAATCTAATAAGCGGGCGTACATCAGGAAGGTGATTTGTTCTATCACGGTCAGTGGGTTCGCGATACCGCCGGTCCAGAACTCTTCCCATAACTTGTTGATATCGCTCTTTAATTTACCAGTGATCATAAAATCTCTTCGTTCCAATATTCGTGTTGTTTAAATGGGTTTTAAAGCCCGGCTTGTTGCCTGGCTGTCATATCGGCTTTGCTCAGTGGCACTGGCAGCTCTAGGGTTTTCAGTAGTGAAAACACCTCATCTTCTGAACTGCCCAAAATGCCGTCATAAATGGTGTTGTAAGGCGCTTGGTCTAAATCAGCCATTTTAATGCCGCCACTGCGGGCAATATGACCAATCAACATATCAATCACCCGCAGCGCCTGCGGCGGCATGCGGTGCTTTTGCAAAAGCGCAGTAAAGCTTTGTTCTATGTAGCTGGCATCCATCCCAACGATACTGCGCAGCAGCTTATCCAGTGGCTCGCTGGTATCGGGGTAGAAGGTTTTCAGCGTTTCAATATCCAAATCGGCATACTTGGCGTGAATGATACCGTTTAACTGGGCAATTTCATCTACCGTGACCGCTTTACCCTGGCGAATTTTTTGAATGACCGGGTTGGTGTTAAAGATGGGCTCAAGCGCTTCCTGCACTTTTTGCTGATAAATTTTGTAATCCACCGTGTGGATATTGGCCGCCCGGGTTTTGTATTCGGTGTGCACGTCTTCTTCTTTGATATCGGTGTATTTGGGGCCCGGGTTTGGCGGTTGAATTTCGCCTTCAAGCAAATACATGATGTCACGTAAGGCTAAGCGGTGCTGCTCTAACTGGGCAAAAGTAATGCTTGGCCAGTTATCGTTATTCATCAGGAATTTGATTTCCGTGGCCTTGACCTGCACCTGCACGACGTTTTTCGGCAGGCGCTCCAGCACACTTTGCACTTCAAACTGCCACTCGCCGATGCCTTGCGGGTTTTTAATCAGTTCCATTTGGGTTTGCGCGATCAGACAATCCCAACGGAAGGCCTTACTTTGGCCTTTGATTGGTAGCCAATCCATTAATGGTGCAATATCGGCTTCCAGCATGGACACTGTGGGTTTGGCAAATTGTTTTAGCAGTTTCAGATCGGATAACTGCTCTACCTTAGCCCAGTGATCGCGTACGTTGATATTGCGGGTATCGAGTGACTTGATGTCTTGCTGCAGCAGTTTGATGGCAGTATCAAACTCGGCCAGTTCGAGTTTTTTTAGTGCCGTTTCAGCAAGTTGCAGGCGCAGCTCAAAGCGTTTTTGCGCCAGCGACTTGCCATTGGATGGCTCTACTTCTTGGTAATGAAACTCGAAGTAATCAAAGTTATTCCAGTGGTCGAAAATCAGGAAGCGTTTTTTGTCATGGCCTTTGCCGAATAAATCTTTGCAAAGACGTGTGCCGCGGCCAATCATCTGCCAGAACTTCACTTTGGATTTCACGGGCTTAGCGAACACCAAATTGACGACGCTTGGCACGTCAATGCCGGTGTCTAGCATATCGACAGAAATCGCCAGAGTGATGGGATTCGGCAACGTCGGATCGGCGGCCTTTTCCTCTTCGGTGATTTTAAATTGGTCGATGAGAGCTTCGGCGCGGTCTTCCTTTGAGTGGATAACTTCACAGAAACTTCTACTTAGCTCCGGGTACATTTCGTCGAACAGTTCTTTTAGCAAACGGGCGTGGTCGATGCGGCGGGCAAAGATAATCGACTTGTCAATTAACTGGTTATCTTTATCTTTAATGCCGTTTTGCATCAGGTTGCGCAGCACTTTGCGGTTGGTGTCTTTGTTTAATACCGCTTTATCTATTTCGGCCGATTCAAACTCAAATTCGTTGGGGTCTTCGCCTTGCGCTTCTAACTCTGCTATTTGCTCGTCAGACAAAGAGCGCTGATTCATGCCTTCACGCATAAATTTGGTGGTCATGGTGACAATATCAAATGGTACCAAATGGCCTTCATCAATGGCTTTTTCCAGCGGATAGTTGGCGGTCGGATTTTTGTAGTCACAATCAAACAAGTTACAGGTTGAACGCGACACCATTTCTACCGGCGTAGCGGTTAAGCCTACTTGCAAGCAGTCGAAGTACTTAAACAAGTTACCAAACACGTTGTATATCGAGCGGTGCGATTCATCAGCGATAATCAGGTCAAAGTAACCAACATCAAAGCGTTCATAAATGCCCATCATGCCTGGGTAAGTGGCGATAAAGATGCGGGCGGTGTCTTGGTATTTTTTATCGCTTTTGCCAACCACATAAGGTTTAACACCCAGGAACTCGACAAAGGCTTTGTCCGCTTGTTTACGCAGCTCTTTGCGGTCACATAAAAACAGGATGCGCTTCACCCATTTGGCGTCCATTAAGGACTTTGCCAGCGCAATAGACACCCGGGTTTTACCGGTACCGGTGGCTTGCACGACTAAAGCCTTGCGGCGTTTTAGCTCAAAGGTTTCGTGCACACGAGAGATGGTTTCCAACTGATAACGACGACCAGCGATATTGGTATCTATCGCTACCTCGGTTAGCTTTTTCTTTTCAATGCGCTGAAACTTCACTAAGTGCTGCAACGAGCTTTTTGAATAAAAACCATAGATTTTGCGTGGCGGGTAACCTTGCACATCATCCCAAATGTAGATGTCATGGCCGTTGGTATAAAACATCACCGGGCGCTGGCCGTATTCTTTTTCTAACGCATCGGCGTAATCTTTGGCCTGCTTTTTACCGAACCGGGCGTCTTTCGCGGTTCTTTTAGCTTCAACAACCGCGAGCGGCAGGCCGTCTTCATCCCACAGTACATAGTCGACATAACCTTTACCTGTCTCGGTGGGCTGGTGCTTAACTTCAACTTCCTGCCCCACTTCATCGGTGGATGTGTTGTTGTCAGAAACGTCCCAACCTACCTCGCGCAGCTCCATATCAATCAGATATTTACGGGTTTCGGCTTCGTTAAGGTTTAGGGTGCTACTGACGGTTTGGCTATTGGTAGCAAAGGCTTCGAACATCGGTTCATTGCGCACCGCCACCGTTTGTTTGGCTGCTGCCAGTAGTTTTTCGTTGGCTTGTTGCTGGCGCTCCAGCTCCGCCATCGCTTGTTTGTATAGCTCTTCTTTTTGTTCGAGCTTTTTCTTTAAGCTATGGGTTGGCGACACGTCTGCGGTAAATTCGATAAAGGGCGGGATCACATCCGCTTTAGCTTGGTGGTAGCTGCAATAAAACCAGGCGCCCAGCTGATAACACTGTTTCACCGCAAACACAGCATCTTTATCGGTGCCTTTGTTTTCGTGCGCGGCTTTATTACCCAGCGTTTTGATGGCGTGAAATTTTTGGAGAATGGCAGTGCCTGCCAACTGCCCAAAATCAGTACCGACCAGTTTGTCGTGGAAGGAGGCTTTTGGCAGGCATGGCAAATTCAGCGCCTGGTAAATGAAGTTCACCATAAACTCGCCGTACGAGCGTAGTTTAATCAATGCACTTTGAGGGTCGCTAAAGGCGTACTCTTCCGCGTATGCGCCAAAGTCGGCAAGTTCAGGCCAGTTATTTCGCAAAAACTCAAAATTCATCGATTGCTTCATTCCACAGTATTCCTTTTTCCCTATGGGCAACTTTGGTGCCAATGCAGTTTTATGCTGCTGGTAGCATTATTTTTCAGTGGCTATTCCTAAACGCTTCATCCAATTTGTCAGCGTTTGATGGTCTTTTAACCCAAGCATTTGGGTTGCATGTTTTTTCACATTGCCACTGGCTTTAAGCGCTGCTTCGACATATTTTTTCTGAAAATTATCAGTGAGTTGCACTATATCCACTTTGTCGTTAAATGTTAAGGAAATCGAAACATCATCCGTCGCAGTAGGCCTTGCTAACATCGCTTGAGAGAGTTCGTGGCGGCTAACAACAGGACTGTCTGACCATAAAAATGCCCGATTTAAAGTGCTCCACAGTTCGCGAATATTACCTGGCCAGGGTTGCTCGCAAATAAATTTATTTCCATCTTCGGAAACTTCTTTACTTACATAAGCAGGATGTTTGGCACCCGCCTTGTTAATTTGCGCTACCAGCTGCGACACAATCGCGGGGATATCCGCTAGTCTCTGTTTTAGAGACGGTAGCGTTATAATGCCAACCGCCAGCCGATAAAACAAATCTTCCCGAAATTTACCTTCTGCAACCAGTTGCGGCAGGTTTTGATGGGTTGCCGCAATCACCCGCACATCAACGGTTTTGGTTTCTGTGCTGCCAAGCGGTGTGACTTCCCCTTGTTGAATGGCGCGTAGTAATTTCACCTGAATATCAAGACTGAGCTCGCCGACTTCATCGAGAAACAAGGTGCCGCCATCGGCTTGTTCAAACAGGCCGGGGTAATCTTTATCGGCGCCAGTAAACGCTCCTTTTTTATGACCGAACAAAGTCGAATCAACCAACGTTGGCGCCAGAGCACCGCAATTGACGGTTTTCATCGGTTTATCAGCGCGTAGGCTGGCTTTATGAATGGCTTTAGCCATTTCCTCTTTACCAGTGCCGGTTTCGCCGAGGATTAATGCAGGAACCTCCGAGGTAGCGACACGTTTGGCTTTCGTAATGACCTGCTGCATTTCAGACGAGAGCGCAGTGATAGATGAAAACGCATTGGCAAGTTTGGGGCTCGCTACAGCGCCGGAGGCTTGGTTCTTTGCAGCTGAACGGATGTACTCACGGCCAAAATCAAGCGGAATATCTGCGGCAATTAGCTCGTTGTCGGGAGACACCTGGACAAACTGCACATTGCTTTTGCCCTTACCAACTAACACGGACAGGACTGTCATGGCTGGAGTGCCTGACGTCAAGTTAATAGTTAGTAGTTCGGCTTCATCACTTAATTTCCCGATCCATTTTTCAGTTTCCCGCGCAATGCTTGGGTAGTCGATGGGATTGACGATATGGGCTGGTTTAACGATGACCTCAGCGTCTGGGCGGCCGGCGATAGCGAGTCGTTTATGAATAAATCGCTCAAATTCAAACCAAATTTCATCACGTTGACTTGCAAGGATGACAATTTTATTAAAACGAATATCGGATTTGACGGCTAGGGATGCAATTGCTGCGTTTTCGTCTTTGAGCATGCATTCGATGTCGCGATGACCAAGCCAGCTTAGAAGAATATGCATAAGAGGTCCGTTTCTTGAGTTCTGAGTAATGGATATTACCTGAAATAATTTTTTTTACAGATTTTGTTTGAGGCTGCGGGAGTTTTCTTGTAAGCAAATCACGACATAAGAATTTACAGAGTCTGCTCTTGCTCGTTTGGTACTTCTCGATCGTTAGGCCAACTTTTTACTCGAAAAATACGAATCGGACTAAGCGTTGTTTTGTCACAAAACCCGCACAGCGACAAACAACAGAATTTAAAAACCTCAGCGCCCTATCCTGCTGTTTTTAATCAAGTAAATGCCCTGTATCTACATGCAACCACAGATCAATTAACGTCATTTAAGGTTCGTTTTCGTCACAGAATTTTGTGCGAGCATTTGTGACTGGGGAAAATCCCCTGAAGGTCAAAAATTAGATAATTTGGGTACAAAGCAAAGGGTGAAAATGAGAGTTTGACGAGCGATTTCGTCACAGTTCCGTCACAGCCGACGAATTTTGGGCATAAAAAAATCCCTATTAAAGGGATTCTCTTTTCTATCAACAACTTGCGTTGATAGCGAAGTTGGTTGCGGGAGCCGGATTTGAACCGACGACCTTCGGGTTATGAGCCCGAC
>CAYTIQ010000089.1:0-5210 GCA_964437935.1 uncultured Rheinheimera sp.
TAAACACTCTCAGCTTAGTCGCTGAGGAAAGAGGCGGACCATCTAATTAAACCAGTCAAGATGACTGGTTTTTTTATGAGGTGACTGCGCTGTTATTTCACTGCGACAATCTTCATGGTGTTCGACGCACCAACAGTTTCCATCACATCACCATGGGTCAAAATCACCAGATCGCCGGGTTGCAAACCCAAGGCTGATTTGGCAGCGGCGATGGCTTCTTCAGCAATGTGGTCCTGGCTAATGCCATGGCTATCGAAATACACTGGGTAAACGCCACGGTAAAGTGCCATCTTGTTCAGGGTTTTTTGATGACGTGACAAGGCAATAATGGCATGAGATGACGTAATACGGCTCATTAACTTGGCGGTATACCCAGACTCCGTCAACGCAATAATCGCTTTGATGCCTTCTAAGTGATTGGCCGCGTACATCGCAGATAACGCAACTGTTTCACTGATCTCAGTAAATACCACGTCCAAACGATGTTTTGAGGTTTGTACTTTAGGCTGACGCTCAGCACCGTCACAGACTCGCACCATGGCTTTGACTGTTTCAGTTGGATACTTACCTGCGGCGGTTTCAGCGGAGAGCATCACCGCGTCTGTGCCATCTAACACCGCATTGGCGACGTCCATGACTTCAGCCCGAGTAGGTAACGGGTTTTCAATCATGGTTTCCATCATTTGTGTGGCGGTGATCACCACGCGATTTAACTGGCGTGAACGCGCAATAATACGTTTTTGTTGGCCAACTAACTCGGCGTCACCAATTTCCACACCTAAATCGCCACGAGCAACCATCACGGCGTCGCTGGCACGAATAATGTCATCCAGAGTTGCATCATCGGCAACGGCTTCGGCACGTTCAACTTTAGACACAATTAACGCATCCGAACCCGCAGCGCGCGCCAGTTCACGTGCTAAGCGTAAATCATCGCCACAACGTGGGAAAGATACCGCTAAGTAGTCGACATCAATGTAAGCGGCTAACGAAATATCCGCTTTGTCTTTCTCGGTTAATGCCGGCGCAGATAAACCACCGCCTTGGCGGTTGATGCCTTTGTTGTTACTGAGCTTGCCAGCAACAGACACTTTGGTATGAATTCGAGAACCATCGACATGGTCAACAATCAATTGAATGCGACCATCATCTAACAGCAACACATCGCCTGGATGCACATCACCCGGTAACTCTTTGTAGTCAATGCCCACTTGGGTTTCATCGCCAAGACCTTTGGCTAATTGAGCATCTAAAACAAAGTCCTGACCTTCTTCAAGGATCACAGAACTGTTTTTAAAGGTGGACACACGAATTTTCGGACCTTGCAGATCGCCTAGGATAGCAACATGCGCTTTGCATACTTGAGCGGCTGCCCGCACCATTTCGGCACGTTGCTTATGATCGTCTGCGGTACCGTGGGAGAAATTGAAGCGGAACACGCTGGCACCAGCATTGATTAGTTTTTCAATGGCGGCTTGGCTGTTCGTGGCCGGACCTAGGGTTGCAACAATTTTGGTTCTTCTTAGCATTGGCTGCTCCTGCCTGTTGATCTCGGAGTCGGGCAGGGTGCCCGACTGAAACTCGGCTAGTTTAGTGTAATTAAATTACAGAATACAGCGGAAATATGAAAAAAAACTACAAATGAAAGGGCTTAACTGCTCCGATCAGCCGTGGTAATCCTTTTTGTCGAACCGTGAGCCACGTAAACTGTCTTTGACTTTCTTTAGGTTTTCACGGAATTTTGAACCGCGTCGCAGTGTAAAGCCAGTTGCAAGAATATCAATAAGGACTAATTGCGCCACTCGAGATGCCATCGGCATGTACATATCGGTATCTTCAGGCACTTCCAGCGACAACACCAAGGTGCATTCTTTGGCCAGTGGAGAGTCTTGTGCTGTGATGCCAATCACTGTGGCGTCATTTTCGCGGGCGATAGTGGCGATATCGCAAAGGTTTTTCGTACGGCCGGTATGACTGATACAGACCACAACGTCACCTTCACTACTGTTAATGGCGCTCATACGTTGCATCACGATGTCATCAAAACAAACCACGGGTACGTTAAAGCGGAAAAATTTGTTTTGGGCATCATGTGCTACCGATGCCGATGCACCGAGGCCAAAAAATGAAATTTTCTTAGCTTGGGTTAACACATCGACGGCGCGATTGATGGTAATGATGTCGACATGTTGGCGTGCAGCGTCGAGCGCCGCCATCGTTGATTCAAAGATCTTTGCGGTGTAAGCCTCTGGGCCGTCATCTTCTTCGACGTGACGGTTCACATATGGCGTACCGTTGGCCAAACTTTGCGCAAGATGTAATTTGAAGTCTGGGAAGCCTTTGGTATCTAAACGGCGACAAAACCGGTTGACGGTTGGCTCGGATACATCCGCCATTTTCGCAAGTGCTGCAATACTGCTGTGAATGGTTGTTTGTGGATTGGCTAAAATAACATCGGCGACCTTACGTTCCGATTTACTAAAGCTATTGACGCTATTGACTATTTTTTCTAGCACATTCATCGGGATCACCTGCGTTGTGTAGTCGCCAGCTGTCGTAATTCCACGCGCTATGCTTAGCGGTGTTGACCGAGTTATCGGTTGAAAACAGCAGCGAAAAAATTGTAATTCGTTTTGTTGCCCTACTAAGCAATGTACAACAAAAGAAATGAAGTTACGACATTTATATGTCTTTAACGCTAGAGTGCCTTATCATAGGCTGACAGTCAAAGAATATCCGCTTTCATGTAATTAAATTACATCGGAATTGGTTTACAAGCGCATTTTGCTCGGCTAGTATGCCGACAAGTGTTGTAAAATTACATCTTATATAGGGTCATCGCATGACAGTAACAGCACACTCCAATAAAGCCTGTGACTTAATTCTGTTTGGTACCAAAGGCGACTTAGCACGCCGTAAGTTATTGCCAGCATTATATCAATTAGAGCGCGCCGGCTTATTAAACTCAGATTCTCGTGTTATCGGCGTTGCCCGTGATGCGATGAGCACTGCTGAATATGCTGAGTTAGTTCACACCAATTTGGTGAAATTTATCAAAGAACCGATCGACAGCGACGTATGGTCTCGCTTACAAAGCAAGTTGCAATATGTGCAAATTGATTTGTCGAAAGAAGACGATTATCTGAAACTTGCCGATGTTGCCGATCCGACAAAACGTATTCCCGTTAGTTATTTTGCGACAGCTCCTTCGCTGTTTGGCAACATCTGTAAAGGCTTGCACGCCGCCGGATTATCCAAAGCCCCATCACGTGTCGTTCTCGAAAAGCCGATTGGTCATAGTTTGGAATCTTCCAAAGTCATTAATAACCAAGTGGCCTGCTATTTTGAAGAATCGCAAATTTACCGTATCGACCATTACTTAGGTAAAGAAACAGTTCTTAACTTATTAGCACTGCGCTTTGCGAACGCCATTTTTGCGTCGAACTGGGACCACAATGCCATTGACCATGTGCAAATCTCTGTGGCAGAAGAAGTCGGCGTGGAAGGTCGTTGGGGTTACTACGACGATGCAGGTCAGATGCGTGACATGGTGCAGAACCACTTATTACAAGTGTTGTCGTTAATTGCCATGGAGCCGCCAGCACGGTTGGATGCCGATAGTATTCGTGATGAAAAACTGAAAGTTTTAAAAGCGTTACGTCCGATTAATCTATCTAACGTGCAAGAAAAAACTGTGCGCGGTCAATACGCGGCAGGCTTTGTCGGCGGTAAAGCGGTGCCTGGCTACTTAGAAGAAGAGGATGCGCGGCCCAATAGCAAAACTGAAACTTTTGTGGCAATTCGTGTCGATATCGATAACTGGCGTTGGGCTGGCGTGCCATTTTATCTGCGTACCGGCAAACGCATGCCAAACAAAGTCTCTGAAGTGGTGATCTGCTTTAAGCCGCAACCACACAACATCTTCCACGAGACCTATAAACAGTTACCCGCCAATAAATTGATCATTCGCTTACAACCGGATGAAGGCGTAGAAATTCAAATCATGAACAAGATCCCAGGCTTGGGTGAAACTATGCAGCTGCAACAAAGCAAGCTGGATTTGAGCTTCGATGAAACCTTCCAATCTCAGCGAATTGCGGATGCTTACGAACGTTTGTTGTTGGAAGCGATGTTAGGCAACCAATATCTGTTCGTTCGTCGAGATGAAGTCGAACAAGCCTGGAAATGGGTCGACGGTATTTTAGATTCTTGGAAAGCCACGAACGAAGCACCGAAGTCTTATCAAGCGGGTACCTGGGGCCCTGTCGCAGCCATTAGCTTGCTCGCTCGCGACAACCGGAATTGGGATGAATAACGATGCAAATCCGTTATTTTTTTACCGCTGCAGAACTTAATCAACGCTTTGCTGACCAGGTTGCTGCGAACATAACCTCAGCCATTGCTGAACGTGGGATAGCGACGCTGGTGGTCTCCGGTGGTCGGACACCGCAAGGGTTTTTCAAGGCGTTGGCAGCTAAAACACTCGACTGGTCAAAAGTGACCATTACCTTGGCAGACGATCGGTTTGTCCCTCTGCAACATGATGCAAGCAATGAGCGCCTCGTACGTGAATCATTGCTGGTTGACCAGGCTGCCGCTGCTAATTTTGTCAGTTTATATGCAGATTTCCCGACAGCAGAGCAGGCGGTTGACGTTTTAAATCAACGCGTTGCTTCATTACCGACCTTTGACGTGGTCATTTTAGGAATGGGTGAGGATGGTCATACGGCGTCATTGTTCCCTTGCAGCGCAGAACTTGCCGCGGGCCTTGCCGATGATGCACCAGCATTATTAGCCACCAACCCCACGACGGCGCCGCATCAACGGATTAGTTTTAGTCGGCAACGACTGCAAGACAGTCGTGCGGTGTTTTTGCATTTGGTTGGTGAAAGTAAATTACAAGTTTTAAAACAAGCGGCCTCAGGCGATGATGTTTTTCAGATGCCTATCCGCGTTTTTATCAAACAAGCACAGCCAGAACTGACTGTGATGTTTGCTGCAACATAGAGGTAGACTATGCATCCCGTTATTTTAGAGGTCACTCGTCGGATTGAAGAGCGCAGTAAAAAAAGTCGCGCTATCTATTTAGAGCGGTTAGAAAAAGCTCGTCATAAAGGGCCGCACCGTGGTGCTTTGGCTTGTGGCAATTTAGCCCATGGTTTTGCAGCTTGTACTGCAAGTGAAAAATCAGACCTACGTAGTTTGACTAA
>CAYTIQ010000089.1:5264-12732 GCA_964437935.1 uncultured Rheinheimera sp.
GACATGTTGTCAGCGCATCAACCCTATGAAACCTACCCAGCATTGATCAAGCAAGCGTGTGTTGACGTCGGTAGCGTGGCGCAATTTGCTGGTGGCGTGCCAGCGATGTGTGATGGTGTGACGCAAGGGCAACCAGGCATGGAATTGAGCCTGCTCAGCCGCGACATTATTGCGATGTCTGCAGCTGTGGGTTTATCGCACAACATGTTTGATGGCGGCTTAATGCTCGGCATTTGCGACAAAATCGTACCTGGTTTATTGATGGCGGCACTTAGTTTCGGTCATCTGCCCTTTGTGTTTGTGCCGGCAGGCCCAATGCCATCTGGTATCCCAAACAAAGAAAAAGCACGTGTTCGCCAGCTTTATGCAGAAGGCAAAGTTGGCAAAGACGAATTATTAGATTCAGAAGCAAAATCCTACCATGCACCGGGTACTTGTACGTTCTACGGCACAGCGAACTCAAACCAGCTGGTGGTGGAAATGATGGGCCTGCATTTACCGGGGTCGTCGTTTGTGAATCCAGGCACGCAACTGCGCGATGAATTAACCAAAGCAGCTGCGCGCCAAGTTACCCGTTTAACTGACCTTGGCACCAACTATATGCCAATCGGTCACATCGTCGATGTGAAATCCGTGGTCAACGGTATTGTCGGTTTGTTAGCAACCGGTGGTTCTACCAACCACACTATGCATTTGGTTGCGGTCGCTCGCAGCGCCGGTTTTATCGTCAATTGGGACGACTTCGAAGACTTGTCTAAAGCTACACCATTATTGGCCAAGATCTATCCAAACGGCGAAGCCGACGTGAATCACTTCCAACAAGCTGGGGGCATGTCTGTGCTGATCCGCGAGCTGCTTAAAGGCGGCTTAGTCCATGAGGACGTCAACACGGTCGCTGGTTTTGGCTTAAGTCGTTACACGCAAGTCCCAACTATCATCGATGGTCAGTTGCAGTGGATTGACGGTCCAGAGAAATCAGGCGATGACAAAGTATTGTCCTCGGTTGAACAACCCTTTAAACCGACCGGCGGCGTCCATGTGCTGTCTGGTAACATCGGCCGTGGCGTGATTAAAACGTCGTCACTGCGTGCTGGCACCGAAGTGGTTGAAGCTCCAGCGGTGGTGTTTGGTGACCAACACGAGCTCGAGTCAGCGTTCAAAGCCGGTTTACTCAACAAAGACTGTGTGGTCGTTGTGCGCTTCCAAGGCCCGAAAGCCTGTGGTATGCCTGAACTTCACAAGTTAACGCCGCCACTGGGCGTGCTACAAGACAAAGGCTTTAAAGTGGCGTTAGTCACCGACGGCCGTATGTCAGGCGCATCGGGCAAGGTGCCTGCAGCTATCCATGTGACACCCGAGGCGGTTGAAGGCGGTGCCATCGCTCGAATTCAAGATGGCGATATTGTCCGCGTGAATGCTCTTACCGGTGAATTACAAGTGTTGGTTGACGATGCGGAATTTAACGCACGTCCACTGGCTACCCGCGATATGTCAGAAAGTTACTACGGCATGGGGCGTGAAATTTTTGGTGGTCTGCGCACCGTATTAACTGGCGCAGAACAAGGTGCATGCAGTTTGTTCACTACTGAGGAGCATTTAAATGGCTGAGTACGCCATCGTCGCCGATATCGGCGGTACCAATGCTCGGTTTAGTCGTGTGCATTTAAGCAGCTTAGTCTTGGACAAAGTCCAGGTGTATCCCTGTGCCGATTTCGCCACTTTATCGCTGGCCTTGCAGTACTATCGCGAACAGTATGAGCTGGCCGAGCTTGACCACGTAGCGATTGCTATCGCTTGTCCCGTGACTGGTGATTTCGTCAAGATGACCAATTTTCATTGGGAGTTCTCCATTGAAGCGGTGAAAGCGGAGCTTGGTTTAGCGCAGTTTATTGTGCTGAATGATTTCACCGCAGTGGCCATGTCACTGCCTGCTATCTCTGACGCCGAATTGGTCAAAGTTGGTGGCGGCGAACGCGACCTTAGCAAGCCGATGGCCGTGTTAGGTGCAGGGACTGGTCTTGGCGTGGCTCATTTGATCCCAACAGCACATGGCTATATCCCATTACCTGGTGAAGGTGGTCATACCGATTGGACCGCACAAACAGATCAAGAATGGTTTATTCAACGCTATTTAAGCAAACATTTTGGTCATGTATCCCCTGAGCGTTTGCTGTCAGGCCCGGGCTTAGAAAGTCTGTATCTAGCGCTTGCTGCCTATCAGCAACTAGATGTGCCAGCTAAATCTGCCGCTGATATTGGCAAAGCCGCCGTTGATGGTAGCTGCGCACTGTCAAAAGCGACAGTGGATCAGTTTATGGCAACCCTTGGTAGCATGGCCGGTGACTTAGCCTTGTTACTCAGCACATTTGGTGGCGTGTATGTCGCCGGTGGCATTATGCCGCGGTTTATTTCACTGGTTGATCAAAGTGAATTCCGCAGCCGGTTTGAAGCAAAAGGGCGTTTTAGCAGTTTTAACGCTCGGATCCCAACCTATATCGTCACAGCGGAACAACCAGGATTGTTAGGTTGCGCTGTGTACTTAAAACAAACAATGGCGGGTTAACTTTATGTCGTTTGCAAATTGGCAACTTAAACCTGAGACCTTATTTGCACAAGGTCCAGTTGTACCGGTGATCGTGATCAAGGATTTAGCGACCGCAGTGCCGTTAGCAAAAGCCTTGGTGGCAGGTGGTGTCCGTGTGTTAGAAGTGACACTACGCACTCCTGTCGCCCTTGAAGCGATTGAATTAATGGCCAAAGAAGTACCCGATGCTATCGTCGGTGCCGGTACTGTCACCACCCCTGAACAGCTGGCCAAAGTGGCGGCTGCGGGGGCTAAGTTTGCCATTTCACCAGGCCTGACACGTGAGCTATTGGCCGCAGGTAAAGCAGGGGACATTCCACTGATCCCAGGCATCGCTTCCATTTCAGAGTTGATGGAAGGGACAGGGGTTGGCTACACCCACTTTAAATTCTTCCCAGCGGAAGCTGCAGGGGGTGTGAAAACCTTAAAATCGATCCACGGCCCGTTTTCTGACATTCGCTTTTGCCCAACCGGCGGCATTAACGAAAAGAACTACCAAGACTATTTAGCACTGCCAAACGTGGCTTGTGTCGGCGGTAGCTGGATAGTGCCGGATGACGCCATCGCCAACGGTGATTGGGATCGCATCACACAACTGTGTAAAGATGCGGTGGCCAAGGCGCGTGGTTAATCCACGCCCGCGTTAAAAAACCGGCTAAGTGCCGGTTTTTTTTTGATGCACATAACCATCGAGCCAGTGCCAGAGGACGTCGGTGCATTGGGTGATGTTAAAGCGCATGAATCGATCAGCATCGGCTTGCTGACTAAAATGCCCGCCCGGGGCTAACACAATGCGAGCGTCGCGCGCGGCCTGCGCCAGTGCTCGGGCGCTTAAACCTTCAGGTAAACACATCCACAATGCAAAGCCAGCTGTTGGTTCGTGCCACGGATACCAACCACGCTTGGCAAATTGCTTCAAAACCTCCATACGACACTCGTCTAAACGACGATGCAACTGTTTAATATGCCGACTATAGCCACTGCTGGTCAGCACTTTGTAGATCACACGTTCGATGGTTGCTGGCGTTGACGTCGTGGTCATTAATTTTAAGTCGGTCAACGATGCCACCACAGCTGAGGATGCCACGATGTAACCGACTCGCATGTCTGCTGAAATCGTTTTGGACAGGCTACCTATATAAATCGAACGCTCAAAGCCGGTTAGGCTGTTGTACCTAAGCGCGTGAGTGCTTTCAAAATCTGCATAGATGTCATCTTCAATCAGCAGCACTTGATGCTGCTTAAGCAGATCAAGCACTTTGAAGGCGATAGGCGGGGCAACACAGGTGCCGACTGGGTTTGATAGCACCGAGTTGGTCAAATAGGCGCGAATTTTATGTTGTTGCAGTAACGTGGCAAGTGCTTGCAGATCTGGCCCCTGTGCTGTCCGTGGCAAAAACACCAATTCCAACTGATGCAAACGCATAATCGCTTGAAAGTTATAGAAACCAGGATCATCCACTAGCACTTTCTCGCCAGGCTTTAACAACAACCGCACGACTAAATCCAGCGCATGCGTGGCAGATGCCGTCAGCAGCATTTGCGCAGGTTCTAGCGCCATGTTGAGCTGACCCAAGCGATTGACTAAGTATTGCCGTAGCGGCAAATAACCTTGGGCAGGACCATAATCGGTTAACGCTTGGCCTTCGCGCGCCACACTTTTGAGCGCATCTCGTAGGTCAGACTCCGGCATCCACTCCGGCGTCAGCCAACCGGCAGCGGGCTTATGCCAATCCGACTGACGCTGCAACGTCTGGCGCATCAACGCCACTTCGGTGGCCAAGGCGCTACTTTCATTCACGGCATCGTTGAGTTGCAGTACGGGATGCTGCCGAGCCACATACACACCACTACCATGCCGACTAACGGTTAAACCCTGTGCCGTTAGCCTTTCATAGACCTCGGCGACGGTAAATTTGCTAACGGCGAGGTGTTCTGACAGTACGCGGACACTTGGCAACTTAGCGCCGGCATGCCAGTGCTGGCCACGGATCTGTTGTTGCGCAAGTTGCAGCAATTGCTGGGTTAACGTCATCGGTGACGCTTTATCAAGCTGCCAAGCCTGTAGTGGAATTTGCATCGTTTCCTCAAACCAGTGTATTGGTGATGACACCATGACAGTTGCCGTAGATATCACCGAAGTGTCCTGAGTGTACAGGGCTGCATGCCGTAAGGTAAAGACTCAGCAGGAGACATCATATGCAGCAACTGAGCAGCTCACTTTCGATAAAATTAGCGAGTAAATTTTCGTCCAAATGGACCAGCAGACAACAAGGGTATGCCTTTGGTTTGCTTGGTGTTTTCTTATTCTCAGGCGGCATTCCTGCCACCAGATTAGCGGTGCTCGAGTTACCAGCCATCTTTGTCGGCGCAGGGCGCGCTATGGTCGCTGGCTTATTGGCAGCAGTGCTGTTGTTATTGGTACCTGTGGTGAGGCCAACACGTCGTGATTGGGCAGGTCTGGTGATCGTCGCTTTTGGTGCTGTTTTTGCCTACCCAATATTGTCGGCTGTTGCCTTGCAACACATGAGTAGCAACCACGCCACATTAATCAGTGCCTTGATGCCACTGATGACAGCCATGTTTGGGGCCTATTTGGGGAAACAACGACTCAAGCCTGGTTTTTGGTGGTGCGCAGTCGCAAGTAGTGCGCTGGTCATAAGCTACAACTTGAGTCAACAACAGGCGTCCGCTGTGTCTATAGGTGATGCCACCATGTTTTTTGCCTGTCTTTGTTGTGGCTTGGCGTATGCCAAAGGTGCGCTTCTGGCAAAAACTTTGGGTTCGTGGCAAGTCATTTGTTGGGCCTTGGTGTTATCGTTACCGATCACGATGCCTTTGACCCTGTGGCAATTGCTGCAGATTGATGTGTCAACGGTCAGCGCCAGTGGTTGGTATGGATTTGCCTATTTAGCGTTATTTTCGATGTTTCTCGGCTTTTTTGCTTGGTACAAAGGTTTGGCACTGGGTGGCGTTGCTCAAGTCAGCCAACTGCAACAACTAAGTCCGTTTTTAGCGATTTTTTGGGCGCATTGGTGGCTTGGCGAGCTGATTTTACCTATGCAAATTGGGGTTGCCGTGTTGTTGGTGAGTCTGATTCTGCTCGGCCGCAGGCTGGCCTGACGAGTCAGTTTGGGGTATAATGCGCGACTCGCCCAGCACAGTGCTGGGCCTTTGTTTTTTCAAAGGGCTCTTCTGTGATCGCAACCGCTAATATCACGATGCAATTTGGCGCTAAGCCATTGTTCGAAAACATTTCTGTCAAATTCAGTGACGGCAACCGTTACGGCTTAATCGGCGCCAACGGCTGTGGTAAATCCACCTTTATGAAGATTCTAAGCAAAGAGCTTGAACCTTCAGCCGGTAACGTGATGGTCGAAGCGAACATGCGTGTCGCTAAACTGCACCAAGATCAGTTCGCCTTTGAACAATACAGTGTTATCGACACCGTGATTATGGGCCATGCGGAGTTATGGGCGGTCAAAGCGGAGCGTGACGCTATTTACGCCAATCCAGAAATGTCAGAAGAAGATGGTTTACGCGTTGCCGATCTTGAAGTCCAATTCGGCGAAATGGATGGCTACACCGCAGAAAGCCGTGCAGGCGAGCTGTTGTTAGGTGTCGGTATTCCGCTGGAACAACATTACGGCCCAATGTCAAACGTTGCGCCAGGCTGGAAACTGCGGGTGTTATTGGCGCAAGTACTGTTTGCTGATCCGGACATCCTGCTGCTGGACGAACCAACCAACAACTTGGACATCAATACCATTCGTTGGTTAGAAGATGTATTGGCTGAGCGTAACGCCACTATGGTCATTATTTCGCATGACCGCCACTTCTTAAACAGCGTTTGTACTCACATGGCCGACTTGGACTACGGTGAGCTGCGTATTTATCCGGGCAACTACGACGAATACATGTTGGCAGCGACCCAAGCACGCGAGCGTCTGCTGTCTGATAACGCCAAGAAAAAAGCCCAAATCGATGATTTAAAAGCCTTCGTTGCACGGTTCTCCGCCAACGCATCCAAAGCGCGTCAAGCGACTTCACGTGCCCGTCAAATGGATAAAATTAAGCTGGAAGAAGTCAAAGTCTCTAGCCGCGTCAACCCATTTATTCGTTTTGAACAAGCCAAGCCTTTGTATCGCCAAGCCCTTGAAATTGAAGGCTTGTCAAAATCTTACGACGATCGCAGCATTTTGAAAAACATGTCTTTGCGCATTGAAGTGGGCGAAAAAGTGGCGATTTTGGGTGAAAACGGGATCGGTAAAACCACTTTATTAAAATGTTTAATGGGTGATGAAGCCATCCAAGCGGGCACCATCAAATGGTCCGAAAACGCAGCAATTGGCTACTACGCGCAAGACCACGAATACGAGTTTGCTGAAGACATGACCTTGTTTGACTGGATGTCACAGTGGAAACAACCAAGTGACGACGAGCAGGTGGTTCGTGGCTACTTAGGCCGCTTGTTGTTCAGCCAAGATGACATCAAGAAAAAAGTCAAAGTGTTATCAGGTGGTGAAAAAGGCCGGATGTTATTTGGTAAGTTGATGATGCAACGTCCAAATATTTTAATCATGGACGAACCAACCAACCACTTAGACATGGAATCGATTGAATCGTTGAACATGGCACTCGAGATGTACAAAGGCACTTTGTTGTTCGTCAGCCATGACCGTGAATTCGTGTCCTCGTTAGCCACGCGAATTGTTGAGATCACCGACCAAGAAATTCGTGATTACTCAGGCAATTACGAAGAGTATTTGGCGAAGCAGTTGGCAAAAGCCTAACCTAAACTTCTTCAAAGAAAACCGCCGCTGTTGGCGGTTTTTTTATTGTCAATTTAAAACCACCTCCTATGGAGGTGGTGATCGGCCAGTC
>CAYTIQ010000090.1:0-12648 GCA_964437935.1 uncultured Rheinheimera sp.
CCTTCTAGGGGGCCTAAAGCAAAGCCACCTCCTATGGAGGTGGATTTTTACTGCAGTTTTGCCAAAGGACGCCGATATGCTAGTAGCATTTCGGAGGTCAAAGGCATGTTGCACACATCTTTTTCGCGGTTATTCTGGGTTTCCAGTGTGTTGTTATGGAGTTCAGCATTAAGCCTGCCTATTGCCGCGGGTTCAATTTCCCCGCAAGAATCCATCACCAGTGCAGATCTTCAAGCCCGTTACCCCAATACTGAAATATTGAGCTTAAAAGCCAGTGATGACAGCATATTGGCTCTGCACAAGAAATCGATGGCCCCCTTTACGCGTGGCACCTTCATCTTATTGCCCGATGGCAGCCGGCATGCCGCGATAGGCAATATCATTGACCCACTGCGCGAAGAGATGGTTGATCAAGGCTGGGACACCTTGTCGGTGATGATGCCGTCTTATGATGGCATGTCCGGCGAGGATGCCGACAAAACCTATCTAGCCCAATTAAAGTCTCGTATCGATGCTGCGATTGCACAAGCCAAACAACAACCTGGCGCCATCGTGATCTTAGCGCAAGGCCATAGTGGCGCCTTCATCAACCAATTGTTGCAACAAAACCAAATTGAATCGCCGCAGGCATTAATTTTAATCGGCGCAACGCTGCGTGACCCCGGTGCTGACTTAGCTTCGATCCAAGCCATGAGCCAACACAAAGTTCCAACCTTAGATATTTTGCAGTACAGCGATGGTGACAGTGCATTGAACAGTCTGCGCGCGCGTGTGCAATGGACCCGCAAACAAGTCAAAGATTTGTATCGCCAGCGGTATTGGCCTGAAGATAGTTATCGCAATGATCCGTGGCTCCAAAAAGAAGTGATTGGCTGGTTACGCTTCATTGGCTTTTAAGCACCGAGTACAATGCGTGTTTTATAAGGAGCCAAATCGTTATGCCTGTGATCCCTGCTATTTATCAAACCGTCGGCTTGTTAGTCCTTAGCAATATTTTCATGACATTCGCTTGGTATGGGCATTTAAAGCATCTCAAAACGTCGGCGCTATTCGTTGCAATATTCGTTTCGTGGGGAATAGCCCTTTTCGAATATATGTTAATGGTGCCCGCCAATCGCATTGGCGCTCAAGTGTTGAGCTTGGCACAATTAAAGATTTTGCAAGAAGTGATCACCTTGTCGGTGTTTATCCCATTTGCCGTGCTGTACATGAAAGAACCGTTTAAGCTCAATTATGTCTATGCAGGCATCTGCTTACTCGGTGCGGTGTATTTTATGTTTTGGTATAAAGCAGATTAAGCATTGCTGCGCTGCTGTTTAATTAACTCATAGGCCGCTTGAATTTTCTGCGATTTTTGCTTGGCTAATTCCATCATTTCAGCAGGTAGACCTTGCGACACTAGCTTGTCAGGATGATGTTGCGACATCTGTTTTTTATAGGCTTTTTTCAATTCGTTATCGCTACAATCCGCCGGCACCCCCAACACCAGATAAGCATCGGTCAAGCCATCAGCACTGCTCTTGGCTTGTTGCTGGCGCGCTGAAAATCGAGCCTCCGCTTCAAAACGACCACACAAAATTTGTAGCCGTAATTCCGAGAACCCGAGCTGACTGGCGATTTGCCGTAACACATTGGATTCGGAGGCACTTAAGGCGCCATCCACGTAGGCCATACTGATTTGGATCTCTAAAAACAATTGCAGCAAGTCTGGTCGCCAACGATAGACCTGACGCAGCTTTTGTAACTGCTGCACCAACGGATAATCCGCTGCTTTGCCCTCACGAAAGGCCTGTTGTGCTTCTTTTTGTTGCGAACTGCTCAACCCAAGTTGCTGCATAAAAACCACAGCTCTGTCGATATGCGCTGGCGTGACCACGCCGTCGGCTTTGGCCAAATGCCCCATCACCGCAAAGGTGCTATAGGTAAATAACCCTTGCTGCACATCGGTCGTTTGTCCAAGTCCGGCAAAGCCTCCGGCCGATTCGAAAGATTTGCCCATCGAGCGATCGAACCAATGGCCAACGGCCACTCCAACAATAAAGCCCGGAATTTTCGCGATGGCCGCGCCAAAGAGCCCACCCAGAATTTTACCCCACATCAAGGATGCTCCATCCGCCACTCGGTATTGGCTTGTTCCAGTCGCTGCATGGTGCCGATATCCGCCCAGCGCCCTTGATAGACCTCTGCAGTCACCTGATTGGTAGACATGGCTTGTCGCAATAAGGGGGCAAGTTTATGCACGCCTGGGGCTAACTCCGCGAACAACCTCGGGTGATAAACACCCATACCACTGAATGTCCACTGCTCTGGTGCGCTTGCCCGCGCAAAGCCTTGCTGCACACCAAAATCCCCTGCCAGGTGATGTGCAGGATTGGGTACCAGCACCAGATGCGCCAACACACCGGCGGGTAACACAAACGCCGCGTCAATAGGAAAATCAGTCCACACATCACCATTAATCACCCAAAACGGCTCATCACCAAGCAACGGTAGCGCCTTTTGAATGCCGCCCGCGGTTTCAAGCCCGATCGCGCCCTCTGCTGAATAGTGCAGCCGACAGCCGTACCGAGCCCCATCTCCTAACATGCGTTCAATCAAGTCACCCAACCAGGCGTGATTAATCACAATGTCGGTGATGCCCGCTCGCACCAGCCGTGCGATATGGTGTTCAATCAAACTGCGGTCACCCAAACGCAATAAAGGTTTGGGTAAATGATCGGTCAAAGGACGCATCCGCTCACCGCGCCCAGCCGCTAAAATCATTGCTTTCACCCAAGGCTCCGAAGAAATCGCGGTTGCACGTCACGTTGTAGCCATGCCACAAACTCGCTAAGTTGCGGGTACAGCGCAGCTACATCCATCACATAAGAGAACACGCGTGGCAAATCCGCCATGTAACCCGCTTTTTGATCACGATAGTTCAAACGACAAAAAATCCCCAGCACCTTGATATGACGCTGCAGACCGGTGAAATCAAAGTCTTGTTCGAAACGCGCAGCCTCATCTCCTAGATACCAGCCCTGCTGTTGCAACTGCGATAAAAACAACCCACGCCATCTTGCCACCTGCGCATCGGGCCAACGCACATAACAATCTCGAACTAACGAGACCGCGTCGTAACAAACCGGGCCTAACACCGCATCTTGAAAATCGATCACCGCCAAGCTGGTATCAGGCAATACCATCAAATTACGTGAGTGGAAGTCACGGTGCATCGCCGCTTGCGGCTGCTGCAAAATCGCTAGCTCTAACTGTGCAAAGGTGGAGGCCAACATCGCCAGTTCGGCCTGATTGAGGGTCATCCCAAGATGACGCTGGATAAACCACTCGGTAAAAATACCGAGCTCACGCTGAATAAAGGCACTATCAAATAACGGAAGTTCGGTGAACTGATGCAACTGGCGCAGCTTTGGTAGCAACGACAAGGCCTGCTGATACCAAGGTGTTGGGTCATCCGTCAACCGCAAAGACAGCATGACATCGCCTAAATCTTCGATCGCTAAAAAACCCTGTTGAAAATCAGCGGCGATCATCTGCGGCACTCGAACGCCGGCTTGCGCCAGTGCCGTCGCCACTCGGTAGAACTTTTCGACATCTTCCATCGGCTTGGGCGCATCCATCAGGATGAACGTGTGTGCTGCCACTCGAATACGGTAGTAGCGCCGAAAACTGGCGTCCCCACTGACCATCGCCAGTTCACCTAGATGGTTTGGGAAATGCTGTTGGACAAAGTGATGCAGCAGCTGATTGCGATCAGTCACCTACGACTCCCTGAAAATCAGATAGTTTTTTCCTCTGTCGCGCACTATATCGGATTAGCTTGAGGCAGAAAATTGATTTATGATACGAAATCCACGGTCACAGGCACGTTCTTAGCCTGCCGACCTGCGTTGAGACCTTTGGATGAAAGACATCACCTTATACCCATTACTTCTACTGACACTGGCTAGCGCTGCGGCAGCAACGGAGCGACCTTCGCCTATCCAACAGTGTTATCCAACTGTGGATTTACCGCCGCTGTTGTCATCGCTCAATGCCAATGACGATCGGTTACGTATTTATTCAGGCAAAGTGCAGTTGGCTGAAAACCAAAGTGCGGTATTTTCCGAAGGTGTGCAACTGACTCATCGTGACACCATGCTCAGTGCTCCATCTGCCAATTTTGATGCTGTAAAGCAACAGTTTGACGCCGCCGGCGGTATCAGTTACTACAACCCAATCTTAAAAGTTGGCAGCGCCTCTTTTCAGGCCAATTTTAATGACAACAGTGCCACCTTGTTAGAGGCGGACTACCGATTTATTCATCAAGCTGGGCGTGGACACGCAGGAGCCTTAACGGCGAGCGGTAAATCTGTCGAGCTAACCGATGCGAACTTTACCACCTGCCCTGAGAGCGATAACGGCTGGGCATTGCAGGCCGAATCGATCAAAATCAATGTCGACGACGGCTGGGGCGAAGCGTCACACTCGGTGATCAAAATCAAAGATATCCCGGTGTTTTATCTGCCGTATATGACCTTTCCGGTCAGTGATAAACGAAAAACAGGGTTGTTATTTCCAAAGGTCGGCAGCTCGCAAAAACTGGGCGTGACCTATGAGCAGCCGATTTATTTTAACCTCGCTGAAAACTACGATGCGACCATTTCCCCGCGTCTAATGACCCAGCGTGGTACTCAGCTAAAAACCGAATTTAGATACTTAACCCAAAGCCAACAAGGCGAATTGCAACTGGAATATTTGCCAAATGACCAAGAAAAACCGCAAGGCTTTGGTAGTCGTTATTTGACGCATTGGTCACACAAAACCAATTTAAGTGACCGCTGGCGCGCCAGCGTCGACTTCTCTGATGTTAGCGATGATGCCTACATTAGCGAACTTGGGTCTGACTATAACAACCAAAGTGATACTCAATTGTATCGCCAAGCTCAGGTCAGTTTTTACGGCAGAGATATCCAGTCAGACTTGCGACTGCAAGGCTTTGAAATTTTAGGTAACTATCAAAATTCATATGCTGCACTGCCGCAACTCGATGTGCGTTCTGCTCGGGCCATCAGCCTACCGGCTGGCTTTGAATTTAGCTGGAATGGTCAGTATTCTCATTTCGAAAAAGGGGGCGCGTCGAACGATAATGCAGATCGCCTGCATGTGGAGCCCACGCTGCGGTTGCCATTTATCACCCCAGGCTACGAGCTATTATTTGAATCGAGCTGGCTTTCGACTTTATACCAACAAGATGTGTCAGAAGTCACCGGCGTGGAAAGACCACGTCGAGTCGAACGTTCACTGCCAAGGGTATTGGTCAACGGTAAACTGAATTTCGAACGCCCAACGGCATGGTTCAATGAAGACGGCTTTCAAACCTTCGAACCGCAAGTTCAATATTTGTACATTCCATACCGCGATCAATCGATGATTGGCCTGTACGATACAGCCCGTTTGCAAGACGACTACTATGGCCTATTCCGGCAAAATCGCTATTCAGGCTTAGATCGCATCAACGATGCCAACCAAGTCTCTGTCGGGTGGACCACTCGCCTGTATGACGGCAGTGACATCGAACGGTTACGTTTTAGCATGGGGCAAATTCTGTACCTACAATCGCCCACCACCACACTTAGCTCCGCAGGTGTCGATGCCGATGGCGACGGCATCGCAGATTCCATCCTGCAAGATAATATCGCAGCAAACGAATCGGTGTTGGCGATGGAATCGCAACTGCACTGGCAGCAGCGTTGGTATTTAAGTAGCGGCGTGCAATATGACGCCAGTACATCCCGAGTGCTTCGTAGCAATGTCACCTTGGACTACCGCGCCGATGAGAAAAAATTGATTCAATTGAACCATCGGTATAGTCGTGATGTCTCAGGCTACGAAATAAAGCAACTCGGTGCCTTAGGCACTGTGCCCATCGCCGAAAGTTGGCAAGCTGTTGGCAGTTATTATCGTGATTTAACAAATCAACGTTTGCTCGAATTGAATCTTGGCTTACAGTATGAATCTTGCTGTTGGGCCCTGCGCTTGGTTGCTCGTCGTCAAACAGAAACTAACTTTGACCCCTTGGCGGTCCAAGTGGGTAACCAAGCTCGATTAGATAGCAGTGTCTCACTGCAATTTGTGTTAAAAGGCTTTGGCGACAGTGCCGGCTTCGACGTGTCGGACATGTTGTCCAGCGGTATTTTCGGCTATCGCCGTCCGTATTTACTTAATAACTAGAATTGGAACGCTATGAAGTTTAAACAGTTGTTTTGCATCCTGGGAACCTCGTTGATGTTGACGACGGTTCAGGCCGCTGAAACCAAAATCGACGGAGTCGCCGCTATCGTGAATAACGGCGTTGTGCTGCAAAGCGAAGTCACAGAGATGGTCGAGCGCGTGAAAAATGGTGCTGCGAAACAAGGTCAAACCTTGCCATCCGATAAAGTCTTGCGGGTGCAGGCTTTAGAACGTCTGATCGGCAACAGCTTACAACTGCAGTTAGCCAAGCGCATGGGCTTACAAATTACCGACCAACAACTGGACCAAACCATCAGCAATATTGCGCAAGACCAACAGCTCACAGTTGAGCAATTCCGCCAAAAAGCCATGGCTGAAGAAGGGAATTACGAACAATTCCGCGAACGGCTGCGCGAAGAGATCACCGTCGGTGAAGTATTACGCGCCAACGTGCAACGTCGTATTTATGTCAGCCCGCAAGAAATCGACGCCATGGTGAAAATCATGGATGAGCAAGGGGTGAGCAATGAGCAATACAATATCGGTCATATTCTAATCGCCACGCCCAGTGATCCGACCGAAGCCCAAGTTAAAGAAGCCGAAGAGCGCGCCAGCAAAGTGGTCGAGATGTTAAAGTCAGGCAATGATTTTAAAAAGATCGCCGTGGCATCCTCATCCGCTAGCAACGCGCTAGAAGGTGGCGATATGGGCTGGTTGAACATCAATGAAATGCCAACCTTATTCGCTGACTCTGTACGCGGCAAAAAGAAAAATGATTTGATTGGCCCACTGCGTTCGGGAGCGGGTTTCCATATTTTGACCATCTTCGATATCAAAGGCGCAAACGTCGTTGAGTTTGAAGAAGTGTTAGCGCGCCATGTATTAGTCAAACCATCCATCATTGTTAGTGATGAAAAAGCCCAAAAATTACTGGGGCAATTTGCACAAGACCTCGCAGCTGGCAAGGTTGATTTTGCCGCCTTTGCCAAAGAACATTCCGAAGATCCAGGTTCTCGCTTGAAAGGCGGCGATTTAGGGTGGATGGACCCATCTGGCTTTGTTCCAGAATTCCGTGACACCTTAAAGCATTTGAAAAAAGGTGAGATCAGTAAACCATTTGCCAGTCAATTTGGTTGGCATGTGGTGCAGTTAATGGACCGCCGTACCGTGGATGCCACCTCTGAGAAAAAACGTGAGCAAGTCACTCGGATGCTGTTTAACCGTCGTTATAACGAAGAATCCGTTAACTTCTTGCGCGAGCTGCGTGACGAAGCCTACGTTGAAGTCTTGGACAACGAATGACGGTTCGTATTGGCGTCACACCTGGTGAACCGTCGGGTATTGGTCCGGATCTGATTTTGCAGCTGGCCCAACAATCGTGGCCGGCTGAATTGGTGGTGTGTGCCGACTTGGCCATGTTAAAAGACCGAGCAGCCTTGCTCGGTCTAACTATCAATTTCCTGCCCTACAACGATACACTAGCGCCTCAACCCCAAGCGGCGGGTAGCCTAACGGTGGCCGATATTCCGTGTGATGTGAGTGTTACCCCTGGTGTGCTGGATGAAAACAACGGTCATTATGTGGTGCGCACGCTGACCTTTGCCGGTCAACATGCACTGAATAAACAGTTCGATGCGATTGTGACGGGGCCGGTACATAAAGGGATCATTAACAAAGCAGGCGTGTCGTTTAGCGGCCACACCGAGTTTTTTGCCCATCTATCCAACACGCCTTATGTTGTGATGATGCTCGCAACGGAGGGCCTTCGTGTGGCATTAGCCACCACTCATATCCCACTGGCGTATGTCGCAAAAGCCATCACGCGTGAACGCTTACTGCAAGTCTTGCGCATTTTGCAGCAGGATTTACAGCAGAAATTTGGCATCGCCCGGCCTCGTATTTATGTCTGCGGCTTGAACCCACACGCAGGCGAGGACGGCCATCTGGGCCGTGAAGAGATCGATGTCATTCGCCCTACCCTCGACGAACTCCGTCAGCAAGGGATGGATTTGGTAGGCCCCTTACCCGCGGACACCTTATTCCAAGAAAAATATTTGAACAATGCGGACGCCGTGCTGGCGATGTACCACGACCAAGGTCTTCCTGTGTTAAAATACAAAGGTTTTGGACGTTCGGTGAATATTAGTTTGGGTTTACCCTTGATCCGTACGTCCGTTGATCACGGCACAGCAATTGACCTTGCAGGTAAAGGAACTGCTGATGCCGGTAGCTTTCGCCACGCCATAGAACAAGCCATATTCTTGGCCACACAATCGAAACAAGCGCATGAATGATAAAATTCACATGGGCCATCACGCGCGTAAGCGTTTTGGCCAAAACTTTTTGCACGACCCTGTGGTCATCGAACGTATCGTTAAAGCCATCAACCCGAAACCAACCGACACCTTAGTCGAAATCGGTCCGGGTCTTGGCGCGATCACCGAACCGGTGGTTGAAAAAGCCGGCCGATTAACCGTCGTTGAGCTGGACCGCGATTTAGCGCAGCGTTTGGCTGAACATCCGGTGTTATCCAGCAAATTGACGATTCATCAGGCCGATGCGATGAAGTTTGACTTCCGCCAATTAATGCCCAGCGATGGCAAATTAAAGGTCTTCGGTAATCTGCCCTACAACATCTCAACGCCGTTGTTGTTTCATCTTTTTACCTTTGCGGATTGCATAGAAAATATGCATTTTATGTTGCAAAAAGAAGTCGTCGATCGCATGACTGCCGGCCCAGGCAGCAAAGAATTTGGTCGTTTAAGTGTGATGACGCAATTCTACTGCGACGCATTACCCGTGGTGGAAGTCGGGCCAGGCGCTTTTAAACCTGCACCGAAAGTCCATTCTGCAGTCGTGCGTTTGATCCCGAAAGCCGTTGCTAGTCGTGCGGATGTCCCGGTCGAGGTGCTGAATCGCGTCTGTCTAGAAGCGTTTAATCAACGTCGCAAAACCCTGCGCAACGGTTTTAGTAACTTCGCAAGCGCAGAACAGATTGAAGCACTAGGCATTGATCCAGGTATTCGCCCTGAACAGCTCGCCGTTGCAGACTTTATTCGCGTTGCACAGTGGCTGGCACAACAACCCGCCCAGGAGACCGAGGCATGAGCGTCCATGTCACCGTGGAAACTTTTTATATCGAAGCCCAATCCGATATCGCAGCTGAACGATTTGTGTTCGCTTATACCATCACGATCGATAACCAAAGCAGCCAAGCCGTGCAATTGTTACGGCGGTATTGGAAAATCACCGATGCAAATGGCAAAGTAACGGAAGTACAAGGGGATGGCGTGGTTGGTGAACAACCCCACTTAAAACCTAACGAACGTTATACGTACACCAGTGGTGCCGTGTTAGAAACACCGGTTGGCACCATGCAAGGTCATTATGACATGGTGTGTGCCGATCACTCTGAACTCGTGGTTCCTATCCCGTTGTTCCGCTTGGCAAAGCCTGGCGTGTTGAATTAACGATGGCGCATTATGTCATCGGTGACGTGCAAGGGTGCTACAGCCAATTACAACGGCTGTTAGATCTCATCCAGTTTAACGAAACCGATGATTTATTATGGTTTTGCGGTGATTTAGTGGCCCGTGGTCCTGAATCACTGCAAACGCTTCGCTTTGTAAAGTCGTTGGGCGCTTCAGCAGTTACAGTCTTGGGCAATCACGATCTCAACTTACTGGCCACCCGCTACGGTTTTGGCCGCATTCAGGCCAATGATTTATTAGATGAACTGATTGCGGCAGATGATTTCGCTGAACTGTGCGATTGGTTACAACAACAACCCTTGTTGGTTGCCGATGCCACGAAAGGTATTCTGGTACATGCCGGACTGGCGCCCGATTTCAGCATTGAACTCGCGATCCAATGTGCCAGAGACGTTGAACATCAACTACAGCATAATCCAAAGCAGCTGTTTGAAAACATGTATGGCAATACCCCAACCCGCTTAGTGGACGCGCAGAAACATACAGAACGTTGGCGCTACACTATTAACAGTCTGACACGAATGCGGTATTGTTTCGTAGATGGTGAATTAGAGCTCAAAGAAAAAGGCGAAATATCAACCAACCCAGATTTAGTGCCTTGGTTTGAGTTCTGGCGACACCGAGCTCATCCACCGATCTATTTTGGCCATTGGGCAGCACTAAATGGCTTCTCACCCGTGGATGGGATTTATGCTTTAGATACGGGATGTGTCTGGGGGAATAAGCTAACAGCTTTATGTACGGATACAGATCAGCGGTATAGTGTTGAAGGTTTTAAAAAACTACTATACTAACCGAAGTTTAGCGATGAAGTTGACGTTAGCAGCAACATCTTACGCATCGCAATAATACCAACCCGTTGGGAGTTTCTATGAAGTTGACCGTGGCTCTTCGCATCATTGGTGGGTTTGGAGGCATATCGCTCCTACTCGCACTAATAGGCATCCTTTCCGTCTTTAAACTTAATTCAATCAGTGATTCGACCAGTCAGGTCAATACAGTGTCAATTCCGGCTCTCGAAAATAGCGCCACGTTGCAAAGTGAATTTGTCAAAATGAGCAAAATCACCCTGCAAGCCTTCTTCACTGAGGATTTGAAAAAGATCGCCGAGTTAGAGTCAAACTTTGCAACAGAACAAGCGCTTTATGACAAAGCGGCATCCAACATGCAGCAGGTTACAGCCAAAGAGGATTCTCTCGCTTCCAGCTACAAGCAAACCATTGAAGCCTATGACGCTTTTGCCCCTGCAGCGACCAAGTTATTTGCTGACCTGAAAAAAAGCCTCACCCTGCGTGATGATATCAGCAGCAAGCTATCTGACCTCGAGCAACTCGGATGATGCTGCATCCTTAATCCTTGATTTCAGCGATGTCCGCGATGTCAAAGGTCGTTTCCCTAAATCAGCGGAAGCCGCAAGCAATTTAGAAACAGCGATGAACGCCTTAGTTAGCACTGTTGTCGATTTAACTCGCACTAACCAGGCAAACATTTCTGAGACTCTGAGCAATGAAATCCGTAATCGGATGACCGATATCAACAGCAAAGTCGCTACGATTAAAACCGAAACCAAAGGCAATGTAAGCTTAGTAGCTGATTTAGAAGAAAAAGCTGCGGCTATTGATGAATTGCTAAATGGTAGTGATGGTATTTTACCTCTGAAAGCACAACGTATCGCGGCCAGTGCATCTGCTGAAAAACAATTGGCAGCCGTTGAACAACAAACATTGGCAGCACTAAATGCCTTAAATGAACTTCTGTCTAAAGCTCGCTCAGCAGCTGGAGAGATCCAAGAGGAAACTGAAAGTGGTGTAAGCGCTGCTCAAACAACAATCGTCGTCTTCATGTTGTTATCCTTTGCTGCAGCCTTTGGTATCGCCTTCTGGACAACTCGTAGCATTAAAGAACCGTTGTCAAAAGTGAACGCAATACTTGGTGTTGTTGCCTCAGGCGATTTAACCAAACGTTTAGATGACTCTTCACAGGATGAATTTGGCGAGTTAGCTCGCGCCTGTAACACTGTTATTGGCAACTTACGTCAGCTGATCCAGGGTATTATTTCTCGCTCTACACAGTTGGCTGCCGCGTCAGAGCAAACCTCCGCGATCACAGTTCAGTCATCCGCTTCGATCCGCGAACAAAAATCACAAGTCACTCAAGCTGCAACTGCAACGACAGAAATGAGCAGTACATCGCAAGGTGTGTTGCAAAGTGCTAATGATGCCTTAGCGGAGATTAAACACGCTGATGCTGAAGCCGAGCGCGTCAAAGGCATCTCGTTAAACAACAAACAAACCATTCTGCAACTTTCAAAAGAAGTCGAACAAGCGTCAAAAGTCATCAATAAACTGCATCAAGACAGTGCATCCATTGGTAGCATTTTGGACGTTATTCGCGGTATCGCGGAACAAACCAATTTGTTAGCACTGAACGCAGCAATCGAAGCTGCTCGTGCAGGCGAGCAAGGTCGTGGCTTTGCGGTGGTGGCGGACGAAGTGCGTTCTTTAGCCAGTAAAACACAAAGTTCAACGCAAGAAATCCAAGCGATGATTCAAGTGTTGCAACAAGGTGCTCACGCCGCCGTTGAAGCAATGAACAAAGGGAAGCGTCAAGCAGAGAACTGCGTCTCACAAACTGAAGTTGCAGACCAAGCGCTGGAATCGATCACCAACGCTGTGCACTTAGCGCATGACATGAGTGAACAGATTTCTCACGCAGCGAAAGAACAGAATCAAGTTTCTCACGAAATTAGTAAATTGCTTGAATCTATCGTTAATATTGCCGAAGAAACGGCATCTGGCTCAGAGCAAACCTCAGACTCCAGTCACGAGGTTGCTCGCCTCGCAGAGGAACTTCGTCAGTCTGTTGATCAATTTAAGGTGTAATCACCTTCCAAAGTAAAAATCCACCTCCATAGGAGGTGGCTTTGCTTTAGGCCCCCTAGAAG
>CAYTIQ010000091.1:0-12591 GCA_964437935.1 uncultured Rheinheimera sp.
TGGCGGAAAACATGGGTTGAAGACGGTGTATCACAATTAGGATCAGTTATTTAGTTATCGCCAATATGAAGACAGCAATGCAACCACGGTTCGGCTACGCATCGCGTTTTAACCGAACCTTCGGCAGACGAGATCGCGGTCTTTGCCAAATGGCCAAGACCGCGATGTTTTAGGCCTTAAACGCTTCAACGGAACGTTGTAATTCACTGGCCTGACTGGACACTTCTTCACTGATCTCCGCATTTTTCAGGCTTGTTTCGGCGGTTTCGATCGACAAGTCACGGATGCGCACCACGTTTTGATTCACCTCTTGCGCCACTAAACTCTGTTCTTCGATAGCGGCGGCGATGGTAATGGTCATGTCTTTAATGTGGGTGACATTTGTGGTGATCTCATCGAGCACTTGCATGGCCGAGCCGGCATCGGTCGCACTTTGCACGCCATCATCGCTACAGCGTTGCATCACTTGGACGATTTCTTGCGTCCGAGTCTGTAAGCCTCGAATAATGATTTCGATTTGCTTGGTTGACTCTTGGGTTTTCATCGCCAGCATCCGAACTTCATCGGCAACCACGGCAAAACCACGCCCTTGTTCACCGGCGCGCGCCGCTTCAATGGCCGCATTGAGCGCAAGCAAATTCGTTTGATCGGCAATGGTTCGGATCACTTCAAGCACTTGACCTATGGTTTGACTGTCTTTAGCCAACTCATTGACGGTCACTGTGGCTTGCTCTAAGCGCTCCGACAATTGTCGAATTTGCTGTACCGCATTTGCCACTTGTTTTTGACCACGGCTGGCATGGTCGTTGGTATCTTCTGCACGCGCCGCAGTGGCTTCGGTATTGCTGGCAATTTCATGGATGGTGGTGCCCATCTCGGTCACTGCGGTCGCCACCAAATCGGTTTCTAACTGCTGCTGTTGCATATCGCGGCTGGTAATATTGGTGGCTTCCGATAGCTCTGCAGTGGCTTGATCCAGCATTGATAAGGCCGTGTTCACCGTTTTGATCAGGTGCTGAACTTCACCCAGCAAGGTGTTGACGTCATGGCCAAGTGCGGTCATCTCATCATTCCCCGAAACATCCAAACGGTAGCGGAAATCACGTTCGCGGGTGACAGTGTTTAACGTGTGTTGCACTTGGCTAACCGGCAATATGATGGAGCGGCTAATCAACACCACAAAACTGCCCAGCAGCAATAACGTCACGGCAAACACCGACACGCCGGTAATTTTGACCAGTTTAATTTCCGCAGCGATGGCGACTGACATCTCCTTCGACATTTGCTCTAACAGTTTTTCTGTCGCTTGGATTTCTTGACGCATCACTCCCATCAGGCCTTGGTCTGGCGCCAAGCCGACTTTTTGCTCAGCAATCACCAAGTTGTGAAAGGCGCTTTGATAGTCATCCAGATGGGCTTGTGCCACCGGCTCTAGCTGGGGTTTTAATGAGGCAGCCGTTTCATCCAGCAAGCTTTGGAATTTCAAATCAGGCTTTAAGCGGAAGTCTTTTTCGTAGCGCCGTAGTTGTAGCAATAACACCGTGAGCTCTGCTTTATTTTGTGCCGCCAAGTCATTTTCAATGGCATGGGCAGCTTTGCGCATGGCTCCCACTAAGCCTTCGTCATCGGTTAAACCCAACTGTTGCCGAAGGCTAGTCAGCGCTTGGAAACTCTGTTGATATTCATCGACTTGGCGGCGAAATTCTTGCAGTAATTTGGTATCTAACCCATGGTCTTTTAATAGTACTTCAAGTCGTTGTGCATGCTCGAGCAAGGCTTGTGTGCCTTGTTGATGCTTTTTAATGTAATCCGCTTGTTTACGTAACAAAAAATCCTTTTCGTGACGACGTAATGTGAGGACATCGGCTTCTAAGGTGGCGGTTAAGCGGTTGGCTTCTGCCAGATCGGTCATATCTGCGGATTGATCGAGCATTGCAACCAGCATCACCACCATCGCTACAGCCATGGCAATGGTGCTGCTTAACAAGCGCTGGCGGATGCTAAATTGACGTAAAGATTGCATGAACTACCTCATCAGTTTTTTGCTTTTGTATGGATAACCCTATGCTAGCTGGCGCGAATTGCAAGCATATCCCTCATCGAGGGACAAATACGGGGTTGAAACAGAGAAATAAAAGCCGGATCAACTACTTGCGAAAGCGCTTAGGCTATGGTCAGAATGATGAGTTAACAGCGGAGTAGCCATGGATATCGATTTCGAAGTGGTGCGCAATTTTAGCTTGGCGCTGGCGATAGGCGCTTTGGTTGGGATTGAACGCGAAAAGCATAAAACACAAACACCGGGCATCAGTTTTGGCGGTGTACGGACCTTTATCTTAATTGCCCAGATGGGGGCCGTGTCGGCATGGTTGAGCTTGCATTTGCAATCCGCGTGGGTGTTTGCTGCGGCCTTGGTTGCCATCAGCGCCTTTGTGTTAACCGCGTATCGGCTGGAAAACAATAGTGAGCTGCGCTCGCTAGGACTTACCAGTGAAATCAGTGCGTTGACGGTGTTTTTACTCGGTGGTGCCGTGATGTATGGCTATGCGGAAATTGCAGTGCCCTTGGCGATTTTAACCTCCGCCGTGTTGACCTTTAAGCAGCCTTTGCATGGTTTGGTGGCGCGCCTTGCGAGTGATGATTGGGTGGCTGGCATTAAATTGCTAATTGCTACTTTTATCGTGTTGCCATTGTTACCCAATGAAACTATCGATCCGTGGCATGCCATTAACCCTTATAAATTGTGGCTGTTGGTGATTTTGATTTCGACCCTATCCTTGGTTGGGTATATCGCGATGCGCTGGCTGGGGGCCGTCAAAGGCACCTTAGTGGCCGGCGTGACCGGGGGGTTAGTGTCGTCCACGGCCGTCAGTTTAAGCATGGCGCGGCTGAGCAAAAGTTTAAATGGTCAAGCTAGTGAAGAAATTAACTTAGCCCTGGCCGCAGGGATCTTGTGGGCTTGGTTTGTTATGGCGGTGCGTGTGTTGTTGATGTCTGCCTTATTGTATCTGCCTATGCTGTCAGCTTTGGCGCCTAGTTTAATCACCATGGCGCTGACCACGTTAGGCTTTGCCGTGTGGTATTCGGCGCGAGGTCATGCTGGGCTTGATACGTCAAATCAAGAGCCAATTGCCAACCCCTTTAGTTTGCTGGCTGCAACCCAGTTTGGTTTGGTGTTTGCGGTGGTGTTATTAGTGGTGCGTTTGACGGAACATTATGCCCCGGCGCAGGGCATTTATGTGGTTGCCATGTTAGCAGGGGTCGCCGATGTCGATGCCATTACCCTGTCCATGGCTGAGCTTGCGCAACAAGACAAACTTCAACTTGCTGGGCATGCCTTAATGCTGGCGTTGCTTAGCAATACGGTGGTGAAAACGGCGCTGGTAGTGAGTTTGGCGTCCGCCTCGTTAAAACGACGTATGCTGCCTGCGGCGACTGTGATATTTTTCAGTAGTTTACTAGCATGGTTTGTGTTTTAACGCCAAGGAGAAGCCGATGAAAAAATTACCAGCGAAAGCGGCCGCTTGGTTGATGCCGTTGATCTTGTCGTTGTTTATGAGCGGTTTGGTGTCGTTGATTTCGACCCTGCACGCCAACGGTGTGTCCATGGACTCGGTCGTGCAGTGGCCTGCGGCATGGTTATTTTCGTGGCTGGTGGCATTTCCAGTGTTATTGCTGGTCTTGCCTGTGGTGCGACGAATTGTAAGTTGCTTAACAGAAGCGCCGGAACAGGCGCGGTAAGGAGTTGTCATGACGCGTTGGCGTGTCTTAATGCTGCTAGCGATGCTGGCGTGCTTGGTGGTCTCTGGGCTTGCCCCCTTTGACAGAACAACCTGGGTGCTGGAGATTTTCCCAATCGTGCTGGCGGTGCCGCTCCTTTGGTGGACTCGCCATAGTTTCCCGCTCAGCAGTTTGTTGTTTGTGTTGGTGATCCTGCATTGCTTGGTACTGATGCTCGGCGGCGCATATAGCTATGCGCGGGTTCCGCTGGGCTTTTGGTTGCAGGAGGTGTTTGAGTTAAGCCGCAACCCATACGACAAAATCGGCCACTTCTTTCAAGGCTTAGTGCCGGCACTGGTCTGTCGTGAAGTGCTTATGCGCGGTGGTTATGTCACTGGTCGTAAGATGATGAATTTTTTAATTATTTGTGTAGTGCTTGCCGTCAGCGCCAGTTATGAGTTGATCGAGTGGGCTGCCGCTGTGGCGCTGGGACAAGGGGCAGACGAGTTCCTTGGTACCCAAGGCGATCCATGGGACACCCAGTCCGATATGGCACTTGCTTTATTGGGCGCCGTCAGTAGCTTGTTGTGCTTTAGCCGTTGGCATGATCAGCAGTTGCTTGAACTCAAGCAACGCCAAGATATTCAACAAAGCATGGCGGTGACCAGTCCCTTGCCAAGTTAATGGTGTTTGCAGGCAACAAGGCTGCCAATGGCAGCCTTGTTGTTTCTACAATGAGTCGAATCTTAGGGTATACACGATGATTAAAGGCATACTGCCCCCCGGCTTGGCGCTGGGGTTGTTTTGGACGGCAAATGGTGTGCTTGCTGCGCCTCGCGCTGTGAACGCTGTCCCCGAAACCGCTGTCGCAGAAACCAAGTTGCCAGAGTTTTCGGGCGCAAGTCATTATCAACTCGACTTAAGCCAGCGTGAGCAGCATCGATTGGCGGTGACTTTAAGACTGAAAGCCAAGGCAGAGCCGATTGAACTGCAAATGGCCAATAGCTCGCCTGGCCGTTATGCTCGGCATGATTTTGCCAAAAATTTGTATGCGCTTCGTGCTACCAATCAGCAAGGGCAGCCGCTGGACGTGACCCGCATCGGCCCCTCGCGTTGGCGCGTACAGCCTGATGCCGCTGGGATCATTGATATTCAATACCTGTTGTTTGCCAATTACGCCGATGGTACCTACAGCCAAATCGATCGCCGGCATGCCCATTTGAATATGCCGGCGACATTTTTATACGCGCCAAGCCTTGCTGAGCAGCCGGTGACGTTAGAGGTCGGCAGCTTGCCTAAGGGCTGGAGTGTCGCGACACAACTGCCAGCGCTCAACACGCCACTAAGCTACCAGGCGCAAAATTTACAGCTGTTTATGGATAGTCCCTTGGAAATCGCGCCGCTGCAGCGCGCCCAGTTTAATCAAGTATCAAACGGGGTAACCTACAGCATAGAGGTGGCTTTGCATCATCAAGGCACTTTGGATGATTTAGCCCAGCTGATGCCGAAAATTCAGGCCTTTGTGCAAGAACAACAAGCCATCTTTGGCGAGTTGCCGGCGTTTGATCAACAGCGCTATACCTTTTTGGCCGATTATCTTCCCGGCGTGCATGGCGATGGCATGGAGCATCGAAACTCCACGGTCGTTACCAGTGACGAGTCGTTGCAAGAGCGCGATTTTGCGCAAGTGGAAACCATGGCGCACGAGTTTTTTCATGCCTGGAACGTTGAACGTATTCGCCCCAAGACCATCGAACCCTTTGATTTTACTCAAACCAATATGTCGGATGCGTTGTGGTTTGCCGAAGGCTTTACCAATTATTACGGCAAATTGAGTTTAAAACGTGCCGGTTACTTTGATACCGAGGCGTATCTAGCTCAAGTGAGCAAAGCGTTGGATCGCACCTTGCGATCGCCTGGGCGGCAGTGGCGCGGGCCAAAAGCCATGAGCGAACATGCGGTGTTTGTCGATGCCGGCGTGGCGGTGGATGTCACCGATTATCAAAATAATTACTTAAGTTATTACACCTATGGCGAGGTGATGGCGCTGGTTTGGGACTTGGAATTGCGCTTGCGTTTTGACACGGATTTAGACCGCTTCATGCAGCAGATGTGGCATGCGTTTGGCAAACCCGAAACGCCTTATCAGTTGTCGGATCTGCAGCAGGTGTTAGCCCGCGTCAGCGGCGATGAGGCCTTCGCCACTATGGTGTTTCGCGATTGGATTGAAAAACCAGGTTTGCCAGACATGGTGGCGTTGCTAGGTCAGTTTGGTTTAGCGTTAACGCAAGACAAGCGCCAGCATGCATGGGCAGGGCCGCTGCAACTCGAACCTGCCGATGGTGGGCTGAAACTAACCGCCGGGACCTTGGCGGGCACGCCTTGGTTTACCGCCGGATTAAACCAAGATGCGGTTCTGTTGCAGGTGGGGCGCTATAAGATGAAAGATCTCAGCGCCTTGGACAAAGTATTGGATAAAGCCAAACCGGGCGATCAGGTCGCGGTGCATTATCGCTGGCAGGGCGAGGACTACCATACCACTTTAACGCTCAGTGGCGACCCGACCTGGAACATTACTCTTGATCCAAACGCCAGCAAAGCGGCTATCAAGCGTCGGCAGGCTTGGCTTTCGAGTAAAGTCAGCGCGAAGCCTGCCGGTCGGCCTTAAACATGGCCGTGTTCAGTCCACCGCATTTACTTGAGAGATTTGACATAACCTAATGAAATTTTTAGCCTTGGATGTCCGTCGGCCTGCGTTGATCGTGCTGGTGTTGCTGACGGTGCTTTGTACCTTTTATGACAGTTGGCAGCTGCAACAACGCTTTGGCATCTTCAGCGGCGGCACTTTTTTACAGCCTTATAGCTTTTTGACATGGCAAAGCCGTAGCACCTTTGTGCTGCTGCTGGCATGGGCCGAGTTGACGGCGCTGTTGATCGCTTATGCGGTGTTGTTGCTGTGCTGCCGCTTGCGACCCACGCGTCGTGCTTTAGGCTGGTTCGTGGTCTGGATTTTATTGTGGCGCGGTGGTTCGAGTTTGGTCAGTGCGCAGATCCAGCAATTTTTTGGTGGCAATCTCGATTGGCAAGTGCTGCAAAATTTAGGGGGAGGCAGTGCTTGGGCCGCGATTGCCATGGTCGGGCAAGAAGTGCGCGCCCAGTTGGTTCCACTGCTGTTGGCGTGCTCTGGGGCTGCGCTGTTGGCGTGGCTTATCCATCGAGCCTTACGGCGTTTCCATCAACCGCTGCAAGATAGCCGTGGCTGGCTTAAAGTTCTGATGCTGTTGGTGCTGGCGATGCCGGTGCAGCTTTGGTGCAGCAGTCAGAGCCAAGCTTTGTTTTTTGCCTTGCACAAAACCCAACCGCAGCAGTGGCTGATGGCCTTTTATAGCCAGTTAACCGACCTCGACGGCGATGGTTATGGTGCCTTTGGCCCAGACCGCGATCGCCACCCCTGGGATGCCAGCCGTTTTCCTGGCGCTATGGACATTCCGGCCAACGGCATGGACGAGGATGAATTGGCTGGCGATCTACCGCCGTTACCTGCGGCTTTGGATATCACTGCACAGCTGCAACCTATGCAAAAGCCCCATCTGCTGCTGGTGGTGTTGGAAAGTGTCCGTGCAGACAGTTTAGAAAAACAGTGGCAGGGCAAGCCAGTGATGCCTCATCTACAGGCCATTGCTCGGCAAGGCAGTGCGCATCCACGTGCCTTTAGCCATACCGGTTTTACAACCAGCTCGCTCAAGGCGATGTTTAATCGCAGCCTGAGTCAGCATCCGCCGCAACAAGGGTTATTGACGTTATTAAAACAGCAGGGCTACCACATCAATATTGTGTCAGCCCAAGCAGAGCAATTTGGTGATGTTGCCGCGAGCACGGGCATGGAGCGATTGGCTGATTATTATTTTGATGCTAGCAAAGCGCCGCTGGACAATATGTCGGCGGATAACAGCCCTGGGGCTATGCATCTGAGTGAAGGGCGGCTGTTGGCGCAGCTGCAACAGCGACTGGCGCAGGTGGATTGGCAAACGCCGCAGTTTTTTTACATCAATGTGCAGGCGGCGCATTACCCATACGTCCATCGCGAGACCAAGCCGTTACTGACCAACGATTTTATCCAACGTTCAGAAATGACCATTACGCATCGCGCGAAGCTGCAAGCGAGTTATTACAATGCGGTGGCTAATACTGATTGGCTGATTGGTCAGCTGCAAACCGAGCTGACGGCCTATGGTATTGATGCCGGCAACAGTCTGCAGCTGTATACCTCCGATCACGGCGAGTCGTTGTTTGATGACGGTGTATTAGGCCACGGCCATCAGCTATCCGATACGCAAACGCAGGTGGTGTGGGTTAGTAATCGCCAGTTAGTGCAGCCGCCACTGCTGGGTCATCAACAACTGGTGGATGTGCTGGTACAAAACGCTTGGAGTGACACGCCACACGCCATAGAGCAACCGGTGCTGCAAGTCATTGGCTTAGTGCGTGCTCCGCAGCAAATTGCGCAGGTCGATAGTCAAGGGCGGCTGAGTTTTGATTTTCGCAGCAAGTTAGTAACCGTGGACAAACAGACACTGCCGCTTGATCAATTACCGGCGCCGCAGATGGCCAGAGCGGATAAGCTGTTTACCCACTGGGGCTGGTTGCGCTACCAGCAGTCGACGCTGTATCAGCAGCAACGCGTGAAAGCGAACGACCAAGCACAGTGATAGGCCCGCTGACCTATCCCTGCGACATGCCCCACAAGGTTTAGCGATTGAGTGGGGCAAAGGCTGCTTCGGCGCGAGATAGTTCGCCGCCTAAGCGCCCAAGTTCCACCGCATTTTCCCCAATACGCCGACGTAATTCATCGACCCGATACATCATCGAGGCGCGGTTGTTTGGGTTAGGATCTTGCACGATACGCTGATTAAGCTGGTAAATTTCATCGTCCATTTGCGTATTGGCTGATTGAATACGAGCGATGGCATAGCGGATATCATCGACCACTTTTTTCGCTTGATACCAGCGACGACCTTGTTGGTAACCTTGGCGAAATGATGGTTCTAGCTTGCCAGTACAGGCGGTGTTGTATTCAGAACCACTGCGGCCGTGGGCGACGCCATGTTCAAAGTCACAATAAAAGACCAAGCCTTGGCTGTGGCCTTGTTGGTATTTGGCAAAATCGGGTCTGACACCATAATCGGCACATTCTTTTTCGTAGCCACGAAAACTATCGGTTGGTAAACGGCCGTTTTTGCCGTCATCGACGCCGATGCTGTACCAATCGCCCTGCAGGCATTCTTCTTTGCTTATCGAGGTACACCCTGCGACCGACAACAGCACCAGGGCAACAGCAACACCACGCATTCAGAGTTCCTTGTTGATAGATAGTCCAAGCTCCCTCGATGAAACAGTGAAAAGACGCACAGCGTTGTTCATGGCAAGGGACATTGTGCTTGGCATACTAGTGAACTTCGTCACGCTTGCCAAGGCAGGCCGAGGCAGATTTGGTATACTGGCGTTTTTTCTGCTCGGAGTAGCCTATGTCTGTTGACGCCAAAGCCCTGCAATTTTATCAAAGCCTGACAGAGGCGCTTGACGACCAGCAACTTGAGCGCTTGGTGTTGTCCCGAAATGAAGGCGAAGAGCCTGAGTTAGTTCGTTATGTGGCGCGGCCGATCGAACTCAAAGGCGACTACATGCTGTCGTTTGTCCGTGAGACAACCACCTTTACCACCACCCAAAACTATCGCCCTGTGGAGGCGCTGCAATTCGTACAGAGCCAACTCGGTGTGGTATTTAAAGCGGCCTTGTTACAAACGAGCGACAGCGAGTATCAGGTGACCATTAGCAAAAAGGGCAAATGGCTACTGAACCGCACGAAACGTCAAGGTGGAGTAGCAAAGAGTGCTCCTACTGCGCACAACCGCGAAAAACAGCGTTTTGTCGAACAAAGTCGGCCCTATCTGCAAGCGCTTGGCGTCACTGATGTCCAAGGCAACGTCATCCCAGCCATGCAGCGCAAGTGGAAGCAAATTAATAAATTTATTGAGATTTTAGCCAAGGCGATCCGTGAAACTAGCCTGGCGGAGCGCAGCCAAGTGCATGTCGCTGACTTTGGCTCTGGCAAAGCTTATTTAACCTTTGCCGTGTTTGATTATTTAACCCAGCTTGGCTTAGACGCCAAAGTCACTGGCGTTGAGCTGCGCCAGCCGTTGGTGGATTTATGCAACGACACGGCCACACGGCTTGGCCTTGCGGGCCTTGATTTTGAACAAGGTGATGTACAGCATTTTAAAGCGCGCGGCATCAATGTAATGATTGCGCTGCATGCCTGCGATATCGCCACCGATTATGCCATCCATATGGGCATTCAAACCGGCGCTGAAATTATTATGTGCTCGCCTTGTTGCCACAAAGAATTGCGCCCACAACTGCAAAGCCCAGCCGTGCTGGCGCCGCTTTTGAAGCATGGCATTCACCAAGGCCAAGAAGCCGAGATGCTGACCGACGGCATGCGCGCCTTGTTATTGGAAGCGAGCGGTTATGACACGCAAGTGTTTGAATTTATTTCGCTAGAGCACACCAGCAAAAACAAAATGATTTTGGCGCAAAAACGCCAGCAACCGCGCGATAGCAGCGCAATTTGGCAACAAATCGCCGCGCTAAAACTGTTTTACGGCATTCGCGCCCAGACGCTCGAAACCCTGCTCAAAGGCGGCAGTGTTGATCACCAGTGTACCGACCAGCTGTGACGGCGAGGGCTGTTAAACTAAAAGTTTAAATCCGTATTAAAATCAATTCGCTAGAACTGAGCAAGGCGGAAAGGTCAGCCGGGGGCCTGCGCAGTCAACAGCGCGCGGTTCACCTTGTACAGTGACCCGTGCGTGGCCTGCCCTGTGTAGCCAACTATATGTAGCCAGCCATGTGTAGTCGACAATGTGTAGTCGACAATGCACCATCAACAACATGGAGCAAACATGCCCGCTCAGAACGACGCCGAAGGGGAGAATGCAGTGACAACACCTTTTTCAGTGGAATTTAAAGTCCGTGATTACGAATGCGACATGCAAGGCATCGTCAATAACGGGGTGTATTTCAACTATTTAGAACACGCGCGTCATGAGTTTTTATTATCGCGTGGCGTCGATTTTGCCGCCCTTGCGCGCGATAAAATCAACTTAGTGGTGGTGCGCAGCGAAATGGATTACAAAGCCCCCTTGGTCAGCGGCGATACCTTTGTCGTGACGGTGGCGTTTGAAGCCGTATCCAAAGTGCGTTTTGGCTTTCGCCAGCAAGTGATCCGCAGCCGCGACCAAAAAGTCATGCTCGAGGGCCTGGTGATCGGCACTTCCGTCAACGAGCGCGGCCGGCCATTTGTACCCGAGGCGCTGAGTTTATTAGCGGATTAACTGGATTCGTCTGCATGGGATCTGACATTTTGCAGGACCGAGCAGGCTCAGCGCGGATAGCCTGCTTTATGCCAGAAGCGGAAATTTACTGAGATTCAGTTAAAGCGTCGCTTATCACTGAAAGCGGACATTGCGGAGACCGAATGATCAATCGCTCTTTAAAATTTCGAGATATTCAAGCATTGCCAGAACGTTAAATAAACGTGCATTATCCATTTCTCTTTTCTGTGGGGAATAGTGTCAAAATTAGAAGAAAACCAAAGGGTAAATGGACGCTTAAACTTAAGTGTGAATGTTATTAACCTGTATATTTTGAGTGATTTAAGATTAATTATATTTAAAAAATTTAATGGTAATTAAATGATTGTTATTTCTTACTTAATTTTGTGGTTGCCAGCTTACTTGTTTTTGATAGCTTCGTTCGGCATGATTTCTGAACTGGCGCGCATGGTAATGATATGTGTATTTTTGGTTATTTTTAAGAAAGCTTATTTTTTAATGTATGAGGGTGTTCAATATTCTGTGTCAGCCGATCATAGGTTGATATGATCATCCAGCCGGCCAGCGAAGTGGATCGACAGCTGTGATAGCGTCAGATTCCAGTTCTGCACTGGGTGCGTCCAGCGCTCGGATGCCTGCAACATACCGGCGTATAGCAGCTTAAGCAAACTGTTTTCGTTCGGGAAGCCGCCTTTGGTTTTGGTGAGCTTGCGGAGCTGTCGGTGCACAGCCTCGACCGCGTTGGTCGTGTAAATCGCGGTGCGCACGTAATCTGGGTATTTAAAATAGGCCGACAGCGTCTGCCACTTGCTGCGCCAGGACTTAATCACCACCGGATATTTCTCGCCCCATTTGGTCTCTAGCTCATCCAACGCCGTTTCAGCTGCGTTTAGTGTTGTCGCTTTGTACACGCATTTTAAATCCGCCATAAAGGCTTTTTGGTTCTTACTTGCCACGTATTTCAATGAGTTACGGATTTGATGGATGATGCAGTGCTGGATTTCTGTCTTCGGATAAATGCTCTCAATCGCTTCTGGGAAGCCTTTAAGGCCGTCGACACAGGCGATCAAAATGTCTTTGACGCCGCGATTATGCAGGTCGGTCAGCACTGTCAGCCAGTGGTGCGCGCCTTCATGTTCGGACAAGTACAGGCCCAGTAGTTCTTTTTTGCCTTCAACATTTAAACCCAAAATGGTGTACACAGCTTTGGTGATAAAGCGGCCATTTTCTTTGATTTTGTAGTGAATAGCGTCGAGCCAGACGATGGGATAGATGCGTTCTAATTCGCGTTCACGCCATGCTTGTAGCTCAGGCAGCAGCTTGTCGGTGACGGCGTTGATAGTGCCATTGGACACGCTAATGCCGTAAATTTCTTCGATATGGCTGCGAATATCCTGATAACTGGTGCCAAGTGCGAACAAACGTAAGCGTAACACAAACCCCACATTCCTCAGTTAGCTAAACCACCATACCCTGT
>CAYTIQ010000092.1:0-12540 GCA_964437935.1 uncultured Rheinheimera sp.
CCCGTCTTCACCTAAATTATTGTTTTATCTATACAACTTCTGGGGATACCTCAGAAAAAATTCTTCTTTAAATTCCTTATACATAAAACCGCTTTTTTTATTAGGAGAAAACAACTCCAATTTAATCCTCAATTTTTCTAGCAAGGATTTCTTCAAATCATCCGGCTCACTTTGATCTATCTCAGAATCAAAAAATGAGATTGCGAGACTTAAATATTTTACTTTTTCATCACTAAATGGGTCTTTATAATGCCCCATTTTCGAATACGTTCTCTCTATTGCCACAATGTCTTCCACGTAGCCTGTGGAATTTATAAACAACATGAACTCACTAACATCACCGCCATAACTCTTATCACAGAAAAATGGTTTCAGCGATTCTTCAACATCAGAACTCAAAACCATCATTTTAGCTGCATTCTGTTCACTTGTTATGCACGAAACTTTGATTTTCAAAATAGACCTCTACTCATTTGAATACTCTATTACCCGGAGGTAATGTTTAATTTGATACTGCATACCCTATGAGTTGAATTATTTCAGAAACAAGTGTCAGCAAACGGGCTTGTAGGACAACAGTTGTAATTTTTCTGAACCAGAATTACATTAAATTATAGTGATTAGCTTAGTTGGTTACTCTTTCTAAGGAGGTGGATTTTTACTTGTAATTCCTAACTACTGCTTCGATTACCGTATACACGCCCAACAAACCACATACAAAACAAGCTACCAAAAATAAAACTTAAAGCTACGGCATAACCTTCATTAGTCAACTCTTTGTGCATAGATTTTTCTTTAGCAAAATCCGTGACTTTCACATTATCTATAGAAATGGCATAAATTATCGAGTCCGAAATACTACCCTTGGCATCAATAATCATTTCGACAGCAGCGCCTTTATGCTGGATTTTTTTCTTAAACTCATTAAAACCACCGTAATGCATGTAATAAGTAAAACTTTCGTTATACCCCTCGAGGGAGAACTCATATGCAAACAGTTTTGGATGGCTTTCAGAAACTATTCCTGTAATTGTTCTTGTTTCATTTAAAGAGGGAAAGTTCCTGTTTGAATATTGCCAGATAAACAATAAAACACCAAGAATAACAAATACCCATCCACTCAAGTTGTATATAAATAAATTAAATTGCATCCTGCTCATTTAAGCTCCTTGGGTAGGTTTTCTTCGACTGCGATGGTCGCAAGCCCTTCTACGGTTGTCACGGCTTGTAGGACAGCCACTCGAACCGTCAGCAACTTTTAACACTTTTGCACGCATGCAGTTGCATGAACGGAAGCATCAACGCCTTTGCCTCGCTAGTGCTGTCGAAACAACGCTTGGTAGGCGCGGCTGACGGCTAACTCGGTTGGGCTGGTTTTAAGTTGCAGTGTCATATGGCCGAACTCGTCGCGTTGCACTTTTAAAATGCTTTTTACCCGCACGATCGTGCCGCGGTGGATTCGCCAAAACTGCTGCGGATCAAGTTGTTGCTCCAGCTGGCTGATCGGGGTGCGAATGAGGTATTGCGCGCCGGCGCAGTCGACGGTGGTGTATTTGTATTCGGCGAGAAAAAAGTCCACCTCGTCGACATCGAGCAGATGCACGGTGTCGCGCAGGCTGGCTTTGATCCATTTCAGCGGCGCAGCGCTGTCGCCCGCAGGGTCTTTTTCTGCGACGCTGTCAGCCGTATGCGCTGGCTGGACATTATGCTGCACATTAGACTGAGCTGGCGCTGCTTGCTGGGGCGCTGTTGCCAGCAAGGCGTTTGGCAACTGACTTAACAGTTGTTGCAAGTGCAACAATGAGGCGGTCGCGGACACTTGCTGCTGCAATCGTTGCTCGATGCGCCGCACGCAGTGATGCAGCCGCTCCTCGTCCAATGGTTTTAACAGATAATCGACCGCTTCTAGCTCAAAGGCACTGATCGCATGTTGGTTGTAGGCGGTGCAAAACACCAACAGCGGTGGTTTTGCTAGCTGCCGCAGCGCTTTGCACAAACCAAGGCCATCGAGGCCTGGCATTTGAATATCCGAAAATACCACGTCAAACGATTGCGCCTGCAACAAGGCCAAGGCCGCGATGCCATCCTCGGCGTCACTGTAGCTGGCGTGTGGCCACACCTCGGCCAACAGCGCTTGCAAGTGCCGACGCAGCAGCGGTTCGTCATCCACAATAAGTACACGTAACTGATTCACAACGGGATCTCCATCACCACCTCCACCCAAGTCTCACTGGGGCGGGTCAATTCCAATCGCGCCGCATCGCCATAATGTTGGCGCAAACGTTCGCGCGTATTTGCTAATCCTATGCCGTGGTCGTGGCGCGACGTCTCGGATGCGAGTTGCTGCGCAAGCGTGCTACTTGGCACAGTGACGTCTGGCGCCACGGTGTCATTGCCAATAGTGCATATCAAGCGTTGCGGTTGATAGCGCAGCGACACGCACAGTCGCCCTTCGCCACGGCGGGGTTCGATGCCATGTTGCATGGCGTTTTCTAACAGGGGTTGCAGCATCACGGGTGGCACCAAGGCCTCTAGCGGCAGTCCATCGTCTTGTTGCCAATCCAGCTGTAACCTGTCGCCAAAGCGGATCTGCTGAATTTGCAGGTAGGCACGGCTAAACGCCAATTCATCGGCGAGGCGAATTTGTTCGGCGCGACTTTGGCTTAAGCTCTGGCGCAACAAGGTGGTTAACGCCGCCAGCATCTGACTGGCTTGTTTGGGTTCGACGCGAATAAGCGCCTGAATATTGGCCAAGGTGTTAAACAAAAAATGCGGTTCGATTTGCGACTGCAACAAGCGCAGCTGTTGCTGCAGCAATTGTTTTTCTTGCTGGGTTTGGGTCAGTTCGGCTTGGATTAACGCTTGTTTCAACGCGTGTTTTTGTTCTAGCAGATAATAAAAATAGGTCATGCCAGCACTGACCAATACCACGATCACCACCACCGTAGGGTTCACCGCCACGTGATGATCGAGATACCAGATGAAATACAAGGTTGGGCCGCCATACCACAGCACCACTACCAGCAGCAGCGCAAGCAAGGTGTTGTGCAGCATACTGAGACTAGGGAAACGCCGCTGCTGCCAACGAATACTGCTGCGCATCGTCAAGCCGATGCCATTGGCGATCAGCAACTGCATCCACCACGGCCCCATGCCAAACAACCAAAATAACAAGCCCAGCGCCGAACAAGGCACCACCAAGGTGAGGGTGTCACGCCACCATGGCGTGGCTTGTGTGTCACATGGTGCTGGGGATGCATTAGAAGACATATTGGAATCCTGCCACTGCTTCGCTATGCAGGCCTAACAAGGCAAACGCGCCTTGTTGCGGGCCTAAGTATCGTTTGAAACCGAACGATAACTGACTATGTTCACCCGCACTATAACTGAGGCTGCCGTTTATTAACAATCCTCTTACAGCCGGTTGGTACATCACACTTAGCACAGGTTGCAACGCATGTTCACCGCTGCGTCTGACATGCAAAAAATACTGCTGACGGCTTAAATGCGCGCTGGCAAACAATTGCAAACTGGTTTTTAGCTCGAGCTGCTGTAGCGGGCCTTGCGCTACTTTATCGCGAAACGCCTGCCAGCTGGCTGCTGCGGGCGCTTGACCGTCATAACCGTATTCCGCAAGCAGATTAAACCCCAAGCTGCTGGTGTAATTCAGACCGATACTCCACTGCGTGGCAGGGCGCCCCTCAACCACGCGCACCAGCGGCAGGTCCAGCGTCGTGCTCGGGTTTACTGGCGTGACAACTCGTGCGACGTACTCAGTTTGCACGCTGTGTTGTTGCCACAACAGGCTGCTTTGCCAAGCCAAGGCGTCATTGATCACCTGTTGCAGACTCGCTCCCACGCGGTAGCCCAAGTCCGTATCGTGATGGGCGACCGCTTGCCATTCCAGCGCATCCACCTGCTGATACCAGCGCGCACCACAGCCCCAGCTGGCCGCTTGCGGCTTGGCATAGTTTAAAAACTGCGGTTGCGTTTGATTGCACAACAAGGTCATGGTGTGGCCACCGCCAAACCAATCGCCAGCGACTTGCAGCACACCGGGCGCGACCAAGCTGTAAAGCGCCAATGGATCGGTTGGGGAAAACATATCCAGCGGACGCATGGCAAAATTGACGTCAAAATCGCGTTTGCGTTTGCCAATCGACCATTGCCAATTGCCCACGTCATAGCCCCACCAGGCTTCAGACACCTTGCTGTCTACCCTATCGGCGCCTGATTGCAGCGTCAGCCAACTAGATGCGGCAAACTGCAGGCTGTGTTGATTGTAGGTGCGTTGGCTGTCCAGCGACACACTGTGCACCGTTTGAAAATCATTCGAGCGGCCATACAAGCCCGCATGAGCCTGTTGTTGCGTCGCAAAAGCCCGATAGTGCACCAGTTCGGCCGCACTGGCTGGCTGAGCCAGCAGCCAGCCAACGAGCAGAGAATAAACAAGCAGCGTGCTGGGTCTGGCACCTAGCGTGCGAGCTTGGGCTCTGCCCGTAGACATATCGCGATGAGGTTGCATAGGACGTTCTCCCGAATTGAAAACGTCTCTAGGCTACTGATTTTTTGCGCGCATCACGGCGCCAAGGGACAAGCAGTGGTTTTACCCGACAGACAGTGATACTAGGCGACAGACGGAGAGCTGCGCACTTAGTATCCCGCCGCCATTTGACTGGTCACATCGAAGTACCAAGTCAGGGTATTTTTACTGTCTGGGTCAAGCACGGTCATTTTGTCATAGGCTTTATCGCCTTCTTGCAACAAGGCTTGGCCGGTGGCTTGCAAGCCGTGCAAGCGGATAAAGGCGTACAATTCGGCGGTGCCGGTGCAAAAAAACGCAGTTTGCGCCGATTTGCCATCACCGGTGGCCCAAATCGCTTCCATCAACAGATCTAACTGCTGCTTGTGCCGCGCCGCCAGCGTCGCATCCGAGGTTTTTTCCGCGCACACCATCGCCGCAAAATGCCCGTTGAGGCTAATCGCATTGGCTTTTAACAAGGTTTGCGCTTTTTGTTGGCAATCCGCCCATTGCTGCTGATCCATGGCTTGAAAAATACTGGGGGTGATGTTTTGGTCCAGCATTTGCGCCCGACCATACCCCGTAGTTTTGACAAATAAACGCCGCAATTCTTTCATGCCGGCCACATCAGGCTGGCGCTGTACCTGTTGTAATTGTTGCAGGTAGGCTTCATCAGCCAGATTGATTTGCACAACCGCCGGCGCAGCTTGATTGACCGCTGCCGCAGGAGCGTTGGGCGTAGGGGTTTGGCTGCACGCCGTCACGAATAACACCGAAGGAATGAACAAATAACGCATCAGATCTTGTACTCAATTGGTTAAAACCTTGCACCAAGGGTGCCAGATTCAGACTACAAGTCGCAACAGCAGTTCCAATGCACCAGCAGTTTTATCCGTCCAACAGGGCTTGCGCCCCTGCCGCCCAAGCAGAAGCCCCTTGGCTACATAGTGATGTAACAACGTGATGACAAAGGCGCCGAGGTTGTATTTGCAGTCCGTGGACTGATGCCGTAAGGTGGCAACAACTGATCACAGAGGATTAACGGATGAAACCAGCATTTGGACAACTACTAGGCATTTGGTGGGCGTTTACGTGGCGCGTCGGACTTATCAGCGTGGTGGCGATGTTTATCATGCAACTGTTACTGGTATTACTGCTGAAGCTGCTTCGCGCTGAACAGCAGTTACCAATTTGGTCGGGGCTGGTGCAAATCGTGTTGTCGCTGGGTATTTCGTTATGGGGCTTTCGGTATCTGTTTGACATGGATTTTAAAGGCCTGCAGCTGGCGCTGGTGCCGGTGGACAGCCTCCCCACAGCAAACGAGCCAAGCCAACAGCAGGTCGAGCCAGCATCCGACAACAGCACGCCACATGCGCAGCAGCCAGTCAGCAGCCAAACGACAGCGGACAGCAACGTGACAACGGCGGCCGTCACTGCCGCCATGGTAGCCACGGTGATTGCCAGCACGGCGGCCAGTGCCGATGAACCGGCGTCAGACAGCCCTGTCGCTGACAGCGCTGCAGCGAGCAGTTCTGCAGAAAGTAGTGTCAGCGATGGCGGCGCTTCGGCGGATGCCTCTTAAGCCGAGCGCCTCGTCAAACAACGTTAAGGCAGCTGGCTTAGTGCCTGCTGCTTTTTCTCAAACAGCTGACGCTGATCTTGGGTGTAGCTATATTGCAAAGCAGTGCTGATCAGGGCCCGCGCTTCAGCTAGCTTGCCATCGGCCAGCAGTAGCTTTAACAACGCCTGATTGGCCGGTTGCAAATACGGGGCTTTTGCCAACAATTTTTTATAAAAATGCATGGCTAACCTAGTATCGCCGCGACGTTCTGCCTGCACCGCGAGGCTAAACCACGCATACGGATTGTCAGTCTCCGGCAACTGTTCGATCCGACGCTGGAGCTGTTGGACCAAGGCTGCGTGCTGTTGCTCTTGAGCCAAATACTGATAATTAACCAGCAAGGTGATGTTCGTCGGCTCAACGGCCAGACCATATTGGTACCACTGTTGCGCCTGCACGACTTCGCCTTCACGTCTTAACAGCACCGCCATTAAATTCACCGCAGGCACATAACGAGGAGCCAGCTGCAAGGCACGCACTGTATTGGCCTTGGCAAGCGGCAAATCGTGACGCAACAGGGCTTCGGCGGCAAAGTTGTTGTAAGCCAACGCCATAAAATGCGCGTGATCGATAGCCGCGCCTAAGTAATCGAGCGATTCTCGAAAATAATCAATCACGATGGCTTCTGCATGTTCAGAGCTTGCGGCAGGGTCTAAATAACTACGAACATGCGCCGCGCTAATCAAGATGTCCTGATGAATATCCAGCACAGGGTCGCGGTAGGTGACGCGAAAACGAATGGGCACCTGCATCGCATCGGCCAACCCCTTGGTGAGCAATGCCAAGGTGACACAATTGCCTTGATGCGTGCGAAATGCTGTTTGCGCATTGGTGGTTTGGCTGTGAAATTCATACCGTGTAGCGACATCACTTAAGTAGTATCCCAGACGTTCTTGGGCGGTCATCGCGGCCAAGTCTGGCCGCGCCATAAACTGCTGTACTTGAGCTAATTGCTCGGCCGTGAGCGTGGTTAAACTCTGCTCACTGGCGACCTGCGACAGATCCAGCTGCGGCAGCAGCGGCATCGCCACCGTCGGCGCTACCGTCGGCACTACCGTCACGGGCGCATACTGCTGACAGCCGGCTATCGAGCCTAACCCACACATCAACAAAAGGTGCATCATCCATTGCCGCATCACTAAACCCTCACTTGCAAATATGTACAATACATGGCCGCACCAAAAGGGTAAATCAAGGGGTCAGAGTTGTTGAACCATCGGTTCAACAACTCTGACCCCTTGATTTACCCCTGATTTGCTCCCTTGGTTTGCCTTGGAACTAACCGACGGGCAGGCCTGACCAACGTGCGATGACTTGCCGCGCTTGCGGTTTATCGGCACAATCGAGCCTTCTACAACAGGACTTGCCTCATGACTACAACAACACCGCCACCGGCGACCTCATTTAAACTTGGCCTAGTGCCACAAATATTTATTGGCATGCTGCTCGGCGTGCTGCTGGCTGTGCTTTCGCCTGAGGCGGGTGCCCAAGTGGCCTTGCTGGGCACTTTGTTTGTTAAAGCGCTCAAAGCCGTGGCGCCAATTTTGGTGTTTGTGCTGGTGGCTTCCGCCATTGCGAACCGCACCGTGGGTGGCAACACCCAAATGAAACCGGTGCTGGTGCTGTATCTGTTAGGCACCTTTTTAGCGGCGCTCACCGCGGTCGTAGCGAGTACGTTATTCCCAAGCACCCTGGTGCTACAAACCGCAGCAGAAGCAGCCAAGGCGCCTGAGGGGATCAGTGCGGTGCTCAAAGGCATTCTATTCCAAGCGGTCGACAACCCGATTAACGCCTTGATCACCGGCAACTTTATCGGTGTGCTGGTGTGGGCGGTGGGTTTTGGTTTGGGCTTGCATCATGCCAACGCCACCACCAAAAAAGTATTTAGTGATATCTCGCATGGCGTGTCGCACCTCGTGACGATGATCATCAAACTAGCACCGCTGGGTATTTTTGGCTTAGTGGCTGAAACCGTTGCCACCACTGGCTTTGCGGGCTTGGCGAGCTACGGTCAACTGCTCATCGTGCTGGTCGGCTGTATGTTATTTATTGCGCTGGTGGTAAACCCCTTGCTGGTGTTTGTGACGACGCGGCAAAACCCCTACCCGCTGGTACTTACTTGCTTGCGAGAATCGGGAGTCCCTGCGTTTTTCACCCGCAGCTCGGCAGCCAATATTCCAGTCAACATGATGCTGGCTGAGAAGTTAAAACTGGACGAAGACACGTATTCGGTGTCCATTCCGCTAGGTGCCACCATTAATATGGCAGGCGCCGCCATCACGATTACTGTGATGACCTTAGCCGCTGCGCATACGCTAGGCATTGCAGTCGATTTACCGACCGCCTTGTTGTTGTCGGTGGTTGCTGCGTTATGTGCCTGCGGCGCCTCAGGTGTTGCCGGCGGGTCACTGCTGCTCATTCCGCTGGCGTGCGGCTTGTTTGGCATCTCGCCGGACGTGGCAATGCAAGTGGTCGCGATTGGCTTTGTGATCAGCGTGGTACAGGACTCGTGCGAAACCGCCTTAAATAGCTCCACCGACGTGGTGTTCACGGCGGCAGTGTGCCAACGGCCGAAAGGCTAAGCGTCCAACTAGACCGACTCATGACCCAAATAAATCAAAGACGCCGCTAACACCGCGGCGTCTTTATTTCTAGTCATGCCAAGGCTGCAACTAAAAACGCCACCGCAGGCTCAGGCCCGTCAACCGTGCGCTGTTATTGGCAAAGCGATTTTGCTGCCAGCCAATACCAAGCTCTACCGTGTCGCTTACGCGGTAACGCGCGCTGGCTCGGAAGTACAGATCGGCACCGCGCAGTTCAGTGATCAATGTACTTGTGCCCATTCGACTCTCAATATCGGTCGACCATTGCGCCAAGCCCGTTCCCACCGCGATTTGCACCTTGTCGATCGTAAACCAGTCATACTCGACGCCGACACTGACTGCCTGACCCAGTGTCGGCGATAGCGTGTTGACCAGTTGATGGTATTGGGTTGGGGTGAGCGTCGCGCCTTGAATGTCGGCGCTGGCGCGGCCAAAGTCCATGTAGCCCAGTTGAACCGCCAGTGCGGGCGCGACGTGATACCCCACACTGATTCGGTAACCTTGATCGTTATTGTCATACCCCAGCAGCTGACCTTGGCTAGGTTGCAACTCTGCGGCGGTTTTGAAAGCCTGCGTGCCACCATAATCCAGCTGCAACTGCCAATCACTGGCCTGCGCTTGGCTCCAGCACAAGGCCGGCAGCAGCACCACCACGCGACCTTTGCGGCGCCACAGCGCAAGCACGCTCAACACCAGCACCGACCAAAGGCCGCTGGCACCACCACCCCGACTTTGATTTTTCACCGTCACCTCTTGATAGGCTTTGATGCTCACCGTGAGCACGCCTTCACTGCGTGCGCCAAAGGCGTCTTGCACCACGTAGGTCACTTTGTCACTGCCTTCGTACCCAGTGAGCGGGATGTATCGCACTTTTTGGTCAGCGGTGATGCTCACCGCGCCTTTTTGCGCACTCACGCTCACCAAGGTAAATACATCGCCATCTGGATCGACGTCATTGGCTTTGACATCGGCATACACATAGCTGCGATCATCCGTGGCAGCAGTATCGGCACTGGTCACCACCGCATTATTGGGTACCACCGACACCGTCAGCTCCGCACTGGCTGTGCCGCCTTTGCCGTCGGTCACGCTATACACCAACACATCGCTGCCAGCAAAGTTGGCCGGCGGGGTGTAACGCAGTTCCATTGATGGCAAGATCACCACTTGGCCGAACTGGGCGCTAACTTGGCTGACCGATAACAAGTCAGCATCCGCGTCGCTGTCGTTTTTCAGCACATTCACATCGATGGCAAAACCGATACGGGTGGATGCAGTATCAGCAACCGCCACTGGTAAGCGGTTGCTACTTTGCGGCACGGCGACACCACTAGGGTCAACAATACTGCCGTTGACCAGCCCGTCCGCATCATTAGGCCCACCGTCTTCAATCGTCACTTGCACACACCACGCGCCTTCTTGCAAGCCTTTGCTCCATGCGGCCGCGCCTGGCGGCGGGCAGAAGCCGCGTTCACCAATGGTGCTCGACACAAAGTTTTTGGCATTGATGGTAAAGTCTTTCCAACCGCCAGCGCTGGTGTATTTGCGATACACCGCATTGGCTGGCACCGGCAACCGTTGTGGCAATACCAGCGCGTAGTCTTGACCGGCATTGGGCAAGCCATAGGCGATAAAATCATAGATCCCACCAATATTGCTCGCTTGCGCATCGGTGGCCACTTCATTGCCGCCTAGCTGTAAGCCACCGGAAGACGCTAGCACCGAACTTTGCCCCCGACGTAAACAGACACCTGGCGCACCCTCGGCGAGGAATTTGCCTTGCTCAGCCCCAACTTCTGGCACCACGTTACATTCGGCGATGCGGTCTAAATAATCAGGAATCCCATCACCATCACTGTCGGCAAAGCCTTCTTGGCTATCCGGTATTAGATCTCCATCGCTGTCTTGGTTCCCCAAGGTCGGTAAACTGGGCACTACGACAATGTACACCTGTTGCACTGTGCGAAGGGCTGGCGTGCCGTTGTCGGTGGCGGTAAGGCTGACCACATGCACACCGACGCTTTGCGCGGCGGGGTCAAAACTCAGCACATCCTCTGCGATGCTGACACCTGTTAAGGTCGGGGCTTGCCATAACCGGCTGACGGTATCTTGCGGATTCATCTCGTGCACAGTGGCGACCACGGTCACTAGCCCTTGGTTTTTAGCCACCGTGAGCTTCTGTTGGTTTTGTTGCAGCACAGAGATGGTCAAGCTGGGCGCGATATTGTCCTCGCGAACGCGAATGGTGGTTTGTGCTTGGCTACCCCGATTGACGTCATTCCCTAACCGAATAACGATGGTTTCCATGCCTTCTTGCACGTTATCCGGCAGTACATCAAACACGATCTGCCCTTCTGTGCCTTCGGTGATGTCCAACACCCCATCGGCCAAGCTATGATCGGCCGGTGTTGCCGTGCCACTGACACTGTATGGCACACGCACAGGGTAACTAGGGGCAGGGCCATTCAGCAGCACTTTCACCACTACACGTTGGTTCTCGGTGACATCCAGATCTTTCCCTAGCGATACCAGTGGTGTGATGTTGACCCGTTGCGATTTCACCGCTTTGCGGCCACTGCTGTCGGTCGCTTGCCAGTACGCTAAATTCGCGCCCGGCGCAAAGAAGGTATTGCCACTCACCAGCGACACGGCCAACGGTTTACCAGCGCTATCCATCGCCGTAGCCGTCCCTAAATCAACCTTGGTAAAGAGGGACGTGGCATTGCTATTGACCGTGGCAGGCACCGTGATCACCGGTAAGCCATCGCCGGCTTGGCCATTAATCAACACACTGACATTTGCTTGGGCGCGGCCTTTGTGGCCATCGGTCACGGTATAGCGCAAATCGACAGCCCCCACATAGTTGGCTGGCGTTTGCAAGCGTAAGCCAGCATCGGAGAAACTCACAGTCCCCAAACTGCTGGACGAGCCGTCAATGATCACGGCATCGGCATCCACATCGCTGTCATTGCCTAGCACATCCAGCAGATAGTTATCATTCGCCGCGCGTACGAGGTTGTAGCTATCATCCACGGCATCAGGATGATCATTGACGGCAGCCACCTGCACCGTTACCAATGCAGGGGCGGAACTTAACCCCTCATCTTTGGCGATGACACTAAAGACATCTTCACCATTAAAGTTGGCGCTCGGGATATAGTTGAACGCATCGCCGACTCGCTCGACTGCACCATGCTGAGGTTGACTGGTCAGCTCATAACTCAGCGTGTCACCCTCGTCATCCACGCCTTTTAGTTCCACGCTGACCGAACTATCTTCATCAACTTGAACGGTACGCGCAGTTAAACGTGGTGCCGTATTGTCGTTTTGCACTTCCAAATTAAAGGCCGGCAAACTCGCCGTTAAGCTGCCATCGCTGACGCTAATCACAATACCGCTGGTGATCCCAACCTGGGCTCGACTTGGCGTGCCGCTGAGTACCCCTGTGCCAACATCAAACGTCGCCCAGCTTGGTTTATTGCTGATACTAAAGGTCAGGTTGGTGTTGCTATCGACGTCCGCAGCCGTTGGCGCAAAGCGATAGGCTTGACGCGATTTAACGCTGGTACTGGGGGTGCCGCTAATGGTTGGCGCATCGTTGACGTTCACCACCGTCAGGTTAAACGCAGGTAAGCTGGCGCTTAATGTGCCGTCGCTGACGCTAATCACAATGCCTGAATAACTGCCAACATCCGCGTTGGCAGGCGTGCCGGTTAACGCACCTGTTGCGCTGTTAAAGCTGGCCCAGCTGGGTTTGTTGCTGATCGAGTAGCTTAACGTAGTGCCAGTATCGA
>CAYTIQ010000093.1:0-12317 GCA_964437935.1 uncultured Rheinheimera sp.
AACACAGGTGCGAGCGCTCCACCTTGGCCTTGCTTAAATAATGCGTACTGACTGTCGGTATAACCATTAGGTAGTTCAGCTTTGGCCAGCACCCACAACAAGCGTTGCGGTTCCTTTTGCGCTTTTGCCGCCGCAATAAATTCTGCATAACTAGCAAGTTCGACTGAACTGGCAGTATCAGGGGCATGGGATTGACAATGCGACGCACATGACATTGGAAAGTCCTCGTAATATGGGAACAACAAACAGCGTTAAAACGTTTATGTGTCATCTTAACAAGTTCAAACGGGCACTGACTGCGCCACTAAAGGAGCAGTCAGTTGCTACCGCTAAAGTGGTAGCCGGCCTATTGGTTTGGGCTCTCTAATTCAATCGCACGCTGCAAATGATAATGGCGTCGTTGATGTTCTCGCCGCCGGCCTTGGCTAAACGCCGATACACGTTTTAAATAACCTATGATCCGCGTCCCATAGTCGATGTCTTGGCTTTGACAATGTGGGCATTCGGTAAGTGTGCGTTTGTCGATATGCTCGCACTGATTACAAATAGTAATTTTCACGTTGATACAGAAGTAGTTACAGCCAGTACGAGCTGCTAAATCCAGTAACGCCAAGTTGCCTTGAGCATGCAACTTCTCTTCAAGATTTAGATGCAGCGCCGACCCACCATCCAGATACTCCAGTAGGGTTTTGCCGTGCAGTAGACATTTATCCAATACCGTTGTTTCGTCATCTTCCACCACGTAAAAATAGGAGTTGTAGCAGTCGCGGCGCACTTGATAGCCGTCTTCCTTGTCCCATTTCGCATTTTTTACGCCTAAGTTTTCTGCCGGCACAAATTCAGTGTTAAACAAATAGCCATAACGAGCCCGAGCCTGTTGGTTGGCTTGGTAAATGACTTGCAATTGCTCGCGAACAAACGATACGTAAGCCGAATTATTGGTCGGAGACAAACCCAAAAACTCAGCAGCCTCCACCATGCCGTTAATACCAATAGTCAGAAATTGTTTGTCCAAGCTGATAAAACCGGCATCGTAGACAGTTAACAGACCCGCGGCTTGGTACTCTTCCATCAACTGCCGGTAGGCCACTTGGTATTGTTGGATTTTTTTTACTTCCGTCGCAAGGTCGCGTCCGTCTTGCACCAAGCGGTTCATATTCAGCGTGATCACATTAATAGATCCCGTTGCTACGCCCCCAGCGCCAAGTGAATAAGAAAAAGTTCGGTCACTGATCTCACTGCGCAATCGGCAGCAGGATGCAAGGGAGTCAGCACTTTCCGACAAATACACAAAGAAACTATTGCTTGATGCCATCTCAACGGCGATATCTTCTGCAAATTCGCGGTCTTTACACTGATGCCCATCGGTCAACATTGCGACGGTCACCACTGGAAACGTCAACACAGTTTTTGACCGCTCAGCGTTAAACCAACGTAAGAAATAGCGCTGTAAGTCAGACACGCTAGACCAGTGAGGCGCCGTGAAGTCTGGGAACACGAAATTGCCAAACATACTTTCAAAATAAAAGCGGTCATAAATGGAAATATTCCAAAAGACACTTTGATAGCCGCGGGCCGCTGCAGGTTGATTGAGTGCATACACCACATGCTGCAAATGATTTTGGATTTGTTTTTCGTGAGTAACTAAATAGTTATCGCCGTAATCTTTTCGGGCGAAATAATCAAAATAAGTAAGAAATTCAACGGTCGCGACAGCACCGGCAAATTGACTGGACACGGCAAACACAAAATTGACAAAACAGCCGCAAAACGATTCCAGATGCTTGGGTGCTTGGGATTCACCACCAAGTTTGGTGAGGCCATCTAACAAGAACGGATACATGGTGACCGACACACAATAAGGTTTGAGACTCGTTTCGTCGTGCACATAGATCTCGTGTTGCTCGATTTGCCGGGCGTATTCTGATGCCAAATCGTCGCCAAATAGGGCGGCGATCTTGCGCTGAACTAATGCACGGTTAACCTGGATAAAACAATCTTTCATCAGTTCCGCTTCAAGCGTGGCAATGTTTTTTTGAGTGACGTTGGCATTAGCGTCTAATTTAGAGCCATCCGCAGGATTGGCGGCATGGACGTAAGCGTCAATAAATTGCAGTTTTTTGTTCAGCTGCGTCGCAGAGAGTGTTTGCATATCGGAATTCCTTTGTTTTTGATGTTAGTTTTGAATCAGTCAGCGGTATGACAAGCCATATCAGGTGGCTTCAAGCCAAGACGAAGGAGGTCTGCTGTTGTCATTGGTTCAGCTGGAAGTGGGGTGGGCCAAAACAAAGGATTGAGACAAAGCCCTTGTTGCAAGTCGTATAACCGTTGATTGCTGCTAGGGCTTGCCAAACCTCCAAGTTCGGTGATCCAAGGCCCAAGTTTGATAAAATCAAGATAGGGAATGAACTGCTTGGGACATTCGTCGAGCCCCGAATACAATGCGGTGGCAAGCTGCCGCGTTTTGCAAACGCGCAATAAATCCAATAATGCCTCTGGCTGCCATTCTCCCCCCATAAACAATACGCAAGTGACGTAAGACTGAGAATGCTCCAGATGGAGTTGTAGGGTTGTTATGTCCAGTGACTCGCCGCGTCGAGCATCCCAACTATCCGCGCTATGGCAGCCTTTGCAACCTAGTGGGCAACCGGTGATCAAATAGCTCAAACTGACGTGACCGGGGATCTCCTGCAGCAGGACGTCTCTGGTTAAAAAACGCAGCGGTTTCACCATATGTCGTGTCATTGCTTGTTCACCTATACAAGATATAGGGGCAAGCTTAGGTTGGATGGCCCTTTGAAAAGATTGATCTAGATCAATATCTCAAGATGCAAAAGCCTTCGTACCCCATCGTAGGTAAGATGGTTTGCTTGGACATCGTTTTGAGGATAATCAGAATGGAAGGCTGGGAATTGACCTAATTATTAAAGGCTTAGGTTCAAAAATCCTATTTCATTGCAAAAAAGCACTGCAACTCCCTCTGCAGTGCTTTTCATTCATTAGCTACTTTTTCAGCTCGTTTTTGCGTTTTTCCGCTTTATACGCGGCGACATAATAAGCCGCGATAAGGGTTGAACCTATGGCGAGCACGGCGAAAAAACTGATAATGAGTACCATAATTTTGATGGTCATGTGAGTTCCCCTTGGTTATCTATCTACTGTATCGCATTTACCGTAATTGGTGCTTAAAAGCCTGAATACCGATAAGTTGTATGTTCTAAGAGCTGGGACAATTTTGCTTCCAACGTGCTAACGTCGAGTTCTTTGGCGCAACTCAAACAGCAAAGCTGTTGCCGGACCCAACTTAGCACCGCGTCTCTGTTTGTCCTGTCACCGGGATCGCCGCAAAGCATCACCAGCGCCATGTCATGGGGTGCGATTTGCATCACGTAGAGCAGGGCTTCCGCAAGTAACTTAGCGTTTTTATCGAGCGCCTTTTGAGTCATGTACTCACGGTACTCCGGGCCTTGTTCAATCATCATGTCTTATCTCCTGCTTAGAGCGATGTGCCAAAATTGGTTGTTAACAGCTGCTCAAACGCCGACCCGTCATGTCGTGTCAGATTTGGGATGAAACGCGAATAGGTTTTAAACAACATCTCGGTAGTTGAATGGCCCATTTGCCTTGCGATCCACTCAGGTGACTCACCGGCGGCGAGCCAAAGAGTGGCCGCCGTGTGACGAGTCTGATAGGGGCGACGCTTTTCTAAACCCAGCCTTGTTAGTAGGGGGTACCAGATGCGTTTGGTGACATTGTTGTGTTCAAGGGGTTTGCCCTCGCGGTTGCAAAAGACGAATTCAGAGAAATTCCCTGTGGCGCGATATTGGCGGCGAAGTGCATCCATCACAGGGGCTATTATTTTGATGTCGCGCTGAGAAAAATCGTTTTTGGTGTAGTCTTCTTCACCCCCCACGATGGTTTCCCGCTAGAATCAGACCGCGATTAAAATCGACGTAATTCCATTTCAGCCCGTCAATTTCGCCAGTGCGCATGCCGGTAAAAAACCGCACTATGTAGTAGTTGCGATAGTCGGTGCGCACCTTGTCGAGGATTAGATTTACCTCTTCTAGTGAAAACGGCTGCACGTCAGACTTAGGCACTTTTAGCGGTTTGATCCGCGTGAAAGGGGTGTTAAAGTTGTACCTGTCGGCGGCTTCCACAAAGATCCGTCTTAATGGATCCATGATTTTGTTAATACGGTTGTTCGATAACGCTTCTTTATTGGTTCGGCCCGGAACTTTGGCGAGTGTGGACCGAAATTTCAGTAAATCTGCGCGAGTGATGTCGCCGACATTCTGATCTCCAAATGTAGGGATGTAGTATTTGTCCAACGAGCCGCGGATGCTGACTCGATAGGACGCGCGCCACTGCACGACGTTTTCCTGGTACCACTCTTCGACAAAAACACGAAAAAGTGGCGAGCTGTGGCTTGCCTCAATCGATTGTGTAGTCAGCACTTCCAATTCAAGTTCGTGCAGTCGCTGCAAAAAGGTGCTTTGCGGAAAGTGTTTGGCGTAATTAAAGGTATTGGTTTGGATCTCCGCTTCGATTTGTTGCAGATGCTTTTCTAACTTTTTGCGATTGGTTTTGTTGTCCAAGAGCGAGGTTTGCTCGCGGCAGCGCTGGCCTTTGTATGAAAAATCGTAATAAAGGCGTGATGTTTCGCGGCGAACAGAGATCTTACCCATGGCATACCTCCATCACTTCAGTTTTCATACCGATGCTGTCATGCGTCGAGCTCAACCAATCCTCTTCAATGGTTTCCCAAATAAACAGCAGTTTTCGGCGTCCGAACGGGCGAATGTAGTGGCGGCCTTCTAGCAAATAGGCATCGACCAACATGTTGCGGATAGAGCGAGCATCGTAGTGAATTCGCTCTGCCAATTGTTCAGTCGTTAAATAAGTTTTCGTCATTGTTGCTTCCTCTTCAGACGTATCGTGCGATACAGGTACCACGTTAAAACGTTTTGAAATTCACGCCACAAATCTAAATTCGTGAAGATGTCCAATAAAAACAACGGATAACGTAGGTATTAGTGGCTTCGAGTAGCCACACAGTGACAGGCTAACTGAGTTTGAAATTCACGCTACAAATCTAAAATCGATGATTCGGCGCTTACGAGATGAAGTTTTATGGGCTGGAAGGGATAGAGCGATTAAAGAGGATCTGGCTTACGGTCATTTTTTAAAAACAGGATCGATCGTCTTGTGACAAGCGATGTGCATAAATGAATCGGCGTTTTACAACACCAAAGCGCAACGGCACCCGCTAGTGACGTTGCGCCTTGTCCAGCTTGTTATGGTTTTAGCTTAAGCACATCAAGTACTTGTTGCCATGGCACCAGTTTTAGGTTTTGTCCTTGCTCGGGCATTCGATTGCGACCATCTTGCACCACCAGCATCCCTCGCTGGAACGGCCCACCAAACGCGCTGACGGACAGATCTAATCCATCGGTTTCCGAGCTGCCATCAATGGCCAAGTCGACATTGGTGCCGACGCGAAATTTACCAAGCGCTTGGTAGGGGGGCAGAGCTTGATACACCATGTAACTGTTATCGCCTTGGCTAGACACCACTAAATAGGGGGTTTTGCCTTGCGCCAACGCCATGCCTTCGACATCGGCGACGAGGTTTTTGCCATCGGCTTTGGCAATTAATACAGCGCTCCGTTGACCTTGTTTGAGATCTATATGCCAAATCCCAACGTCTTCTTCGCCGATAAACAAGCCGCCGCGTTGGTCATCCGCGACACAACCTTCGGGTTGGCTTTGTAGTTGATACCGCGCCGTCAGTTGGCCTTGCCAGCGGCCCGCCCGTTGTTGCAACTTGTACTGCAAAATTTGCCCAGATTTGTCGGTGGCGATGCCAAACACATCACCATTTTTCGCTTGATACATGCACACGCCGTAGATCTCATGCAGCGGTGTTGCCACTTTGCCGGCATCTGTCACTACGCCATTGGCATCGACAGAAAATAGTTGCAATGCATTGTCGTCGCGGGATGTGGCAACGGCCAAGGCCCCGTCAGGTAGTGCGCGCACGTCGACGTTGTTCAAGCGGCCAACGGTTAATTTTTGTAGTTGTTTACCCGATAAATCATAAACTTCTAAGCCTTCGCGTTTGTTGGTGGCAAGCACGCGGCTTTCTGCTGGCTGACGGGCATTAAACCAAATCGCCGGATCATCTATTACATCGCCACGCATCTGCACAGCGCTGGTTTCGGCCATGGCATGCACTTGGGCAATGGGCGCTGTGCCATCGGTGACCTGCGCTTTGGCTACACCCATCAGCTCGGTTTGCCAGACTTGCGGCAGATCGTTGCTATCTGCAGCTTGGCTGTGCAATTCGATGTGCAACTTGCCATCGTGAGGCGCGGTGACCGACGCGTACTCCCAACCTTGCGACGGCATAGAGCCTTGAAGCGGCAGGGCTTGCAATTGATAACTGCCATCGGCTTGACGCGTAAACAGCGACAGTGCTTTGGCATGTTCGGTCAGTGCGAGCACTTGCTGGCCTGTTGCATCAAGGCTTTTTAATGCGACGATTTCATCATCAATGGCGCCAAATGGTGTACGCGCTTGCACCATCACCGCTTTGTCTTCGCCTTCTGGTTCTGCGTCGAATTGCCACAAGCCATCTGGGCTTGCCACGAGCAGCTGACTGTTTGGGGTGGTACAGCTTTTGCTGTCATATGCAATGGCGAGTTCACGCACCAACAGCGGTTGTTTAAGCCATTGCCCTTGTTGGCGCACCAGCAGTTGATCGGCGCCACCGCGATCGCCAATCACGAACAGACTTAACTGCTGATTGGCGGCGCTTTGGTAAAAACAGACATCTTCCGCTACCCGCCGCTCACTGCGGCTGACACTCAGTGGTGTCAGGCGGCCATCCTGCGCCAGCTGCCACAAATAAATTTGCTGCTTATTACTGTCAACTCCAGCGACAACCACGCCGTCGGCTAGCGTCGTGCTAACTAAGCGACTAAACCGGCCAGGGATCTGCTGCAAAGCGCCGGTTTTGGTTGATACCACGGAAAGTCGGTCTGTCGATGCTTCCAGTCGAAGATCAGGACGCAGTGACAAGGTAGTGATCGCTTTAGTGAGACGGTTAAACCCGTGCACACTGGCGCCCGCTGCCTGAGAAGTTTCAGTTGCCAGCACAGATGGAGTTGCCAGCAAAGTAGTCGCCGTCAGCGTGGTAGTCGCAATGGCCAGCGCCACTGCGCGTAAACGAGGTTTGTAGATTAATGAATTCATCGGTGACTCCTTACCACTTTGACACAGTGACGCCAAGCGCAACGCTGCGGCCATATTGTTCAAACTGATAGTTGTAGTGGCGCTCGCCTGTGTAGGCGTAAAACGGCTCGTCGGTCAGGTTGACGAAGTTCAAATACACTTGCACATAGGTATTAACGTTGTATTTGCTGCTTAAATCCCACTGCAGATGCTGATCTGCATAGACATCGTAAGTGGCGTCGCTCAATTCACCGACTTCTTGCAAATAAGCTGACTTGTAGGTTGCAGCAAGACGCACGCTCAAGGTGTCGGATTCGTAACCAATCGCTGCATTGGCGCTGACATCGGATTGACTCGGAAGACTGATGCTGCGTTGCTGCCAGCCGTTATCAAACCAACCAATATCAGCCTTGGAGTGGCTCCAGGTCAGGTTCGATGACAACAACAGATGATCCAGCCAGTTTTGATGACCATCCAATTGATGTACTGCGCTGAGTTCAAGCCCTGCCAAGGTGGCGGTGTCACCGTTTAAATAGGTCACGGCGTGGCTGTAATTGGCATAGTCTGGCGTGCCAGCAAGGTCGGCTTGGAAGGCAAAATCGTGGATGCGTTTGTAAAAAGCCATCGCAGACAGCACGCCGCCTGTGTCGGTGTAGTGCTCGATGCCGGCATCCAAGTTATCTGAGGTTAATGCTTGTAAGTGTGGGTTCCCAAAACTGGCCTGCAATTCACCATCGTCTTCCTCTAATAAAAACGCGGGCGCTAGCTGCTCAAAACTCGGCCTGACTAAGCCACGACTTGTTGCAAGGCGCAGCTGTGTTTGTTCCGTCCATTGGTACTTACCAATGAGCGCCGGCAACCAATAACCTTGTTGCTGCTCTGTGCTCAAGGTTGAAAACTTGCTGCTGCTTGCATCGTACTTGTAGCCGCTGACAGCTCGGTCATCGCGCTCATAGCGCATGCCGCCGGTCCATTGCCAGTCTGCTTGTTCTGCAACGGCCATTGCATACAAGGCATCGGTTTTTTCATCGACGCGAAAATCGTTGATGGTCGATTCCACGTCATCGACAAAGGCGCTGCTGTCAATGTTGCTAAGCAACTGATAGATGGCTGCGCTTTGAACCCTAGGCCCAAATTGACCTAAGGCGTAATCGGGCGCTTGGCCGGCATAACTCGCCAGATTGACGTCGCTGATCCCAGCCGCTTTAAAATCATCAATCAGCCAGGTCGTGCCATCGGCGAGTTTTTTTCGCGAAGACAGGCGAGCACCAGCTTTAAGCTGCCACATGGCATCGGCAGTGGCGATGTCGCGGCTGACATCCAGGCGCAGGTTATGTTCATGCTCGGTGGTGCTTGAACTGGCCGTTTCAATCTCGGACAGTTTATAGCCATCGGCGGCAAAAGCGCTGCTTGGCGCGACAATCGACGGCTGCTGGTGGCCGGTAAAACCGACGCCGGTTTTGAATTTTTGGCTAAATTTGGCGCCGGCGATGCCAAATGGATCGTCTTCGCTGGCTCGGCTCATGCCCGCTTCCAAAGTCCAGTCATAGTGGCCCAACGTTTGATTGCTGCCCAGTACCAAGGCGCTAATGCGCTGGGTCTCTTCGCGTTGCTTGACGGAGTGCGTTAACTTGGCGCCGTCGGTGGTATCTACTGCTTGCGCGCTATTAAATTTCGCTTCCAGCAGTTGGCGCTCTTCCACGTCGCTAAAACGGCTGTACAAAGTCCGCGCATAATAGTTTTGCCGCTCGTTGGGGCGGTAATCGCCATTGAGCGCTAAGCCAAGTCGCTCACGGCTGATTTCATAATCACGAAGTTGCAATTTGCTAAGACCGGCAGGGAAGTCCCATGCACCGCCGGTTTCGCTGTTTTCGGAGCCGAACTTGCGCTTGGCATAACTGCCGGCAAAAGCCAAACCGGCCGCATCTGTGTTGCCGGCTAAGTCAAAAATTGAACTCATCACGGCCGACACTTTAGGGCTGGTTTGTTGCATCAATTGGTTGTAGCCAGCTTCCACCGTAGCGCTGTGAAAATCATCGCTGCGGTCAAACGCCGACAAACTTTTTATATCGATGTTGCCACCCAACGAGCCGGCGGGCATATCAGGTGTCGGGGTTTTATTGACTTCAATCGATTCCAATAAATCTGAGGGGATCACATCGAGCGCAACAGCGCGACGACCCGCCTCTGGTGCGGCCAATTGCGTGCCGTTGTAAGTGACTGCGTTGTAGTCGGGTGCCAAACCGCGCACGCGGACAAACCGGCCTTCGCCTTGGTCGCGTTCAACTGAAATGCCCGCTAAGCGCTGCAACGCTTCACTGGCGTTGGCGTCTGGAAACTGGCCCATTTCGTCAGTGCTAGCCACAGTCACAATGCCGGCGGCGTTGCGTTGTTGGTTTAGCGCTTTGCTGCTAGCACCGGCTTGGCCGACGATCTCAATGCGTTCGATTTGACTGTCAAATTTGGCTAACTGTAAGTCGCCAACTTGCACATTGCTGCCGCCAATGACCACTTGTTGGGTCAAAGGCGCCGCGCCGACGTACCGCACCTGCAGCTGATACGTACCGTCTGGCAGCACAGGGAACACAAAACGGCCATCGCGACCGGTTTGCCGTGTCACATGCATGCTTGGAATAGACACTTCGGCACCGGCGATCAAACGACCGTTGGCATCCAATAAACGCCCGGAAATAACGCCTTGCGCCTGCGCAGAACTTGCAATCAGCATGGCTAAACTAACGGCTGATAAACGCCAGCCATGGTGTGGTGATGAATTATTGTGAATTGACATAACGAACCTCCCAAAATGTAGAGGCAGTGTGCCGAGCGCAGATGACAGCGACGCGACGAAAAATCAGCGAGTGTGAGCTCATCAGACCCGGGTCTTTGCGGCTCAATGGCAGTCCTCCTTGTCATTGCGCTGTCATACAAGCCGCGCAGCATAACGCCCATCTGCGCTTCGAAGTAAGGAACCATCCGATGTGGCGAAATCATCTTCATCCTCTGTTGCTTGCCGCGTTTGTCACGTTAAGCACCTTGGTCATGGCTTATCACTTTGGCGTTGCTGAACATGACCCACTGAATTGGCCTGACGTGATCGGTGAATTCACCGCCCTAGGCGTTGCGATCAGTTGGTTGGCGTTGATTGTGACCAGTCGACCGGGTGGTCGAATTAGTCAATGGCTGGTGTTCGGTTGCATCTTGCTGGTGTACTCCAGCAGCCTTGATTTGTTGGATGAATTTGTCGATTACCCTGCCGACATGCGGATCTTTAGTTATTTGGAATCACTGCCAGGGCCAATCGCCATGCTGTGTCTAACTATTGGTTTGATAGGTTGGCATCGCGAACAACTGGCGTTAAACCGACAGCTGCAGGGCCGGGAGCGGTTTTTCCGTGACCATAAACTACTTGACCCACTGACGCAGCTGTACGGTCCGGCCTATTTGCAGCAATTGCTGGCTCGCGAGATCCTGTTACTGAAACAGCAGCGCACGCCGCTGTGTTTGGTGTTGTTTGATGTGATGGGGTTTCGCAAATACAACCAACAACATGGCATTGCAGCAGGCGATAAACTTCTGAAAGATTTAAGTCATTTGTTCAGCAGCATGGTGCGCCGAGATGCCGTGATTTGCCGCATCACCGCCGACCGCTTCGTATTGGTATTACCCAACACCGATATCATGACAGCCTATCGCGCCGCAGAGCAGCTGGAACTTAGTATTCACCAGCTATTGGCCCATCAGCCTAGCGTGACCAGCTTGGTCTGGCCGATTGATGCCAACGATCCAGACCTTGAGCAAGATGCTGTGCTGGCGGCGCAGTTGCAACTAAACGCCGCAGAGCAAGCCTTACACTTTGAGAAAACCACTCGCGACACCGCGATGCAACCAGGTTAAATCATGGCAAAACGCGGCGTATTCCAAGCATCTGACAAGATAGGGCTGGCGGCGTGGCTATTGCCTGAATTGTTGGCTGCTGCAGCACGGCGGGATATTCCTGAACATACGCTGCTACAGGGCAGTCGAATTTTCGCGGCGGATTTACAGTTTTCGCAAACCCGACTGAGTTATCAGGATTGGCGGCACATTTGCCAAAATGCATCGCGGTTTAGCAGCCCAGAGTTAGCGTGGGTGAGTGGGCAGGCGCTGTATTTTCAATCACATCCGTTTGCCTATCTGTTGCGAGCGGCGCCAAACAAACGCATGGCGCTGCGTTGGTTATGCCGGTTGCGTCGACTATTTTTCCCTTTTTTATTTGCCAAGCTCAAACGCGTCAGTGATGGCTGGTTGCTTTCGGTGCAGCCTTTGCCAGGCCAGCGACTGGATGCAGGTCATCGTTTTGCGATTGAAATGGCATTAGCCTTTTGTCACCAAGTGCTTAATGATAAGTCGGTGACGCTCACAGGTCGGCAAGAGCTGTTACCTTATAGTCAAGGACAGCTGATTGTATCGCCAGATACCTATTGTGTGTATTGTCCAGATCCTGTTTTAACCACCCACTGTGCGAAGGGCGTCACGGTCGATTACTTGCACCAAGCGCGGATCTGCAGACAACAAGCTTTGTTACTGCCGCAAAGTATCAGCGCGGCAGAGCAGGTCTATAACGTTTTGGCCAGCGCATTGCCGGCATTACCAACGTTGGACCAATGCGCGGCGCAACTGGCGGTTAGTTCAAGTGGGTTAAAGCGACAGCTGGCTGAGTTAGATTGCAATTTCAGTAGGTTACAAGATAAAGTCCGTGAAGACGCGGCAGTTCAGTTACTCGGCAAAGAACAAAGTAATCGACAACTCGCCAAAGCATTGGGCTTTTCTGATGAACACAATTTTCGCCGTGCCTTTAAACGTTGGACGGGTATGTTGCCAAGTTCTTTTCGTTTGGGGTCGTGATGAATACCTAGGAATTAGCACAGAAAGTGTTACAAACACCGCTTAAACACAATTCTAGTGATTTGTGATGGTTTCACTGTTTTGTTCACGTTGAATCAACTGGCACTTGGTCTTCGAATCTACCAACTTTGTAAAGTGACACTAAATAACTGATCCTAATTGTGATACACCGTCTTCAACCCATGTTTTCCGCCA
>CAYTIQ010000094.1:0-11787 GCA_964437935.1 uncultured Rheinheimera sp.
TTCGAGTCCAACCTGGGGAGCCATGCTTTGTTCAGCTTTACTGACAACTCTACTTTCCTTCAGTCATAAAATACAAAAACTTCAACGCGCACTTGGTCGTAATTGATTTATTTTCTGCCAATTTTTTGTTTTAATTAGATAATCTTCTGTGTGTTACCTGTTTGCGCTTCGATCGCATTGGCTTAGGTTACGTAATCATCATGAATAAATTTCGTATCGTCTGGGTACTTCAGCTTGTTGGTATCATTGGCTTGTTAAGTCTAAGCTGCTGGCATGTCACTAAAAACGCAGTGAACCAGCATGAACAACTCCTAGACAATCAACAGCTTGCATTAAATCAATTAATCAAAGTTTTTCAAGACGACGATCCTAAACTGCTGGTTCAGCAAATTCGTGCCGCCGCTAACCCGCAACAACTGCAAGTGCGTCAAACCGATGGCGTTGTCGTCCACGAACACAACAATGCAACCACCTTGCAATCGACAGCAGAGCAAATTCAAGCCATGTTTGGTTTTGCGCGCCGTCATGGTCAGCTCAGTGCCCCCAGTTTAGGCTTAGAAATTCAATTCAAACCGGATGTCGATGCCCAAGATCAGGCATATGTCTCGCAGCTGTTGACCTTTTTGGTGATTGGGTTGTTGTTTGCGTTGTTACCAGGCTTGTTATTGCCTATTTTGAACCGTATTCAACACCGCACTATCAGCCAGCTGGTCAGTGAAAACTTGGATTTGATCAGCCGCAGCAATGGACAAAGCTATAAAGATGTTGAACTACCAGATGATTACGAGGCGATCACCTTAGCCTTGCATCGCTTTGCGGAATTTGCTCATCAGCAACATCTCGAATTAAACCGCGCCGCAGAACAGCTGACCGAGGATGCGTTCAAAGATTCGGTCACAGGCTTACCAAATCGCAATCGATTCGTGCAGTACTATGAAGAGCATCTGCGCAAAGCAAGTCACGTCGATTTCGGTATTTTTGCCATTGTCCGCTGCTCTGAATTACAAAACATCAATCAAAGTCGTGGCTATCAGGAAGGCGACCGTTACATCACGCAAGTGTCGGACATGGTTCAAAAAGTCGCCTCAAGCTTTCGAGATGCCAAGGTATACCGCCTAAATAGCTCAGATTTTGGGGTGTTATTGCCACGCATCACCCCCAAAGACGGAGAAGTGTTTGGCGCTCAGCTGCAAAGTCGTTTTAATGAATATCAGAAAGTCTCTGAGCTCGACTCTGTCGGTCATACAGGGTTAGTAGCTTATGAAGCCGGTAAAGCCTTAGGCGAGCTGTTAGCGATTGCAGATACAGCCATCAGCTTGGCACAGACACGGCAAAGTAACGCTTGGTTCTTGCACAAAGAAGATGGCTCGTTGGATCAAACTGCCGCAGGGTACGGTAATCAAAACTGGCGCGTGGTGATTGATGATGTGTTATCCAATGATCGGATCAGCCTGCTAACCCAACTGATCCAACCGAGCAATCGTTCGTCGAAAACCTATTCGGAGATCTTGGTTCGTTTTCATACAGCCGAAGGCCAGTTGTTGCCCACCGCGTCATTTTTGGCCATGGCAGAAAAGTTGGATCGGATCATTGCCGTCGATCGCGCCATCATCGAACATGCACTGACCACCATTAAAAATAAAAACCTGTACGATCAATACTTCGGTATTAATTTATCATCCCGTTGTGTGCATGATGATCAGTTCATGATTTGGTTGGAGCGACGTTTGCTAAAAGATGCTTCCCTCGCCAACCGCTTGGTATTTGAGATCTCGGAATACGGCCTGCAACAAAACTTAAAAACCAGTAAACGCTTTATCGATATGTTACACCGCACAGGGGCTCGTATCACGGTTGAGAAATTTGGAACCGGCATCACGTCGTTTAAGTTTTTCCGCGATTTAAAACCCGATTTTATTAAAATGGACGGTAGCTACACCCGTCATATCGATGAAGATAAAAACAACCAATATTTTATGCGCTTGATGGTCGACTTGGCCCATCGAATTGGCGTTGCCGTGTTTGCGGAGTCGGTCGAGACTCAAGAAGAAAAACATATGCTGGAATCGTTATTCATCGACGGCACCCAAGGCTATTACATCGGCAAGCCGCAAGCCATTTAATGGCTGGATTGCTTAAATCTCCAGCAAGCTGAACTGGCCGGGTTGTTTCACCCCGGCCATTTCACCATAATAGCGCCCCGCTGTGTTGGCTGTACCGGCGGTCTCTTCACTTGAGCCAGGCGGATCATTACGATGTCTGAATTTTTATTGCTGCTGGTCAGCACTATCCTTGTCAATAATTTTGTCTTAGCGAAATTTCTTGGCTTGTGTCCGTTTATGGGGACCTCCAAGAAATTGGACACCGCCATTGGCATGGGGATGGCCACGACCTTTGTCATGACCTTAGCATCATTGAGCAGCTATTTAGTAGAAACTTGGGTGCTAGAACCACTCGAGCTGACGTTCTTGCGTACCTTGACATACATCCTCGTGATTGCTGTTGTTGTGCAATTTACCGAGATGGTCGTCCGTAAAACCAGCCCTGCCCTGTATCGTGTGCTTGGTATTTTCTTACCACTCATCACCACCAACTGCGCCGTGTTAGGCGTCGCCATTATCAATATCAACGCCAAGCATGGCCTGATTGAATCTGTGGTGTATGGCTTTGGAGGAGCCGTCGGTTTCTCCTTGGTGCTGGTGTTGTTTGCAGCAATGCGCGAGCGCCTAGCGACAGCCGATGTCCCGAAAGCATTCCAAGGTGCCTCGATTGGTCTTATCACCGCAGGCTTGATGTCATTGGCGTTTATGGGCTTTGCCGGTTTGGTTCGGGGGTAACAATGATCACTGCATTATGGGCACTAGGCGCCCTGGCTGTCGTGTTTGGCGCTATTTTAGGCTATGCCGCGCTCCGCTTTAAAGTGGACGCAGACCCACTGGTGGACCAAATCGATGACATTCTGCCGCAAACCCAATGTGGCCAATGTGGCTATCCGGGCTGCCGTCCTTACGCCGAAGCGATTGCCAATGGTGATGTCATTACCAAGTGCCCTCCGGGTGGCGAAGCGACCATCAAAAAGCTCGCCGACTTTATGGGCGTCTCGCTCGATAGTCTTGACGATACCCAAGCAAAACAAGAAAAACGTGTCGCCTATATTCGCGAAGATGACTGCATTGGCTGCACCAAATGTATTCAAGCATGCCCTGTGGACGCCATCGTTGGCGCTTCCAAACAAATGCACACGGTGATTAGCAATGAATGTACTGGTTGTGACTTATGCGTCGAACCATGTCCGGTCAATTGTATTGAAATGCGTCCTGTGACGGTGACCGCAGATCGGTGGAAATGGGATCTGCAAAGCATCCCTGTTCGAGTGGTGGAGGTAAAGTAAGTGCCGAGTCTTTTTCAACAAATTCAAGCCGGCCAGCTTTGGGATTATCCAGGTGGTATCCACCCTCCCACACGTAAGGAACTGACCAGTCAACGGCCGATTGGCCAGATGCGCTTACCCGCTCGCTTGTATGTCCCGCTGCGCCAACACATTGGGGTTGCCGGGCGCTTACTGGTGCAAGTGGGTGATCGCGTACTGAAAGGTCAAGCACTGACCAAAGCGGATAATGCGATGGCGGTGCCCGTTCACGCCCCAACCTCAGGCACCGTGATTGCATTGACCTCCCATCCATCGGCGCACCCCTCTGCCTTGCCAGAGCCTGTGGTCGTGATCGAACCCGATGGCTTAGAGCAATGGCGCGCCCGCCATGGCCTTGACGTGCAACATGCCGACACCACCCAACTGTTACAGCGCATCCATCAAGCAGGCATCGCTGGCATGGGTGGCGCAGGATTCCCAACCCATATTAAAGCAGGGGCCGCGGCAGCCGTTGATTACCTGATCATTAATGCTGTCGAGTGTGAACCCTACATCACCGCCGATGATGTGTTAATGCAACATCATGCCGACACCATCGTCACCGGCATCGAAATTTTGTCGCAGTTATTGCAACCAAAGGCCGTATTGATTGGCATTGAAAATGACAAACCCGCGGCAATTGCTGCCATGCAAGCGGCCACCGCTGGGAAGGCACATTGGTATGTACGAGCACTGCCGGTGAAATATCCATCGGGTGGTGAAAAACAACTGATCCAAATTCTGACCAACAAAGAAGTCCCGTCTGGCCGTCGGCCAATTGATATTGGCATCGTGGTGCAAAATGTCGGAACCGCGTTTGCCATTGCCCAAGCGGTGGTCGATGACATCCCACTAATTTCTCGTGTGGTCACGGTCACTGGGGACACCTTACGCCACGCTCAAAACCTCTATGCCTTAGTGGGTACGCCAGTCAGTGATTTATTACACAGCTGTGGTTATCAACCGGCAGTTGAGCAGCGTCTGATCATGGGGGGCCCAATGATGGGGTTTGCCTTGCCAGATGCGTCTATTCCGGTGGTGAAAACCACCAACTGTATCATTGCGCCGACCGCGGATGAACTGCCCGCCACCGGTCCCGAGATGGACTGCATTCGCTGTGGCGCTTGCACGGAAGCCTGTCCTGCCAGTTTATTACCCCAACAGCTGCTGTGGTATAGCAAAGCGGCCGATCACACCCAATTGCAAGCCCATAATTTGCAAGATTGTATTGAATGTGGCGCCTGTGCGTTTGTCTGTCCCAGTGAAATTCCGTTGGTGCATTATTACCGTGTCGCGAAAGCCGATATTCGTGAGACACAACGCGAAGCATTAAAAGCCGAGCAAGCAAAAGCTCGGTTTGAAGCACGCAAAGAACGGCTCGAGGCAGAAAAGCAAGAACGGGCTGAGCGCAACAAACAATTGGCCGCGCAGCGTCAACAACAACAGGCGGACCAACAAAAAGCACAGATCGCGCAAGCACAAGCCAGAGTTCAAGCCACTGCGACATCGTTAAGTCACGATGACATTATCGCGGAACGTGAACGGAAAAAAGCCGAAGCACGCGCCTATCAAGCTGCCAAACTAGCTGCCCAAACAGCCGATGCAACCGATGCAGCGGTCAAGGTCGAGGCGACTAGCACTGACGATCCACGCAAAGCCGCGGTCGCCGCAGCTCTTGCACGCGCCAAGGCAAAAAAAGCGCAGCAAGACACGGACTCGCACGAAGCGTCATTGCAACCGTCACACACGGTTGCCGAGTCAAGTGCTGAGGCTGGCGACTCAGGCGATGCGAAAAAAGCCGCCGTTGCCGCCGCGATTGCCCGCGCTAAAGCGAAAAAAGCCGCGCAACAGGTCACAGACGCCGAAACAGATGCATCTGCGCCTGCTCAAACCACCGCAGTGCCAGACGAGCCGGTCGTTGCCCCTGGCTCGGTTGATGGCGTCGATGCGAAAAAAGCCGCCGTTGCCGCCGCGATTGCCCGCGCTAAAGCGAAAAAAGCAGCACAAGAGGTCACAGACGCCAATACAGATACAACTGCGTCTGCTCAAACCGCTGCAGCGCCTGACGCACCGGTCCTAGCCCCTGCAACGGTTGATAGCGGCGATGCGAAAAAAGCCGCCGTTGCCGCCGCGATTGCTCGCGCTAAAGCCAAAAAAGCAGCGCAAGCCACGAGCGAACTCGACACAACGGCAGCGCCATTTGCACCAGAACAAGCGGCGGAGCCTGCGTCAGCATTAGAGACAGCACCTGAGTCCGCATCCACAGGTGCCAACACCGCGTCTGTCAACGCAGCCCCAGCAGACGCAGCACAACGTGCAAAACAAGCGGCCATCGCGGCGGCTATTGCCCGTGCTAAAGCGAAAAAAGCGGCCCAAGATCCGAAGGAGCCTTCATGAGTTTTCGAATTACCGCGTCGCCGCATCATCATTCTCAGGCGAAAACGCCTGTCATTATGCGCACCGTCGCTCTGGCGTGTTTGCCCGGTATTGCCGCGCAATGTTATTTCTTTGGGGTGGGTGTGCTGGTGCAACTTGTGCTTGCAATCATTACCGCGTGGGCGAGCGAAGCGGTCGTCCTAGCCCTGCGTGGCAAACCGGTCAAAGCCCGTTTAGCGGACCACAGTGCTTTGCTAACAGGCGTGCTGCTGGCCATTGCCATCCCATCTTATGCCCCTTGGTGGGTGATCGTCATTGGCGTGGCGTTTGCCATCATTATTGTCAAACAATTGTACGGCGGCCTTGGCAATAACCTGTTTAATCCGGCAATGGCCGCTTATGTAATGTTGCTGATCTCCTTTCCCACCCAAATGACCAGCTGGTTGCCACCGCTGTCACTGCAACACAATCCAATCTCTGCCATGGACGCGGTGTGCACGGTGTTTACCGATCACAGCTGCCAGGGCTATAGCTTGACGCAACTACGCTCAGATGTAGATGGCCGCACCATGGCTACGGCGCTGGATACAGCTCGTACCGCCATTGCCGCCCAAAAAACCATGAGTGAAGTTCAACAATCGCCGGTGTTTGATAGCCTTGGCGGAACCGGGTGGAGCTTTGTGAATCTTGGCTTTTTACTCGGTGGACTTTGGTTGTTGCAACAACGGGTGATCCAATGGCGGATCCCGCTGGCAGTGCTTGGCAGCATGACACTGGTCAGTTTAGTGTTTTATGGCATTGACCCGGACAAATTTGCCAGCCCGCTGTTTCACTGGTTTGTAGGCGGGACTATGTTGGCCGCGTTCTTTTTTGCCACCGACCCAGTGTCAGCGTCCACCACCCCCAAAGGACGGCTCATTTATGGCGCATTTATTGGGGCTATGGCGGTGATCATTCGCAATGTTGGCGGCTACCCCGATGGCTGGGCGTTTAGCATCATGCTAGCGAACTTAGCCGTGCCGTTGATTGACGCCTACACCAAACCTCGAACCTACGGCCATCAAGCAAAACGGAGTGTCTAATGCTGCGATTTATCTCCAAAAATGCCCTGTTACTCGGCACTGCAGCGGTGTTGTGTGTGGCCGTTGTTGCTGGCGTTAACCAGTTAACCGCGGATGAAATTGCAAAACAAGCATTGGCGCAAAAACTGGCAAGTCTGCAACAAGTGTTGCCTGCAGGCGCATCCAGTGACGGTTTATTAGATAGCTGCCGTCGTGTGCAACAGCCCGATATGTTCGGTGCGAACTCGGTGCCGGTTTATACCGTCAAGCACCAAGATCAAACGATTTATATCGTCGAAACCGTGGCTCCAGATGGCTACAGTGGCAATATCTCGTTGCTTGTTGCCGTGGGCAGTGACGGCACTGTCTATGGCGTTCGTACCCTCGCCCACAAAGAAACTCCGGGCCTTGGCGATAAAATTGAATTAGCCAAGTCATCGTGGATTTTAAGTTTTGCGGGTAAGAATGCGACTGCTCCGACGTTTTCGGTGAAAAAAGATGGCGGTGAATTTGATCAGTTCGCTGGAGCGACCATTACGCCACGTGCGGTGGTGAATGCCACAAAACGTGCGGCGCTGTTTTTTCAACAGTATCCAGAACAATTCGCGCAGTCCGCTGCGTGCGGAGCATCGTCATGAGTATCTATCGTCAAATCATCAAGCAAGGGCTATGGCAAAACAACCCAGGCCTGGTGCAATTACTCGGTTTATGCCCGTTGTTAGCCACCTCCTCGTCCCTAACCAACGCGTTAGGGCTTGGTCTTGCCACCATGCTGGTGCTGGCTGCGACCAATACCGTGGTCTCGCTGGTCCGTCGGCAGGTGCCTAACGAAATTCGCATCCCGGTGTTTGTGATGATCATTGCCGCCGTCGTCACCGCCATCGAACAATTAATGCATGCCTATACCTTTGAACTGTACCAATCACTTGGCATTTTTATCCCGCTGATTGTTACCAACTGCGTGGTGATTGGTCGCGCCGAAGCGTTTGCCTCCAAAAACAGCGTGTTACCCGCAGCTTTTGACGGCTTTATGATGGGACTTGGTTTTTGTTTGGTGCTGGCGGTGCTTGGCGCTGTACGCGAGGTGCTTGGCCAAGGCACCTTGTTTGCAGGCGCAGAATTGTTGTTTGGCGACTGGGCGAAGAGTTTAAAAATCACCATCCATGACAGTGAAAACCACTTGTTGTTAGCGATTTTGCCACCAGGTGCCTTTCTGGTCTTAGGCTTTGTGATTGCCGCGAAAAATGCCTATGAGGCCAAACAGAAAGCCAAGCAACCTAAAGCAGCGACGACTGTACAACGCGCACGCGTCACTCAGTCAAGCTCGAGCTAAGCACGGCGTATCTAGCGATGAATCAACAAAAACGCATTGAGATCTTATCTCGGCTGCGGGCCAACAACCCCAAGCCAACCACCGAGCTGGAATACAGCAGCCCGTTTGAGTTGCTGATCGCCGTGTTATTGTCGGCACAAGCCACAGATGTCAGTGTCAATAAAGCCACCCGAGGCTTGTTTGCTGCCGCCAATTCGCCTCAAGCCATGTTTGATTTAGGGGTTGATGGGGTAAAGTCCTTTATTAAAACCATCGGCTTGTTTAATTCGAAAGCCGAGAATGTGATTAAAACCTGCCGTATGCTGTTAGATCTGCATCAAGGTCAGGTGCCTGAAAATCGCGAAGCTTTAGAAGCATTACCCGGCGTTGGTCGTAAAACTGCCAATGTGGTGCTTAATACCGCCTTTGGTTGGCCAACCATTGCCGTGGACACCCACATCTTTCGTGTCAGTAATCGAATGAATTTTGCGCCTGGGAAAGATGTGGATGCGGTGGAACAAAAACTATTAAAAGTGGTGCCTGCAGAATTTAAACTCGATGTCCATCATTGGTTAATTCTGCATGGCCGTTATACCTGCACTGCCCGTAAACCGAAGTGCGGTAGCTGCCTTGTTGAAGATCTGTGTGAGTTCAAACAAAAGACGGAGTAATGCAATGCGCATATTACATACCATGTTACGCGTCGGGGATTTAGAACGTTCGATCGCCTTTTATACCGACATTTTGGGTATGAAGTTATTACGAACGTCCGATAACCCTGAGTATAAATACACCCTCGCCTTTGTAGGATATCAAGAGGAAACCGACGGTGCCGTGTTGGAGTTGACCTATAACTACGGAGTCAGTTCATACGATTTAGGCAGCGCCTACGGTCACATCGCATTAGAGGTCGATGACGTGTATAAAGCGTGTGATTTAATCCGCAGCCGTGGCGGTGTGATAAGTCGGGAGCCTGGTCCGGTGAAAGGTGGAACCACGGAGATCGCCTTTGTCCGCGATCCAGATAACTACGCCATCGAACTAATTCAGAAAAAACCAGCACATTTACAAAAAGTGTTTTAATCGCCGCATCAACATGCGGTGATATCAGCTGTTATACCAGCAAAAAGCCAGTGCAATGCCCCACTGCCGGTCAGTTAGGCCTGTCAAATGCGACTACGCAGTAAGTCGAATGAAAGCGGCAGTGGTAATAAGCAGTGGTAATAAAAGCCAAGTGGTTTCACATTGGTCGTCATAGGATAGGCGATACTTGCTGGGCGGCCCACGTCGGGCGGCCCACGATGGGCGGCTCACGTTGGCCGTCACACGTTAAGCGTCTCACGTTTGCAGTAAACCCCAGGGACTTAGAAACTTGTAGGCTCATCATCTGCTGTGGCGGGGTCTACTCGATTGTCGAGCTGACCTTTGAAGGTTCAGTAACAAAAGACAGAATGCCAATCAGTTTGACTGACTGGCACTTCGATCACGGCGCAGTGGCCTTCGAATCAAGGCTCGAGTTGCGAATTTAATCTTCTAACTCAATCCATACCTGTTCGTTCAATGACATGGCCAAATTATTGTCGTAATAAGCCGCTTCGTTGATAAAGGTTGGATACACCACGGTATCTCCCTCATACGGCACCACGGTACCATCAAACAATACAAACAACGGATCTCCAGGCTGGATTGGTTGGTAATCGCGGTCTTGCACGTTTTTATGCACCATGCCAAGACGCTCACCCTGCGCACTTAAAGGCAGTTTGATACTGTGCAAATAGCGGATCGCCGGTGTGCGTTTAGGTAATTCTGGCAATTGGTTGGTGTTGTATAATTCGATAAAATCCAGAATATGCTGCGTCATCTGATGCATCTGCTCTAACACATCTTGCCGTAACACCGACTGGGGTTGCGGGCCAACCTCGACAATCACACCGTAGGTACCGACAGTACACAACAGCGCATGATCTTGTGCCGCAAAATGATCTTCATCGCGCGAGATCACCGCCTCAGGCATCTTCATCTTCACATAGGCCGCAAGTTTGTTATACAGCGCTCCAGGCTGGGTCAATATCAAACACGGTCCCATATTGCTGGTGGTGTTATGCAGGTCGATGATAAAGTCGGTTTTCGCTTGGCCTTTTGGCCCTAACTCGGCATTGATGGCTTTCGCGCGTGTTTGCTCGTAGTTGGTTAGTTCAGGGTTGGCTAAATCGACCGTTTTAAATTGCCGGTTTAAATCGCTATGCAAATACCGTTTGTTGGCTTTATGCGCCTCAGGATTCGCAAACAGGGTTTTCACGGAAAAACTGGAACGCGCAACGAGTTCTGGGTGCTGGCGATAGCGCTTTTCTAAATAGATACCACTGAATTCATTGCCATGGGTACCGCCAACGATAGCGACGGTGCGGATAGGTTGCGTCATATTCACCTCTGCTTACACGAAGTGCTAATTATGCCGCGAACTGCCTATAAATGCAGCCTATTTAATAAAAATGCTTAATTAAAGGATATTTATCCATTTAAATGGATATAAACCAGGCGTCGAAACACGACCAATACTCAACGTTTAGTTGCACTGAATGGCGGTGATCACTTGGCAAGGAATTTGGTTACTAAATTTAGTCTGCTGCAGAAGGGTTTGCGTTAACAACTCTTGTGCCGCAGGGACACATTTACCACATTGGCTGCCCACACCTAAACACTGCTTTAGTTCGCGCATGGATGTCGCGCCTTCATCGACGAGTTGACGAATGCGTTTGTCACTAACAGCTTTACATACACAAATATACATCAATCACTCCTGCGGTGTTGAGGAGCATTGTAGTGCAATTAAGAATCGTTATCAACAGTAAATGAGAAGATGTCGTATTTGTATTAAAAAAGCCTTCGTCAAACGAAGGCTTTGTTCAAAAGCAACGCCGCATTAATGCGCGTTGTCTTCTTGCATTGCTTCTTCTAACGCATCACGTAAATCAATTGGCTCTAACACGATGCCATCTTGGCTTGGATGCGGGAACACCGCGATCATTAACTCATCACCTTCTAAACCTGGGATCCATTTATCCAAAAAGGTGCTTAAGTCGATCGCGGTTGGGGTGAATCCTGCTAACTCACCATTGACCCATAACTGCGCCAGCTCGGCGTGTGGCCAAATTGGAATGCAACGCTCATCGCCAGCATCTAACGCGCTGAACCCTTCGCCATCGGACAGGATCCAAATTTGTTCTAAATCGACCACGGCATTGAGCAGATATTCGTAACGCTGTTCTGCATTTAAGTTATTCACTTTCTGCACGTCTTCTTGGCTCAGCGCATATTCCATTAGAGTTCTCACTTATGATTAGTTGAACGAAAACGCGTATTGTAGCGGCTTCACTTGGTTTTGTCAGGCGTTGAGGCTAATCGTACCGGGATTTGCTGGTAACAGATATCGACCTGACCATTGCCAGCGTAGACGTAAAAATCGCCGGAGCGCTGACGTGCCGCTTGCAGTTTTTGTTGCATGATGGCGCTGTTGCTGGCAAGTATCTGTAAAGGTAACTGCTGTGATGTCGGAAGTTCTGACCCCAAACTCACCCACAAGTGGTTTGGCCGGTTGGCACTGAACTCCCGTTTCACCAGATCCAATG
>CAYTIQ010000095.1:0-11750 GCA_964437935.1 uncultured Rheinheimera sp.
CTTTTAACGCTTCAGCGGCTTTACACAGCGTACCTCCGGTGTCGATCATATCATGGACGATGATACAGTCGCGGTCTTTCACATCCCCGATGATGTGCATGACTTGTGCGACGTTGGCTTTTGGACGGCGTTTATCGATGATGGCTAAGTCCGCATCGTTCAGCAGTTTAGCCACTGCACGTGCGCGAACCACGCCACCGATATCTGGTGACACCACCACTGGCGCTTCAAATTGACGCTTGCGCATATCATCTAAAAGCACCGGCGAAGCGAAGACGTTATCCACGGGCACATCGAAGAAACCTTGGATTTGCTCCGCATGTAAGTCGACGGTCAATACGCGATCGACACCGACTGAAGACAAGAAATCCGCCACAACTTTAGCTGTAATAGGTACGCGGGCAGAGCGTACACGGCGGTCTTGGCGGGCATAACCAAAGTATGGGATCACCGCAGTGATACGACCGGCAGAGGCACGACGCAGTGCGTCGACCATCACGATCAGTTCCATCAGGTTATCATTGGTTGGAGCACAAGTGGACTGGATAATAAAAACGTCCGATCCACGGACGTTTTCATTAATTTGTACACTGACTTCTCCATCGCTGAAACGACCAACGGCGGCGTCACCAAGTTTGATATACAAACGGCTGGCGATTTTCTTGGCGAGTTCTGGTACGGCGTTACCAGCGAATATCTTCATGTCGGGCACGGTAGGATCCTCGGGATAGGTCCGGTTTAAATTTGAGGCCGCGTAAGCGACCCCTGTGATACGGCTTTATTATGGCTGCAGGCGCTAAAAATTTAAGCGGGCAGCTGTTCTAGACCAATCCACATCGGGGATTGGTTGACACCCTCGGCGACAAATCCACGGTATTGCGGGGGCAAGTCGGCCAAAGCACGACGAGCACTGGATTCGTCCTGGAACGATGCAAATACGCTGGCTCCAGTCCCCGTCATTCGAGACGGCGCGTATTTTACCAACCACTGTAGGGTTATTGCAACTTCGGGGTAAAGACGTTCTACCAGCGGTTGACAGTCGTTGCGCCAATCTGAGTTTAGTAAAGTATCCAATGTTAGGGGTTTAGAGTCGCGAATTAAATCGGCATGGGTAAACACCGCCGCGGTGGATACATGCACCTTGGGGGTGACTACCAAGTACCAGGTTTTCGGTAATTCAACGGCTTGCAAATGTTCACCGACACCTTCGGCGAATGCCGTCACACCGTGAACGAACACAGGCACGTCGGCGCCAAGTGTTAAGCCTAATTTGGCAAGCTCATCGGTCGTTAAACGTAATTGCCACAGACGATTCAGCGCGTGCAAGGTGGTTGCTGCGTCGGACGAGCCGCCACCAAGCCCGCCGCCCATCGGCGTTTGTTTATCCAAAAATATATCGATACCGGCAGTTGCCGGTGCCTGCGCTTTCAGTAAACGAGCGGCACGAAGGACTAAATTGTCGTCAGTTTCTAAACTTGGGTCATTGCAGCGTAATGTAATCACACCGTCGTTTCGGGGCGTAAACTGCAATTCATCACCGACATCAAGCATTTGAAACAGTGTTTGCAAATTGTGATAGCCGTCGGCGCGCCGGCCCGTGATGTGTAAAAACAAATTAAGTTTACAAGGGGCGGCCAAGCGATAGCTGGGGGCCGATGGCTGAATCAATGCGGCATCTGACATTACAACGTCCATTCTCGAATAACTAGTTTTAAGCGGCTATCTGCGGATTGCAGCGTGATTTTGCGTGGCAGACTTAACGAGTCCGCAAAAAAATCTGTGTAGGTGACTTGCCATTGGCGCTGCTGACTATCGATCAGGGTAAAACTTTGAAGCCGGCCTAAGCTATCGCGTTGCAAGTGCTGGCTGTTGTGACTGGGCAAACCGCGGATCCAAAGTGGCATATCTTCAATGGGTAAAGACCAACCGGATAAATAATTCAGCAGTTCGGCGGCGTTTTCTCCATAGTGAGTTTTGCCATCGGCGATAACCCGTGCGCCTGTCGCAGTGGTTTCAAGTTCAAAAATGGATAAGCCAATCACACTCGACATTGCGGCGCGGTAATGCTCGCCTTGTTGTTGCCATTGCAAACTGCCGGTTACGCTATCGCTTGGTGCTTTTACGCTGATGGAGGCATCGATAGAAAACTGGCTCAGTTGTTGGATCTTTGCTTCACGTTCGTTTTGCGGCAACGGCATTTCGACTTGAGTTGGAGGCGAAACACTGCAGCCTGCAGCAAGTATTGTGAAGAGCAACACGCCGGTGATTTGGCGAGTTGCGCGGTAAAGTTGCTGAAAAATCACCCAGAATTCCTGTAAAGTTGATCCAGCCCAAAGGCTGTGATGTGGTGCAAGGCTTTTCATGCCAACCGGATTTTCGTACAATTCAGCCTTTCGCTCTCACATTAGCCCCTTTTCTGTGCGGCCAAACGGTGAATGACTATTTTTGCACTCGGTATAAATCATAAAACAGCGCCAGTGGCTTTGCGGGAACAAGTTGCCTTTGCTCCTGAGCAGCTGTCCGATGCGTTATTGGATTTAGCAGCAAAAACGGCTGTGACCGATGCGGTGATCGTGTCGACCTGTAACCGCACCGAGTTGTATTTTAACGGCAGCAGCGAACAATCGGAACAGGTGATTGCATGGTTGGCTGAATTTCACCGAGTCAATCGCCACGAGTTAACGTCGCACTTATATCTGCATGGCGCCGAAAAAGCCGCGACGCATTTGATGCGCGTCGCCTGTGGCTTGGATTCGTTGGTGTTAGGTGAACCGCAAATTTTAGGGCAGGTGAAACAAGCCTATTCCCAAGCGCGGCAACTAGGCACCATTCAACCCGTGTTTGAACGGTTATTTCAAAAAACATTTTCGGTGGCCAAACAAGTCCGAACTGATACCGAAATTGGTGCAAGCGCCGTGTCCGTCGCTTTTGCGGCGGTGACCTTAGCCCGTCAGATTTTTGGTCGACTCGATAGCGTTAAAGTGTTGTTGATAGGCGCTGGTGAAACCATTGAATTAGTGGCAAAACATTTGTTGGAACAAGGCGCGTCGAACATGACGGTCGCCAATCGTTCCTACGAAAGAGCCGCAGCCTTGGCTGGCCAATTTGATGGTCAAGTGGTGAGCTTAGCCCAAGTCCCACAAGCGCTCGTTGATGCGGATGTGGTGATTAGTTCCACCGCCAGTACCTTGCCGATCGTGGGGAAGGGTATGGTTGAGCAAGCACTGAAAAAACGCCGTCATAAACCGATGTTATTGGTGGATTTGGCGGTGCCGCGTGATATCGAAGCGCAAGTAGCGGAACTCGACGATGCCTATTTATACACGGTCGATGACTTGCAAAACATCGTCACGCAAAATTTGCAAAACCGCCAACAAGCCGCCGCAGAAGCGGAGGCAATCATTGCCACAGGCGTGGCTGAATTCAGCCAATGGCTGACCCAGCAAGGGAATATTGATTGGGTGCGTGATTACCGTGAGCGTTGTGAACAAGTCCGGCAAGAATTAATGCAACGAGCGCTCAACCAGATCGCCAGCGGTCAAGATGCCGAAAAAGTATTAATGGAATTATCCGTTAAACTCAGTAACAGATTAATGCATGCGCCAACTCGCACTTTGCGGACCTTGGCTCAACACGATTCGACCCCAACGTCTGAAGTGATCCGTCACTTACTGGACGTCTAACAGGTAATAAAGTTCTCATGAAAGAATCCGTCTATCGCAAACTAGAATCACTAGTTGAGCGCTATGAAGAAGTACAAGCTTTGCTTGGTGATGTGTCTGTGATCACTGATCAGAACCGATTTCGCGAATTATCAAAAGAGTTCAGTCAGTTAGAAGAAATTGCACAGGCTTTTGGTCATTATCGCCAAGCGCAGGAAGACCTTGTTAGCGCTGAAGAGATGATGAAAGATTCTGATCCCGACATGCGTGACATGGCGCAAGACGAATTCAAAGCCGCCAAAGAGCGTATTGAGCAACTCGATGGTGAGTTGCAAATTCTGTTACTGCCCAAAGACCCCAATGATAATAACAACTGTTTCATTGAGATCCGTGCAGGCGCCGGGGGGGATGAAGCCGCCATTTTTGCCGGTGATTTATTCCGGATGTACAGTCGTTATTGTGAAAAAAGCCGTTTTAAAGTTGAAATTGTCAGCTGTAACGATGGTGAACACGGTGGTTATAAAGAAGTCATCGCCAGCGTGCAAGGCGATGGCGCGTATGGTGTGTTGAAATTTGAGTCGGGCGGTCACCGCGTGCAACGTGTTCCTGCTACCGAGTCGCAAGGACGTGTGCATACCTCCGCCTGTACCGTGGCTATCATGCCGGAAATTCCAGAAAGCGAAGCGATTGAAATTAACCCAGCGGATCTGCGAATTGATACTTACCGGGCATCTGGCGCCGGTGGTCAGCACGTCAACCGCACGGACTCCGCTATTCGAATTGTGCATTTACCCACGGGGATTGTCGTGGAATGTCAGGATGAGCGTTCCCAGCATAAAAACCGCGCACGCGCGATGTCGGTATTGCAATCTCGTATTCAAGCCGCTGAAGATGAAAAACGCCGCTTGGCGGAAGAATCTACTCGTCGAAGCCTCGTGGGCTCAGGTGATCGTTCTGAACGGATTCGGACTTACAACTTCCCGCAAGGCCGGTTAACCGATCACCGGATTAACCTAACCATTTACCGCTTGCTTGATGTGATGGAAGGGGATCTCGACCAAGTGCTGGAACCGCTGCGCTTAGAACACCAAGCAGATCAGTTAGCACTGCTGGCTGAGGAAAATCGTTAATGTTGCTGCGCGATTGGCTATCGCAAGCGGTGCAAGTGCTGCAACCGCTTGCTGTGACCAATCCGCATGCCACTGATTTAGTGTTTGAAGCGCAACGCTTGTGGGCGGATGTCTTAGATCATTCCCCAGCGGCGTATATCGCGTATGCCTCGCAAGCGCTTGATGCCTCTGAATTGCAGCGTTTGGATGCTGCACTGCAGCGACGGGCAGCCGGCGAACCCTTAGCCTATATCACTGGGCGCTGGTGGTTTTGGGATTTAGAACTTGAAGTTGCGCCTTGCACTTTAATCCCAAGGCCTGATACCGAGGTGTTAGTCGACAGCGCATTACAATTGGAACTACCCGCTAATGCCAAGGTGCTTGATTTAGGCACGGGGACCGGTGCTATTGCCTTGGTGCTGGCGCGTGAGAACCCCTTATGGCAAGTCACGGCGGTGGATGTACATGCCGATGCGGTCGCACTGGCGTCACGTAATCAGCAACGTTATCAAGTGCCAAATCTGTCCATAGTGCAAAGCGATTGGTATAGCGCTCTGCAAGGACAGGTGTTTGATTTAATTGTCAGTAACCCACCTTATATTGACCCACATGCGCCAGAACTTTGCCAAGGCGATGTCCAGTTTGAACCGCGCACAGCACTGGTTGCCGACGATGCGGGGCTTGCCGATATACGGCAGATCTTGCAAGGTTCGGTGACCCATCTGGCCGTAGGTGGCTGGTTGGTGATTGAACACGGCTACGATCAGGCCGACGCGGTGCAGCAGTTGTTTGCGTCGTATTCATTGGCCAAAATCCGCACTGTGGATGATTTAGGTCAACGCCCCAGATTGACCCTCGGCCAAAAAACTCTTTAACACTCAATCTTTTAATATTACTGCCACTGCGTTGAACTTTTCTGCGGTTTTTACAGCTAAATTGCTATTGGCTATTGCGGTATAAAAATTTGTGGTTAACACTCTAATTTGCATTCAGTTACCAGACTGCGAAAAAAGGAGTCGCTGTGGCTAACGATTTTTTATTTGCCGACGAACCGGAAGCACCTGCACCGCACCACAACGGCAGTTGGAAAGTGTTGATAGTCGATGATGAACCTGAAGTTCATGCAGTAACAAAATTGGCCTTGAGTGACTTTTCATTTCAAGGAAAGAATCTTGAATTCGTCAGCGCTTATTCAGGCACTGAAGCACGGCGGATGATTGAAGAGCATCACGATGCTGCGATCATCTTGTTAGATGTAGTGATGGAGAGTGATGACGCAGGGCTGTTGGTGGCACGGTATATCCGTGAAGAGCTGCACAATCATTATGTCCGAATTATTCTACGAACAGGCCAACCAGGCCAAGCGCCAGAGCGCCAAGTCATCGTCAATTACGATATTAACGACTACAAATCCAAGACTGAACTAACTGCCCAAAAGTTGTTTACTGTCGTGATGTCGAGCCTGCGTTCATACCGAGATATTCTGTCGTTGGACAATAGCCGCCGTGGCCTTGAAAAAATCATCACGGCCTCGGCAGACTTGTTTTCTTCACACTCCATGGAACAATTTATTGATGGCGTGCTGCAACAACTGACGTCCATTTTAGGTTGTGACGACAATGCCTTGTTTGTGACGTCCAGTTTGGTGGCCGGGAATATCAATGAAAACACCGATCCTGATCAGCTGGTGGTGTTTGCGGGGTTGGGCGAGTTTGAGCAAAAGGAAGGCCAAGCCATCCATTCAGTATTGGAACCTGCTTTGATGGATGCATTCCATCAGGCACTGCGTAGCCGCAGCATTGTCTATCGTGATAATTATTTAGTGGCTTATTGCACCAGTAAATTTACCCAAGGCTCGTTGTTGTATGTCTCTGGCCTGCCCACCACGGTGACCGATAACCAAAAACGCTTGATCGAATTGTTTTCACAAAATGTGCAAATTGCCTATGAAAACGTGCAATTACAGCATGAAATTGAAGATACCCAACGTGAAATCGTCTATCGCTTAAGTGAAGCCGTGGAGCAGCGCTCTATCGAAACCGGCAACCACGTCAAGCGCGTGGCATTTATCTGTTACGAATTGGCGATTTGTTTTGGGTTACCTGAGGACGAAGCTGAAAAGCTAATGTTTGCCTCACCGCTGCATGATGTGGGGAAAGTTGGGATCCCAGATGGCATCTTAAACAAACCGATGAAGCTGGCGGAACATGAATGGGAAGTGATGAAAACACATTCCAGCATTGGCTATGAGATCCTGAAAAACTCCAAACGAGCCATCATTCAAGCAGGAGCCATCATTGCGCGTGACCATCACGAAAAATGGGATGGCACAGGTTACCCCGCTGGTAAAAAAGCCGACGAAATTCATATTTACGGCCGAATTGCCGCCTTGGCAGATGTGTATGATGCGTTGCGGCATCGCCGTTGCTACAAGTCGCCTTGGACGCCGGAAGCGACGCTTAGTTACATTGAAACGGAGTCTGGCAAACATTTTGACCCGATGTTGGTCGAAATACTCAAGGCGCGCGTCGACAAAATCGAAGCAATACTGCAAAAATATCCCGATGAGGAGTAGAATCCTCGTCGGCATCAAGGCCACCTGCGGGTGGCTTTGTTGTCTTTGTGAAGCATCTCAACCTTTTAAACTGGAGTAGAGCATGTATCTGGCGCTGAAACACAGCCATATGCTGTTAGTGGTTTTATCTGTAGGTTTTTTTGTGGTGCGTTTTTTGTTGGCGTGGTTTAACTCGCCGGTCATGCAAAAAAAAGTCATGAAAGTTGCGCCGCACATCATTGATACGCTGTTGTTAGTGTCGGCAGCAGGTTTGATGTTCACTATTTCGCAGTACCCATTTGTCAATTTATGGTTGACGGAAAAACTGCTGGCTGTTGTCGCCTATATTGCGTTGGGTGTGATGGCATTTAAAGGACGAACCAAGTTTTTACGCTTGTTATGTTTTTTCGGTGCACTGGGATGGGTTGTGCTGGCTGCTCGCTTGGCTATCACCAAAATGCCGGTGTTATTTGGTTAATAGAAGGAGCCTTTAATGGCCATTCAATCTGTTCGTATTGGCGATCTCACCGTCGCCAATGACCAACCATTCGTGTTGTTTGGTGGCATGAATGTGTTGGAATCTCGTGATTTGGCGATGCAAATTGCTGAGCATTATGTGACGGTCTGTCAAAAGCTGAATATTCCTTATGTGTTTAAGGCGTCATTTGATAAAGCCAATCGCTCATCCGTCCATTCGTACCGTGGTCCTGGCCTGGAAGAGGGCTTGCGGATTTTCGAAGAAATTAAACACACCTTCCATATTCCGTTGATCACGGATGTGCACGAACCCTATCAAGCGGCGCCTGTGGCCGAAGTCGTGGATGTGATCCAACTCCCGGCCTTTTTGGCTCGTCAAACCGACTTAGTGGTGGCGATGGCGCAAACTGGCGCTGTGATCAACGTGAAAAAACCACAGTTTCTAGCTCCGCATGAAATGCGTCATATCATTACCAAGTTCCGTGAAGCGGGCAACGAACAGGTGATTTTGTGTGAACGAGGCTCCTGCTTTGGCTATAACAACCTGGTGGTTGATATGTTGGGCATGGACGAAATGAAACAATTCGCGCCTGTCATTTTCGATGCAACGCATGCGCTGCAAAAACCTGGTGGTCGGACTGATTCAGCCGATGGCCGACGTGCCCAAGCTGCTCAGTTAGCGCGTTCAGGGATGGCGCTTGGCCTCGCTGGATTGTTTATCGAAGCTCATCCAGATCCAAACCAAGCCAAATGTGACGGCCCTTGCGCTTTGCCGTTGGCTAAGCTTGAAGGCTATTTAACGCAGATGAAAGCGCTGGACGATTTAGTGAAAAGTTTTGCGCCGCTGGATACCTCAGCAAACTAACCGCATAAAAAACGCCGGTGTTTTGGCCCGGCGTTTTTCTCATCAAGAGGGGACGGCAAGACCTAACCCCCTTCAATTTAATAGCGCTGCGCTACATAACGGGCAACATCTTGATACTTTTGCTCAAGTTGCGCCACGATATCATCTAAATCTGGCCAAGCGCTGGCATCTGCCATTTGTTCAAGTTTTAATGCAATTGCCGACATTTCTAAGGCGCCGACACTTTTGGCGACGGATTTTAATTGATGCGCAAGCGCATGCAATTGGGTTCGATTTTGCTCGGTGGCCGCTTGCTGGATGTCGGCTTGCAATTCCGCCCCATGCAACACGAAGTAGTTTAGAAATTCCTCATGCTTTTTCGGATCTTTGCCCAAGAAATTGGCAATGGTGGTAAAGCAAATAGGTGAATCGGAGGTCGGCATACTGGTGATATCTTGATTCGATGCCACGGCATCGGCGAGCGGCAACCATCGCTGCAACACTTGCTGCAATTGCGCCAGCTCGATAGGTTTGGTTAGAAAATCGTCCATGCCATAGGCCCGACATTTTTGCTCTTCGCCTTTTAATACATTGGCTGTCAGCGCGACGATGCGGGTATAGACACTATCAGCGTCATCATATTGGCTTGCTTCTTTACGAATTGCTTGGGCGAGATCATAACCACTCATATTCGGCATCGCTAAGTCCGTAAGAAGCAGTGGGTAGCGGTAATGACGCCATTTATCCAACGCGATTTGACAATCATCAGCGATCTCAACGGCGTAACCAAGCGCATGCAGCTGATCTGAGATAACTTTTTGATTCATTGGGTTGTCTTCGGCCAACAAAATCAATTGACCTCGCTCGCGAGCTTGAGCAATCGACGGTGCCGACAGATTCGGGTCATACAACGAGGTATCACGAGATGCTTTGGCTTTTTTGCCGGATAAGGTCAATAAACTATCAAAAAACGCTGTTCTTACCAGCGGTTGGCAATGCAAATAGATGCGTTGATCGGTGGATTCATCCACTAAATCGGCTTGTTCTGTCAGCACAAGGACAGGGTTTTGTTGCAGGCCAGGACTGTGCCAAAGTGGTTGCAATTGGGCTGCCATATCGGCCGCATGGCATGCATCGAGCACAAAGATGGTTTTAATGGTCGCTCTGGTCGGCGGCATTTGCACAAATTGCCGCAGACTTTCAATTTTATCGGCATACAACACAGTGGCGCCTGCGCCTTGGCAATAGGCTTGCAGTGCCTCCTTATGGTCTGGATCTGCACAAAGTAGAATGACTTGCACGTCTCGTAACTCAGTTTGCGCCAACGCCTGCGCTTCTTGGCTTTTGCGCATGGGCAATTCAACAATAAACTCTGTGCCTTTGCCAATTTCGCTGTCGAGCAAGATCCTGCCAAACATCAACTCCGTCAACCGTTGGCATATGGATAATCCCAAGCCGGTACCGCCGTATTTACGCGTGATGGAGCCTTCGGCCTGGGTAAAGGGTTGAAAAATTGTCTGTTGCTGACGTGCGGACATCCCTTTGCCGTTATCCCGTACTATGATGCGGACTCGGCAAAACTCCATATTATCGTCCACCAACTCGGCTCGGATCCAAACTCTGCCACGTTGGCCTGCGCTGGTTTCGGTGAACTTCAGGGCATTGCCGGCCAAATTGTACAGAATTTGCCTCAGTCGGATGGGGTCGCCTAGCAATCCATCCGGTATGGCGGGGTCGACAAATAAGCGTAAGTCGAGCTGCTTTTGGGTGGCCATCGAGCCAAGAATTTGGCCAACGGATTCAACCACGGCATTTAACGATAGCGGGATGGTTTCCAGTTCCAGTTTACCGGCTTCAATTTTCGAGAAGTCCAGAATGTCATCTAAGATGCGTAACAGGCTAAACGATGAGTCTCGGATCGTGTCTGTCATTCGATACTGCGGCTGGGACAACCGAGTCTTTCGCAACAGATCCACAGTACCGATGATCCCGTTCATTGGCGTACGCAACTCATGGCTCATCGTGGCGAGGAAATTTGATTTAGCGTCGTTCGCTCGCTCGGCCTCGGCGCGCGATTGTTCGAGCTCTTGGGTTCGAACGCGGATCCGTTGTTCAATTTCTTGGCGAAGCGCCGCATTTTTGCCGTTGGCTGTATCGAGTTGCTGCTGTAGCTCTATGATGGCGTTATACAGTTTGTTTAACGGCAAGGTTAACCCCTGCAAACCGGCAGAGGTCTGAGGTGGGCTGTTGAAATCTGCTTTGGCGATTGCATCCAGCAGTTGTTGCGTCAGTTGTCTGACTTCATCATCCAGCGCTCGATTCAGCCGCAATGAATTGATAAAGGCTAAAATCACGCCGAGTAACAAGCCCGCGATAGCCAATAACAACTCAGGCCACCAACTCCAGACACTCGGTTGTCCTACCACCACCACACGCCAGTTGCTGCCATTGACCTGTTGTTCGCTGCTTAACAGCCCTTTGGCTTGGATCTCCGCTGCCGTGGATTGAGCATTGATCAATGAAAGGTTGACTTGATGAGCCAACAGGGCTTGTTTATCAAAGATATAAACAGCCTTACTGGCCGAAGACAACGGATACAAATCCAACTGCTGTTGCAATTGTTCTGGGGTAAACGCTAGCGTTTTGCTCAACAGTAACGCCATGGTGCGCGCCTCGTGATCAAGCGCAAGTTGCACAGTCCCAATATCACGACTTAAGTAACGGCTGGCTCCGGCACACAGTGTCATCACGGTAACGAGCAAAATGACTAACAGCGTTTGACGACGCCATAACAAAGGTTGAAACGCAGGTGACTTCATGAATTGGCCCGAGATTGGCGAATATATCCATTCTTCAACAGTTCATGCTGTCAGACAATAAAAAACGGCTGAGTACGATGAACTTAGCTTATAAAAGTGCCAAAAAACTAGTTTAGAACGACGGATTGTATAATGAATAGGCGGTTGAGTCAGAGAATTAAAAAAATGTTTGACTTGGTTCGGCAAAATCCGTTTAATACCCCCCGTTGCCCAGATAGCTCAGTCGGTAGAGCAGCGGATTGAAAATCCGCGTGTCGGTGGTTCGATTCCGCCTCTGGGCACCAT
>CAYTIQ010000096.1:0-11711 GCA_964437935.1 uncultured Rheinheimera sp.
GCTGCGAGCACAACTGGCTATTTAAACTTGGCGCAAACGAAGAACTTCCAAACAACGCCACCGTCCTTGATGATTTGCCTTACCGGCGAAAACTATAAAACCCGAAAACAGGCTAACAATTTCATCAAAAGGAAAAACCACGCGTTAAAGCAGGGCTCGCCCTTTCTATTTTTTTAACATTATGCGACGTTAACGTAAAAATATATAAATCTCAAGGCTTTAGCGGCACACACCTTGTAGCAGGAAAAACAAAGCGTGGGGAAACCCGCCGAATTCTTTTATATCATCTATTTAACATCTATGCATGAGAGATATTGGTCACTCGATGTTGCTTAGGCATTCAAAATAGGCACAAAGTCAATATCCAACAAGTCGGTAGTTGTGGTGGCATTGCGGTGGATGTGGAGCGGCGATTTATTTGCCATACGTGGTAAAAGGCAGCTGACATCAGGCGGTACATTGAATGCAGTTCATCAGTCCTGACGCATTCTATGAATCAAACCTAGCCTAACGTAGCTGATGTGTCGGATCTTGCCGAGCATGCAATACGCGGACAATTTCGACCTGATAGCCGATGAGACGATAAAAAATCAGTTGGTTTTGACAGGGTTACAACCGCACATTTGCCACTAAATCAGGCCGCTCAACACCGATAAGTGGATTCAGCTGAAGCGCACCCCGTCCCTACATCTTAACTTTGTAAGGCTTTTAACGCGTGAATGGGATCGGCATCGAGGATTTTTAGTAAGGCGCGGGCAGGCCCCGTGGGCTGGCGGCGGCCTTGCTCCCAGTTTTCTAAGGTGCGTTGACTGACTCCAACAAGGTTGGCAAACCGCTGCTGGGTCAGGCCAGTTTTGGCTCGAATGGTTTTGACTTCGGGGTCCGCAACCACAGTGACGCGGCCTGCGGCTAATTTCTGCTGCTGGATGTCATCGGCTTGCTGGACACTTGCCAGCAGTTCGTTAAACAATTCGTCGTTCATGTGGACCACCTTTGGACAATGGCTCGCAGTGCACTGAGCTGCGCATCCGTCAAATTCTCTTGCTCGTTTTTTGGATAGGCCAGCAACATGTACAGTTGCTCGTCTGCGTTCATCCAATAATAGATAACTCGCACCCCACCGCTTTTACCGCGGCCCTGCAGCGCCCAACGTAGTTTGCGCAAACCACCGCTGTTTTTAATCACAACACCCAGCTCGGGACGCATGATCAGAGCTTCTTGTAATGCGAGATACTCGTCATCACTCATGAGCTCAGTAATCAATTTGGTGAAGATCGGTGTTTCGATGATCATCATATGAATGCACTCTATACGCCAATGGCGTATTTTTCAAGTTGGAATTCGTTGACTAACCGCCTTACCGCAGCGGCACAAATAGCCTTGTATTCATGCGTTCCATCATTAGCAGGCCTATGCAGTGATTAGAGCGGCTGCTTTATGCATAGCTGACCGCAGTGAAAATAAACAATTAATTTACATTTAAATTACTTTTAGAGGGTGCACACAAAGATAGAAAGGGAGCGCCTAAGCAATGACACGATTGTTTCAAATATCCGTCAGGTTGATGTTTTTTCAGCAGATTTCTAAATGGGAGCCCAAATCAACTATGAACCGGTAGGCCGTCTCACGGCAGGTTTACGTACCGCTGAGCCGGCCAAAGATGAAGCTGAAACACCCAGTTTGGCTTTGGCTGACGGCCCGGCCTTTTGGCTTGCACCACGGGTTTACCTAAAACAAAAGGCACCGCAGTGCCTTTATGCCGGTGCCTTCTGTTGTTTGTACCAGTGCCGCCATCGCAGCGGCTAAAGGACTGCTTATAACTCCCGCACCCACAGGTTGCGAAAGCTGATCGGGTTGCCGTGATCTTGCAGTTTCAGCGGCAGGCAGCCGTGGGCTGTGTAGCTAGGCGCGCCGATCCACTCGGTATTGCCAAGGATTTGCGTGTGGTTTTGCACTAGCACGCCGTTGTGCAGCACAGTGACAAAGCCTGGGCTGGTCAGCTTGTTGCCGTTAAAACGTGGCGCGTTGTAGATGATGTCGTAACTTTGCCACTCACCCGGGGCGCGGCTGGCGTTTACCAGCGGGCTGGTTTGTTTGTAGACAGAACCGGCTTGGCCGTTGCTGTAGGTTGGGTTGTTATACGAATCAAGCACTTGCACTTCATAGCGGCTTTGCAAAAACACGCCACTGTTGTTGCGCTGCTGGCCGGTTTTGCCAGCGATGTCGGTGGGCGTGCGCCATTCCATGTGCAGCTGCACGTCGCAAAATGCTTGTTTGCTTTCAATATCCCCCGCGCCCGGTTTAACCGTCAGCACGCCGTCTTTTAACTCCCAGCCTGCGGGCGCTTTGCTGCCAACCGCTTGCCATTGGCTTAAATCCAGCAAGTTAATGGCATCGGACGGCGCCTTGCCAGCATCAGCCTTGACCACCGGCACCTGTTGCCACACTTCGGTGATGGCCGCGATTTTTTGCCGCTCTTCGTTACTTAATTTACTGTAATCAACCGCTTGCGCCAGCACGGCGCTGCTAGCAAGGCCCGCCAGCAACACAGATATGACTTGGACTAACACCTGCTTCATACGATCTCTCCGTACAACGAGCCAGCCGCCAGCCCGTCATGTTGTTAAATTCTGTTGCGTGCAATGTCTGGGTGTGCACATTGCGCGGCCGCGGCGGCGCCTATTGCCAGCCGCGGTGCTCGTTACCGCCAGTTTCATCCAAACAACGCGCCAGAAAACCCAGCGCGCTCGTCGCTTACCGCCAACTGGCTTAGCCGCCAGTCGCCCAGGCCCGATCGCCTTTTTTATACGGCAAATCGCCGTTGTAATGCCCCGGCACGGCTTGGTAGCGCAGCACTTGGGTGCCACCCACCTTGGAGGTAAAAAAGGTGAAGATCGACAGCTGTTTGAGCAGCACAAAATAATGCGGCGCGCCGTCACGTTGCTTGCGTTTACTGTCTGACAAGGAGCTATTACCTGCAGCGCCGCTGCTGGCGTTTTTCGATGCGGTATCCAGCGCTTGCAATAACGTCAGCTTTTGCGCGGCGGTCAGCACCAGAAAATCGTTATTAAACTGATGTTTGGCCAAGGCGCGAATATCAACCAGGCCCGCTTTGACCAGCTGCTGCTGCGCTGGCTCGTAGCAGTCGCGGATAAAGGTCGCCATCACGGCGCCACAACCGGCGGCTTTGGCGCCTGGCGTTTGGGTGGCCGGTAAAATGGTCTCGGCAATGTCATCCAGCAATTGCACATCTTTAGCGCTGAAGTCGACACTCGCCTCGCTTGCAGCTGACGAAGCACCGCCTGCCGCCCACGCCTCTGCCCCGACAAACGCTACCCCGGTGGCAGCGGCGATCATTTTTAATAAGTCACGACGTTCCATCACAGCTCTCCTTTTTTCAAGGCGTCGACCGCAAAGTTGGCCGCCCGCGCCGTCAGCGCCATGTAGGTTAAGCTGGGGTTGACACAGGACGCTGACGTCATCGCCGCGCCATCGGTGACAAACACGTTCGGCGCATCCCACACTTGGTTGTTGCCGTTGAGCACCGACGACTTGGCGTCGCGGCCCATCCGCGCTGTGCCCATTTCGTGAATGCCCATGCCAGGGCCATATTCACCTTCGTACCCTTGCACGTTTTGCACGCCCGCCGCTTTGAGAATATCAATCGCGTCTTGTTGCATGTCTTTGCGCATTTTCAGTTCGTTGGCTTTCAGTTCCACGTCCATCGCCAGCACCGGCAAGCCCCATTTGTCTTTGACGGTTTTGTCCAAGAAGATGCGGTTGCTGTGGTCCGGTAACATCTCGCCAAAGCCGCCCATGCCGATGGTCCAGCCGCCCGGCTCCGTTAAGGCGTCTTTTAAGTTGGCGCCGATGGCCAGCTCCGCCACATCGCGCCGCCAGCCTTCGCGACTGGCCGAGCCTTGGTAACCAAAGCCGCGCACGTAGTCGCGTTTGTCATCGCCCCAGTTGCGAAAGCGTGGCACGTAAAAGCCCGATGGCCGCCGTCCCGAATAATATTTGTCGTCAAAGCCTTCGACTTGGCCCCAGGCGCCGACGTTTAAGTGATGGTCCATCACATTGTGGCCCAGTGCGCCGCTGCTGCTGCCAAGGCCGTCGGGCCAAATGTCTGTGGCTGAATTCATCAGCACCCAGGTCGAGTTAAACGCCGAGGCGTTTAAGAACACAATTTTGCTTTTGAATTCATAGGTTTGATTGGTTTCGCTGTCGATGATCTCAACGCCCGACGCTTTTTTGGTGTTTTTGTCATACAGCACCCGCGTCACAATCGAAAACGGCCGCACTGTTAAATTGCCGGTTTTCAGCGCCACCGGCAGCGTGGCCGATTGGGTACTGAAATAGCCGCCAAACGGGCAGCCCAACCAACATTTGCTGCGATACTGACAACCGACGCGGTTTTGCTCGGGCTTAGGTTGGGTGATATTGGCGCAGCGGCCGTGGATCATCACACGCTTGCCGCCGTAGGCCTTTTTAATCCGCGCCGCCACCGATTGCTCCACCACATTCAGCGGCACCGGCGGTAAAAACTGGCCGTCTGGCAATACATCCAGCCCTTCCCGCGTGCCGGCGATACCTGCAAACCGCTCGACATAGTCGTACCAAGGCGCTAAATCGCTGTAACGAATGGGCCAGTCGACCGCGATGCCGTCTTCCAAGTTGGCGGTAAAATCGCGCTCGTTTAAGCGATAACTTTGTCGGCCCCACAGCAACGAGCGGCCCCCCATGTGATAACCACGGAACCAGTCAAAGCGTTTTTTCTCGACGTACGGCGACTCTTTTTCGTTGGCCCACATGCCAAAGGTGCTTTCATTGAGCGGGTAGTCGCGCGACAGCACCGGGTAGTCTTTTTTCATCCGCTGCGTTGGCGCATCGCGGTGCGGGTAGTCCCAGGCTTCTTTAAACGCATTGGGGTAATCTTTGATATGTTCGATGTTGCGGCCGCGCTCGAGCAGCAACACTTTGAGGCCTTTTTCGGTCAGCTCTTTGGCCGCCCAACCGCCGCTGATGCCAGACCCTACCACGATTGCGTCAAAATAATTTGTTGTCATTGTGTCTACCTTTTGCGGGTGACAGGCCTTGCGCCCATGCACCTGACTGTGGGCCCCAAGGCCCCCCTGTTGCTTGCCGTGCTTGTTATTTATTTTTATAAGTCGTTGTTATAGTTACTTTGTTTACGCAAGCCATCAGACATCACAGATGTTGATCGCCTGCGCCAGCGCGTTGGCGCGTGCCGCTTTATCCGCCCCAGTTGGCAGAAACTCTTGCGATAAATAGCCCTGAAAACCGCTGTCAGCGATGGCACGGGCGATCGCCGGGTAATACAGCTCTTGCGTGTCATCGATTTCATGCCGGCCCGGCACACCGGCCGTGTGGTAGTGGCCAAAATACTGGCCGTGCTGGCGAATTCTGGCAATGATGTCGCCTTCCATAATTTGCATATGGTAGATATCAAACAGCAGTTTGAAGTTTGGACTGCCCAAACGTTTGCACAGCTCAATGCCAAAAGCAGAGCTGTCGGCGGTGTAATCCGGATGGTCGACCTTGCTGTTAAAAAGCTCTAATTGAATGGTGACACCGCGTTTTTCGGCATGCGGCATAATGCGCGAAAGGCCTTTGACGGCGTTATCGAGCGCAGTCTGTTTGCTCATGCCACGCGCATTGCCGGTAAAACAAATCAAATTGCTGTAGCCGGCATCGGCCACTAAATCGATGTGTTTTAAGTAGCGCTCGACCAGCACCTCATGGAATTCGGGATGGCTCCAGCCGTCTTTTAAATTCAGCTCAGCGCCATTACACATCGAGCAGTGCACGCCATGTTTTTTTAAGATCGGCCACTCGTCAGGCCCGACCAAATCAATGGCGTTAAAGCCCAGCGATTTAACCAGCAGGCACAGTTCATCCAGCGACAAGTCGCCGTAAGTCCAGCGCGCCACACCGTGGCGAATGCGGCCTTTGCGCGCAGGCACTGTGGAAACGGCGCTTTGGGAATTCAGCGCTTCTGAGTCCAAGTGACCGTTAAAGTCATGCGGCATGGCACTGGTTGCCGCGCCGCTACTGGCACAGCCCGGCAGCGCCTGTGCCAACACAGCGCCGCTACCAAGCGCGGCCGCCATTTTTAATAGCTTGCGCCTCGTCGGCTCTGCGGTTTGCTCTGTGGTTTGAATTAGGGTTTGCCCCGTGGTTTGAATAGAGGCCTGCAGCTCGGCTGACGTAAGCCCTGCGCCCTTGGCGACTTGGTTACTCATGCCGCCTCCTTGCGTTCGCCTTTAAACAGCAGCACAAACAGCACCAACACTACGGCGGCAAAACCGGCTGGGAATAACCACACCTGCTGCCAATCGACGGCGCCTGCTTGGCTGTGACTGGCCGTAATGTGGCCGGCCACCGCAAAGCCAATCAGCATGCCCACGCCATAGGTGGCTAAGGTGATAAGACCCTGCGCCTGCGATTTCACGGCGCTGCCTGCTTTGCTATTGGTGTAAATCTGGCCCGACACAAAGAAGAAGTCGTAACAGATGCCGTGCAGCACTATGCCTAGAATCAGCAGCCAGACACCCTCGTTGGCATCGCCATACGCAAACAACACATACCGCAGCACCCAAGCCGCCATGCCCAGCGCCAGTGTCCAGCGAATGCCAAACCGGGCCAAAAACAGCGGCAGCGCCAGCATAAACAACACTTCCGAGGCTTGGCCCAAGGTCATTTTGCCGGTGGCGTTCTCTACACCAATGCCGGTTAAAAACGGATTGGCGTTTTGGTAATAAAAAGCCAGCGGGATGCAAATCAGAATTGAAGCGACAAAAAACATTAAAAAGTTTTTGTCTTTCAACATCGTCAATGCATCCAACCCCAACAGTTCACGCGCACTGACCGACGTGCCACGTGCTGCCGGAGGTGTCGCCGGTAAGCTAAAACTATAAAAACCCAGCAGCAAGGACGCGCCACCGGCTAACAAGAAGGTATTTTTCAGCGCACCTTGCGCCAGCGCGTCTTGCGCATCCCAGCCAAACAGGTACGAAATGACTAAACCGGCGGCGATCCAACCGACCGTGCCCCACACTCGAATTTGGCCAAATTCTTGATCCGGTGCGCGCAGCTGACCAAACGACACCGAGTTCACCAGCGCGAGCGTCGGCATGTACACCAACATATAAGCCAGCACCAGCGGATAGAAGCTTGCAAAATCAGTACTTTGCGCCATCGCCCACATCAAACCAGCACCGGCTAGATGCAAAATACCCAATAGCCGCTCGGCGTTAAAAAAGCGGTCGGCGATCAGCCCGACAAAAAACGGCGCGATAATGGCGCCCCAACTTTGCGTCGAAAAGGCTTGGCCAATTTCTGGGCCTTGCGCTTGCAGGTTGGCGCCTAAAAAGGTGCCCAAGGTGACAAACCAAGCGCCCCAGATAAAAAACTGTAAAAACATCATCAGGCTTAACCGCGCCTTGATGCCGCTGCTGGCAACCGTGTCGTTCATACTGTCCCCTGTTATCGTTGTTGTAAGTGATTGTCTGTACGAAGTATTTCTGGTTTAACTGGGGCTTTACTCCAAGCCCAAAATGCGTCGATTGCGCGACTCGCTCGCGGCGCCGCCGGCAAAATCATCAAAGGCTTTGCTGGCTTTTTGAATTAAATGGCGCTGGATAAAAGGCGCGCCTTCCGCAGCGCCTTGGGCCGAGTCTTTTAAGCAACATTCCCATTCCAGCACCGCCCAGCCGTCAAAGCCGTATTGAGTTAACTTGCTGAAAATGCTCTTAAAATCGACTTGGCCATCGCCAAGCGAGCGAAACCGCCCTGGCCGGTCGACCCAATTTTGGTAGCCGCCATACACGCCCGAGCGGCCATTGGGCCGAAACTCTGCGTCTTTGACATGGAACATCTTGATGCGGCTGTGGTAGCGGTCGATAAAATCCAGATAATCCAGCTGTTGCAGCACAAAGTGGCTGGGATCAAACAAGATATTGGCGCGCGGATGGTTGTTGGTGGCCGCTAAAAAACGCTCAAACGTCGCGCCATCGTGCAAGTCTTCACCCGGGTGAATTTCGTAGCAGACGTCCACGCCCGCCTCATCAAACGCATCTAAAATCGGCAGCCAACGCGCCGCCAATTCAGCAAAGCCTTGCTCGACTAACCCCGCCGGTCGCTGCGGCCAGGGGTACATCAAATGCCACAACAAGGCACCGGAGAACGTCGCATGGGCTTTTAAACCAAGCCGCGCACTGGCCTTGGCCGCCAGTTTTAACTGCTGCACCGCCCACTCGGTGCGCGCTTTCGGATTGCCGCGCAGCTGCGCCGGCGCGAAGTTATCAAACAGCTCGTCATACGCCGGATGCACCGCCACCAATTGGCCTTGCAAATGGGTCGATAACTCAGTGATTTGTATACCCGCCGCCGCACACACCGCCGCCATCTCATCGCAATAAGCTTGGCTAGCCGCGGCTTTTTCTAAATCAAAAAACGCCGGATCATTGGTCGGCACCTGCACGCCCTGGTAGCCTAAATCCGCCGCCCAACGCGCCATCGCCGCCAAACTATCAAAAGGCGCCGCATTGCCGACAAATTGCGCAAGGAAGATCGCCGGTCCTTTGATGCTCATACATGGCTCCTTTTTTTATTCACCTGTGTGTTTTTTGCTAAATCGTTTTTTGCCTTGCGGCGCGCCGTTTTAAAACTTATTTCGCCTTCGCGGCGGGCGGTTTTGTTTTCTGCTCGCACGCTGGTTGTGTTTTTTCTAAATCATTTTCGCCTTCGCGGCGAGCGCGTATGCCTGCCGCAGGCGTGTCTTTCTTTTGCTTCGCCAAAAGAAAGTCACCAAAGAAAAGGCGACCCCGGGATCGCTCGAAAGCCCTGCCGAAATTCAAGCGGCCAAGGCGCCGGCATAACTCGGCTCGCGCTACCGTCGCGAGCCTCAAACATATGCCGTCTTAAAACCTTGGCCACTCGTTTTCGACAGGCTCGCTTTACGGGGACCCCAACCACGAAAAGCAGTGGCAAAGTTCACGTAAAGGAACAATTCAAACTTTTTTCTCTTCGCTGTTGCTCTGATGCCTTCACACAGCGAGCCTTTAAAAAAAATCGTCTGCCAAGGATTTAATCGTGTGGCCATCAGCCAGCATGTCTGAGCTGGGCGACTCCAGTACCAATAGCTTTAAGCCCGTTGTTCTAGCTTTTGCTCTTCGTGGTTGCTCTTGCCGCCCCGTAAAGCGAGCCGTTAAAAAATCGTTTGCCAAGGTTTTAAGACGGCGTATGTTCGAGCGGGCCGACGGTAGCGGCACGCGAGTTACGACGGCGCCTTGGCGGACGAATTTTTTAGCGGGCTTTCGAGCGATCCCGGGGCTGGTTTCTTTGGGTACTTTCTTTGCCAGCAAAGAAAGTACCTCGGCAACGCCGAAAGCTTTTTTAAAAGCCCGCCGCCAAGGCGAAAATCCTTTACACACAAAACCCAAAACCAGCGTGCGAAACATCACTTGCCGCAGGCATACCCGCTCGCCGCCAAGGCGAAAATCACTTAAAAACCCACTTCAAAACCAGCGTACGAAACCCCGGATCAAAGACTCACCCATTTCTCCCCCGACTCCACCGTGATCGCTTCGATAAACGCCATGCCGCGCAGGCCGGCCTCGATACCGGGGACTCCGGTTGGCGTGCCGCGTTCGCCGCGGCGGATGGCGCTGGCGAAGTCGCGGTACAAATTCGCCATTGCTTCTAAATACCCCTCGGGGTGGCCACCTGGCAGGCGGCAACGGCGGTTGGCGTCATCACACAGGCCGGGCATGCCGCTGCCAGCGCGCAGCACGTAATACGGTGCGTCGTGCGGGCGCACTATCACGGAATTGGGCTCCATTTGCCGCCACTCCAGGCCCGCTTTGTCGCCGTACACGCGAATTTTTAAGGCGTTTTCTTCACCGGCGCAGATTTGGCTAGCGATTAATACCCCGCTGGCACCAGCGTCGGTTTTAAGAAGGGCCGCGCCGTCATCGTCTAAACGGCGGCCGTCGATGTGGCTTTTCAGCACGCCACAAATGCTGGAAATACGCTGGCCTGTGACAAATTCGGCCAAGCCAAAGGCGTGGGTGCCGATGTCAGCCATGCAGCCGCTGGCGCCAGCTTGGGCCGGGTCGGTGCGCCAGCTGGCTTGTTTTTGGCCGGCGGCTTCTAAGTTTTGCGTCAACCAGCCTTGCGGGTATTCGACAAAGATTTTGCGGATCACGCCCAAGGCGCCGCTTTGCGCCAAGTGGCGCGCTTGCCAGACCATCGGGTAGCCAAGATAGGTATGCGCCAGGCCGTACAAACGGTTGGAATCCGCCAGTTCGGCCGCGAGCTGTTGTGTTTCGGCAAGGCTCACGCCTGCGGGTTTTTCGCAAAACACATGAAACCCAGCCGCAATGGCCGCGCGACTGATCGGCACATGCGTTTGATTCGGCGTGACAATAACCAGCAGCTGCATGCGCTGGTCAGTGGGCAACTGCGCTTCAGCGTCGAGCAGTTGCTGCCAGCTGGCATAGGCGCGCTCTGGCGCAACGCCAAGGCTTGCCGCCGTGCGGCTGTTGTTGCCGCTATCGCGACTAAAAGCGCCACACACCAGTTCAAATTGTCCGTCCAGCCCAGCGGCGTGGCGATGCACAGCGCCAATAAAGGCTCCTTCGCCACCCCCAATCATGCCGTAACGGATTTTTTGACTCATCTAGCGCTCCTTTGAATGAAAATGATCGCCCACCAAGCGGGCTTGTGCTCGGCTCTTTCGAACGCACAGCCCCATTGCCTCAGCGTTTTTTGCAACTAGCCCATGGCAGGACAAACACTAGTGCACGCCACGGCAACCACTTGGTAGACAATCGAAACTGGGTGAGCAACGGCTTGATCACGCGCAGCGGCGCGTCAACACTGAAGTGCTAGCTGCAGGGCTGATCAAGATTTGATCAACTCGCTAAAAATGTAACGGATTACATTTTGCAGCGTCAAGCCTACGATCGATCATTTTGCCAACTTTTTGTGCACACTCGTCGCAAACCCTGCACCATTTTGGCGCATCACTGGCTTTGTTGCGGATTAATCCAGCATTTTCTGCCTGAATTCATACCGCCGTGCGCCAAGATGGATAAATTTTTTTCACATCTGACTTCCAATATGCGGTGAATTTGCTTATAAAATGAAATCGGTTACATGGTGGGGTTAGGTATTCGCACGCTGGGGTTTTGGTTGGCTTTAAAATGATTTTCGCCTTCGCGGCGGGCGTGTATGCCTGCAGAGGGCTTGGTTTCGCACGCGGGTTTGTTTATAAAACCGTTTTCGCCTGCACGGCGAGCGCGTTTGCCTGCGGCAGGCGTGTCTTTCTTTTGCTTCGCCAAAAGAAAGTAACCAAAGAAAAGGCGACCCCGGGATCGCTCGAAATCCCTGCCGAAAATCAAGCGTCCAAGGCGCCGGCATAACTCGGCTCGCGCTACCGTCGCGAGCCTCAAACATATGCCGTCTTAAAACCTTGGCCACTCGTTTTCGACAGGCTCGCTTTACGGGGATGAAAAGCGGCTGCCAAGGTTTTAATCCTGCAGCGACCAGGCCCTATGTTTGAGCGATCTGAAGCTAACAGTTCACATAGTTGTTTTAGCTCTTTGCTCTTCGCGGTTGCTCTTCCTCGCCACGTAAAGCGAGCCGTTAAAAAATCGTTTGCCAAGGTTTTAAGACGGCGTATGTCT
>CAYTIQ010000097.1:0-11598 GCA_964437935.1 uncultured Rheinheimera sp.
CGTCACACGATTAAAACCTTGGCCACTCGTTTTCGACAGGCTCGCTTTACGGGGATTAAAAGCGAAAAGCGTTGGCCAAAGTTATAATTGTGTAGCGACCAACCGCATATACAAAAGTCTGCGGACGCAGGAGAGACAATAAACTGCAGGTCTGGCTCTTTGCTCTTTGCTCTTCGCGGTTGCTCTTGCCGCCCCGTAAAGCGAGCCGTTAAAAAATCGTTTGCCAAGGTTTTAAGACGGCGTATGTTCGAGCGGGCCGACGGTAGCGGCACGCGAGTTACGACGGCGCCTTGGCGGACGAATTTTTTAGCGGGCTTTCGAGCGATCCCGGGGCTGGTTTCTTTGGGTACTTTCTTTGCCAGCAAAGAAAGTACCTCGGCAACGCCGAAAGCTCTTAAAAAGCCCGCCGCGAGGGCGAAATCACTTAAAAATCGGCCATCAAAACCAGCGTGCGAAAAGGCGCCTACGGCAGGCAAACACGCTCGCCGCCCAGGCGAAAATCATTTAAAAACTCTATCAAAAACCAGCGTGCGACCCCAAACCTGCGTGCCAGCAAAGAAAGTACCTCTGCAACGCCGAAAGCTTTTAAAACGGCGCGCCGCATAGGCGAAACAAGTTTTATAGAACAGCAAACCCAGCGTGCGAAACCAAACTACCGTCGGTTCTTCTTCGTCCGCCGCGCGCGTTCTTTATCCCGTGCTTCTTTCTCGATGGCTTTTTGCTCGTCTAACGCTTTGGCGTCGGCGACTTCTTGTACCACCATCTCTGGGGTTTCGAGGCAGATGGGGCCTAATAATCCGGCGCGCAGGTCGTTGATTAAAATGGCGCCGGCTTTGGTGACGTCGACGATACCGCCTTTGGCCATGCAGCCGCGGCGCTCGCCGATGGCGTCGAGCACGGCGAGATCATGCTCGGGTAATTCGCTGAATTGATAGCGTTTTTGCAAACGTTCTGGATAGGCTTTTAACAAATATTCGGCGGCGTACAAGGCGATGTCGCCGTAATCAAAGGCGCTTTCTTTAATAGCGCCGGTGATGGCCAAGCGGTAGCCGCAGCTTGGCGGGGTTAATTTGGGCCATAAAAAGCCGGGGGTGTCGGTTAAGATCACGCCGTTTTCTAAACGAATACGTTGTTGTGCTTTGGTCACACCGGCTTCGTTACCGGTTTTGGCGATGACTTTACCGGCTAAGGTATTGATCAGCGTTGATTTACCAACGTTTGGAATGCCCATGATCATGGCGCGTGGGCCGCGCACGTCGAAGTTGCGTTCGGGCAATAACTCGACGCACAAATCGAGCAAGGCGCGGATTTGCTCAGGGTTTTGCTGGCTAATTGGAATGGCGCGCACGCCTTTTTCTTGTTCAAAATGCGCTTGCCAGACGGCGACCATGGCGGGGTCGGCCAGGTCGGCTTTGTTCAGCACCTTGATACACGGCGTGTCGCCGCGCAGCTCGGGCACCAGCGGGTTTTCGCTGGAAAATGGGATACGCGCGTCGATCATCTCGATAATGACGTCCACTTGGGGCATCACTTCAGCGATTTCTTTGCGGGCCTTGTGCATATGGCCGGGGAACCAGTTGATCGACATGTCGTACTCCGAACGTAGAAAAAACCGCTAGTTTAGCTGTTTTAGCCGCGTGATGGCAGCAAAACTGCGGCTAAGGCATGTTTTAACCTGGAACTTTGCCTAGGTTGCTGCATCCAAGTGGCAACTTTGTTACATTTTTTTACGTCAGCTCGGCAGTTTTCACCTCGCTTTGCGCAAGCAAGACTGCGTACACTGGCGCTTTCCCCCATTTTTTGCACGGAGCAGTTGGTATGGCGCAGTTTCGCCGTTGTTCGCTAAATCAGATGGCTGCAGTGATGTTGGCCAGCGTTGTCGGCTTTTCCAGCAACGCCGCTGACTTTTCAGTTAAAACCATTGCCCTAGGCCACCCTGCCAGTGGCAGTGTGTTGCATTTAAAAGGCACGTCATCCTTGGTGGTGTCGGGGCATGACAGTGAGAAACGCTGGTGTAGCTTGGTCGATATCAACGCCGGCAGTGCGCAACAAATTCCGATCTTAGCCAATGGCCAATTTTTCCAAAATGCCACCTTGGTTGGGCAAGCGTCCGAGCAGTTAGTGGCACTGGCGACCGATGGGCTGTGGCGATTTGACCAAAGTGCGCAGCGTTGGTCGCAATTGCATGCGGTGAGTTCTATTTATCGCGTGGTGGATAAAAAGCGCTTTAAATCCATTGAGATGGTGCTCGATGTTAACAAAGATGGCCTGAGTGATTTTTTAATTCCCGACTTCACCGGTTATCATTTGTTGGTGCAACAGGCCGATGGCCGCTTTGTGCAGTATGAGTTGGCGGTGCAAGCGCAAAGCATTATCTACAACGACGGCCCGACGGTGACGGTGAAAACGCCGCAACAAGGCGATGTGAATGTCGACGGTCGTTTGGATATCGGTTTTGCCCAAGACGACACGGTGCGTTGGTTTGTGCAACAAGCCGATGGCTCCTTTGCCAAAGAGCCCACAGTGCAAGCACTCGGTGTGGGGTTAACCCCTGATTTGCAAGCGCAACAACGGGCTGGCGACGGCCGCAGTTTTACCAATTTAGCGCTGCGGCTGTTTGAGCGGATCCAAGACTTAAACCACGATGGCGTATTGGATTTAGTGGTGCAGCAGGCGTTTTACAAAGACGCGATGGACCAACAATACAGCTATCAAATTCACTATGGCAAAAAGCCGGCGGTTGGCGGCTTGGTCAGCTTTAACAAAGAGCCGGACCAGAAAATTAATACCAATGGCGTGCAGTTTGAAGTGCAATTCAAAGATTTAGACGGCGACAATCGCGACGATTTTTTCACGCCAGTGGCAGAAATTGGCTTGTCGAAAATCGTCGGCGCCTTGCTGACGGGGTCGGCCGACATCGACTACCAGTTTTTCCGCCAACGTGAAGATGGCAGTTTTGGTGATCGGCCGGTGTATCGGCAAGACATGACGGTCGGCATTTCGCTCAATTCCGGCCAAGTGAATATGCCGGTGGCCAATGTGGTGAAAGACAAAGCGGGCGTGTATCAGTTGTTGATTGCCGACGATGAACAAACGCTCAAGATGTTCCAGCATGTCGGCGCGAAATTGTTTTCTGAGAAAGCGCAAAAATTTACCACACCGTTGCCGCTGCGCGGGGTGAATTTGGTGGCGGACGTGAATGGTGATGGGGCCGATGACGTGGTGCTGCCTTTTACCTCGCAAGAATCTAATGCGCAATGGACCAATCAAATCAGTATCTTAATTCAGAAGTAACCGATTAAATGAACACGCCGCGTGGTCGCGGCGTGTTCGTTTTTAAGCCCGACAGCGGTGTCGCTGCACCCTAAACGCCGAAGATGTTGCCATGCGCCTTGCTCTTGTTATTCGCCAGCTTTTTACCCACCTGTTCGCCCAGCTTGTTGCCAGCCCAAGGCGGCGTAAGTTGCTATTGGTGGTGTTGCTGGTGGCGCTGGCGCTGCTAAGCCCTTGGCTGTGGTTGTGGCAAGCACCGACCACGCTCAGCGCATTGTTGTGGCGTGACTATGCCACCATCGCCAGTTGGTTGCTGCTGACGCTGCTCGTGGTGATGACGTGGCGGCTATCGCCAAGGCTAGTGCGCAAAGCAGGTGAACCTTCCCAGCACAAAAGCGGGTTAAGAATGCGCCCAGATGGCCATCGCTGGTTGGGCGTGGTGCTGGCGGTGCCGCTCAGTTGGTTACTGCTTAGCGGAAGTTTGACCTTGTATCGCGCCGAGTTGGACCTGTGGCTTACGCCGTCCTTGCGCGGTTGCTGTGAGCTCGCAGAGCCATCGTCGGTCTCTAGCGCTGCACAAATTCAGGCGGCCCAGCAGTTTTTAGCGCAAGAGCACGGCGCTGCTGATGCGACACGCTGGTACATCGAATTGGCCAGTGCGCGTAAACCCTATCTCACCTTGCATTGGCCGGCAGTAAGTGAACCTGGGTTTGCCCTGTATCGGCAGTATGTGACGCTGCAGGGTGAGCCGCTCGGCACTTCGATGCTGGTCCATGCAGGCCAGCAAAGCCAAACTTTTGGCGGCTTGGTGTTTGATTGGCATTACACCTTGTTTGGGCGGGCTTGGTTAGAGCCTATCAAGCGCAGTCTGGCCGATGTGTTACCGCCGACGGTGCTTGCATGGTTACCCAGCGGCCTTGGCCTGTGTGCAATATTCGCCTTGGCTTGGTGCGTGTTTAGCCTGTCTGGGCTTGGTTTAAGCTGGCGATTGCTGCGCCAAAGCCCGTCGCAGGTGTTGCCACGGCCTGGACGTTGGCGCCAGCAAGGTGCGCTGCGTTGGCATATCTGGCTTGGCCTGCTGGTTAGCCCGTGGCTGCTGCTGTATGGCGTGAGTGCGGTGGTGATGCAGCTTGGTAATTGGCGTGACGTGCCAACGACGTTGTCGACAGGTGAGTATTACGCGGCCTTATTTCCGCAGCCGCCTGCGTTAGAGGCGACTGTGGCAACCATGCCAGCAGCGGCAACCATACCAACAAAGTTAACCACGCTGCTGCCTGAACCGCAGCTGCAGAGGTTAGTGGCGCAGTGGCCCAACTGGCCTGTTGGCAAAATCACCTGGCAGCGGCCGACTGCGACCAGCGCAGGTTTTTGGCAACTAAGCCCACGTGGTGATGCACAATGGCCACAGACGCCCAGTGGCGCCGTCAACCCCACCAGCATGGCGCTGCAGCGCATCGAGGACGCCAGCCTAAGCGTCAATGATGCGGCGGCTGTTAGCAGCCCTTGGCAACTGCGACATCATCTGTACCAATTGCACCAAAGTGCCTACTTAAACCCATGGGGCCGCGCCATATTCTGTGGGCTTGGCCTGTTGGCATGGCTTTGTTTGGTGCTGGCGGTGCGGCGTTGGCAGCAGACCCGACCGTCATGGCAGCGGCGTGTCGTGGTTAGCTTAATGGTGGAGCTGCCGTGGGCAGGGTTGGTGCTGGCGGCGCTTTGGTTTAACCTGTAAACACTGCAAGATATCTAGATATCTTTACTCTAGATATCTGTACTCTAAATATCTGTACTCTAAATATCTGTACTTTAGATATCTGTAGGGATGCCCCCGATGATTGCAAGGAGCGTGAGATGATTCGAACCCAGCCAGCATGGCTTGTACTTGGTGTATGTCTCACTGTGGCAGGTTGCGGCGGTGGTGGAACCGCGACCAGTTCAAGCGGTAGTGGCACGACGACGCCGGTGCAACCGACGATTAAACTCGACACCGTGGGTTATTCTGCGGTGTGTAACGGCAAAACGCATACGCTGGCAGGGGTTAAAGTGGTGCTGCACAAAGCCGATGGCAGCATGCACAGCCAATGGGCGACGGATAACAACGGGCATTTTGAACAGCAAAAACCGGCCGATGTCAGCCACATCAGCGTGGTGTATAAAAATGGCCAGAGTCAGTACCACATTCAGTCCTACATCAACCCAGCGTACTTGGATTTAGGCGTCCTGCGCTTGGCCGATGAGCGTTTTAGCGAGTTTTGTAGCTGCAAAACGGTTAGCGTCAATTGGAGCGATATTCGTCGCGCGCAACCGGAATTCAAGTTGGTGTTAAGCAGCCCGCTGCAGGCAGCGCAGACCAATCTGACCGGCTCGGTGACGCGCAATTATTGTGCAGATAACAGCGGTCGTTTTGGCAAAGTCCAACTGATGCTTGCCCCTGCCAATACCGGGCCTAGTTATGTCAGTGAGATTGACATGGACAGCCAAGCCAATAATTCGACGCTGGAATTACGTCTTGCCGATATGACCGCCGCTGGCCGAGTGATTGGTTGGAGCGCAAACATGGCGATCGCCACGCTCACGAGCGATAACGTGCAAGCTGGGACGCGGCACTTTGTGTTTAACGCCAGTGGCAGCGACACCGACTTGTTGCGGGTGTTTGACCGAGACGGCATGCGCCAGCGCGTGCTTGCTGTGTCGACCAACCAAGTGTTATCGCCCAGCAGCACCGGGACTATCGGCTATCAAAGTAGCCGACAACAGCCGCTTAGCGGCAACAGTATCACGCTGAATTTACCGAGTAACCAACGCGCGCTCGCCGATAGTTTTAGCAGCCTGTTGCCGACATGGATGTCCAGTCGCAGCGGCAGTTATAACTTCAGCAGTTTCGCTGGCGTGAACCAAGCGTTGTTGACAGCGCAAAGCAACCAACTGCGCTGGATCTATATCACTGCACCGCAGGCCAGCTTGGTCGATTTGCAATTGCCACAGGCAGAGCAAACGGCGCTGGCCGGCGAACGCATCACCTATGTACGCTTAGAGTTGCAAGGGCAGGGCAGTGGTTTAAGTTATGCCGACTATCAAAAAGCCCAAGCCGAGTTTTCGCGAGGTACTAAGGTGGATAACGACGGTAGTTTTGATACGACGCAGCGCGAACTGATCGACTGGACCACCTTTTAGGCCTGAGCGCCCAGTCTTGAGCGAATAGTCCTCAGCGAATAGTCCTGAGCTTATAGGCCTGAGCTTATAGACCTGAGCGAAGGGCTCTAAGCCGCGGCGCTTTCAAGGTGTACTCTCGCTGCACCGCCAGAGCCGCCGAAACCGCTGCAAGCCCAAGTGTTACCGCAAGGACTGCGCAAGCACCGCCGTGGCTATCCATTCCAATTTGTTATAACCCATGGTTTTTTGATTCTTTTTAACTTGCGGCAATTCCGTTAGTCTAGCCAGCATCAAAAGATGTTTAGACGTCTGAATATCTAGTTGCAAGCGAGCCAGTCGCCTTATGCAGAGGAGAACGACCGGCAGCCGATGATCCTGTCGTCCTCGCTTGCCGACTGAATTTGGCCATGCGGAGACTTTATGCCGTTGTTTTCAGCGCGACAGCGCCCAGTGTTACCAGGGTTTGGCCTGTCGATGGGCTTTACCACCTTTTACTTGAGCTTGGTGGTGTTTTTGCCACTCAGTGCCTTAGTGCTCAAAAGCTTTCAGCTAGATTGGGCTGGCTTTATCGAGGTGGTCGCCAGTGACCGCGCGCTGGCCAGTTACAAACTGACCTTTGGCGCTTCGTTCGTTGCGGCGCTGGTTAACATGGTGTTTGGCTTGCTGGTGGCTTGGGTGTTGGTACGTTACCAATTTCCGGGTAAAAAAATCCTCGACGCCTTGGTCGATTTACCATTTGCGCTGCCAACCGCGGTGGCCGGCATTGCGCTGACCGCTTTGTACGCGCCCAATGGCTGGATTGGCCAGCATCTTCACGCGCTGGGTTTAAAAGTGGCGTACACGCCGTTGGGTGTGACGTTAGCGCTGATTTTTATCGGCTTGCCGTTTGTGGTGCGCACGGTGCAGCCGGTACTGGAAGATTTTGAACGCGAACTGGAAGAAGCGGCAGCCAGCCTTGGCGCCAACCGACTGCAGATTTTTAGCCGAGTGATTTTGCCAAGCCTCGTGCCGTCGTTACTGACCGGTTTTGCGCTAGCCTTTGCCCGTGCTGTTGGCGAATACGGCTCGGTGGTGTTTATCAGCGGCAATATGCCGTATCGCACTGAGATCACCCCGCTGCTGATCATGTCGCGCTTAGAGGAATTCGACTACGCCGGCGCCGCCGCGCTGGGTACTGTCATGCTACTGATTTCCTTTGTGTTATTGCTGATTATTAATGGCCTGCAGCACTGGAGCCAGCAGCGCCACGGAGGAAAAAGCGCATGAGTTCGAACGCATCATCACGCCGCGCTACCACGGAGCCGACCTGGTTGCGTTGGTTGCTCACCGCCATCGCGTTAAGTTTTTTGACGTTGTTTTTAGTACTGCCGCTGGTGCTGGTGTTTGAAGAAGCCCTAAGCAAAGGTTGGGATGTGTATATCGCCGCCATTACCGAACCGGCGGCGGCGCATGCCATCCAACTGACCTTAATAGCCGCTGCGATTGCCGTGCCGTGTAATGCGATTTTTGGTTTGGCCGCCGCATGGGCCATTGCCAAGTTTCGCTTTCGTGGCCGGCAGTTTTTAATCACCTTGATTGACCTGCCAATCGCCGTATCGCCTGTGATTGCCGGTTTGTCCTTGATGCTGATTTTTGGCGCGCAAGGTTGGTGGGGTGGCTACCTCAACGACCATGATTTGCAAGTGATGTTCGCCGTGCCTGGCATAGTGCTGGCGACCATTTTTATTACCTTCCCCTACGTGGCGCGTGAGCTTATTCCGCTGATGCAGGACCAAGGCCGCGACATGGAAGAAGCTGCGTTGACCTTAGGCGCCAGTGGCTGGCAGACGTTTTTCCGCGTCACGTTACCCAGCGTAAAATGGGCGCTTTTGTACGGCCTGATTTTATGTAACGCCCGCGCCATGGGCGAGTTTGGCGCCGTGTCGGTGGTGTCTGGCAAAATTCGCGAACAAACCAACACCATGCCGCTGCATATCGAGATTTTGTACAACGAATACCAATTTGCCGCCGCGTTTGCCGTGTCGTCCTTGCTGGCGTTATTGGCGCTGGTGACCTTGGTGCTAAAAAGTGCCTTGGAATGGCGCCACGCCCGCGACTTAGCCGAAGCGGCGAAAGTGCGTAGCGTGGAGTGATACTGAGTTACTCCTTGCGCAATTAAGCGCGTAACTTTCAGGACACTAAAAGCACACGACAAGCACACGACGCTACCCGTTAGCCCGAGCCCGCCAGAATACTACTGAGCGGGCTTTTTACTGCGTTGCCGCCACGACTTAGCACATGGGTATAAATTTGTGTGGTTTTGACATCGCTATGCCCCAGCTGCTCTTGCACGGTGCGAATATCGGCGCCGGATTCAAGCAGGTGGGTGGCACAAATTCATCGGGAATGAATTTGAACAGCCGCAGGCTGGCCCGCAGGGGAAACTACATGGATGTAGTTTCTAAACGAATGGCGCAGGGTGTGGCAGGTAACCTGTTTCTTAATTTTTGCCAAGGCCGCGGCTTGTTTAATGGCTTTGCGCAAAGTTGTTTCGTCAATGTGGTGGCGGCGAATTTTCGCAGACTCTGGATCTTTGCTAAGTTGCCTGGATGGAAATAGGTATTGCCACTCCAATTCAAAAGGCGCCGTTGGGTATTTACGCGCCAGCGCAAAAGGCAACCACACCCCAGCAAAGTGTTCATGCTGGCGGTCCAATTGATAATAGGCCTGCACCTGCTGAATTTGTTGCCGCAGCTTAGGCACTAACTCCATCGCCAAGGTCACCCGCCGGTTTTTATTGCCTTTGCCTTGCCACACCATTACCGACAAATAATCAAAATCGATATCTTTAACGCGCAGCCGCACCGCTTCCATCAGGCGCAACCCGCTGCCATACAACAATTCCGCTAACAAACGAAACTTCGGATCGATAGCATGCAACAGCTGCTGCATCTCCAACCGCGTAAGCACCACCGGTAACTTTGGCGCTTTCGACGCCTTATGAAACTCCAGCTGCAACGACAGCGGCCGCCGTAAAATATGCCGGTACAAAAAGCACAAGGCGTTCAGCGCCGTGGCCTGCGTCTTCACCGCCACCTTCTGCTGATTGGCCAGATAAGATAAAAAGGCTTCCACTTCGGCTTCCGCCATCCCTGACGGATGTTGTTTTTTGTGGAACAAAATAAAGTACCGGATCCAATACAAATAGGTTTCAATCGTCCGTTTGGCATAGCGCAGCACGTGCATTTGTTCGCGAACAAACTCCAAAAAAGGTGACGCCATATGCCGCTCCTTGCATGGTTGAAAATACTGTATAAATAAACAGTAGTCTTGATGAGTTTTTTTGCCAGCAAAAGCAGGAAGTTTTCCCGTGTTTTCGTACCAGCGAAAGGAACGAATATTGTTAATGGGTTGAAACAAAGGGATTTTCGCGGTAAGGTCGATGTATTAATTTCAACAAAGAAGGCAAACCTGCAAGGCGACTTGCGGGGATATTTCCTTCTAATAAATTGTTAGCCTGTTTTCGGGTTTTATGTTTTTCGCCGGTAAGGCAAATCATCAAGGTTGGTGGCGTTGTTTGGTCGTTCTTCGTTTGCACCAGGTATAAATAGCCAGTTGTGTTCGCTGCATCTCTTCTGATAGTTTGTCTTTAACGTAAATTTTACAGGTGCCAATAAACACCCGTGGGCAGCAACGCTGCGCGGGTCAGTTGTTTGTTGGTTTTATTTTTACTTGCACGTGTGCGGCGTTGTTGTGGTTCGGGTGTCGGCTTTGCCTTGTTGTATATCTGCTCAGGCTAACAAGGCGCGCCACAGTGACGCCAAATCGCTACGCGCTTTGCCGCACGTGCGCTAATCGTTAAATGCAATTACCCACTAAAACACCACATGGAGTGAAAATGAAAAAAATAGCACTACTTATATTGGCTGCACTTGCTTTAACAGGTTGCAATCAAAAAGCGCAAATTGATCAATCTAAAATGTGCACTTTCAGCACGGATGATGAAGCAAAAAAATGCAAATCTGGTGAGCTGGCTTGGCTTAAACCAAGCCGTTGGGGCAATGAACAACTCCCACTAAGCGCGGCTGCTGCATATTGTGATTTTAACTACGAAGTAATGTATAACAATTCTGGTGTAATTTGTGTATTCACAGACAAGCGACTGTCAATGGTTAACTAAATTCGCATTTAACAAGTCAAGCCAAGGGATGCAGCAAGGCTGCACCCCTGCTTGAATCGTTATGCGTCTACCCACTGAACGGAAACCAAGGAAGTCATCCCGCACTGGCGGTGGGAGTAGTCACGTGCGTTACGACCATGAGCAACGCCCAACGAAAATTGAAGTTGTCTGCCCCAGTTGTGGCGGATGCGCTGTCGCCACCGAGCCGCTCTACGATCAGGGCACTCTAATCGTTGGAGACACGTATCCATCTTGGGATAAACCCATATTTTCAATCCGCTGCACAAATTGTTTCCTGCGCCTGGTCAATCAACATTACGCTCAACTGCCTGCTCCGTACCACCAAGTCTCCGTCGCTGGGAGAACGCTGTGGGCTTGGAATGCAGAGCACCTCGACATGCTTAGGCAAGTACTTGAGGGACAGAACGTCAGGGGGCATCCCTACGCATTCTTCGCCACTTACGTTCATCGTGGTTGGCAACAATGGCGCAAGAAATTCATCCACGCCATTCAACAACATTCCGCCGCGCATAACCCGGCGGTCTACCGGACGCTGCGCGATAAAGCCGCGCTGCACCGGTGACCTCTACGTTAGCCTGTTTTCGGGGTTTATAGTTTTCGCCGGTAAGGCAAATCATCAAGGACGGTGGCGTTGTTTGGTCGTTCTTCGTTTGCACCAGGTATAAATAGCCAGTTGTGTTCGCTGCATCTCTTCTGATAGTTTGTCTTTAACGTAAATTTTACAGGTGCCAATAAACACCCGTGGGCAGCAACGCTGCGCGGGTCAGTTGTTTGTTGGTTTTATTTTTACTTGCACGTGTGCGGCGTTGTTGTGGTTCGGGTGTCGGCTTTGCCTTGTTGTATATCTGCTCAGGCTAACAAGGCGCGCCACAGTGACGCCAAATCGCTACGCGCTTTGCCGCACGTGCGCTAATCGTTATACGTTGTCGGAGTAATTAGCAGGGCGAGAGCATGAGTGTTCACTTTTTGAACGACACCTTCCCAAGCCCCGC
>CAYTIQ010000098.1:0-11581 GCA_964437935.1 uncultured Rheinheimera sp.
GTCGCCTTTTCTTTGGTTTCTTTCTTTTGGCGAAGCAAAAGAAAGAAACGCCTGCGGCAGGCATACGTGCTCGCCGCACAGGCAAAATAAGTTTGATAAAAAGCTCGCCGCGAAGACGAAAAAAGTTTTATACAACAGCCCACCGCACAGGCGAAAATCATTTAAAAACAAAATCAAAAAGCAGCGTGCGAGCTGAAACAAAACCCGCCCGCCGCCCAGGCGAAAACGATTTAGAACAACACAACCAGCGCGCGAACCCCAAAAAACTTGCCATATTCGGCACTAATGGCAATATTTCCACCAGTCACCGCAAGCTCGCTGCAAAATCAAACCAAAACCGGCAGCTTGTGGTTATGGGGATACGCCCCTTGCACCAACACAACAAGAAACGCCGCGGTTGCGCGAAAACCACTCGCTGAAAGGCAAGCAGGCTTTGCACCAGCGGCATACAACCAATCACCAGGAACACCCATGACAGTATCTATTCGCCGCGTGGCGGCCGCCTTCACCTTCTCAACGCTGGCACTTGCTTGCGCCGGCGCCAGCGCCAAACCTGTGGTTATTTACAACATCAAAGGCTATGGCTTTGACGACAAACGCCAATTGGTTAGTTTTAGCCAGCTGGCGTTTGACGATGAAAGCGGCAAGGTGCTCGCGCGAGGCGACAAACTAGACCCGAAATTCCATCAAGTCACACATATCGATGGCAAGAACCGCACCTTGCTGCCGGGGCTGATTGACGGTCACGGCCATGTGCTGGGGCTTGGCGAAAATTTGTCGCGGGTCGAATTGCGTGACAGCACGTCTGAAGCGCAAGCCGTGGCGAAAGTCGCGGCTTTTGCCAAAACGCAGCCGCAAGCGCAGTGGATCCAAGGCCGCGGCTGGAACCAAGTGCTGTGGCCGACGCGTCAGTTCCCCAGCAAAACCCTGCTCGATGAAGCGGTGAAAGACAAACCGGTGTGGCTCAGTCGTGTTGACGGCCACGCCGGTTGGGCCAACAGTGCGGCGCTGAAAATCGCCGGCATCACCAAAGACACCTTAGACCCCGACGGCGGGCAAATCGTGCGCGATGCCAATGGCGAGCCGACCGGCGTGCTTATCGATAACGCCATGGTATTGCTGGAAAAACACATACCCAAAAGCAGCGAAGCCGAGCGCCAAGCGCAGCTAAAACTGGCCTATGACCATCTGTTATCGCTCGGCATCACCAGCACACACGACGCGGGCATTGATGCCGCCAACCTCGCCAGCTATCAAAGCATGCAGGCACAACAGCAACTACCGGTGCGCATCTATGCCATGTTAGCGGCCACCGACCCTAACTTGCCGCAGTGGCTGAAACAAGGGCCGATGGATGACCCGAAAGACATGCTCGATGTGCGCTCGGTGAAAATTTACGGCGATGGCGCATTAGGTAGCCGTGGCGCGGCGCTGTTGGCACCTTACGCCGACAAACCGGGCGAAACCGGCTTGCTGGTGACGCAACCAGATGCGTTAACCGCGCAGATGAAAGCCATCACCGCGGCAGGCTTTCAGGCCAACGTGCACGCCATTGGCGACCGTGCCAACCGCTTGGTGCTGGACCGCTTTGAGCAACTATTAACGCCGGCGCAGCGCGAAGCCGGCCGCCATCGCATTGAACATGCGCAAATTGTCTCGCCGAAAGATTTACACCGTTTTGCCGTGCTTAAAGTACTGCCGTCGATGCAACCGACGCATGCCACCTCGGATAAAAACATGGCCGGTGATCGGTTAGGCGTGGCGCGGCTTCGTGGTGCTTATGCCTGGCGCAGTTTGGTCGATGATGGCAACCGCATTGTCGGCGGCTCGGATTACCCGGTCGAACTGGCCAACCCGTTTTATGGCATTCACGCGGCCGTCACACGGCAAGATCAGCAAAACCAACCCGAAGGTGGCTGGTTACCCGAGCAAAAACTAACGCTGACCGAAGCGCTGCGCGCCTTTACGGTGGATGCAGCCTATGGCGCTTATCAAGAAAAAGCCATGGGTAGCTTGCAGGTCGGCAGTTGGGCTGACTTCATTTTAATCGACCGCGACATCTATCAAGTACCGCCAGAGCAGCTGTGGCAAACTAAAGTGCTGGCGACTTATGTCGGTGGGACGTTAAAATTCCCGTTTTCGCAGTAAAGCGGCGACGGCCGCTTCAGCCTGCCTCATCCAGCGGTGCAGTTTCAACGTAGAACCTGACACACACGGATGCTGACGTTCTGTCGTAACGTCAGCATCCTAGACGCACCGCACGCTAACATAAGGCCACCTATGATCAGCCAAAAATGGTCAAAATTGATTAAATCGCTGCACTTAAAGAAATACCGCAAAGCCGAGCAATTGTTTTTTGTCGAAGGCGAAAAAGCGGTGTTGGAAGTGCTCGCTGCGCGCTGGCCGGTCAAAGCCTTGTTTGGCACCCCTGAATTTTTTGATCAATACCCTGAAACCGCCGCCATGGCCGAGATGAGCCATGCCTGCAGTGCCACGGCTCTGGAACAAGTTGGCACCTTTACCAGTAACAATGCCGCGTTGGCGGTGGTGGCGATGCCACATTGGCATGCCTTTGCCGAGCAACCAGGCCAATGGAGCTTGGTGCTGGATAACATCAACGACCCGGGGAATTTAGGCACCATTATTCGCATCGCCGATTGGTACGGTATTGGCCATGTTTTATGCTCGCCAGACACCGTGGATGTGTTTAATCCCAAAGTGATCGCCGCCGCCAAAGGCTCGTTTTTACGCGTTAAATTGCATTACACCGAGCTAGCAGCCGCGCTGCAAAGCGTCAAACAGCCGGTGTTTGGCGCCTTTTTGCAGGGTGAAAATATTCATCAACTGGCGCTGCCCAACACCGGTGGTTTTATTGTGCTAGGCAATGAAGCCAACGGTATTTCGCCCGACATCGAAGCCTTGATCACGCGCCGCATCACCATTCCAGCATTTGGCCATGCGGAGTCGCTCAATGTTGGCATCGCAGCGGCGGTCATTTGTGACAACCTCAAGCGGTTATCGTAAGCCTTGTAGGCCGCTTTGCCGTGGTAAGAGCTGCCTTTGCGGCGGCTTTTGCTGCTGCCAAAACCGCTGATTTATCGTATGCTATGGCATTCCTGCACCTAAGTACTTCGTTATGCAAAAACGTTTAAGCTCCCTTGAACTGATTCAGTCGATGGCTGAACTCACCTGTTTGACCGACCGCGACGATTTAGCGGTCAGCATGTGTGTCACCTTGTTTGAAATGCTGGTTTGTCAGCAAATTCGGTTTTATCGTGTGCTCGATAGCGAACGTGGCTCGCAGCTGCGTCTGGCGGTGCAGTTTGACGACAACGGCATCAGCCGCTTTCAACCCGACGCCGCGGCCGCCGAACAACGACCCAGTGATGTGTTGTTGCAACAAGCGCTAACGTCCGATAGTTCTTTAGTGGTGGCGCCAGACAGCATGCGGGCGGTGATGATTTTGCGTCGCGACAAAGCGTTATATGCGATGTTTGACCTAAGCCTGCAAAACAACCTGCAACCGATGGACTACCGCATGCTGCAGGGCTTATCCAAGATCTACGAAAACCATTTATCGCTGCTCGATTACAGTGAAACCGATACCTTAACCAACCTGCGCAATCGTAAAACGCTGGAAAAACAATTCAGTAAAATCACCAGCACCTTGCAAAGTTTTGGTCCAGATTTATCGGCGACCGATAGCGATGATATGGGTTTTTATTTCTTAGTCGTCATTGATATAGACCACTTCAAACGCATCAACGATACTTACGGCCACTTATACGGCGATGAAATTCTGTTGTTGGTGTCGCAGTTAATGCAACGCAGCTTCCGCTCGATTGACCGGTTGTTCCGCTTTGGCGGCGAAGAATTTGTGGTGATTTTAGGCCCGCAAACTCAACATGGTGTTGAATTGGCGCTGGAGCGGTTCCGCCTTCGCGTGGAGCAGCATCTGTTCCCGCAGGTCGGCCAGATCACTATCAGCATGGGCGTGACGAAAATTCGGCCGTTCGAAGTGCTGAGTATGACGATGGGCCGCGCCGATCAAGCCATGTATCAAGCCAAAGCCGACGGCCGCAACCGTGTGGTGTTTTTTGCTGACGACGCGGAATTGCCGCCAAGCGCGCAACAAGACGACGACGTCCTGTTTTAGCCCGGCGTCACGCGACCTCGCGCGATGATAGTCGCGCACAGAGAGTCGCGCGCGTCGACAACACGTCGCAATCATTGCCGTAACCACTGGCATTGCTGGGCGAGCGCCGCGAATTCCGCTACACTGCGGCGCATTTGCCGCAACGGCCACGACGCACAACACCACAAGCCTGCACTGTCAGCCGCAGTCCCGCATTTTGGAGAGTTCACCATGGCGTTTTCTACTGTCGATTTCCCAACCATTGAAGCCTTTGTTGGCCACACGCCGCTGGTGCGGCTGCAACGCATGGCGGCACACACCCAAAGCACAGTGCTGGTGAAACTCGAAGGCAACAACCCGGGAGGGTCGGTCAAAGACCGGCCAGCGCTGAATATGATCCTTGCCGCCGAAGCGCGCGGCGACATCAAGCCAGGCGATACCATCATCGAAGCAACCAGCGGTAACACCGGCATTGCGCTGGCGATGGCGGCGGCGATTAAAGGCTACAAAATGGTGTTAATCATGCCGGATAACGCCACGGCTGAGCGCAAAGCCTCGATGCAAGCCTACGGCGCCGAGCTCATTCTGGTGACCAAAGCCCAAGGCATGGAAGGCGCCCGCGACCTCGCGCTGCAGCTACAAGCCGAAGGGAAAGGCAAGGTGTTGGACCAATTTAACAACCGCGACAATCCGGCCGCGCATATCCAAGGCACCGGCCCGGAAATTTGGCAACAAAGCCACGGCTTGGTGACGCATTTTGTCTCTAGCATGGGCACCACCGGCACCATCATGGGCGTGTCGACTTACTTAAAACAGCAAAATCCAGCCATTCAAATCATTGGCTTACAGCCGGCCGAAGGCGCGTCCATTCCGGGTATTCGGCGCTGGCCTGAAGCCTATTTGCCGGGTTTTTATGAAAAATCCCGGGTTGATCAGGTGCTGGATGTGCGTGAGCAAGATGCGGTCGACACCATGCGCCGCTTAGCGCGCGAAGAAGGCATTTGCGCAGGCGTCAGTTCCGGCGGTGCTGTGTTTGCTGCATTACAAATCGCTGAGCAGCAGCCCGGTGCTGTGGTGGTGGCGATTGTCTGCGACCGCGGCGATCGTTATTTATCCTCAGGGCTGTTTAACCTTTGATGGACTTGTTCAGTCACCTATCGATTAATTCGTTCGAGTGGATGGCGCTTGCCGCGGCCATCTGTTGGGCGCTGGGCAGTTTAATCTCGGCCCCAGCATCGGCGCATTTGGGTGCATTTGCCTTTACCCGTTGGCGTATGACCTGCGCCGCCAGCATGTTGTGGGCGGTCGCGCTGGTTACGGGCGGCTGGCACAGCTTGCCGGTGTCCGAGTTATGGTTGCTGGTGCTGTCGGGCATGATCGGCATTTTGATTGGCGACACCGCGCTGTTTGCGTCGATGAACCGCTTAGGCCCGCGCCGGGCGGGCGTGTTGTTTGCCACCCATTCGATGTTTTCGGCGCTTTTGGCCTATCTGTTTTTGGGCGAAACCTTATGGGGCTGGACGCTCGTGGGCTGCGGCTTGCTGGTCAGCGGTGTGATGACCGCCATCTTGTTTGGCAAGCGCGCCAGCGAGCAGCATCATTGGGAAGCCAATTCCGAGCACCTCGCCAGCGGCATCGCGCTGGGGTTGTTATCGGCGCTGTGCCAAGCCGTGTCGACCTTGATGCTCAAACCCTTGATGGAAACTGAGATCGACGCCGTTGCGGCATCGGCGGTGCGGATGAGCGCGGCGCTGCTGTGTCATCTGTTGCTGCTGTGGACCGGCGTGAAAGCGGCGCGCACCTTGCTGCCGATGGATCGCAAAGTGTTTGGCATGGTGGCGTTTAACGCCTTTTTATCGATGGGCGTTGGCATGACGCTGATTCTGCAAGCGCTTAAGCATGGCGATGCCGGTATTGTGGCGATGCTGTCGTCGGTAAGCCCGGTGGTGGTGTTGCCGCTGCTATGGTTGGTGTACAAACGCCGTCCGGCAATTGGCGCGTTTTTAGGCGCTAGCCTGACGGTCTGTGGCACTGTGCTGATCTTGTGGCATTAACTGTGGGTCGCGACGCTGGTCACTGAGGCTGGTGTCGCGCCCGAGCAAGCAACCACTTGTTACAACTCTAACTCTTTCTTTTCAAGGCATTGATCCCTACAGTAGAAGTAACCTCTTTTACTTGCGGAGCCTCTGATGACCAAACCGCCTAGCCCCAAACGTTCAACCAGCAAAGCCTCAGGCAGCAAAACCTCGGCCCAAGCCGCCGCGCTGCCACAGTCCGAGACACCGGCTACGAGCCAACCTGCGCCAGCATCTGCGCCTAAAACCAGCACTATCGGTAAAACCAAGGCCATCAGCAAAGCCCAGGCGGCGCGTCTGCAATGGATTTGCCAGCAGTTGCAAGCGACTGACCATGTTGACCCGCGTCAACAACGCCTCAGTAAACATGAAAAAATGGCCAGCAATGCCTTTCGTTTTATGCGCGGCAGTGCAGGCTTGTTCTACGCCGATTTGCATCAAGGCGTGTTGCAACTGCCAAGCAGCATCGCAGCATGGCCGCTGACCATGGTGCAAGGGGACTGCCACCTGTCCAATTTGGGTTTGTTTACCGAAGAAGGCAGCCACGGTGATTTGATTAAATTCGGCCCCAACGACTTCGATGACGCCTGTGTTGGCCATGCCGGTTGGGATTTATTACGTTTGTCGCTCAGTTACCTGCTAGCGGTCGCGTATTGCAAAGACGTGCAACAGGGGCTGATCAGCGATGATGACACCCTAGCGGCGCTTGGCGATAGCACCATCGCCAACGATGCGGAGGTCGACGCAGCGCTGCAACAATTGCTGCGCAGCTATCGCCAAACCTGCGAGCAAATCAGCGCCGATCCCGAACAGCGCTACACCGCCATCACCCATGTCGATAAAACGCACGTGCTGAAGCCTTTTTTCAAAAAAGCTATTGCCCGCAGTTTACGGGGTGACAAGTTTTGGACGCACAGTAGCTTGGCGAAAAACGTCGATATCAGCCGTTTACCGTTGCAGTTTCAAGACAAACCCAGCCGGTTTACTCGGCTTGATGCCAGCCAAACGGCCACCTTAAAACACGCCTTCGCGCCCTATGCCGGTGATTTTGTGCATGATTTAGTGGCCCGCCAAGGTGCAGGCACCGGCTCGCTGAATATGCAGCGTTATTATCTGTTGGTTGGCCCAGAACACATCCAGCACAAAGACGATTTAACCTTGTGTTATTTGGTCGAAGTGAAGCAACAACGCGCAGCGGCCCCATTGGCCTTTTTTGCCGAGTTAAGCCCGATGAACCGGCTCAACGCCGCCCATTTAACAGTGGATTGCCAGCGGCAAATGATGCGACGCCCAGACATTGTGTTGGATGAACTGCAATGGCAAGGCGAGCATTTCCTCGTGCGTTCGTTACATCACGCCAATGTGGACATCGAACCGGCGGATGTGGTCAGCGCCAAAGCCTTGTGGCAATACGCAGATGCCTGTGGCCGCGCCATGGCGCTGGTGCATAACCGCGGCGATCGCCGCAGCACTCGTTTTGCCAACGCGGTGTGCAACACCCCCGCCGAGGCGTGGCAACAATTGATCGAGCACGCCAAAGGGTATGCCAAGCAACAACAGCTGGATTGCCAATTGTTAAACCGACAATTAAGCCGACTCCCTGCCACCAGTGTCTAATCAAACGCTGCCAGTGTGACGCTGGCAGCTTGCTTTGTACCCATTTATTCAAGACTTGCGGTCGTTTGCTCAGACAATCAGCAGCTTACTGTTGACTGAAATGCATACGCACCGCACCATACAGCCTATCTGCCACGGTGGGTTCGATTGGCGCAAGGAGTTCTTACATGCAAACCTGGTTAAAAGTGACTGGCATCGCCACTGCAATCACAGTGACGACCGTGTTGACGTCGCCGTTGTGGCTGCCGATCGACACCTTATGGCAACAAGTCGCTGATCAGATCAAACAACAAACCGGCCGCGATATTTATGTCGATGGCGCCAAAGAATTCTCGCTGATCCCAACCCTTGCCATTGAATTAGAACAAGTTCGCGTCACTAACGTGGTGGGTGGCACTGCCCGAGACATGTTAACGGTGCAACAGCTGCGTCTGGAAATGCCCTGGCGTTTTTTGTGGACTCGCCAGTTTGAGTTAGAGCAATTTGTGCTCAGTGAGCCTGTGCTGCACCTTGAAAAGAACCGCAAAGGCGAAGCCAACTGGCATTTTAGCCGTAACGAATCCACCAGCAAACCGCTAGACAACACCACCGCGGCGGCAACACCTACCGACAGCAATGCCGCAGCGCAAGCGGCGGCGGTGGCCACGGCCCAGCACGTAGCCACTGTGGTCGAACAACAAGCGGCCGCTCGGGGTTATGATGTAAAACTGGGCCAGTTTAAAATTGAAAACGGCCAAATTAGTTATCAAGATGCACAAGCCGTCAGCCACTGGGCAGTCGATGTGATTGATCTATCGTTGCAAATGCCGTCATTGCAAAGTGCCGCCAAAGCGCAAGGTCAGCTCAATTACATGGGCAAGCCACTGCAACTGGCAGTAGAAATCACCTCCCCTGCCGCTATTATGGCGGACCAGCCGGCCACAATCAGTATCGATGTGAGTAACCCACTGGTCAGCGCCAGCCTGATCGGCCAATACCAAGTCGACCACCCCACCAGCAAAGAAAACATGCCGACCTTTGCCGGTAAATGGCAAAGCCAAGGCAGCTCGTTGCGCGCCGTGCAAGGCTGGTTGCAAGGTACCGAGTTAACCAGTTATGACGCATCGACCTTAGGGAAATTCAGCATTGCCGGTGATGTCACCGCCACCCCTGTGCGCATCGGTATCAACAATATGCAAGCGCTGCTCGATACCATGGAGTTATCTGGCAACCTGACGCTAAAAACTGGTGCTAAACCTGTGCTATTGGGCGAGCTGAAAACCAATCTGCTGAATTTGACGCCTTATTTGTCGGCGAGCACAGCGCTACCTGCAGCAAAAGACGCGGCTGCCAACGCTGCAGCCAGCCAGGATGTGAACGCCCAAGAGGCTGCTTCGAGCAATGATGCTGCCACCTCGACCACGGCGGCCAAGGCACCAGCAGACAAGGTACCAGCAGACAATACGGCTGCCGCCCCGATGGCTGCAGGCTGGAGCACGCAAGCCTTTGATTTAAGTGTACTGTCGCAATTTGACGCCGATATCAAATTACAAAGTGCCGGTGTGTTGCTGTATGACATCACGCTGGGCGAGACGCAGTGGCATGTCACCAACAAACAAGCCAAGCTCAAAGCGCAGCTGAAAAAGTTCAGCGCCTACGAGGGGGCAGGCCAAGGCAGTATCGATATCAACGCCCAACAAATGCCCTATAAACTGCAATCCAACGTCAGCTTCACTGGGATTAACGCCCAAGGCTTGCTGCACGATGCGCTTGGCGTGGATCAACTACTTGGCAAAGGCAATGTCAGCTGGCAATTATCCAGCAAAGGCAACAGCCAAGCAGAGTTAATCAGCAACCTGCAAGGCCAAGCCAGCACCCGCTTAACCGACGGCGCCGTGCGCGGTGCTAACATCGCCGCCATGGTCAAAAGCGTGCAAGAAGCGCTGGCAGGCAATCTGCAAGGCGTTGATTTTGACAAAGACTTCCAAAAAGCCGAACAAACCGACTTCAGCGAGTTTTCTGCCACCTTTGCCGTTACAAACGGTGTGATCAGCAACAAAGACTTAAGCCTACAATCGCCGTTGTTACGCTTAACCGGTAGCGGCAGCATTGACCTACCGCAGCAACGTCTCGACCTGCTGCTACAACCCAAGTTAGTCGCCAGCATCGAAGGCCAAGGCAGCAAAAAAGCCAAAAAAGGCCTGAACATTCCGGTGCGTATTGACGGCCCATGGAGCAATATCAAAGTGCGCCCTGACGTGAGCAAAGCCGCCAAGAAAAAAGTCAAAGACAAGGTCAAAAAGAAAGTCACCAACAAAGCCAAGCAGTTACTGAAAACCGGCGGTTAATACGGCAGCTCACTGCTAACAGTGCTAGTCAGCACAGCGCGTTGAATTTGACACAAGCCCACCCTTGCGGTGGGCTTTTTGTTGGGCGGTGCTTGCTCGGTTAAGGCGCGAAAGAAGAACCAAAGTGAACAGCAGCAATGCCGCTCTTACGGGTGAAGTTTGTTTGAGTTTCCCTATGTGCCCTGCTTAGCTTATTTATGTTGTAAGTGCCCCTGACTCTTAGTATCTAGTACGTAATCAAAGACGGAATATCTTTTTTTGTAAAAACTATTCGATGGCCTTTTTCAATAAGACAATTTTCCTTATTGATACATAATTTAATATCAAAAATGTATTCATCGGGCTTTTTCAAACCATAGAAAAACGCAATCATCGTCTTAGGAAAACGACGCCCAATTGTAAATGATTCTTTAATATATAATTTATCCTTCGAGATGAAGCCATTATCATGGGCGCGTACAGAGTATGTCTCTTCACCCGAGCTAATATTTAAACTCAACCCTAAATTTAAATGAAACGCAGAAGGCTCAACGACTATAACGTCATCTTGATCAGAAACGACTATAAAATTTATATATTGCTCTTCATCAATAATCATAAGGTGCGCGGAATAAACAGGTAAACACAAAAATAATAATAAACATTTGAAAATTCTTAACATTACCAATGTTCATCTCCTTTGTGATACTGTGTCAGCGTGTAGGACAACCACTGTAATTTTTTGTGAACCAGAATTACAGTGGGTGGCTTAGGTGGTTATTAGTCTTTCTGAATTGCCAATTCATAAACATATTCACTTTTATCATCCATTGCTGCATAAAATATCACCGGCTTAAAATCGCTAGTCAGCACAAACGATCGATAGCCATTATAGAAATATACTTCATCTGCAAAGCGGCTACATTTTTCAAAATCATTTAATGTGCAAAATTCAAACGTTTCTTCATCGACATACTTCACATAATAATGCGTTTGCCCATCATAATGGCATATTTTAGATTCTTGCAGAAATACTTCATGTCTATCGTTTATTAACGGCGCAGGAAATCCACTATGAGATAAAAATGGCAATCTATTCCTACGTTCAGGGCTTACGACAGGTAATTTTTTAACATTTTGGCATAATTCAAGTTCATCGTTTGTATAGGTTATTTTGCTGTAGCTAGAGGTGCATGTTGCCTTTTTGTTCTTTTGATCTAACACACATCTCGTTTTAATCATTTTGTCTTTAATATATTTTCCTGTATCAGGGTCTTCTAATCGCCCCGTTAATAGGACTTCGTTTTCAGACAATTCGACGCTGCTATAAGCTAAAAACTGATCTTTTACATCAATAGACACTTCATACGTGTCAAATCTGACAACCCCAGACACCTGATGGATCCCCAGAAATAATCTAACAATATCATGCAATTACCTTCCTGACA
>CAYTIQ010000099.1:0-11579 GCA_964437935.1 uncultured Rheinheimera sp.
AAGACGGGAACATTCATGGCAGTTCCTGATCTGATCTTTCGCCAAAAACACCATATCTAAGAACACGCCATGAACGTTCAAACTATGCTCGCCGATTTTCTCGAAATTGTCACCCCAAAATCTTTTAACAAACATCTTCTGAATTCACTGACCGCGTCCTTGCAAAGTCTGCTTACCAACGGTCAGTGCTCTGTGACTGCAATTGGTCGAGGCATTGACAGTGATGCGCAAGAAAAGCATTGCATTAAACGCGCAGACCGGTTGCTCAGCCACACCACGATGCAACAGGAAGTTCCTGTGTTCTATGCGGCTATGACTGGGGCTTTAGTCAAAGGAAAACAACCACTTATCTTGGTTGACTGGAGTAATGCCGATAAAGAGCGTCGCCATTTTATTCTACGCGCGAGTTTGGCCGTTGAAGGCCGGGCGATGACGCTTTTGCAGATGGTCACGACCGAATCCGATTACAACTGCCCACACATGCACAAAGCCTTTTTGGCTCGGTTACAAGCAATGCTGCCTAAGCGCTGCCGGCCCGTCATTGTCACCGATGCGGGCTTCAAAGTGCCGTGGTTTAAAGAAGTGAGCTCCTTAGGCTGGCACTTTATCGGCCGCGTGCGCGGCAAAGTATCTGTCCGATTGCCAGGTAAAAGCGACTTTGTCAGCGTGGCAAAGGTGTACAAAAAAGTTCGGCAACAGCCGATGGTTCTGGGTGAAATAGCTCTGAGCCAATCGCAGGAATATGCTTGTCGCGCAGTCCTCGCCGGCAAGAGCTGCAAGCTTCGGAAAAAGGACAAACACCGCTTGTTTAAAGAGCCGTGGCTGCTGGTATCTAACTTGGCTTATTGTTTTAATTATGCCAAGAAAATCAACAAGCTTTATGCAGCACGAATGCAAATCGAAGAAGCATTCCGCGACCAAAAAAGCCAAACATATGGCCTTGGCAGCAACGCGCATCGGACGAAAAAGAAAGGCCGGTTAGAAGTTCTACTTCTGTTGGCGGCACTGGCCAACTGGTTGCACTATATGCTTGGGCTGGCCGCCGAACTGGCTGGAAAACATCGGTCGTTCCAAGCGAACTCACTGAAAACTCGCAGAGTTTTATCGTTCAATTATCTGGGCAAACGACTGTGCCGATTAGCCAGAGTGGGCATCAGTGGTGAAGAGATCCAAGCCGCAGTCAAACAGCTGCTTGCATGGGCAAGTGTTTTTGACTGGTCAAATGTCAGGAAGGTAATTATATGATATTGCTAGATTATTTCTGGGGATCCGTCAGCATTAAAACTCTATCCGCATTTTCTGATAGGCACTCCGTATAAGACCATAGTGGCGCATGCATTAAATCAATAACTACTGACTCATTCAGTAGGACGTGCTTTTTAACAAGGTAAATAAAAAACATGACAACTTGAATTAAAAAAAAGGCATCAACTACCGATGAGTCCATTTTTTTAAATAAAAAGTACATATGAGGCCCTCCAAAGAGGGTTATTCCAGATGCGTAAATATATCCAAGCTTATTTAGCTTAGAAGATAGTGCATTTGGAAGATGAAAGCACCTTTTTGAAGTATACATAAAAGGGAAAAATATGGAGCCACTTAATGGCAGCCCCAATTTTACTTTTACATCAACCAGAGATTTCGATGCAGCTTTATAAGCATGACTGACATCTTCAGGTGTTAAAAACATTTATTGAAACCATCCTATAACAGTACGCGATGTATTTGTCACCGCGTTATTGATACTAGTTCCTATACTTTTTTCAACGCCCGGTAACCAGTCGGTAAATGTATATGCAACAGTTCCTATCACAGCGCCGACACCTCCGCCAATAACCGTGCCTACACCCGGAGCTATAAACGTACCTATTGTAGCCCCGACCAATGTCGATTGGCGAGCATCCTTTCTGGACACCCACCCAACCCCCAACATTAACATTTGCGCAACCATAGTCAAAGCTCATCTCGAGACGGAGCGTCAAAGTATGCCCGCTGTCGCAGCTGCGCAAAAGCTTGGGGTTTCAGTGGGTGACCATAGAGCTAGTTGACTATGGTGCTAGTTGACCATGGTCAGAGTTGCCTAGAGGGCTGGCATACAAACAACACAGCCGACACCGCTGTAAGCGAAGAAAAGGAGTTACCTAAATAGCAAAAAAAACCGGCCGCAGAGGCGGCCGGGGGGCAACAGCATAACGGTTGAGGGACGCGTTATGCATGGGACTCGGTACAACGAGGAAACTTTGAAAAACAGTAACTTAGCGCCAGATGGTGAACTGCTCTTTGCTGCGACGGACTTTCTTTTGGCCAAGCAACCAGTCGCCGTCATTGGCGCGGTAACCCAGTGGTAATAACAACACCGACTTCAAGCCTAAGTCGCTTAAACCTAAGATCTCGTCAACTTTTTCCGGTTCAAAACCTTCCATCGGCGTGCTATCCACGCCCAGTTCAGCGGCCGCGATTAACGCACTGCCCAAGCCGATGTAGGCTTGACGGGCCGCGTGCTCGAAATTCTCCGCAGGGGTGCGGTTTGGGTAATACGCCAGTAACTTTTGACGATAGGCTTCAAAGCCTTCATTGATGTAACCGCGCTCGGCGTTGACTAAGTCAAACATCTGATTAATACGCTCGGCGCTGTAGTGGTCCCAGGCCGCAAATACCAACACATGCGAAGCGTCGGTCACTTGCGCTTGGTTCCATGCCACGGCACGAATTCTAGCTTTTAGCTCATCGTCGGTAATAACCAACACTTGGTACGGTTGCAAACCGCTTGAACTGGCCGACAAACGGATAGCTTCTAAAATGGTATCCACATCTGCTTCCGACACCGCTTTGCTTGGGTCCATTTTTTTGGTGGCATAACGCCAGTTCAGTAAATTCAATACATTCGACATAATACGCTCACATACAGTCGCACCTAGGTGCTGTTTAACCATCGATGTCGGTCGCAGAGGACATCGTTACTGCCAGCTAGCATACATTTCCATACCGACTGGTACAAATTATTTTTTTACCTGTTAGTACAAAAAAAGTTCTAATCGCTTGACCTTGGTTTTGGCAGACGTTGGCCAAAGCCGCCCATGTCGCTGCCGCAGTTCCTATGCTATAGGTTACAGGTCGAATGCCAACACTAAGGATCGTCCATGAAAACCTCACTGTTTACCGCTGTTGTTTGCTGTTTAGCCAGCAGCGCCCACGCCGCCGGCGCACTAGCGATTGATAGCAACCAAGGCCAGCAATACGGCTTTGCTTACAATTACGCGACCATCGACGACGCCAGCCAACGCGCCTTAAGTGAATGTGGCGATGGCTGCAGCGTTGTGCAAACCTTCGAGCAAGGTTGCGCCGCTTATGCGGCCGATCAAACGCCTGGCAGCAGTGTCTATGGCTGGGGCACCGCCGAGGATGGTGGCAGCGCCCAAAACACCGCGTTGCAATACTGCCAAAGTTATGGCGGTACTCAATGCATCGTGCGCTCGTGGGGCTGCGACGGCGACTAAGCCGCCAACAATTCACCTTGATTTGATCTAGATCAAAGGTTCTGACGCACTCTGTTTATCCAACGATGCCGCGACTTGGTACGATCCGCGGCATTTTTTTGATGACCGGAGCCAGCCGCATGCACACACCCACCCCCCAGCCAAGCAACCATGTGACAGAGACCTTTCGTCCCGAATTGTTGTCACCGGCGGGAACCCTCAAAGCCATGCGATTTGCGTTTGCGTATGGCGCCGATGCGGTGTATGCCGGCATGCCACGGTACAGCTTGCGCGTGCGTAACAACGAGTTTGATTTAGCCAACTTGGCCATTGGTATCAACGAGGCGCATGCCCAAGGCAAAAAACTCTACTGTGTGCTCAATAGCGCGCCGCACAATGCCAAGTTAAATACGCTGGTCGAGGACATCGCCGAAGTGGTCAAACTCAAGCCTGACGCGTTAATTGTCAGCGACCCTGGCGTGATTTTTTTAATCCGCGAACACTTTCCACAGATGGAACTGCATCTGTCGGTGCAAGCCAACACCGTGAACTGGGCAGCGGTGCAGTTTTGGCTGAATAACGGCATTTCGCGGGTGATTTTGTCGCGCGAGTTAGCGCTGGATGAAATTGAACAAATTCGCGCCAAAGTGCCAGAGATGGAAATCGAAGTATTTGTGCATGGCGCGCTCTGTATGGCCTATTCTGGGCGCTGCTTGTTGTCGGGGTACATGGACAAACGCGACCCGAACCAAGGTACTTGCACCAACGCCTGCCGCTGGCCCTATCAAGTCACCGACGCCAAAGAAAACGAGGTCGGCCAATTTGTGCCAAGCCAAGATTCGCCACTGACGACGCCAGCCGCGGCGCTGGCATCGGACGCCGCGCTGACCTTGCACCAAACTAAGCCGGTCGACGACATTATTCTGCTAACCGACCCGCAGCGCCCGGGTGAAATGATGCCAGCCTTTGAAGACGAGCATGGCACGTACATCATGAATTCCAAAGACTTGCGCGCTATTCAGCATGTCGACCGCTTAACCCGCGCCCGCGTGCACAGCTTAAAAATTGAAGGCCGCACCAAATCGTTTTATTACGCCGCGCGCACGGCGCAAATCTATCGCGCCGCCATTGACGACGCCGTTGCCGGCCGGCCGTTTAACCCCGAATTATTAAGCGAATTGGATGGTCTGGCGTCCCGCGGCTACACCGAAGGCTTCTTGCGCCGGCATATTCCGATCGCCGAGCTGCAAAACTATGAAAAAAGCGCCTCGGGTAGCGACAAACAACAGTTTGTTGGCGAAGTGCTAGGCATCGACCCGCACACCGGCCGCGCAGTGGTGGAAGTGAAAAACCAATTTAACGTCGGCGATGAGTTGGTGTTGATGTCGCCGCAAGGCAACCAAAAAATCGTGCTGGACGCGTTGTGGGACAAACATGGCACGCTGGTGAGCCGCGCACCGGGCGCCGGTCACACCATGCAAATTCAGCTGCCGGATGGCATGTCGCCCGACTTTATGTTGCTTATTCGCGAGTTACCGGCCAGTGAAGCTGCGGCCATGCCAGGAGGCTGCGCATAATGGCGCTAACCATCTTAGAAGATTGCATCAACTGTGACATGTGCGGGCCTGAGTGCCCGAATGAAGCGATTTCGATGCAAACCGTGCCATCGGGCAAACGGGTCTATCAAATAGACCCGAACCTGTGCACCGAGTGCGAAGGTTTTTACCCAGAGCCAACCTGCGTCAAGGTATGCCCCATCGATGTGGTGGTGAAGGTAGACGCTTAATTGAAGCCCGCCCCGCTGTAACGCTTGGCGATCGCAGCGGTATTCCCTGCCACAGTATGGATTTATCTTAGAACTGTTTTTTTTCTCTGCGCTGGCTTGCTCTGCGCTGGCTTGCCGCTGCGCTCTCCTGCCAACAGCACAGCAACATGTTCACATTACGACAACATTCCTTTAGTATCAAAGACACAAGTCCCGCGTTTTACTCAAATCACGCGTTTTACTCTAATCACGCGTTTTACTTAGGTCACGCGTTTTAACAGGAATACCTCGATGAAAAAATTACTGCTTTTAGGCGCGTTGGTCGCCAGTGCTAGCGCCGCTGCCGGCGATGCTAACTATTTAGAATTGGCCTTAGGCCAACTGCAATATCAAGTGTCCAACGACAGTTTGCAACACTCGCCTTCTGGCGATGCCGCCTATTTGGAACTGGCTTATAGCTACCCACTTAGCGCCTCGTTTGATGCACGATTTTCAGTAGCCAGCACCAACCGTAGCCGCTGGGGCAATCAAACCGATACCATCAGCGCCGGCGGCTTTAGCAGCAGCGTCGACTCCAGTCGTGAATCACGCTTTAGCAATGTTGGCGCGGCGGTCGAATGGCACAGCGCGGAAGTCAGCAAAGGCTTTAGTTATGCCGCACGCGCTGGCGTGACCTTCTGGCAAGATGACCAGCAATACAAAGCCACCATCACCAGCACCACCAACCCAGCTCTGCAAAGCCAAAAAAATGTGCTGCAACAACGCCACGAGCATGATCAGCAACTGACATTCAGCGTTGGTGCCGTCGTCCAATATCATTTAGATCAACACGATAGCATCAATATTGGCCTGGATTATTCCACCGCATCGTTAAATGCCATCGACAAAGATGCACTGCGTAGCTTCGATAGTTTTGATTATGAGTTGCTGCGGGTACTCGTCGGTTTCCGTCACCGTTATTAAGCACCAAGGCTTGGTAGCGCCCTTGCGCTGTGTTGGTTGCCGCCAGCACAGCCAAAGCTGAACCCCACTGCGTTTTGCGTAAAAATCCAGCTGCAGCGCTTGACACTGCCCCGTGTGCTGAGAAAGGATAACCCTACCCCACAGCGCCGCTCGACGGCATTCTGATAACAATAAGTGGGCGTTAACACATCTCCTATCCCGCCATTGGCCTTGCGCCGATGCGTGATTCCTTTGTCCTCTGCCGAGCACGCCACAGGCAAGCTCGCCTCTATAACAATAAATAAATCAATTGGATAAGGAATTAGCATGACAGCATCATGGTCATTGCGCCGTAAAATCAGCGGCAGTGTCGCTATTGCATTGGTGGTAATCGGTTGCGCCGTCTCTTATTTGTCGTATCGCGCCAGTATGCAAGCGATGGAACAAGATGTACGCGCCCAAGTGCGTGGCATCGGCAGCAGTTTTAGTAAGTATGTAAGTGATTGGTTTGCCGCCAAAGGCAAAACCTTAGAAGCCTTTCCAGCCGACGCCAGCGACAGCGAACTGCAAGCGCATCTGACGCAACTGAAAATCTCAGCCAATGTCGACAACAGCTTTTTGGCCTTTGCCGATGGCCAATTAAAAAACGCCAATCAACTGACCATGGCCAAAGGCAATGACGACCCGCGCGTCTGGGGCTGGTACATTCACGCCTTGGCACAGCCCGGAAAAACCTACATCGCCGACCCGTCCGTGGCCTCGGCCACCGGTAAAAACGTGGTATCACTTGGCCGAACCGTGCAACGCACGGACGGTAGCGTGGTGGCGGTGCTGGGTTTAGATGTGGTGATTGATGATATTGTCAGTCAGCTCAAACAACTGCGGCTGCCCGGCGATGGTTATATGCTGCTCAGCCGTGGCGATACCATCTTCGCCCACGCCGACCAACCGCTATTGAACCAACCGTTGCACCAGTTACTGCCAGGATTAAGCAAGGAGCAAGCGCGTCGCGCCGATATCGCAGCCAATCAGGCGGTACTGCTAGCCGACAAGCAAGGCAATGCCTGGCAGCTGTTTAGCACGCCGATCGCCGGCACCGATCTGCAATTGCTGATGCTGCTCAAACGCGATGCGTTAACGGCTCCGGTCTATCAAACCTTGTCATTGCAACTGGGCGCTATTTTAGTGTTGGTGGCGTTGGCAATAGTGGCGCTCAATCAATTGATTGGCCGCTTATTGGCGCCGCTTAATCGCGTGTCACAAGCCTTAGCCGACATCGCCCAAGGCGAAAGCGATTTGAGCAAACGTTTGCCAGTGCTTGGCAATGACGAAGTGGGTGTGTTGGCCAACAACTTCAATGGCTTTTTGGACCACCTCGCCGACTTGGTGTTGCATATCCGTTCGCAAGCGGGCGACCTGCAACAACAAGCTTTAACCATGGCCGCCACCGCGCGCCAATCGGTGACCGAGTTGCAAGGCCAGCAACAACGTATTGAAGCGGTGTCTGGCGCCATGAATGAGATGCAACAAGCCAGCCTGCATATCAGTCAACACGCCGGTCGCACGGCGGAGTCGGTGCAAAGTTCAGTGGCGACGGCGCAACAAGGCCGCGCCGAGGTGGAACGCACGCGCGATTCGATCAGTCATTTGCTGGAGCAGGTGCAACACGCCAGCGACGTGGTGGCGAGCTTAAACCAAGGTGTGCAAGGCATCAGTGGTATTTTAGCGACCATTCAAGGCATTGCCGAACAGACCAACTTATTGGCGCTAAACGCAGCCATTGAAGCCGCCCGCGCTGGCGAGCAAGGCCGCGGTTTTGCCGTCGTGGCAGATGAAGTGCGAGTGCTATCGCAACGCACCGCCCAAAGCACTGGCGAAATCCAAACCATGATCAATGGCTTGCAAAGTACCGCCGCCAGCGCTGTGTACTTAATGCAACAAAGTCGGGAGTTAGCCAGTGGCACGGTCGCCAATGCCGACTCCGCCGCCTCCGCGCTGCAAAGCATCGATGCCGCCATTCGCGACATCAACCAAATGGCAGGCCAAATCGCCACCGCCGCCGGCCAGCAAAGCCATGTGGTGCATGCGGTGGTTGGTCATGTCGCCAGCTTCCAGCAGGTGGCACAGGACACAGCCCAAGGCGCCAGTATTGGTGAACACCACGCCGGTGCGCTGAAGCAGCTGTCGGATGCGTTGCAACACCGCATGGCCAGTTTTCGGTTAGAACGTCGCGCCTAAGCCACAGCGCCATCGGCTTTCACCCAGCACAGAGCCTGCGACCGCAGGCTCTTTACCTGCCCTTTACTTGCTCTTTACCTTGCACTTGCCCTGCGTTGACGCTGTCGTTGTTAGCATAGTCATCAGCTCATTCTGACGATGGGCGGTAACCAAGGAGCGCACAATGAATCAACGACACTGGGTCGTCGTCTTGCTGATGTTTGGACTCACTGGCTGTGTGGTCGCACCGCCACATCATCACCATCATGCAAAACCCTTGGTGGTGAAAAAAGCAGTGGTCGTCAAACCTGTGGTAGTAAAACCGGTGGTAGTGAAACCGCGTCATCACCGCTAACGACGGCAACGCGGCGAAAAGGGCAGATCGGCTGCCCATACGGTTAGTGCCCTGACAGTCAGTGCGTCCTCGGCTCTGACCGTCGCGATAGCAGGTTTAGCGGCGAATACTGGGGTTAGTTCGCCGCTAAAAATTGCCGCATATCAGCACTGAGTTGCACCAGCAGCGCCAGCGCTTCATCGGCATGGTGCTCTGGCACAAACAGATGATCGTGGTAAAACCCAGCCAGCATATTGCAGCTGATGTTATGGGTGGCCAAGGCCGTCGACACAGCGGCGGTTAACCCCACCGCCTCTAGACTGCTATGCACATTTAACGTGATGCGGCGATATGCCGTGTTGGACACCACGCCTTGCTGGCGTACATCATCGGCATCGAGTGAGGCTGGCAACGAGCGCTGCGCCAGCACATAGGTCCAGCCTTCGACTTCACGGACACAGGCAACAGCATGTTCAGCCCAATCGGCGTGAAATTGCGCTGTGGTGCAAAACCGATAGAGCTCAGCGTCTGTGCTAGGTTCTAGGCTTTGCAGCAACTGCCGCAGGTCGGTTAAACCGTGCATCAATGCCCCGCCACTTGCATTTGTTCAATCAATACCGAACCTGTTAATACACCACCACGGCGATCAACGTCGGCGCCAACCGCGACCATTTGTTTAAACATCTCTTTGAGGTTGCCGGCGATGGTCACTTCCGACACTGGGAATTGGATCTGACCATTTTCTACCCAAAAACCCGCCGCGCCACGCGAATAATCGCCGGTCACGCCGTTCACGCCTTGCCCCATCAGCTCGGTCACCAACAAGCCGGTGCCCAGTTCTTTGAGCATACCGGCGAAGTCTAAATCACCATGCGACACCATCCAGTTGTGAATGCCGCCAGCGTGGCCGGTACTGGCCATGCCCAGTTTACGGGCAGAATACGAGGTGGTCAGCCAGCTATTGAGCACGCCATCGGTGATAATGGCTTGCTCACGGGTGCGAACGCCTTCGCCGTCAAACGGGCTGGAAGCCAAGCCTTGTAGCAAATGCGGCCGCTCCATGATGTTGATATGGCTGGATAACACTTGCGTGCCCAAGGCATCGAGTAAAAAACTCGATTTGCGGTAAATACTGCCGCCGCTGATCGCGGACACTAAATGGCTAAATAAGCTAGAGGCCACGTCGGCGCGAAACAACACCGGTACTTTTTGCGTCGCGACTTTGCGGCCATTTAAGCGTTGCACTGTCTCTTGCGCGGCTTCAAGGCCGATGTCCCGTGCTGCGCGTAAATCGTCGATGCGCCGCGCAATGCTGTAACTGTAATCGCGTTGCATATCATCGCCGTCTTCGCCAATCACCGAGCAGCTAATACTGTGGCGGCTGCTGGGGTAGCCAACCAACTGGCCATGGCTGTTACCGTAGACTTTGAGGCCCTGATGACTGGAAAACGACGCGCCATCAGAGTTGGTAATGCGAGCGTCAAACTCAAAGGCCGCTTGTTCCATTTCCGCGCACAAAGCAATGGCTTGTTCGGTACTGACACTGGCTGGGTGAAACAAATCTAAATCCGGTGGGGAAAACTCCAGCCAGCTGGCATCGGCAACGCCAGCGCAAGGATCTTCAGAGGTGTACTTGGCGATATCAACCGCGGCTTCAACGGTGCGCTTTAATGCGGCTGGGCTTAAATCGGCGGTGGACGCGGAGCCTTTGCGCTGGCCAACATAAATGCTAATGCCCAAACCACCATCTTGGTTGAACTCCACGGTTTCTACTTCACCGTGGCGCGTTTCAACCGACAAGCCGCGAGTCCGATTCATCGAGGCTTCGGCGCTGCTGGCGCCTAATTGTTTGGCATAAGCCAGAACCTGCGAGACCGCATCTTTGACTTCGGCGATCTCGGCAAAAATATCAGGAGTGTTGCTCATCAGTATGTCATTTCCAGTTGAGACGCAATTTAGCCAAGCTTACCACAGCATCGAGTTGTACCACAGGTCGGAATCTGGCTGGTTTTTTGATATACTGTCGGAATTTCCCGCTAAAAAGCGCCGACGCTTGGTTCAAGTACGCGGCAGCCTTGGCATAGTTCACGCAAAGTTGATACGAATTTATGGCAGATATTACTGATTTTACCCATGGCGATGATTGGGATCGCGAGTTTGGCAAAAGCAAAACGCAAGTCAAAAAAGAAATGCATGCGCTGCAGGCGTTAGGTGAAGAGCTAGTCGAGTTAAGCCCAGCCTCACGCGCCAAGATCCCGATGAGCGCCGAGTTGGCTGACGCGCTGCGCTTGGCCGACAAAATGCCGAAAAAACATGAAGCCTTGCGCCGGCATATTCAGTTTATCGGTAAGCTGATGCGCACCGAAGAACTGGAACCCATTGAACGCGCGCTGGCACTCATCCGCAACACCAATCAAGCGGCAACGCGTAAATTCCACTTGGTGGAAGATTGGCGCGACAAACTGATCGCGGACGGTGACACCGTGACCAAATTTATCGCCGAGTACCCAGAAGTGGATGTGCAGCAGCTGCGCACCTTGATTCGTAACGCGAAAAAAGAACAAGAGAAAAACCAGCCGCCAAAAGCTTATCGCGAGCTGTTCCAGCTGATTAAGCCGTTTATCATCGGCGATTAAGTCGCGCGATAGCATCGACTCAATCAACAAGGCAACCCTCGGGTTGCCTTTGTTTTTTTCTCTAAGCCCGGACTGAAAATACGCAGCACGGACTGAAAATACGCAGCGCGATGGGCAGCCCTATAACGTCTTTACGTTGTCGAAATAGCGTTGTTGCAGTAAAAATCCACCTCCATAGGAGGTGGCTTTGCTTTAGGCCCCCTAGAAGG
>CAYTIQ010000100.1:0-11355 GCA_964437935.1 uncultured Rheinheimera sp.
GACCAACCCCGTTATCGGTTTTTTGTACTTGCAACAACGGGGCGGACCATACATTCGTAGGATGTCGTCTTTGCTGTAATGCCACTCCAGACACAGCGCTAGCCAGGCTTCTTTGGACTTCTGCCAAAGGCTGCGTGTTGATTTGCCATAACTAAGTCGGGCTAACTGCATGGTGAGGGTGCTGGCACCACTGACCACACGCTGCTCAAGCAGATTGCTGGATAACGCCCGACCGATAGCCAGCGGGTTTATGCCTGGATGTTGGAAAAAGTACTGATCTTCAAACAACAATAAAGCGCGTTGATAACGCGAAGGCAGGGTGCTTTGTTGGTAACTCAACCGCCATTGTTCATCCGCGGCAAGGGACACATCCAGCAGTTGTTGCTGGCGGTCATACAGCGCCACCGACCACAGTGGCTTGGCCAAACTGGCAGGCCAGGTGGGCCATTGCAAGGCAAGGAGTAGGCTAGTAAGCAAACAAAGCACCAACACAGTGCTTTGTTTGCCGAAATGACGGGCTGTCAGGGCACAATCTCCACCCATTGTCCTGCCGCGCTTGCTCGCACGGTCGGGGTATACATCGACTGCACCGACCATCCTGGCAGATAGAAACGACCGGCGTAGCTGGCATTTAAGGTGGCTTTTAACACCACTTTGCTATCACGCGACCCTTTCGGGCCTAAATCCAGATAGGTGTAGAGCCTGTCATCGCCCGACTTTTGATGGCTGACCAACGTGGCTTGTTCTTCTTGCGCCAACAATGCCGAGCGCAGCTCAAACCCTGCCGCAAACAGTTGGCTAACCGCCAATTGCGGTAAGGCGTCCGCCGTGGTGTTTTCAATGGTCAATAAAGCAATCACGTCGCTGCCTTGCCGGATCTGTTTGATATCCACCGGTTGACCTGCAAGATCGGTGAATTGGGAACGGATCTGTAGGCCTTGGGAAACCGGCTGCTCAGTGCCTGCCGCCGGGATGCCTTGCTGCAATAAGCTGACATACATCGGCACAGAACCGGTGTTGCTAACTTTAAACTGTTCCGCTTGGTAATTTGGCAGCGCCAAGCTATAGCCTGCGTGGCTTAATTCAATATCCAGCGGCTGAGTGGCTTCCGTCAAACTAAAACGACGACTGGCGGCAGCCGCATCGCCCGTCACTTTGCTAAACAGCTCGGTGAGGATTTGAGCGGTTAATGCCTGAGTCACGGTCGCGCCATACCGAATATCAGTCTCTTTCAATAGCGATTGCGCAGACGTAAAGGCCGCCGTTTGCTGCCCCAGCGCATGCTGGGCTTTAATGCGCAGCAAGGATTGAATACTGTCGTTGGACAATACGGAGTGCGCTGCTTGACGGGTGCTCAAGGTCTCGCTGTCGGCCAGTTCGCGCGCAGCTGCTTGTTGACCCAATTCTAAGTACGCCAGCGCTAACATCAAACGCGGCAATGGTTGTTTGCTATCGGTGCGGATCACATCCCGCAAGCGGTTCATGGCACCTTGGTCGGCGCTATCGGCCATGCTCAGCACCCACAGCCGGAAGGCTTGTTGGATCAGCTCATCATCGCCACGGCCGTCAAATTGATTAGCGCGTGTTTTGTGATAATTCAGCCAATTGTTAAAGCTCGGTTGCGGCATTGCAAAGCCTTGGCCTTTGGCTTTGACCATAAAATAGCCGGCGTATAAGTCTGCCCATTCCACATAATACTCGCCATCCCGCCAGTAAGAAAAACGACCATCAGGCAGCTGATAGCCACCGAGGTAACGCAGTTGGTCGTTGACCGAACGGGTCATTTTTTCTTTTTGTGCCACCGTCATCGGCTGATAACGTCCAGCAAACAGCAGCGGCAATACGCGCGATGTGCTTTGTTCCACACAGCCGTGCGGGTAATCGCTCAGATTGTTCAGATACGAGGTTAAATCAAAGTTTTGCAAGGCATTGACGTTAAACCATTGCTGATTGCTACCGGCGATGCCAAACCGAGCTGCCTTCGGTTGCCATGACTCGCCTGGCATCAATAGGTGCGAGACTACGCGTTGTTCCACCGCATTGGGCGCTCGCAGCGGTAAATGAATGGTTTCGGTAGCGGTTAAGCTGCCATTGCTGGCTTGAACCTTCAGCGTGGCGGTACCGGTTTTATCCAGTGCCTTTAATTTTAACACCACGGTTTGCTCGCCAGCGGCGGTAAAGTCGGCGCTCTGCTTGGCAGTAACCACCTCAACCACATCATCACCGCTGACACTGACTTGCACCTTGGTCGCGGATTTGCCTTGCCAAAATAAGGTCACCGGCAGGCTAAATTCATCACCAGGCCCGACCAAACGTGGCGCCGTCGTTAGCAAATCCAGATCTTGCCGCACTTTGACGGTCGCCTCGGTTTGGCCATAGGCATAGCCATTACCTGCAACCAGCATAGCGCGGACCGCACCGATGTACGGGGGTAATGAAATTTGATGTTCGGCGGTTTTGCCAGCCTCTAACACAAAGGGACCAAAGGTCTGCACCAGCGGTTTAAACCGTTGCATCCGTTTGTTATCGCGTTTGGCAATGAGTTCAGAACCACCCACCGCCAGCAAACGACTTAAATCGCTGGCGTAGGCGCCAACCACTTGGTCAAACAAATCCCAAGTCCGAACGCCCAGTGCTTCTCGGCGGAAAAAGGCATTGTGGGGTTGTGGTGTTTTGAAATCGGTAATGCCCAGCAGGCCCTCATCGACCAAGGCCAAGGTATAGGTCATGGTTTGACCTTGTTGTTCGGTTACCTTCACCGTGAACTGACTTTCAGGCTTCACCTCGCTTGGGATCTCTAAGTGTGGGGCTAACAGCGATGTTGGGTCGCTGACCGCTAGATTGACCAAGCCATAACTGCGCAGCGGCATATCTGATGGTCGATTCTGATGCGGTAACACTTGACTGACATGGGCATAGACATTGGGAACCATGCGTTTATCCAGCACCAGATCGATGCTGTTTTGCCCCGTTTGCAAGCTGTACCAGCGTTTTTCCAGCACTTGGCTGCCATTTTCCACCGTCAGCAATACTTGACGGGCGGTGCCTGCGGGGAGGTTGATATGGGCGGTGTCACCGACTTGATACTGTTCTTTGTCGGCAGAGATGCCCAAGCGTGTTGCACTGTCGCGGCCTTGTTGTTCGTCCCAGCCCCAACCCACGTAAAAAATATCACTGGCACAATGCGCATCGTCGCCAGCGGTGTCGCACACCACAGCTCGATAGCGGCCATGCTCATAGTCGCTGGCATTGATCGTAAAACTACCAAAGCCTGAGGCATCCGCCGTGACATTAAACTGACTGATTTGTTTGCTGTCATAATCGCTTGAGTAACTTGAACTGTTGTCATCATTGTCCCACCACCAGCTCCAGCGCAGTTTATACAGCGTGACTTGCACCTCAGCGGCGGCTTGTTTTTGACCACTGGGGTCAAGCACCACAGTGCTGACCGTCATCTTGCCATCGTCTGGCAACGGCGAGTCTTGGTACTCCGTTGGGATAGACAGCCCCGCATAACGCGTGTAAGGGTGCAAGGTGCTTTGTTTAAACTGAGTACTAAATTGGCCGCTGGGCTCAAATACGCGCATGATAAAGAGCGCATGTAATGCGCCGGGTGCAGGGGCGTTGAGTTCAGGTTTAAGTACAAACGGCGCTTCGCCGGTGGGACCTAGTTTGCCTTGCCAGACCATGGCTTTTTGCGCGTTGAAGGCTCGGCGATCATCGTCAAACCGATACCCTTGGTAACCGTCGAATTCGGTCGCTGCTGCATTTAGCTTTAACTCAACATCGGCTTTTAAGCCTTCTGCGGTCGCACCACTGAGCCAATTGGATTTCAGCGTTAACGAGGTGGGCTCACGTGATAGAACATCCGGCAAGGTCAGGTCGATTTTTAAGCGGTTTGGCAAAATATTTTCAATTTTCAGTACTGTATCGGAGTAGTTATCAGCGACTTTGGCTACTGCGGTGTAGTTGCCGGTTGCCGCTTCTGGGCTGGTACTTAAATCAAAGCGATAAAACCCAGCGCCAACAGGCCGCGCAGTGACACTGGATACCTTCTGCCCTTGCGGCGAGAAAAAGTCCACAGTGACGGGGAAATCCGCGGGAATTTGCTCGGCTTTGTCTTGCAGGATCAGATTGAGATAAATTGCATCGCCTGGCCGCCAGACATTGCGCTCGGCGTAGAAAAAGGCTTTCACCCCACTGTTGCTACTACTGCCGCCAGTGTCGAACTGGTTTGTCGGTAGAGAGCTGTTGCCAACGACTTTCAAATAGCCAGTATCACCGTCTTTGTCAGCCTTTAGAAAAAAGCTTTCGCCTTCTGGCTTTAAGGTCGCCATGCCTTGAGAGTCGGTCTGGGCTGAACCAATCGGTTGCTGCTGATAGTTGTAAGCGGTGACGGTGACATCCGCCATGGGCTGTCCTTGGTCTAACGCGGTGGTGAACACATGCAACAGCCCATCTTTGCCGGCTTTGGCAATAATGCCGATATTGGAGGCGATAATGGTTTTTACCGTGTCGCGGTTGTTGTTGTAAAACGTCGGTTTACAGGGATTATCGCGTTCAGACCACTCATAATCGCCGCGGCTGCGGTAAAACGACCACAACCGTTCTGGGATCTCGCTTTGCTTGTAATAACCCTCGTTATTCAGACGGTTCAACGGCACCAGTGGCTCGTTTTGTAATTTCACATCGCAAGGATACAGGCTTTGTTCGGGTAAAATTCGCGCCTCAAGACGGAAGATACTGCCGCGATATTTACCGACTAAGTCAGTCACATCTAATTGATAAACATCGGTTTTGTCACGCTCGGCGCCCGAGAGTGGTATGCTGCGTTCTGATAAATAACGTCCGACATCCTCACTGCGCCAAGTACCAAAGTTGTCATCGCTGTTTTGCAACAGCTGTGGAATGTTGTCTGGGAAAATCTGAAAGACCCGCAATTGAATGGCATTGATATTGGTTGCTTCAATCGGCACTAACAGTCGTTCACCGCGTGGCATGATGCTGCCACTGCCGATAAATTTGACGGCAGGGAGCATCGAGCTGACTTGGAGCGAATGTTGATAGGGGCTACCTAAACTTTCACCGGTCGCAGCTTTGACGGTGGGCGCTATCCACACCGACACATTGCCGCTGAGTTTGCGGTCAGGGAAAATTTCTAATTCATTGCCATTGATGCGGGCGCGGGCATTTTTATCATTCAGTTTGACCAAGCCGGCTAACTCTTGGCTGGCCAGCGGTTGACTAAACCGGATCTCAAAACGTTGGCCATCTTGGTCATTAAAGCGCGTCGACAACACAGATAACACATCAGGCATCGGCAGCTGCAATACCCGTTCGGCGGCAAAGGCGGTGTCTTGCAGTTGATGTTTCCAACGAAGCCTAAAACTGCCTGGACCGCGACTTAAACCTATCACCGACACGTTCCAGCGTTTGGGCGAGACTTGGCCAAAATACAGACTGGCATCTTTGGCAGTGCTTTGGTCAAGCACCAGTAACTGTTTGAGTTGTTCCTCGCTGACATCATCATCGGCATAGACTTCCAAGCCATAACTCACGACATCTTGATCTACAGTAAACCCCAACTCTTTTAGCGACAATCGTTGCTGAGTGACATCAATCGAACTGTGAAAATCCTCGGCAGATTTAATTAAGCCGAATTCGCTTAGCGCTTTACCGAGCAAGGTGAACTGCACATGCTGGCCAGATGGCAAGGCGCTGATTGGGGTTAGTTGTAAGGTTGATTGATCAAGCCAGACGCTCGTGAACAGCTTCTCTGGGGAGGTTTGTAGCAGCCCATCGGCGGTTTTGCCCAGTTGACTCAAGGGCACAACAGCCTCATTAAAACGGTAGGTCAAGCTGGCTTGCGCGGGCACTTGGCCAAGCGGATGCTCTAGCAAAATACTTTCTAAATTCAGAGTTTTAGCTGTGGGCTCACTCGCCGTTGGCGCGGGTGTAGTGGCTTGGGTTGGTGCTTTAGCGGGCGACGTTGGTTGTTGGCTAAACCAATAAGCAGTGGCGGTCACAACCCCTAAAGCAGCAACGATGGCGGGCAAGCGCTTGATCATACGCGGTCCTTTGCAATGTGTTTCTGAGGTGAAAGCGAAGGTGGAGGGTAGATCGATTTGACGACAGCATCCGTACCATCCAACAGAGTTTTTTTACAGAGTATCAGATCACATGCAAAAAGTGTTAGGTGTAGCAATTGTAATTTTTACGTTAACAGCCTGCAGTCAGTCGGTGCAAGATTATCAACTATTCAATCCGCAATTGGACGTGCGGCAATTTTTCCGTGGTGAGGCCGACGCCTATGGCGTGATGCAGAATTGGCAAGGGAAGCAAAATCTGCATTTTACAGCGCGCTTATGTGGCGTTTGGCAGCAAAACCAAGGCGATTTGTACGAAATTTTTCAATTCAGCGATGGCCGAACGGATAAACGACACTGGCAACTGCAGGTCGATGACGCTGGCGGTATTGTCGGCACCGCCGGTGATGTGGTGGGGCAAGCGACGGGGCAAATTGCCGGCAATAGCATGCAATTTGCCTATACCTTGCGCATCCCGCAAACCGATGGAGCTATTGATGTGGAGGTGGATGATTGGATGTATTTAGTCGCCCCAGACAAACTGATTAACCGTTCGACCTTGCACAAGTTTGGGCTTGAAGTGGGGCAATTGACGCTCGCGATCCAGCAGACCAATGCCAACGCCAACTGCCAGGCCTTCATCACAGAGTTCGAACAGACTCCGGTAAGTCCACCAGTGCCGTAAAATCAGGGTCTGTGTCGGGGTAGGCGTCGCGGATCGCTAAAAACTCGTCCAAGTGCGCCAATAAAATATCGGTAAGCATCGGGTCAAATTGTTGGCCCTTTTGCTCATGTAAGTAATTGATAACTTTAGGCATGGGCCAGGCAGGCTTGTAGCAGCGTTCGCTGGCTAAGGCATCAAACACATCCGCCAATGCGGTGATGCGGCCGGCGATATCAATTTCTTCGCCTTTTAAACCGCGCGGGTAACCTAAGCCGTCCCAACGTTCATGATGCTCATGGGCGATCACGGCGCCTTGTTGCAAGATTTCATTTTGCGAGTTTTGCAGGATCTGGTAACCCACTTCGGCATGGGTTTTCATAATGGCCCATTCGTCGGGCGTGTGTTTTCCTGGTTTATTCAGAATTTGGTCGGGAATGGCAATTTTCCCAACGTCATGAAGCGGCGATGCCAGTTTGATTTTTTCAGCTTCGTAATTAGGTAAGCCATATTTCGTGGCTAATAAGAAGCTGTAATTGGCGACACGTTTGACGTGGCTGCCGGTTTCTTTCGAGCGTTTTTCAACCGCCTCCCCCAAGATGTACGACAGCTCCCGTTGGCTTTCTTTAATAATTTCACGCAGCCGAACATTTTCGTAAGCCACGGCAATGTTACTGGCAAAATACTGCAGCAGATGATGGTCGACTTGGTCGAACTTCGAGTCTTTACTAACATACAGCAGGTTCTCTAAGCCGCGGCTAGTGGTGAAGTATCCGACAAAATAATCGTCGCCTTGGTAAGAACGTTTTAATTGGTGTGCTTTGAGCAGTTTAGCGCTGACGTGCGCTGGCAAATCCTCGGTGGGGCTTGCACCTTGTCCACTGGCGGCGATGATATCCAACGCCAAATCACTGCGTTTAGGGTCGCCTGTTGCAGCACAACAATAGATTTTCGAATGCTCCATGCCTAATAAATTGGCGGCTTGCCCCAAGATATTCGACGCAAATTCGGTCAAACTTTCGCATTCTAAAAAACTCACCGTCGATGCAATGATTTTCTCTAAGCCTTTTTTGTTGTTATCGATGATGCAAATATCGCGATAGGAACGCAGGGCTGAATACAACAAGGTTTTCAGTTTGATGGCGGTGACTTCGGTTTTGTTCTTGTAATCGTTGATGTCGTAATCTCGGATCACACTTTCTTCCGGCGCTTCCCCTGGTTGGCCAGTACGTAAGATCAAACGGATCTGCATCATGGCCAATTCGGTGCGGATGGCTTTGACCAATTCCAAGCCAGCATTATTCGATTCCATCACCACATCGACAATCGCCAACGCGACATCGGCAGTACTGCTTAGAATTTGCCGCGCTTCCCGTGCTGAATATGCATGCAGTAACTCCAATGGCCGATGCTCGAATTCAAAGCCTCGCAACACCAGGTTGGTTATTTGATGGATGCTTTCGTCATCATCAACAATCAAGACCCGCCAAGGGACTGCAATAGACTCTGCAGGTTCATCCTCGGTGGTAAAAAGCGGCGATTGCTCTTCTTGGCTAAACAAAAACTCATGATTGGACATAAACGACAGCCATTGGTTAAACACATCCCTTTGACTGTAGCAGCAGCTGGTAAAAAATGCCTGTACTTAGCTGCAAGTGCTGAGCGCATTCCGTTAGCAATCCATCGTAAAATCAACGATTTTCTATAGATTCCAGCTCGATATTAATCGCGTTACAGGAGATTTGAATTTCGTACAACGACACCGCCAAGCTAAGCGCCAAACTGGCAAGACTTAACCCAAACATCCATTGTCCAGCCAAGTCCCACGTCATGAACAGACAAAACATCGACCCGGTGCACAGCAAAAAGCTAATCACGCCCCAGCGTTGCATCGAGCGGATCAGCACTATACGTTGCCGCAAATTAAATATTTGCCGTTTTGCCAGATCACGGACTTGATCGCCTTCGCGATTGTTGAGCTGTCGAATCAATTGCGCCAAGACCAAAAAACGGTTGGTGTAAGCCAACAGCAACAATGAGATGGCGGGGAATAACAGCGCCGGGGTTGTCACGGTCATCATCAGGCAGAACTCCTCTTGCAATGAAAGGCGGCAAAAGCCACTATCATAGTCATCTTACACCTAATTTTTGAAGGATGGAGAGCACCATGGCGGTAGATCTGTGGAGCGCCATGCTCACGCTGTTTTTAATCATGGACCCGCTAGGGAACTTACCGATTGTGGTGGCGATTTTACGTAATTTGCCAGAGCATCGTCGGAACAAGGTGCTGATCCGCGAGTTACTGTTGTCATTGGTGGTGCTGCTGTTGTTTTTATATGGCGGCCAATCCTTTTTACGCGTCCTGGGCGTCAACGAAGAAGCGGTGTCGATTGCCGGCGGTATCATCTTATTTTTGATTGCATTACGGATGATTTTTCCACAAGAAGGTGGCGTTGCGGGGCTAAAAGAGGGCGAAGAGCCATTTTTATTCCCGTTGGCGGTGCCGATGATCGCTGGCCCGTCCATTTTAGCGGCGCTGATTTTACTGGCCAATCAACAGCCCGGTCAGATGGTGGATTGGACCTTGGCCTTGTTGGGCGCTTGGACTATCAGTAGTGCAATTTTATTGTTTGCCCCGTTGTTCCATCGTATTCTGGGCGAACGTGGTCTGACCGCAATGGAGCGTTTGATGGGGATGATTTTGGTGATCATTTCTGTGCAGATGTTTCTCAATGGGGTTGGGCATTATTTCCATTGGAAGCAGTAACCTATGTCCAAACCTTGGTCGTTGGCGCTCTCGGCATTGTTAGAGCAACAACAAGCTGAATTTTCTCGTCAGTCGATGCTGCTGTTGCGCCAGCAGCAAGTGCATTGGCTGGATGAATTGTCTGATTTATTAAGTTCTAACCAAATGCCGCCGGACTTGCCGGTGTTGTTGCAGCTAGAGAAGTTAAAAGTTGAGCAACAGCGGTTGGAACAGCTGGCACAACAAGCCACATCGGACAAAGATGAAGCCTTGCAGGCTTTAGCGCGGATGGCGGATCAATTGCGAGCCAGCCAAGATGAATATCGGCTGCAACTGCAGCGCAATTTGCAATTAGAACAAGATGTTGAACGCAGTGTTGATGAACGCTTGCTGCAGCTTAGACAAGCGCTGGGACAAGCCCAGCAACAGCTGCAAGAGTTAGAGGTGCGCGCGGCCTCGGAACGTCAGTTGCGTGAAGCGGCAGAACGTCAGGTGCAACACCTCGAGTCAGAGTTAAACGCTCAGCGCCCCAGTTATGAAGCACAAATTTCAGCCATGGCCAAGCAACTCGCGGAGATCACCGAACAAGACCTGCGCCTGCAACAACAAATCGCAGCGCAACTGCAGCACCTGCAGCAACTGGAAGCGCAAAATCAGCAATTAACGCGTGAACTGCATGATGTGCAAGGGGTGCAATTGCATGACGAGCAAAAAGACCGCCTGCTGGACCGAACCTTAGAGCAAGTGGCGGGTCTGCAACACGAACAGCAACAATGGCAGCAGCTGCAGCATAAACTGGAAAGTCAGCTGTTTCGGGCACAAACACGGGTGCAGGCATTGGAAGAACGTTTGCAGGCCGACGGCGATTTGTCGCGTGAAACCATTCGTCAGTTGCGTCAGCAGGTGCAACACCAACAACAACAGCTGGATGAACAAGCGGAGCATCATCGCCAACAACTGTTGGAAGCTAAGCTGAAATTCGACTACCTGCAACAACAACCCAAGCCATGACTTGCTAGTCAGGTTGCGAGGCCTTGTGTATCATGGCTTTTTTTTTGCGATGAATCGACCTGCATGAGCAAAGCGAACAATTTCCAATTAATGCGCGAATTAAGTTTTTATCAACAAGCGGCACTGGCGGCTACCTTGTTGGAGCGCATGATCCCCAACTATCAGCTGTTTGCCGAAGTCACCCAAACAGGGGATGCCACGTTAGTGCGCCATACCTTGGACATGGCGTGGGAGTGGTTGCAAGTTAAGCGCGCAAAAATCAACTTTGAGCGCTTGCAAGAAGAGCTTGAGCTAGCCACCCCTGAAATTAGCCATTTTGATATGTTTGGGGTGTATCCGGCTGTTGATGCGATCACTGCATTGGATATGATGCTCAATGGTATTCGCGAGCAAGATAGTGGCGAGTTTATCCATGTGGCGAAAATTTCACAGGCATCTGTCGCTCGGTTAATTGAATACCAGACCGAAGATGAAAGCATCACCAGCGAAGCTGAGCTGAAAAAACGCGTGCGAGAGCATGAGTTGATGGAATATGAGATGGCGTGCTTGGCTGAACTCATTGAATTGATTCGCACGTTTAAAGAGTTTGGCCGTGACGAAATCAAACAGCTGAAACACTGGGTACAAGAGCAAGGCGTGACCAATCTAGGCATGGAATTGCAAACTCAGACGGATTAAGTCTGAGCTAGTACAGATTTCGCCGTAAGCTGTTCACGCGGCGCGTGTAGCCAACCCTGCTTTATCCCTGTGCTGTCGTTGCAATTCGCAAGAACAAAAAAACCGCCTAGGCGGTTTTTTTCAGACTGCTGACAAAGGTCTGGACGTAGATCCAGGCCTTTGATCTAATAGAG
>CAYTIQ010000101.1:0-10955 GCA_964437935.1 uncultured Rheinheimera sp.
ATCAGCTATCGCATTCGAAATCGCTGCAAAAGGCGCATTCCGTCAATCAATGCCAAAAGCTGGTCCACAACTGTTAGAACCAATCATGAAAGTCGACGTCTTCACTCCAGAAGACCACGTTGGTGACGTGATCGGTGACTTGAACCGTCGTCGCGGTATGATCTCTGGTCAAGAGTCAGGCGCAACTGGCGTACGTATCAAGGCGACAGTGCCGCTGTCAGAGATGTTCGGTTATATCTCTACACTGCGTACAATGACATCAGGCCGTGGCCAATTCTCTATGGAATTCGACCACTACGCTCCATGTCCATCAAACGTAGCTGACGCGGTTATCGCGAAAGAAAAAGAAAAGAAAGCTGCTAAAAACTAATTAGCTGTTTCTTAAAGAAAAGCCCCGCAACTGCGGGGCTTTTTGTTTATGGGTGATCACCATAGGAACCAATGTTCTGACTCTCTAGATTGGGTCGCACATAGGAAAATCGTTGCAACGACCAGGCATTGGATCACTCATCTGTTGCACCTCCACCGGAGGCTCTGGTTGTGATTCAGGGCATATTGGATAAATATTGCAAGGCAAACTCGGATCATTCACCTCAAGGCTTTGCTCGATCTGTTGTTCAATATCATCGGCTGACTGCGAGGTTGGCGTGGCACTTAACATGCCAGCAAAAAACAGCGTACTGCAAACTAGGCTTGAAACTGCGGATAACTTCATAGGAAACGTCCTTGATGTTGAGAAAGTTAAAACTTAGCCAGTTCAACGTTACACAGCTTCGCTTAACGAGACCGACCTCACCGCTAAAAGACTTGCTGGACGACATCAGGTAAGAACACCTGGGTAGACACAATTCTTCACAGCAGTTAACATCAAGCTATCATTTGAGAAATATTTATCAAACATTGATTTGTAACGAGTTTTTCTAAGGCTATCGTACAACAGACTCGAAGGACCCCGTTTTTTGCAGCCCTTACCGCAACAACATCCCAGCGCAACGGCGCTTACATCCTTATTGAATGACTACAGCGCCGCATTCTTGGCATTAGATGCGAACATGATCGCAAAGTTGTATCGCCTGCCCTGCGCTATTGTCGATGCGGATGGTACACAGGTGTTTCAAGACTACAACTCGCTTTACGCCAAGTTCGCAGCCAACTGCGTGCAGTTACAGCAATTAGGTGTATCGCTGGTGCAATTTCAGATTGTCGCTATCAACACACTCAGCGATACACAGGCATGCGTGCACGTCGCGTGGCGCGTGTCCCTCGCCGACGCAAACATTGATTTTCGCACCTTATACATCTGCCATCAGCAAAAGCAGCAATGGCAGATCTTTAGTGCCAATGTTTACCCTGGAGCTTTTACTGCAATTTAAAAACCAAACAGCCTACCCATTTTTAGGGGCTTGATACGTCAAAAGTTTACCCGCGCCGTTGCTGCAAATATTTATCGAGCATCGCTGCAAACTTTTGTTTATCGGCGGGTGATAACGCCGAAGGGCCGGACGTTTGAACGCCGCTAGCGCGTAATGTTTCGAAAAAGTCGCGCATGGTTAAGCGTTGTTTGATGTTGTCTTTATCATGCGCTTCGCCGCGTGGACCGACTGCTTGCGCGCCTTTTTCAATTACTTCAAACGCTAGCGGAATGTCTTGTGTTACCACTAAATCGCCGGCTTGCACCAGCGCGACAATTTCATTGTCGGCAACGTCAAAACCACGCGGCACCGTTTTCATTTGCAAAAACTTCGATGGCGGCAGGCGCAGTGGCGAATTGGCAACAAACACTGTTAGCACCTGCGCGCGCTCGGCGGCGCGGCATAACATGTCTCGGATGGGGACGGGGCATGCGTCGGCATCAACCCAAATGGTCATGCAAAACTCCTGTTAAGACTCGAAGAGAAAAACGCTAAGTGTGCCATAGCCAATGCGGATGACCAAACCTTAGCGAATTCAAGCACATTGGCCGATGACAACGACAATCAGCACAGAGGTAGCCGCACCATCCGACATTCAAAGGCCATGAAAGACCATGCAAGAAGAATTCACCGTGCTAGCGCCGGCCCTTTCAACTCGACCACATTGCCGTCCGGATCTTTGATATACACCGACCAGCCCTCGCCTTCGGCGCCATAATTGATACTGGCCGGCCCAAGTACTTCGACTTGATGACTGGCCAAAAACGCCAACAGCGACACCTCATCAAACGGCTCGATGCGCACGCATAGATGGTCCAGATTATGATTGTTTGGATGCAAACCATCGCCACCGCGCAAGCCTAGCGGGCCATCAAGACGGATCAAATCCAGCATCGACGCGCCAAGGCGCAAGTGCACAAGGCCTAAATCTGGCCGCTCACGGCTGATGGTGCACCCCAACACCTGTTGGTAAAACGCTAGGCTGCGTTCGAAGTGACGCACTCGAAGCACGATGTGATCCAATCGCTGGACTTGGAAATCGGTCATCAACACGCCCCCACTTAGATTTAGATTGCAGCTGAGAAATAAACGGAGAAATCAACGGCACAGCGTCGTTGATTCCCTCCCCCTTACTACACCTTATTTGGCTGGCGCAGCCTGTTGGAACACACTCCATGTGTTGTCACGAAACAGATACAACGCCGACGACACCCGCTCCCGACCTGCGGCCTCAAACAACCCGTGAATGTCGCGCTGCATCGATTCCACGGCATGCTTGTCAGAAAGTGGCGCGAACATCAAGCCGCCACGCATCGGCACACCAACCACTAAGCCCTCAGGGTGTTTTTTTAATAACCCCTGCCACAGCGCAAAGTCTAGGAAATAGCTGCTATTAACGTCGGCAGAATCGCCACCGACTAACATAATGCCGTCTTGCCACTGCGCCACCTTCGGCTCGCCATAGCGGTGCTTGATATTCGCCACGGCAATGTCCACCGCCTGCTCTGGGGTCAAGCCAAGCGCGGCAAATTCCTCTTCACTAAGGTTGGTCATGGTCAGGTCGCTATCCGTGACAAAACGAATATGCATATCCCCGAGCATGTCATACCAAGCACCACTCATTAAAATAGACTCACCATTTGGTAAAGTTACAGAGCTTGGAGGAATTTGTTTATAACCAAAGTCTTCTTTATTCGCGCCATTCACTTCCCGTAATACCACCATGAAATTAGGGTCGATCTGGACTTTATCCTTGGCCACTGACCCTATCGAAACCAATACCAAAAAAATCGGTAACACCCACTGACGTACCATAGTTCCCTCTTTTGTTATGAAAAAATCTTAAACCGCGCCCCGATAGAACGGGGAGATACCGGTGCTGCCAACACAGTGCGAAAGCATGGCAACTCACCAAGCCGACAGGGCCAAATTCCGCCCGTTGCCGCTGGCTATGACTCCATTTTGCTGGGGAAAAAAACACAGCTTACAAAAATCTTGGTATGCCCCACATCGGCTTTATATGCGCCGCGCGATCACAAAAGGCCATACAGTGTGTTGCTGTGCTGATTGAAACGTCAGACTGAAGTTTCAATCAAGGCGAACCTGACAACGGCAACATTTTATATACAAATAATCCATTGAAACAATCAGCGCGATACCGACCGAATACGCGAATAAATCAATGACGTTAAATGTTGAACCTAAAAATAGATGGCCGATAAAATGACTTCTCATCGCATCAAGCCAAGCGACATGATAAAGCTGAGACCACTCGACGACAAAAGATAGGCTCAGAGCCGCGACACCAAGCCGCAAAGGGGCACTTGGTGACGCTAGGATTTTAAGCCCAAGATACACCGCCATCGCCCACAGTGCATCCCCTGGATACTTTTCAAAAACCGCCGGAAATAGCCATGGATATGCTCTGGACGCAAGCCCCAACACGATAACAATCACCAATGCCAGAAGCGCAGGGATTCGATTCATTAGTTACCCTATGACCTGAAATACGAAATTCAATTGTTGCTGCGCCATTTCAAGAGGCCGAAGTCACAACCTTTCAACTTGATATTCGTCCACGTAGAAGTGGCGGAACCTTCAACTCAAGTATCTGAATTAACGTGGGATCCATGTACTCGTAAATATCGGGGATCCCAAGCACAACAAGACGTTTTCCATGGAGATGCTTGCTAAACTTTTTTGAGATCTTTGTTTGATGCCTTCTTTCCATAACAAAAATGATATCAGCCCACTGGATCATATCGGGTGCCAGAGGCACATCAGCGGAATCATGTACGCCCGCAGACCAACATTCAATACCATCGTATTGCGAAAAAACCTGCTCCGCCGTTGGGCTTCGCAGTCGGTTTTGTGAACACACAAAAAGAATGCGCAACATGGCGTTCCCTTATACATAATTTGAAAGGTTGTCGATATCGATTTGGTATATATCACCACGCTGAAAGGTAACTATTTAAGTTGACAACAATCAGCAAGGGGCTAAATTTTATTTGTTACGATTAAGCGACTCGTTTGGCATATATTTACTCAAATATCCGCCTAGTAAAATACACGGGATGAATAAATATAAAGCAATGTTTGTAGATGTTAAATTTAAAAAAGTTATCAATACTTGAGGTATCAAGCCTATTACACACACAATTTTAATGTTCATAGACTTAGTTTCTTCAAATGTACGAACAGATATTAAACCAGCCATCACAACAAATAAAACACTTACAATAGAGTGAACAATACTAAAATCTGGATCTTGGAAATTAAAACCTAAAAACGCCAAGACATAACAAAAATACCAAATGATATAAAAAGATACTAACTGCCCTAGTATAATTATGCCTAAAGCTCTTCCAATAGCAGCAGGACTTGATGGTACGTTACCAAACAATGTTTCTTTTAAAGCCAGATATAAAAAGTAGCAACCTGATAAAGCGACAATTAAAAATAAAACAAATTTTAAATCAATATTTAAATCAATTGTAATCATTGAACCTAAATGTCCCTTAATGCCATGTACAACTATTTAATCAGCAGCATCACTCTTTGACGTCGGATGAATTACCTTGTTAGATGCTTCTTCGCAATTTAACCTTATCCAATTTTCAGTGGCAGTTTTGTTTATTGAGATACTTGCAAGTACAAACATACGCTCTTGTGAATCTTTTGAGAACACATCTAAAAACCAAATCCCACCAGAAGCAGCAGCAAAGCCTTTGTATTTGTTATACATCATTTTTTCAGGTGTCATGCAGTCAATTAATCTTACGACTGTGGGCGTAAAAACATCATCAAACCGTTGTTGCAATTCACTAGCCGTTTGAATTTTTTCAGTTCTCAGTTTCACTGTGCCATCGGCTGCAACATATTGCTCTTCGTAGCTAATGTTTAATGGAAAGAGTACATACTTTTCGAAAATAGACACATCATGCTTTTTGATGCCCTCTTTTAATACTGTCAGAATTGGCGATAGTTTTTCGTTAGCCACATCTCTATCAAACAATTCAACGGCATTGGCCACACCACTTATAAACATGCAGAATGCAGCTATATAGGTAAATAATTTCATAAGCACCTAACGCACGCCTCAACGGCGCGTCACTTGTTGCGAGTCCAGCGCCAAAGGCGCGGTGTGTTGGCGGTTGTTAAGTACGATCACTACAACGCCCAGCCATAATGATTTGTAATTATTGATACTAACCGCGGAATATCTGTCTTAGCCGCAGCGATGAAATCCTGATCAGCGACCGTTGCTCCGATTAATTCGATATCACCTTTTGCTGTCATTATAGAATCTGATCCCGAAGTGTGATCGCGCCCTTCAACGCATGAGACCCAAGGTCCTTCAGTCGTTGAGTTACAGCGACTTAAAATAGCTATGAGTTCGTCTTTGGTTATATGCATAGTTGAATCCAAACCACACTTATCTACCCACGCATGAGCGCAAACTAGTTCGCGTTGCAGTGGCCCAAAGCACCGGATGACGCGGATGGTTAGCTTTGTTTAGTTTGTGGTAATAAATGTTGATGTTGGCCACAAGTAAACGCCGTTATTTATGTAATATGACTTTAGAACGGTCATTTTACGCATTTTGAAAATAGCTGGTACGCCGCCAAATCGTTTCTCGAAAACTGCAACGGCTTTGAGTCTACGCAAACGCCAAACATAAAACTCAGGGCTGCCAAGCTTTAACTTTGCAGCTTCTTTGGTAGCAAACCTGTGAATCAAAGTTCTAAGTTGCCTTTGTGGCAAATATTGCCACACAAACGCCCTAAGCAATGGGCTGCCTTTTTCTAGTTTCCATATACGATGCAGATCGAATTACTCCATAAAGCTAACGTCGTGAGCACGGGGGCATACCGCTCACGGTTTGGCAGCCCAGTAGCCGAAGGGCACGAGTGATGTGCCTTGTTATACAACAAGCTAATTTTTACCACCGACAAAGTTGCCAATGACAACCAATATGGCCCCAACAACTAAAGCAGGTGACCGAAATTGAGCCCAATGAAATGAGCTTTCATCAGGCACAATTTTTACGTAAGAATCATTAGCTGACGCTTGAAACGCATCAACTGGTAAGAAGTCTACCGCGAAGCCTGCAACCGCATATAAAAGAACTAAACAGCCAACGATGATCAGGGTTTTACTCACTTGGATCTGCCTCTTGTTCTTTATCGTCGCCATAAACGGCAGCAGAGTGCATCGCCTCTTGCACATAACATGGTGAAGCCAGCCGCAACAAGCGCGGAGTCTCTGGCGTCCGTTTTGATGGCTTTGTTAGGTGCGACTCTCATTTCTCTAACTTTATTCTGTAGGCCGAAGCTTTTTCTGCCCAGCGTTGTTCGTCTTCTGCCAAGTAGATAGCGACAGCGCGTTCAGCATCAAACGCTTCGTTCCTTGCCTGAAGATTTCCACAGAGCGCCTGAACTTTTCGCACAAATTGCTCAGTGAAGCCATTAGCTATTGCGTGCTCTTTCTCGTCATCGGATCTGAACCTAAGAGTGAAAGATGCTATTCCGTAGGTGTACCCTGCCCGCACTTCAGGGCGATAGCTTTGCCTGGAAAAGATATCAGTCACATAGCCCTCGACGACTTTTTGCTGCGTTTTTCGTTTATGCTTCGAACGAGCGAAGATGACCGCTATGCACCCAACAACTAACCCTATAACGAATGCTGTATACATTGAACACCTAACGCCAGAATGACGCCGTGCCGCGAAGCTGCAGCGGTTTGAAAGAATTATGAGGCGACCGCCCCGCGCTGCACGAGCACAAAATCATCGGCCGTTTCCTCTGTGTAATGCACCAGGCCGCCGAAATCGGTGTCTACCATGATGCCAGTCCCCAGATACGCCCAGCAATCCTCGCCTGGCAAGTACTCGCTCGTGTCCATCGAGGCAAGAACGCGGCCTAAGGACTGCGCACTAATCTGAACGACGTCTCCGGGCTTTATGTCTGTTCCATCTGCGTACTTCATGCTGGCGCCTCACAGCCTACTTAGGGGCAAAAACACATGGGCTAAAATGCGGGCGAAGCGAGACAGCCCATGTGTTTTTGTCCCAGCGAACGCGTTGAGCGGCTAACGTGGTTTGTTAGCTTCCGTGCTTATATAAGAACTCTAAGCATTCATTTTTTACTGTTTTAATGTCGCCATAAATACCGAGTTTTGCGTCATTAAGTTCATCCCAAAAACACATCATCAGGCCAACCACATCTTTTGACGGTATAAAATTTGTGAAAGCCATATCGTAAAGTTTGCGCGTTACCATCTCGTATGTTGTTTTATCGTCTTCCAACCCCTTCGCAAACAGGGTAAACGCACGTTTCGATACCTCAGAAGCGTTATCGTATTCGCCAAATTTTTTTAGATGCGATATCACGTCATAAATACTTTTGGACAAAGCAACGTCAAACAATCGCTCATCAGGAACATCTTGTTGCTGAATAATTGCGTCAGCCCATGATATTGCATCACTTTTTGTTAAAGCTCCGCATTCAAGAGCTAACACCATCGAATTAATTGCCAATAAATCCATATCAAACCAACGTGGAAGTAAGCGGACGCCGTAGCGCGAAGCGCGGAGGGAACCACAAGCGCAGCTTGTGGCGGTCCGCTTGATTGAAGGATTAAGCGATTTTTGCATCGGTATGTTGCACTTTGACTTTGAGACTAAGCTGCTGGTTTTACCAATTTTTGTTGGTCAGCTTCATCGATTTAAGATACTTCCCACCTTCAAAGAAAAATATTATTTCCTTTGGGCATTTACCGCTGTAGCACTGATATGCACCGTATCCGATGGTGACGCCACTCGGAACTTCGATGTTGTCACTTCCCGCTGCGCCACCGGAAACACTGACATTGTTTAACACTGGCCTATCAACTGACTCCAGTTCCTTTTGTGGAACGGAAACTACTTCGCGGCCATTGGAAATCTCAACGAGAGTAAGTTTTGTCCCATCTTGCGTTGTCTTTATGGTGAGAGTGTAGCCGCCTTCGTACTTATAGGTTACTTCCGAAGGACTCAACACTAAATTGCGAGTGGCGAATGCATCTAACGAGACTAGCAAAGCAACAATGAACACAAGCGACAGTTTCATGGTTTGGGGCCTTCGCCTAACATAAAGTTTACCGGCTGCGCGCTTTTGCGCAGTCCGGGTTGAACGTAGGGTTGGGCTGCTACATAACCGGTTCAAACCGAACATGTGTAACCTCCCCGTTTTTGTGCCATACCAAAACAGTCTCAGATTTTGTTGTAGCGTGCTCTATGTAAGCTTCGATGATGCCATCTTTTTCGTGGAGAATAAACGCAATACCATTAGCGTTTATGAACTTCATGATTTCGTTTAATGGAACTCTATCATCAGCTATATCGTAAAGCTGGTACAGTTTTTCCGTGCCAGCATCACCATAAATTTTTGTATAGAGATATGGGCTGATGTCTGATGCAACCCAAAAAGCAACAGTCATCAGCAAGAGTGCTATCGTAATTCCAGCAATCTTACTGATGAATTTCATATGCCCAACAACCAAAGCAGCGGCTCGTGCCAGCGCCGCAGGCGCGGTGTGCTGGCGTTTGTTATGTGTGTTCACTTATTGAACGGACCGTACAATTTAGAGGTACCATCAAAGCCATTGTGAACACGGACAAATAAACTTTTGCTTTTATTTTCTTTATACAAAGTAAAGCTAAGTCCATCCATCATGACATCATCTTTCAACTCGCATTGAAGCCATTCTTTTATTGCGAGTCCTTCATCAGCTTCTGCTACCAGTGCCTCATTAGATAGCCTTTTAGCCGCGTGAATCTCCCGAACGAAGTCTTCTTCTTCGGGACTGAATTTCACAATATCCGCCGCATAAGAATGCGACGCATAAGCAAACAAAAGGGAAAAAGTTACTTTACGCATAGTACACATAACGCCCCGCTAAACGGCGAGCATCAGCGAGACCGGTGGAGGCCACGCTTTTTGTGGCCGGAACGAATTTGAGCAGTTTGTTATAACCTACTTGGTACGAAGCCAAAATATAAACCCTGATACAAAGCCTACGACTATTGTAGGAATGCCTATTAACATAAGTGCCGCGCCAAACTCCTGATGGCGCTCCCCAAACACAACGCTGAAACAAAAGGCTGAGACTAAAGCGATTGTTAGCGAAACACCAGCGCATGAAATTAGTACATTTGCTAGATAAGCAAAACTCAGTTTTCCGATAATAAGCTTGAACAACGGATACCCAAGGATTGCCGTGACGAACATAACAGGCAGCCCAAAAATCAATGAATATCCGCCAAACAATAAACCAGCAAATAGCCCCGATTGATCAGACCAGCCAGCAGCTAAAGGAATGACTATTGCGAACACCAAAAGGTACGCATAGATCATTGCAAGTATAAAATCTCTTCTATTTAGCTCGGCATTCATTTGGAGTTATAACACCCGCAGCACGGGCGAAGTTGGAGCGCAACGGAAACTTTGTCCCTGTGACTGCGATTGTTATAAACAACATTACCCACTTACAGCACCTGATGATGAAACTAAATCTTTTTTCATCAGTAAAACAATGACATAAATGAAAGCAAATAGAGGAAAAAAAGATAAAACAACACCTAATAAACCAGCAAATAAAGGCGTTTTAGTTTTGCGGCGCCCAAGGTAGTAACAAACTACTCCCATAGTTAAGGCAAAAAAAATGAAGATCGTCCCTAATAACGTAGCGTTAATATTCAAAAGAATTCTCCATGTTGTTTATAACTACCGCCACACAGGCGAGCAACTTGTTGCGAGTCCAGCGGCCACAGGCCGCGTTGTTTAAGACGCTTGTTATGAACTCAAACTATAGTAAAGCCCAAATGCTGGCCCTACGACGACCATAACTCTAGCGATATAACCCCAATAATGGTTTTTAACATTAAACGCACAACGCCAAACGGACACCATACCCCATATAAGAACAGCCAAGCTAACTATTGACGCAATAATTTGGATTGTTATGTTCTTATCAATTACAAATGATTCAACTAGGTTTGATACTGCATTATTGACGACGACAAAATTTATCCAGTAAGCCATCCATAATTTTTCGTGTCCATTGAAACTACTTAGAATGTAATGTGGTTTATCTTGGGTCGAGTTCTCAGACGAATCCATGCTTAGTCCTGCTACGATTCATAACGCTTTACTAATGGGCTGCCGCAGCACAGCGTAGCCAGTCCAGCGGAGGCCACGTCGTTTGTGGCCGGAGCGAAATTAACTAACTTGTTATAAGCCATTAAATGCAATCCAATTGTGTATAGCAGCCAAGTACAAGAGCGAAGAAGGGCCAAGCGAAACAGTTTATCAATCCAATTCCTACTGCCCATACAAGCCTACTACTTGCATTAAAGTGCTTTGTAAACAATGCAATAAAATACAAAGCAACTGCAGGGGGTAGGTAGGCGAAAATACTAAACGCTAATAGTGAGACGGCCTGATTGCGGCGTTTTTCAAGCTAGTTGTCACCATCGACCGTTTTAAGCGGCCTGCTTTT
>CAYTIQ010000102.1:0-10787 GCA_964437935.1 uncultured Rheinheimera sp.
CACATCACCGCCTTGCACCAACCGGCCAAACAGAATTTCATTGGCAAGCGGCTTTTTCAGCTGCTCTTGGATCACACGCCCCATTGGGCGAGCCCCCATCGCTTGATCATACCCTTTGTCAGCAAGCCACTGCCGAGCAGTGCCTGAGACTTCCAGTTGTACCTGCTTCTTGTCTAACTGCACCTGTAGGTCGCAGATAAACTTATCAACAATCTGCAAAATGATGTCGCGGGTTAGATGCTGGAACCAGATGATACTGTCCAAGCGGTTACGAAACTCAGGACTGAAGGTTCGATTGATTTCTGCCAATGCGTCGTGGCTGTGGTCCTGTTGCTTAAAGCCAATCGATTTACGCACGGTTTCCTGCACACCGGCATTGGTGGTCATCACCACAATGACGTTTCTGAAATCGATTTTACGACCGTTGTTATCGGTCAAGGTGCCATGATCCATCACCTGCAACAGGATGTTGTAGATATCCGAATGGGCTTTTTCAATTTCATCCAGTAACACCACCGAGTACGGGTGCTTGGAAACCGCATCCGTTAATAAACCACCTTGCTCAAACCCCACATAACCCGGTGGGGCACCAATGAGGCGCGACACTGCATGGCGTTCCATGTACTCAGACATATCAAAACGAAGTAATTCAACGCCCATGATGCGAGCAAGTTGCTTGGTGACTTCAGTTTTACCAACGCCAGTTGGCCCGGCAAACAAGAAACTACCGATAGGTTTTTCCTCATTACCAAGGCCTGACCGTGACAACCGAATTGCCGACGTCAATGCTTCAATAGGCGATTCTTGACCAAAGACCACTAACTTCAAGTTCCGATCGAGATTGGCCAGAACATCTTTGTCTGATGCCGACACTGACTTCTCAGGAATTCGCGCCATTTTCGCAATCACGTGCTCAATTTCAGGCACATTGATTACTTTTTTGCGCTTGGATACTGGCAGAAGCTGCTGGCTCGCGCCGGCTTCATCAATTACATCAATGGCTTTGTCTGGTAAATGCCGCTCATTGATATATTTCGCAGAAAGCTCAGCTGCGGCCCGCAGCGCTTTTTGTGTATAACGAACCCCATGATGTTGCTCATAACGCTCTTTTAAGCCAAGCAAGATTTGCGTTGTGTCATCCACGCTAGGCTCAGTGACATCAATTTTTTGAAACCGCCGAACCAGCGCCGTGTCTTTTTCAAAAATGGATTTGAATTCTTGGTACGTGGTCGAACCGATACAACGTAACCGTCCACTGGATAACAACGGTTTAATTAAGTTAGACGCATCCATCACCCCACCGCTGGCAGCACCAGCACCTATCACGGTATGGATCTCATCAATAAACAGCACGGCATCTTTTTCGCGTTCGAGCTCTTTGAGCAACGACTTCAGGCGTTTTTCAAAATCGCCACGATACTTGGTCCCTGCCAGTAGCGCGCCCATATCCAGCGAATAGATAGTGGCATTGGCAATCACTTCGGGGACTTGCTGCTGCACGATACGGTAGGCCAGACCTTCAGCTATCGCTGTTTTACCTACACCTGCTTCCCCCACCAACAAGGGGTTGTTTTTCTTACGGCGGCAAAGCACTTGAATGGTGCGCTCTAATTCAGTATCTCGACCGACTAAAGGATCGATTTGGCCGTTCTTCGCCAGTACGTTGAGGTTGGAGGTAAAATTTTCCAGATACTTATTATCTTCAATGGTCATCTCGCCATTTTCATCGGCCGATGACTTGTCAGAATGTTCTGATTTATCGTTTTTGGACACACCGTGACTGATGAAATTCACGATGTCTAAGCGACTGATGTCAGCTTTTTTCAATAAGTAGACGGCTTGAGATTCTTGTTCGCTAAAAATCGCCACCAACACATTGGCTCCTGTGACTTCCGTTTTACCGGACGATTGCACATGGAATACGGCTCGTTGCAGCACTCGCTGAAAGCCAAGCGTCGGCTGGGTATCTCGATCCAGCTCGCCGTCTGGAATCACCGGCGTGCTCGCATCAATGAAGGATGCGAGATCGGTTCGCAACTTTTCCAGCACAGCACCACAATTTCGAAGCGCATCGCCAGCTGCCGGGTTATCCAACAATGCCAACAGCAGATGCTCCACCGTCATATACTCGTGACGACGCTCACGAGCAAAACGAAACGCAAGATTAAGCGTTAATTCAAGATCTTTATTTAACATGCACGAGACTCCTCACCTTGCTAACCCTGCCCTTGTTTACGCACGTTCCATCGTGCATAACAACGGGTGCTCATGCTCCCGGGCATATTCAGACACCTGATGAACTTTGGTCTCAGCAATACCTGCGGTAAAAATGCCACACACCGCAGAGCCTTGATAATGCACTTGCAACATGATTTCACTGGCTTTTTCGTATTGCATATTGAAGAACTTGGTCAACACATCGATGACAAAATCCATCGGCGTATAATCATCATTATGCAAAATAACTTTGTACATGGCTGGAGGCTCAGTGCGTTGACGTACAAGTTCTGCCACATCATCGAACTGCGTTGAACCATCCTGCCCAAATTTAGTGCCACTCATAAACTATAGCCACGCCTTATCTATCCATCAAAGGATGTTGAACTGATTTAAACAGGTCTTACTTCCCTAAAATACTTGACTCGCTGCACAAATTATCTACAGTAACCTTTGGGGCTGCTTGATGCCGTACAGCTCAGTTGTAGAATACAGATTTTAGCTAACTAAGAGAAGGAAGTATGTAGTATGGCTACTGGTAAAGTGAAGTGGTTCAATAACGCCAAAGGATTCGGTTTTATTCGTGAAGACGGTCGTGACGAAGATATCTTCGCACACTACTCTACTATCAACATGGATGGATACCGAACCCTAAAAGCAGGCCAAGATGTTACCTTCGAATTATCGGAAGGTCCGAAAGGCCTACATGCAGTGAATATTTCGGTGCCCGAAGACGAACAAGCACAATAAGCTGACGTTGCACTGCAATCACCATAAGCGGTCTTTGACTCCCCCCATCCATGACAGTCAAGACCGTTTTTGTTTTTCTAAAACAACATAACTATTTGTTTATTGCCTCGCTTCTCGCATGGCCTTGTTGGTCTGTTAGCCGCAGCTCATGCCGCCGCTTGTAACGCCGATGACACGACATCCAGAAACTGCGATTTATCCTCACCGTCCGCGCTTTATGGCTTGAGCAAAAAAAAACCGGCGAACGTCGTCGCCGGTTGGTTTAAGCATCACAACGCTGTTAAGACAGCAATGCAATCGCTTGGTTTAACGTTGCACTTGGACGCAGCGCGGCACTGGCTTTAGCAAAGTCAGGACGGTAGTAACCACCGATATCGACAGCGCGGGCTTGCACGCTGTTTAATTCATGCACGATGGTCTGTTCTTGTTCCGTCATCGCTTTTGCAACAGGAGCAAAACGTGTGGCTAGACTTGCATCCACGGTTTGTGCCGCCAGCGCTTGCGCCCAGTACATAGCCAAGTAGAAATGGCTACCACGGTTGTCTAATTGACCTACTTTGCGTGTCGGTGACTTGTCGTTGTCCAAGAACAACCCCGTCGCAGCATCCAGCGCATCCGCCAGAACCTTGGCACTTGCATTGCCTGTTACGACACTTAAATGCTCCAACGACGCAGCAAGCGCCAAAAACTCACCCAGTGAATCCCAACGTAAGTGGTTTTCCTCGACAAATTGTTCAACATGTTTTGGTGCTGAACCACCTGCGCCTGTTTCAAATAAACCACCGCCGTTCATCAGTGGCACAATTGACAACATTTTCGCGCTGGTACCTAACTCAAGAATTGGGAATAAGTCAGTTAAGTAATCGCGCAGCACGTTGCCTGTGACAGAAATCGTGTCTTGACCGGCTTTCATTCGCTCTAAACTAAAACGAGTGGCGGCTTCAGGCGACATAATCTGGATATCTAAACCGGTTAAATCGTACTGCTTGAGGTAGGTTTGCACTTTTTGAATGATCTGTGCATCGTGCGCTCGGTTTGAGTCCAACCAGAACACCGCAGGGGTGTTTGACAAACGGGCACGGTTAACCGCTAGTTTGACCCAATCTTGGATAGGGGCATCTTTGGTTTGGCACATGCGCCAGATATCACCAGCTTCAACCGCATGACTCATCAGTACCGCACCTTGTAAATCCACCACTTGCACTGTGCCAGCGGCTGGAATTTCAAAGGTTTTATCGTGTGAACCGTATTCTTCCGCTTTTTGCGCCATCAAGCCCACATTTGGGACTGAACCCATGGTGCGCGGGTCAAAAGCACCATTGGCTTTACAGAAATTAATCGTTTCTTGGTACACGCCAGCATAACAACGATCTGGAATGGTGAACTTGGTATCTTGCAACTTACCCTGAGCATTCCACATTTGACCTGAACTACGGATTGCCGCAGGCATCGATGCGTCGATGATCACATCGCTTGGCACGTTTAAATTGGTAATACCTTTATCAGAGTTCACCATCGCCAAACCTGGTTGGTTGGCGTAGACCGCCTGGATATCTGCTTCAATAGCCGCACGTTCGGCGTCTGGTAACTGTTGGATTTTGCTCAGCAAATCACCAAAACCGTTGTTGACGTCAACACCCAAGGTTGCTAGGGTCGCAGCATGTTTTTCAAACACATCTTTGAAGAATACAGTGACCACATGACCAAACATGATAGGGTCTGATACCTTCATCATGGTGGCTTTTAAATGCACAGAGAACAACACACCTTGCGCTTTGGCATCTGCAATTTCGCGAGCTAAAAAGTCACGCAATGCAGCTTTACTCATCACGGCTGCATCAATCACTTCACCGGCTTTTAAACTGGTCTTCTCTTTCAGCACTTGCACAGAGCCGTCGGCTTTTACCAATTGAATTTTCACAGCACCAGCGTCAGCAACAGTCACAGACTGCTCTGAACCGTAAAAATCGCCATGGCTCATGTGAGCAACGTGTGATTTAGAATCTTTCGACCAAGCACCCATCGAATGTGGATTCTTACGGGCGTAGTTTTTGACCGACAACGGAGCGCGGCGATCCGAGTTTCCTTCACGCAACACAGGGTTTACTGCCGACCCTTTAATTTTGTCATAGCGCGCTTTGACATCTTTTTCCGCGTCAGTTTTTGGTTCTTCAGGGTAATCTGGTAAGGCAAAGCCTTTGTCTTGCAATTCTTTAATGGCCGCTTTTAATTGCGGAACCGATGCAGAAATGTTGGGTAACTTAATGATGTTGGCGTCCGGACGGTTTGCCAATTCACCCAATTCTGCTAAATCATCGGCTTGGCGTTGCGCATCGGTTAAAAATTCAGGAAATACAGCCAAAATGCGGCCAGCTAACGAAATATCGCGCGTTTCGACCGAAATACCTGCTGCACTTGAAAATGCTTGTACGATAGGCAGTAACGAATAAGTCGCCAGCGCAGGCGCTTCGTCAGTAATGGTCCAGATAATGGTTGAATTTTCAGTGGTCATATCATGTCCTGTTGCTTGAAGATGACGTCAAATCCGTAGTCAATCACGGATGTTTCAAAGGCGCCGCAGTGTATCAGTCTGATGCAGCTGTTTGTAGCCAGTCCTGTTGCTTTTCGCAAAATTGGTCAGACAAATTGCCAGCATCATTGCTTCTGGTGTAAAAATTAGCCTGAGTTTACATGGTCAAAGGCAACGGTGATATCCGAAACTGGACTGACCACTTACATTCTTTCAGCAAAGGTGGCCAATGGATCGAAGTTTTTTGCATTTGACTGTCGCAGCGATTGTGGTGCATCAGCAAAAATTTTTATTTGTTGAAGAAATCGACAAGGTGTCTGGCAGACGCGTTTTAAATCAGCCGGCTGGCCACGTCGAGGCAAATGAAGATTTAAACACGGCGGTGTGTCGCGAATTGCATGAAGAAACAGGGTTAATTCTTGCCCCTCAAGGCTGGCTTGGCTTGTCGCAATTATTAACAGCGGCCCAGCATCGTTATGTTCGTGTCAACTTTGTGTTCCAGCCCCAAACCCTGCCACTGGCCTATCAACCTCTGGACCCTGATATTCTGGGGCTGCATTGGTTAACGCTGGATGAGTTGTTGTCCCATGAACTACCACCTCGCAGCCCTTTGGTGGTCGATGCGATCCAGCGTTATCAAGCAGGTGCCATGCTGCCATTGTCGTTTATCGAGGACGTCGTCACGCTTGCTTAATCACCAGAGCACAATCTGGAGTCTAGCTTTTGCTTGCTGGTATCGACTAAACCACACTTAACCTTGTCGATGCGCTGGCTACGCGTTTTCTCAAACATTGTGATACAATCCGCCGCCGTGTTTTTCCTGTAACGAGAGTCCGATGTCCGAAAACAGCAGCAAAAAAGTCATCGTCGGTATGTCCGGCGGCGTAGATTCTTCCGTTTCTGCTTACTTGTTAAAGCAGCAAGGTTACCAGGTCGAAGGCCTGTTCATGAAGAACTGGGAAGAAGATGATGACTCGGAGTATTGTGCCGCTGCTGAGGATTTAAAAGACGCACAACAGGTCTGTGACACGCTCGGCATCAAATTGCACAAAGTGAACTTTGCGGCTGAATACTGGGACAATGTGTTTGAGTATTTTCTTGCGGAATACAAAGCCGGTCGCACTCCAAACCCAGACATCATGTGTAATAAAGAAATCAAATTCAAAGCGTTTTTAGAATTTGCTGCCGAGGCGTTAGGCGCAGACTACATTGCCACTGGCCATTATGTACAACGACGTTTTGAAGACGGTCACTGGCAACTGCTTCGCGGCTTAGACACCAATAAAGATCAAAGCTACTTCTTGTACACCTTGGCAGAACAGCATGTGGCTCAAACCCTGTTCCCTGTGGGGCATCTTGAAAAACCAGCGGTGCGAGCCATTGCCGAAGCACAGGGTTTGATCACTCATAACAAAAAAGATTCCACCGGAATCTGTTTTATCGGGGAACGCAAATTTAAAGATTTCCTGCAAAAGTATCTCCCCGCACAACCCGGTGATATTTGCACGCTCGATGGCCGTGTGATCGGTCGCCATGAGGGATTGATGTATCACACCTTAGGTCAACGTAAAGGCTTAGGTGTTGGTGGTACCAAAACTGGCAGTGAAGAGCCTTGGTACGTCGTGCGTAAAGATCTCATCAACAACAGGTTGATTGTGGTACAAGGCGGCGAGCACCCCGAGTTATTTTCCCGAGGTTTAACCGCGACACAATTGCATTGGGTCGACCGCAAAGGCCCTGCCGATGGTACACGTCTGACCGTTAAAACCCGTTATCGTCAAACCGACATCCCATGCACCTTGCGTTATCTTGGTGCGGATCGCATTGAAATCATGTTTGATGAGGCCCAAAAAGCAGTTACTCCAGGTCAAAGCGCTGTGTTCTACCAAAACGAAGTGTGTTTAGGTGGAGCCATTATTGATGAGGCAATCGTCTGATGCAGCCATCTATTCATGTTCAAGTGATGGCGCTTGCCGCCATCGCCCAAGCAATTTCACAAGTTCAAGCCATTGCTCGCGGTGAGATCACGTCACCACGTGATATTGCGACTTGTTTGCAAAGTATCGCCGAGCAAAATCCAACCGATGCGATCGATATCTACGGTGGTCAACTGCGCAACTTGCAAAATGGCTATAAAATTTTGCAACAACAGCTGACCGGCATCGGCGTCAAAGACGTCGAGATCACCCGTTATGGCATGGCGGTGTTGATCCTAGAAAAAGCCTTAAGCGCCAATGCAGATGTCAAACAAGCTATTGGCCGGCGCATTGAGCGGCTGCAGCAACAGCTGCAACATTTTCAAATTACTGACGACACGCTAATCGCAAGCATTGCGGATATTTATGTGGAGCACATCAGCCCGCTTGGTAACCGAATTCAGGTGGCGGGCTCACCCGACCAATTAAAACAAACCGCAGTCCAGCAAAAAATTCGCGCTTTATTACTAGCCGCCGTCCGTGGCGCCGTTTTGTGGCGCCAAGCGGGTGGTCGTCGTTATCATTTCTTGCTCAACCGTAAAGCGTTATTGCAAGAAATCTCCGCCGTATTACAGCAACTTAAAACTTCTTGAGGAATCGACATGGAACTCAACGCGTTAACCGCCATTTCTCCGGTTGACGGCCGCTACGGTAGCCGCACCACAGAACTGCGTGACATTTTTAGTGAATACGGCCTGATTAAATACCGCGTGACGGTCGAAGTCCGTTGGTTGCAACAAATGGCCGCTATCGCCGAAATCGCAGAAGTACCTGCGTTGAGCGCCGAAGCAAACGCGCTATTGGATAGCATTGTCGATAACTTCTCCTTGGCAGATGCGGAGCGAGTTAAAGAAATCGAACGCACCACCAATCACGACGTTAAAGCCGTGGAATATCTGTTAAAGGAAAAAGTGGCAGCCAATGCCGAGTTAGCGGCGATCAGCGAATTTATCCACTTTGCCTGTACCTCAGAAGACATCAATAACCTATCCCATGGTTTGATGTTAACGGACGCACGCCAACAGGTGTTATTGCCACTTTGCGATCAACTGTTAACAGCGATTAAAGAATTAGCTGTTCGCTACAAAACAGTGCCGATGATGGCGCGTACGCACGGTCAGCCGGCGTCTCCAACCACGTTAGGCAAAGAAATGGCAAACGTCTACGTGCGCCTTAAGCGCCAACGTGATCAAATTGCAGCCATTGAGATGTTGGGCAAATTCAACGGCGCCGTCGGCAACTACAATGCGCATTTGTCGGCCTATCCACAACTCAACTGGCATGAGATTTCAAAAAGCTTTGTCACTAGCTTAGGCCTGACCTGGAACCCATTCACCACGCAAATTGAACCTCATGATTACATCGCTGAATTGTTTGATGCTGTGGCTCGGTTTAACACCATTCTGATTGACTTCAATCGTGACGTTTGGGGTTACATCGCCTTGGGTCATTTCAAACAAAAAACCATCGCAGGCGAAATTGGTTCATCCACCATGCCGCATAAAGTCAATCCAATCGACTTTGAAAACTCCGAAGGGAACTTGGGTGTGGCGAACGCCATTTTCCAACATCTGGCCAGCAAGTTGCCAGTCTCTCGTTGGCAACGCGATTTAACAGACTCCACCGTGCTTCGTAACTTAGGCGTTGGTTTTGGTTACACCTTAATTGCCTACCACGCCACGTTAAAAGGCATCAGCAAACTAGAAGTCAACGAGAAAAACTTACTCGACGAACTTGATGCCAACTGGGAATTGTTAGCTGAACCTGTGCAAACGGTGATGCGCCGTTACGGTATCGAAAAGCCATACGAGAAACTGAAAGAGTTAACACGTGGGAAACGCATCACGCCAGCTGATCTGTATCAATTCATCGACACGCTGGAACTGCCAGACTCTGTCAAAGCTGAACTGAAAACCTTCCGTCCTGACAGCTACATCGGTGCCGCTGTTGCGTTAGTTGATAGCCTCAACTAAACCTAGGTGTATTTTGCGTAAAGGGTGGCTTAGCCACCCTTTTTGGCTCAAAGGAGCTGATATGTACCAATTAAATTTAAACGAACTGACCCTTGACCAGTTTATGGCCGAGTATTGGCAAAAAAAGCCATTGCTCATCAAGGCTGGTTTTGCCAATTTTCAAGATCCGCTAACCCCAGATGAATTGGCCGGCTTAGCCGCAGAAGACGACGTCGAATCGCGGATTGTGGCTCGTGATGACCACGAATGGATGCTCGAAACAGGGCCGTTTGAAGAATACAGCGAATGGGGTGAAAGCAATTGGACCCTGTTAGTCCAAGCGGTTGATCATTGGCATCCTGAAGCCGCTCAACTGATTGAACCGTTTCGTTTTATCCCGAATTGGCGCATCGATGACTTGATGGTGAGTTACTCCACGCCAGGTGGTGGTGTCGGCCCGCATTTGGATCAGTACGACGTGTTTATCATCCAAGGGAAAGGCAAACGTCATTGGCGTGTCGGCATGCCCGATGCATCGTTACAGCAACACTGCCCTCACCCTCGCTTACTGCAAATTAGCCCCTTTGTTGATTGCATTGATGTGATCACAGAGCCTGGTGATATTCTCTATATCCCACCAGGATGCCCACACGATGGGATCTCTATCGATGAAAGCATGAGTTACTCGGTAGGCTTTCGCGCACCAGCCCAGAAAGACCTGTTGACCGGTTTAGCCGACTATCTGATTGAGCATGAAATTCAAGGCGAGCGTTATAGCGATCCGAGCCGCGCACCAAGCACCGAGATCGGTCGCATAACCCAGCAAGACCTATCGCAGGTGCAAACATTATTGCGCGGTCTTGTCGACAATCCTCAGTTACTTGCCAGCTATTTTGGTAACTACATCAGCCATGCCAAACATGAACTTGATGCAACCGAACCCGACCCACATTACCAAGCCGATGAAATCGCCGAGTACTTAGAAGAAGGCTCCGTATTGCAGCGACTTGGCGGCTTACGTTGCATGTATCACCAAGCTGACGCCGATGCAGATATTCAATTGTTTATAAATGGCATGACAATTCGCGTGCCTGCAACTGAGATTGTGACCGTGCAACTGCTGACCGAGCACACGATACTCAATACTGAGCAAGTGCTGCACTTTGTGTCTAGCCCAGAACGGTTAGAGACGCTGACAGGCCTTATCAATTTGGGCTATTGGTACTTTATCGAATAATGCAAAGCCACGGCGACAGTGCCTGTCTCAGTGTGTCCATACCGGATGGCTGGCAGGCACCAAGACCGATGGTAAAAATCCACCTCCATAGGAGGTGGCTTTGCTTTAGGCCCCCTAGAAGGGGG
>CAYTIQ010000103.1:0-10442 GCA_964437935.1 uncultured Rheinheimera sp.
CGTATTGATTGGAACGACAGCCATGCTGGAAGGTGTGGTTGTTGTTACGCTTACCGTCATTTTTTGCTTTTTAGACAAATTCAGGTTTACTAAATTAGTCATGGACTGATTTAAATCAATCAATCCTCACTCGAAATGGCCGATACTGCAGCCACATTGACCACAGGCTCTTGTATGCACGCATCTTCAAAACGCCACCAGCATTCCACTGAAACCGTGATCGCGGCGCATATTGCGGGTCGGCTGAACCAAGCACGACGCGATGCCGGGCGCTTGTCGCTTGCGGCAAAAAATCTATCGGTGATCGCCAATCGCATCGGCACGGAAGCGGCGGGGCTTCGAACCTTGTCCGAGTTTTACGATGAATTCGCCCAGCGGTCTATCCGCCTATCGGAACATATCAACCAGCTATCAGCCGATATCTCGCGCACAGCAGTCAAAGGCTGGCGCCAACATCAATTAGAATCGTGTTTGCTGTATGCGTTGCAGCAGCAAGACGGTTCTGCCGAGCACTGCCGTTTGATTCAAACATCGTTGCAGCATAGCCAAAGCATGTCGCGGCACATTCGCGAACAATCATTAGAGTATCGACGCCATTTACAACAAGCGCTCGATGATCTCAGTCGCTATATGCAAACCATGAAAGTTATCGCCGTCAACTCGCGGATTGAAGCGTCACAGCTGCACTCCTATCAAGCGCAACTGCGCGATCTGTCGAGTTCGATTGATCAAAATACCAATGGCATTATGGCCCATCTCGACTTTTGCCAGCGTGAGCTCAAGGAACTGTCATCGCATGATTAAAATTACCGAACTGTACCGCAATAAGCAGCACTGCTGGTTTATGCTGGGGCGTGACCCAAGCAAGCCTCAAAGTATTATCGATACCAATCAATACCTTGTGGTGAACCACCAGCAAGCGTTGCTGTTAGACCCTGGTGGCATCGAACTGTTTGCGCCGATGTTAGAGGCGCTGGTGAAGATTGTTCCGCTGGAGCAAGTGCAACAAATGTTCGCTTCGCATCAAGATCCTGACATCATTTCATCGCTGGGCCTCTGGGACCAAGTGCTTGAAAACGCCAAACTCTTCAGCCCTTGGCTGTGGGAAGGCTTTATCCGCCATTTTGGCATGGAGCGGACTAAATTCGTCCCAATCCCAGATGAAGGCATGGAGATCGACTTAGCTGGGCTGGCGCTTCGGGCAGTTCCTGCGCATTACCTGCATTCATCAGGTAATTTTCATTTGTATGATGCAAAAGCCAAGATTTTATTTAGTGGCGATATTGGCGCGGCGCTTGAGCCTGTCGATGCGCCAGTGTTTGTTGATGATTTCCAAAGTCATATCAAACATATGCAGTATTTTCACCAGCGCTGGATGCCATCAGAACACGCCAAGCAGGTTTGGCTTCGTCACGTGCGGCAACTCGATATTGAGATGATGTGTCCACAACATGGCCGTATTTTTAAAGGTCCGGCAGTACAGCAATTCTTGGATTGGTTCGAGCAGCTGCCGGTCGGCATTGCGTGCAAATAAACGCCAGCACCCTAAACGCACAAAGCCAGCAATCGCTGGCTTTGTCGTCTTCGGCAGGCTGACAAATTACGCGGCGTCGCCACGTTTTGCAATGTAAGCCAGCGCCATGTCAATGCGCGCGATGCAACGCTCTTTGCTAATCAGCGCCAAGGTCACATCGAGCGAGGGTGAATTGCCGCCACCTGTCACCGCGACACGCAGCGGCATACCGACTTTGCCCATGCCAAGACCTAAGCTCTCCGCTGCCGCATTAATCGCCGTATGGATGCTTTCAGCCGTCCAATCCGTTAATTCAGCCAACTTTTGCTGCACGGCTTTTAAGGGCTCAGCCGCCACTGGGCGCAAATGTTTTTTCGCGGATGCGTCGTCAAACTCGCTAAAGTCCTCAAAGAAATAACGGCTCACTTCAACCATTTCTTTTAAGGTTTTCACCCGCTCACCTTGAATAGCAATCACTTGCTCAAGCGATGGACCGTTGCTGATATCTAATTTTTGCTCAGCCACATGCCATTCTAAATGCTTAGCCACCTCGCTCGGTGGCAGCGTGCGGATGTAATGTTGGTTTAACCACAGCAGTTTATCGGTGTTAAAGGCCGACGGCGCGCGGTTACAGCCCGACAAATCAAAGATTTCAACCAAATCATCAAGGCTGAAGATCTCTTGGTCGCCATGCGACCAGCCAAGGCGAACCAAATAGTTCAGCAGAGCCTGAGGCAAAAAGCCATTGTCGCGGTATTGCATCACACCAACTGCGCCATGACGTTTGGATAAACGTTTACCGTCATCCCCTAAAATCATCGGCACATGGGCATATTTCGGTAAAGTCGCGCCAAGCGCGGCCAGAATATTCATCTGACGAGGCGTGTTGTTGACATGATCATCACCACGGATCACGTGCGTCACACCCATTTTCCAGTCATCAACCACCACAGTTAAGTTGTAAGTTGGCGTGCCATCGCTGCGCGCAATGACTAAATCATCAAGTTCAGCGTTGGCGACTTCAATGCGGCCTTTGATCAAATCATCAATCACCACCACGCCATCGAGCGGGTTTTTAAAACGAATGCAATACGGTTTATCGGTTGGATGATCGGTACGATCGCGCCACATGCCATTGTATTTTGGCTTCTCACCTGCCGCCATTTGGGCTTCACGCATCGCGTCGACCTCTTCGGCGGTGCAGAAACATTTATAGGCTTTGCCTTCGACCAGTAATTGCGCGACTACTTCTTTATATAAATCAAAGCGTTTGGTTTGGTAATACGGGCCATCATCCCAGTCCAAGCCTAACCAATTCATGCCATCTAAAATGGCATCGACGGATTCTTGGGTCGAACGTTCTAAATCCGTGTCTTCAATACGCAGGATAAATTTGCCGCCGGTTTTTTTGGCATACAACCAGCTGTATAAGGCGGTACGAGCACCGCCGACGTGCAAATAGCCAGTTGGGCTAGGTGCAAAACGGGTTACTGTCGACATAACATTTCCATCAGATGTGGCGAAAAAAGGCCGATATTGTAGCAAGCTCTGACGCGGCTTTGCAGTCTTTTGTCTTGGTTGCATAAAAGCCATGCAGATCGACTACTTTTGCAGCACACGGATGCAAAAGCAAAAAAATCATGTTGACAGTAAAAACATGCTCCCTATAATGGCCGGCGTACGTTGATGCGGATGGTTAGCTCAGCTGGGAGAGCATCGCCCTTACAAGGCGAGGGTCACTGGTTCGAGCCCAGTACCATCCACCATATCAAATCTGCGTGTTACCCCCCCAGGATGGTTAGCTCAGCTGGGAGAGCATCGCCCTTACAAGGCGAGGGTCACTGGTTCGAGCCCAGTACCATCCACCATAGTCTTCTGTTCGTTGTATTCTCTTTGTTGTTCTTTCGTTGTCTCTTTTTACTTCCACAACTGTATTGAATTATTCAGGCATGGCTATCCTTGCTTGCAGTTGCGCTAATTTACGTTTGTACCCTAGGAACAGGCTGCTATAGTAAGCGCTATCGGATGTACAGCTTAGTAGTTGCAGATGGATGCCAAATTTCGCAAAGATATCCAAATCTTAATTGTCGACGAGCAAGCGTTGGCGCAAAGTTATTTGAAGCATTCGTTAGAGCGCTTGGGTTTTTCCACAGTGCAAGTGACCGATCGTGCGTCACAGGCATTGCAACTCTGTAGTCAGATTGAATTTGATATCGTGATCTTGGCGCTGAATCTGCAACAAGGTAAAGATGGCTTTCAACTGTATGAGGAAATCAAAACGCGTCGACTGCAACCCGCTCATACCGCGTTTTTGTTTGTCTCTGCGGATACAGATCCTGCGCTAGTGCATAGCGTGTTAGAACTGCAACCCGATGATTTTCTAGTTAAACCTTACACCATTGCCGATCTGCAGCAACGGCTGGATCGCTTGATTCGACGCAAACTGGCGCTGCGACGAATTTTTGAATGGCTAGATAATCAGCAATTGGCCAAAGCCCTACAGCAAGTCGACGAAGAGCTCGCGACCAACCCTTCCCCTCGCCTCGCACCTACCTTGCTAAAACTCAAAGGCGACCTGTTGATGTTACAACAGCAGTTCGTCGAGGCGGCAACGTTTTATCGTCAAGTGTTACAAGTCCAAGCTTTTGCATGGGCTGAGATAGGTCTACTCCGGGCTCTGCAAGAACTGCAGCAAGAGGACGAACTGCGACAGCGGCTTAGTTTTTTAGTCAATCGTCCCGATACGCGATTGCCTGCGCTCGACATCCAAGCGGAGTTGGCCTTTTTACATCAACAACCCGATAAAGCGCTTGATGATTTAAAACTAGCCAGTGAATTGGCGCCTCGGAACTTATACCGGCAACAGAAACTGTTTCAGCTGTCGCGGTTAAATCACGACTACGAACAGCAATACAAAACCGCCCGTGACTTGGTGAAATTTGCCAAACACTCCATGTATGACCAGCCGGACTTGTACCTAAATCTTGCTCGAGCCTGTATTGATTATGCCGTCAGTGTTGATGAAGACCAACAGACCAATCGCCTAGGCCGTCAGGCCAATGATGCATTGAACCAGCTCAAAACCAATTTCCCTGATGTCGATACCAAGACGCAACAGACGGTGGTGCAAGCCCGGCTGTATTACATGCAGGCGCAAAAAGAGAAAGCCAAACAAGTGCTGGAGGAACTGCCCAACCATGACGTGTCGATTGATAAATTAGAAGATGCGTTAGACCGTGCCAAAGCGCTGCATGAAGTTGGATTAATCCAGTTATCGCGGCAGTGGTTCGACCGTATCGTTGAATTCTGTCATGACCAAGCGACAGATCCTTATCTGACCAGTTATCTGCAGCAAGAACAACAAGAGCGCGCTGAACTTAGTACCGCGCCACGGGAATTGAACAACATTGCGGTACGGCATTATCAACAAGGCAATTGGCAACTGGCCTTGACCGCGTTTGAGCATGCATTTCGACTACTGCCGAAAAATGTCGGCATCGCCTTAAACCTGTGGCAAAGTTTACTGACTGCCCCTGAAGGCGCGGTGACGCAACGCGACCGGCTGCAGTTAGAGCTGCAGTGTGAACGCTTGATAGATCAAGCCATTCTAAGTGCCGAGCAACAACAACGCGTGGCCAAACTTCGCAAACAATACCGCAGCAAAGCCAGCGCCTAAACAATAATTAGCTTGGTCGTTTATCCTCTGGCCACTCAGCAAACACCAGCGTTAACTGCCGACTCCGGACCACCCACAGTGCACCAAACGCCAGCAGCAACACCACCAGCACATTCAAAGGTTGATGCGCTTGCCCTTGCAAGGTCAAGGCGTACGAAACGGCCGACATATCGGCCAACACACTCAGCGTAAGCCACCATTTACTGTGCCGCCAAATGCCATACCACAGCCATTTAGCCCGACCGCGCGATTTCTTCACATCCAATGGCACCCGCTGCGTAATCGCCACCAACACCAGCAAGGCTGGAAAGCCGATGGCCAGCGCTATTAAAAAATCATCGCTATACGGATACCAAAAGCCCAGCACATCGGTTTGTTGTTGCGGCATCAACAGCGCAATGATCCAAAACACATAGGGTCGTAACAACACCAATAACCAAAGATATAAACGGTTGGGGATACGGTGTAAGCCATCAGCATCGAGCAAGGGCAAGTCGGGATACTGCTTCAACATCCGTGAGCCTACACCCCAAACTTGGCAAACAATGCCAACATCTGCGTTTCATCCCACACCGCGATGCCTAGCTCTTCAGCTTTGCTTAACTTAGACCCCGCGTTTTCACCCGCGATCACCGCATGCGTTTTTGCCGATACTGAGCCTGAGACTTTCGCGCCCAGCGCCTGGAGTTTTTCTTTGGCATCATCTCGGCCCATCGAGGTGAGCGTGCCTGTAAGAACCAAGGTTTGCCCCAACAGCGGTTGTTCACCCACCACTTTACTGGAGAGGTCGTCCCAACGAAGACCTATCGACAGCGGTCAATCGATAACCGCTTGGTTATGCGGCTCGGCAAAGAAATGCAGGATCTGCCCAGCCACCACTGCACCGACATCAGGCACCGCCAGCAATTGCTCTAAACTGGCCTGGCGCAGCGCCGGTAAGTTACAAAAATGGCTGGCTAAGGCCAACGCGGTCGCCTCGCCAACTTCTCGGATCCCCAAGGCATAGATAAATCGTGGCAAGGTGGTTTGTTTCGAGCCATCGATGGCCGCTAGCAATTTCAAGGCGGATTTTTCGCCCATCCGTTCCAACCCCACCAACGCCGGCATATCCAGCCGGTAGATATCGACTGGGCTTTGCACCAAGTCTGTATCAACCAGTTGCTCTATTAATTTATCGCCCAAGCCTTCGATATCAATGGCTTTGCGAGCGACAAAATGTTTCAGCGCCTCTTTGCGCTGCGCACTACAAAACAACCCTCCGGTACAACGCAGTACCGCTTCGCCTTCTACCCGCTCGGTGGTCGAGCCACAAACCGGACAGCAGCTTGGAAAGATCACCTCTTTGGCATCTGCCGGTCGCTCTGCTAGCACCACAGCGACCACTTGTGGGATCACATCACCCGCTCGGCGAATAATCACCTGGTCGCCGATTTTAAGCCCCAGTCGTGCTATCTCATCTTGGTTATGCAAGGTGGCATTCGACACGGTGACACCACCCACATTTACTGGTTCCAACCGTGCCACGGGAGTGATTGAACCGGTCCGCCCGACCTGAAACTCGACATCGACTAACCGCGTCGTTTTCTCTTGTGCTGGAAATTTAAAGGCAATGGCCCAGCGCGGGGCGCGCGAGACAAAGCCTAAGGTTTGTTGCTGAGCCAAATCATCAACTTTGAGCACCACGCCGTCAATTTCATAGGCCAGCCCTGCGCGACGCGCTAACACATCTTGGTGATAGGCCAACGCAGCGCTTAAGCCACGCACCTGACGGATCTCAGGACAAACCGGTAAGCCCCACTGCTTTAATTGCATTAAACGCTGATGATGACTGTGCGAAGGCAATAGCCCGCGAGGGTCGTCCAAAGCCCCAACCGCATAGGCATAAAAACTTAACGGCCGCTTGGCGGTCATCCGCGGATCAAGCTGACGTAAGCTGCCAGCAGCGGCGTTGCGCGGATTGGCAAAGACTTTCTCGCCTGCCTGTCGTGCTTGCTCGTTCATGGCGTCAAAGCCTGCAACTGGCATAAACACCTCCCCTCGCACCTCCAGTACCGGCGGCACATCGCCTTGCAACTTTAACGGAATAGCACGGATGGTTCGAACATTGGCGGTGACATCTTCGCCGGTAAAGCCATCGCCGCGCGTGGCCGCTTGCACCAACACTCCGGCTTCATAGCGCAAGCTTACGGCAAGCCCATCTAATTTCGGTTCAGCGCAAAACACAAACTCCACTTGTTGATCTAGTCGATCGGCCATCCGCTGATAGAACGCAGCAAAGTCGTCGGCATCAAAAGCGTTATCCAACGACAACATCGGCACTTGGTGGGTCACTTGACCAAATTTATCCAACGGCAAGGCACCAACCCGTTGTGTGGGCGAGTCTGCGGTAATTAACGTCGGAAAGGCCGCTTCAAGCTGTTTCAACTCGTTAAACAACGCATCGTAGTCGGCGTCAGGGATGGTGGGCGTGTCCAAGACATAATAAGAATGATTATGTTGATGAAGTTGCTGCTGCAATTCGGCACTACGCCGCTGCGCCTGTTGAAAATCCATACCCTGCCCTTAACAAAAAAATTTGCTCATAGCATGGGGATTTCGTCAAAGCCTTGCAAGCCCTTTGCTGCTGCTTGCTGCTTAATACGCCAGTCGCGAAGCCGGTCGTGGGCTTGGGCAGGTAAAATAAAAACGCATCGCTGTGACGTGTTCATTGTGTAAGCGACAAAATCCTTGCTCGCTGGTGGGCGCCACCATCCACGGCCTTGCGGTATAAAACCGTTGCAATGCTTGCGCGGCGCAGCTGCTGATGTGCAGATGATCCAGATGAACATCATTGGATAAACGCTCAGGTTTGAGCACGGCCACTGGACCTTGCTGGTGTTCCGGCGATTGGACGTCGATCTCAGGCACAGTGCCTAAGCGAGCACGCAGGTTGATGCGATAGCTCAAGCGCGGCGAAAACTCAGGCGACACCCAGCTTAAATCCACGCGACGTGTGTAACGCGTTAGTGCTATTGCACCGGTAGTGTTGCTAGTTTGCGCGAAGGTTTTCGCGTCCACATAGATGGTTTTAGGGCTAAGCACTTCCAGTAACGGCTGCCACAATGGATCATTGGACGTATCGTGCAGTTGGACCAGGGCTTGCTGCAAATGGGGCATCCGATGCTGATTCGCCATGGCTTGCAAGGCTTGGACTTCGGCACTCTGTTGACAATCAGGCGCATTTGAATGCTCGAACTGATACTGCACAATACGCGTATCGGTGACGATGATCGGCTGCAGCGGCAGCGTGATACCCACCCATATCACCACCAGTACCAGCAACAACGGGCTGACAAACTTCCAAGTCAACATTGACACATCCTATGTCTTAATCCCCGTTAGTTCTAACCCAATTTAGGTACGACTGCAAGGCTGTTGCTGGAAAAATATATCGAGCAACAGCCACCTTAGTTACCGGGCGGACCAGCTCACATTGACAGCGCTAAAAGCGGCATAGCTGTAGAGCCCAATCACCCAAGTTCCTGCGACTGGGTTGCTGATAGCACAACTCTCGGTATTGCCAGTTTTATAAGGCCGGCAATTGTAACTACTCAGTGTTGGGTTCGAGCCAGCTTTGACATACAAGTCTGCATCGCCGCTGCCACCGGACATCGTCACCGATAGCGTGGTCATACCGCTAGGCACCGTGATGGTTTTATACACCCAACTGCCCTTGGCTGCGCTTAGATTGCTAAAGCTGCCGCTTGCAGGCGGTGGTGTGGTACTGCCAGCCATGCCGAGTTCGATTGCATAACTTAAGCCTAACTTGGCAAATTTAAGCGCATGCGCGCCGCTAGGGTCCGAATTTGCTAGCGTGTCACTGACGGTATGGATGTTTTTGTTATCTTTGGCAAACTTCGCTTCAAACGGCATCGTTGCGGCATAACCGGCATTGTGCCAAGAGGCATGATCGGAACAGCCATACCCACACACATCGGTACTTTGCACAAGGTTCGGTTGATAAGTGCTGACGAGCGACTGCACAAAACTGTTTAACGCGCTGTTGGTATAGTCCGTCATCAACACAATGTCTTCGGCACCGCCTTTGTAATTGGTCATATCCAATTGCATGACGCCAATGACATTGGTGGCGGCACTTTGGGCGCGGCTGGCGATATCTTTACTGCCGCGCAATCCAACTTCTTCAGCGGCATAACCATAAAAACGCAGCGTGCGCTTGGGCTGCACGTTGTTACTTGCCAGCACACGAATGATTTCGGTCATGGTCGCGATGCCCGATGCATCGTCGTCAGCCCCAGGCGCTTGAGTCGTTTCCGTGGTGCCTGCGCCATTGATGGAGTCCAGATGCCCGCCCAGCACTACCACTTCGCTGGGACGCTCTGAACCTAGCATCTCGAGTAAGATCGACGGCTGATTGTAACCGGTGTGGCTAATGCGGCTAACTTTGATCCAGCTTTTGTTGCTAGCCAGCGCAGTCCACCGATCAAAGATCCAATCCGCCCCCGCTTTACCACTGGTGGTGGTGTAATACCGATTGGTAAAGCCGCTCAGATCCGTGATCACTTGAGTGATACCAGCACTGTTAAGTTGCGGGAGCAACGAATTAACCAAACTTTGTTGGGCAATCGGCGGTGCCACAAAACTAGCCGCTAACGCCGCTTGTTGAGATGTTTGCAAATACGCCAGCGCTTCTTGCTGTGAAGAAAAAGCAAAGTAGCCGCCACAGCGACGTTTGTTTTCGTGGATAAAGTGCGACAACGGATCGAGCTGCCGCTCATCGAGCTGGTATAAGCCGATAGTGCCATTGCTTTTGAGCGTTTTGGGCAGGGCAATTTCTGTGGCGGTTAAGCCAGGGACCGCTTGCAATGTGGATTTTTCGACCGTGATCCAGACCGGATCGGCGAAGACGGGGCTTGCCATCAAGGCAAGCAATACATAAGGTTTCATCATCATGTTCCTGTTTTTGTTGTGATTGCGGCCATTAACCGCCTACAAAAACTGAACGATCAGCACACTTCTGCTGGATAATTGTCTGACAAAAATTTGATATTTCGCGGCAAGCACCATCTATCGTCCACACTGAACGCTTAAAACGTTGCGCCTGGTTATGTGCAACCTGCGATGCTCTTTGTAGGCTGGGCATTGCTGGCAATTGCCAGCGACAGCTCTGCTGTTTGCTGCGCTTGGGTTGCAACTAGGCATAAAAATGTATGGTCCGCCCCGTTGTTGCAAGTACAAAAAACCGATAACGGG
>CAYTIQ010000104.1:0-9411 GCA_964437935.1 uncultured Rheinheimera sp.
CACGTTTTAGGTGCAGGGCTCGTTGTAGATACAGGGCGCGTGTGCATGACAGGTGTTTTGACAGGTTTCATGCCTCCTCCCATAGCTGCTGCAAGTGTTGGCAGGCTTTTGTGGGTTGGTCAGCCACCGCACGCACCACCGCCATGCCGCTACAGCCTGCGGCTTTGACCGCCGGAATATGCCGCGCATCCAAACCACCAATGGCTACCGTCGGGATCTGCGCAGCTTGGCACCACTGTGCTTGCTGAGTGATGCGCTGAAGTCCTTGTGCAATCGACGGCATGTGTTTGGTGGGCGTATCAAACACATGCCCAAGTGCCACGTAGGACGGGCGTAGTTGCAGCGCTTGATACAGCTCCAATTCGCCATGCGTTGATACACCAAGCCGAAGGCCTGAGCCCGCGATAAGGCGTAAGTCCGCCTGCACCACATCGGCTTGGCCTAAATGCACACCATAAGCACCAAGTTCCAGCGCCAGCTGCCAGTGGTCGTTGATAAAAAGTTGCAGCTGCAGGCGCTTGCCAAGGGCGATCGCTGCATGTAGCTGCAAGCGCAGCTCGTGTACGCTGGCGGGCTGTTTTAGCCGTAATTGCAAGGTGCTGACGCCGGCCATAGCCAGTTGCTCAAGTTGCTGCAGGTTGCTGGCAATGGGGTAGATACCAATCGGGCGGCTGAGCGGGGCAAAGCTTAGTGCGCGTTTTGCATCCGTTGGCTGTGGCAAGCCTTCGAGTTCCCACCTGTGCGCCTTCACGTTGGCCGGTAACCCGAGTTCAATCAGCGCTCGGTCACATTGCACCTCAAAATGGCAGTCGGTTAATTGTGGCATGCCAAGACGCGGCAGGCGCTGAGCGAAGGCATGCGATGGTGTATCGAGATAGAGGGATGTCGTTGGTTGTGGTGGAACTGGCTGAGATTGCACTGGCTGGAACTGGGCTGACACGCCGTCAAGTGCGGGTTCGCGTTGATCCCCAAAGCTTTGGCTTGCTGCACGAAACGCCTGTTGCAGATAGGCACTCGCCAGCAGCAAGGCGTCTGGCAATAAGCGCGGCGCTAACAAAAAACAGCTAAGCGCGGTGGCAAAACTACAGCCCGTGCCGCGAAGCACCGCGGCTTGCCGTGGTTGGCGCAGCGTCAGCACTGGCGCTAGTACTGGCGCTACTATTGGCACTTTACCGTGGGTGTTTTGCGCGAGCGAACAAGGTTCTGTATGACTAGAAGCAAGCCCCTTACGTGTGGCGTCAGTCCATGCCAGCGTCGCCACATGATCGGTAGACCTGACAGCTAACGCCGGGACATCTAACGTCGCATTTTCGGTACGGAAATCCAAGCGATGGGGCAGTTGCTTGATAGCTTTCGCGCTTCGCAGGTACAACTGCTCGCACAGCTCATCCGGCGCAGTGCCATGGCCGTCTTTGCACCAAATGGCGCTGACCCCAGCCCCCAGTAGCTGCGCGACGGCGCTGTGCATTAAATCATCATCTGTAAGAGCATCATTGGCAGGAGCGCTATTGACTGTATTATTGACTGTATTGTTGGCTGGCTCGGCTGTCGATGCGCCATCGTTGCCGGTTTCCCGCCTGATGGATATCTTGTCTGGTGGAAGGAGCCCTTGTTCACTCGCCTGATCGGCCGCTACCATCGCCGCCAGCGCCAACAGTTCCATGCGATTGGGCGTTAATACATCGACCAGCGCCAGCAAGGGGCGCGGATCTGTGATGCTCGCCAGCGCTGCGCCGTTACTGGCTGCCAGCACCGGGTCCCAAATCAACCACAGCTGTGGTTTTTGCTGTTTGTAGACGCTCAGGCGCGCCGCGAGCGCTTCTAGTGTCGCTTGGTCTGGCAGCAACCCAATCTTTATCACCTCAGGTAACTGGGCGTCGAGGCTATCCAGTTGCGACAGCAAAAACGCCGCGCCAACCGGCTGTACCTCCAGCACCTGCGTTTGGTTTTGCGCAGTTAAGCAACTCGCCACTAAACAGACGGGGGCGGTCAGCATAACCGCGCTGGCTAAATCCTGCGCTGTGGCTTGATCGGCAGCCAGCCCCGCCATGCCCGATGGATCCGTGCCGCCAATGCACCAAAGTCGAGGTGTCGGGGGATAAGGTGCCGCGGGACACGCAGCTGTGGCTAACATAGCGCAACCTCGTCGGCGGTTTTGGCGGAGAGCTCCACGTGCTCGGCATGGTCGTGTTGTGGTTGGGTGAGGTGAGCGCTAGCGGCTGGCACACTGCTTTGTTGGTTGGCTTGCACACTGGCTTTGACCGCTTGATTGAGTTTCATCGAACAAAACTTAGGCCCACACATGGCACAAAACTCGGTTTGTTCGCCCTCGGGCAACGACAAACGGTAGTACTCGCGCGCGGTTTCGGGGTCGAGCGATAAATTAAATTGATCCAGCCAGCGAAACTCGTAGCGTGCTTTGCTGAGCGCGTTATCGCGCAGCTGTGCGCCGGGGTGGCCTTTGGCCAGATCTGCAGCATGCGCGGCAATTTTGTAGGCAATAAGCCCTTGTTTGACATCTTCTTTGTCGGGCAAACCCAAATGCTCTTTGGGCGTGACGTAACAAAGCATGGCGCAGCCGTACCAGCCAATCAGCGCCGCGCCAATGCTAGAGGCGATATGGTCGTAGCCCGGTGAAATGTCGGTGATCAGTGGCCCAAGCGTATAAAACGGCGCGCCATGGCAGTGCGCCAGTTGCTCGGTCATGTTGGCCGCCACTAAGTGCAGCGGCACATGGCCGGGGCCTTCAATCATCACTTGCACGTCGTATTGCCAGGCGATTTTTGTCAGCTCGCCAAGGGTGCGCAGTTCAGCAAATTGCGCGGCGTCGTTGGCATCGGCAATGCAGCCCGGGCGCAGGCCGTCGCCCAAACTTAACGAAATATCGTACTCGGCGCACAGCTGACAAATCTCGGCAAAATGGCGGTATAAAAAGTTTTCTTGGTCAAACAGTTGGCACCAGCTGGCCATAATAGCGCCGCCGCGCGACACAATGCCGGTCAGCCGATTGGCCGTCAGCGGGATATAGTCCTTTAACACGCCCGCGTGGATGGTGAAATAATCCACCCCTTGTTGCGCTTGTTCGAGCAAGGTGTCGCGAAACACCTGCCAGGTCAGTGCTTTGACATCCCCCCGCACTTTTTCCAGCGCTTGGTAAATCGGTACAGTGCCAATGGGCACGGGCGAGTTGCGCAAGATCCACTCTCGCGTTTGATGAATATGGCGGCCGGTGGAGAGGTCCATCACAGTATCGGCGCCCCAGCGCACCGCCCACAGCAGCTTTTCGACTTCCTCTTCGATACTGGACGTCACCGCTGAATTGCCGATGTTGGCATTGACCTTGACCAAAAAATTGCGTCCGATAATCATCGGCTCGGCTTCGGGGTGGTTGATATTCAGCGGCAAAATAGCCCGGCCTAGGGCGATTTCTTGGCGGACAAATTCGGCGTCGATTTGGCGTGGAATGGCCGCGCCAAAGGCCTCGCCTGGGTGTTGCGGCGTTAATTGCGCATCGGTCGTGGCCTGTTGTGCCGCGCGCGCCATATTTTCTCGAAGCGCCACAAATTCCATTTCAGGGGTAATGATGCCGGCGCGGGCATAGGCCAGTTGCGTTGGCCGCTGGCCCGCTTTGGCGCGGCGGACCTGATGCACAAAGCGCGGCTGGTAGTTCTCGAATAGTTCGTCGTTGTGGTTGACGATAGCGTTAAGCGCCGTCGGCAGCGGCGCTGTATCACCGCGTGCCTCAATCCAAGGTGCGCGCAGGGCCGGCAAGCCGCGGCTGACATCGATGGTTTGGCTTGGATCGCCATAAGGGCCGGACGCGTCATACACCGGCACGGCCGCGTTGGGCTCGCCACAAGGCGAGGGCGCCACATCAATCAATCGCACAGGCACTTGCACTGGGTGCAGCTCGCCGAGTAGATAATGGCGGCGCGAACCATGATGGGCTTGCGTGGGGTAATCGGTTAAAAACTGCCGCGCGGCTTGACGTTTTTCACGCCGGGTTTGCGCAGATACAACAGGTTGATTTGACATAGCAATCTCCAAAAATGGGTTGGGTTGCTTGCCAAGAGTGGGGTTCGAGCAATGAACAGTTGAAGAGGGTCGTTGTGGCGCATGACCGGCGAGGCGTTGGCGCTACGGTTTAGCGTTGGCGCTGCGCTTTTGCGTGGACTTCACGAGTGCCATGGTTGAGCGTACGTGTTAAGCCACGTCGCCATGCGCACTCGTGCGCTGGTACCACGGGTACGGGTATTGGCCTTAAAGCCGCGTCAGCGAGGGGCGAAACCATCCGCGTCAATCAACGGCATCTAAGCGACATACCCGACACAACGGGTGACGTTCTAACAGCGGCACTGACAACGCAACACCATCTCTCAATGGTTTTTCCACGCTGCATCGCTGCTGTGAGGGTTCACCGAACCCCTTGTTTCCCTTCGCAGGTGTTAGCCTGATCAGGTTCAACGGATCCCGCCATAACGCGGTCTCAGCCCAGTGGGCACTCCGACAAGTGGCCGCAGTATAAAAACAATGTTAAAAATTTGGCAAGTCTAACCAGTGGAATTACTATCAATGCTCTGTTTAATGCGAAGGCAAACTCGACTCAGGTGCTGCATTTGTGGCTGCGCTTTGGCCGTGGCGGCCAAACTTTCAGCAAGTAAACCAGCAAAGCCAAAAAATCGCTTGCAAAGCAAAGCGCTGAAAAATACTATAGCGCTCGCTTTGATTCACAAAGCACCTAGATGCGTCCTTAGCTCAGTTGGTTAGAGCACCACCTTGACATGGTGGGGGTCGGTAGTTCGAGTCTACTAGGACGCACCATTCTTTATTGCAACGGTCAACTCATCTTCTTCGTAAAAATTCAGTGTAAATCATTGTGTTATGGATGCTCAGTTTTTGTTGTTGCGAAGTAGTTGTCGTTATCTTGCAGGCTCACAATCTGCTGTGAAAATCCTACTTGTTTGACGTTTTACACTCAATTTACAAACTGTGCCCAATTGGTGCCCAAATTCGTGGTGAAATGGCGCCTAAGCCTAACTTAAATCAAACCTAACGACTTCGATGCTTGTCTTGCAGGTTGTTGCTATCTCATTTTTCCAGTATTCAAAGTCGTGCCCAAAACGACGCGCACCCAAGCTGGGCAAAGCCAGTTGGTGCCCACGATGGGCACGACAAACAAAGCTCTCGATTTGGCGGAATTGGCAGTTCAAAAAAATAGCTTGTGCGGATGAAGCCTCACTGTTACTGAAATAACTACCGCTTTTACAAGCAAAAATTCTGTTTTGAATATTGTTAAATAGAAATAATTTCATTAAGCCAAGTAAACCTCCCCATGTATTCGCCGCAGGCTTTACTTTAGGGGCTGCGGGCATTCGGATAATGATTTTCCTGAGCTTGTGTGCCATGCGTTTTGCAAAAAGATTTTGCTAGAAATGGACGAGAGGAAAGTGATGATTAATTGCATTGTATTAGTCACCAAATTCCAGTCGTCCTTACCTCGTGTTGCAAATTAAAAGTACTACAGCCTCACTGAGAGTACGACTTTTCTGGAACGCGGCTTTGTGGCAAACGCGGAAATTCGCTGTGATTTGATTCAATCGGCGCTTTTCACTGAAAGCGGACATTTTCCGACAACACTGATTTGGGGGCTCTCGAAAATTTCGAGACTTCAGCTAGCTTTCAAATCAGAATATTGAAGAAGCCTCAACCACCAATTTTGCTCGCATCTCTTGAAAAGAACCCGAGAAAAATTAAAAAAACGAGGCGCAACAGTTCTACTTGATTTGGGTTTAACGGTCAGTGGTGGCGCTTTTGGTAACGGCAAACGTAGATAATTTTCGATTATCTTATAACCTAAAATCGAAACGCTGTAGTCATTAATTCAAGTACATGAATACTTTGCATACACATCAACGTCAAAACCTCGCCCAATCCATAGCAACATCGCCATCTCTTCAGGTACTATTCCAGAAACGCACTTTAACCGCATGGCAGCGACTCAAGACAATTTCAGGGCTGCCAATGTTTTGCCACATTACGTTGGTTGGAAATTAATCATATGTCAGTCTCTACAAACAACTTAGCTGCGGAATCTTGGGCGATCGCCGACTTACTCCGTGGTGATTTTAAGCAGAGCCAGTATGGCCGCATTATCCTGCCATTTTGTTTGTTACGCCGCTTAGAGTGTGTGCTGGCGCCGACTAAAGAGGCGGTGCTGGCCAAGTTCGAAGAAATCAAACCGCATAACCTGCCGGAAGAAACCCAAGAGAAGATGCTGTTGCGCGCCACTAACGGCCTGTCATTTTTTAATACTTCAAAATTAGACCTCTCCAAGCTTGGTGAAGCCGGCATTAAAGCTAACTTGGAAAACTACATTCAGGGTTTTTCTAAAGATGCGCGGGAAATTTTCGAGCACTTTAAGTTTATGGAGTTTGTTGGCCTACTGAACGATGCCAACCTGCTGTACAAAGTGGTGCAAAAAATCCGCACTATTGATTTAAGCCCAGATGCCATTTCCAACCACGATATGGGCTTGGTGTTTGAAGAGCTGATCCGCCGATTTGCGGAAGGCTCTAATGAGACGGCTGGTGAACACTTTACGCCGCGCGATATCGTACACCTGACCACCTCCTTGGTGTTTTTAGAAGACGACGAAGCCCTGACAAAACCCGGCATTATCCGCACCATATACGACCCTACCGCCGGCACGGGCGGATTTTTATCTGCAGGCATGGAGTATGTGCATGAGCGTAACCCTCAAGCGGTGATCCGTGCCTACGGCCAAGAGCTGAACCCTGAAAGTTATGCCATCTGCAAAGCGGACATGCTGATTAAAGGCCAGGAAGTTAGCAACATTAAGCTTGGCAACACGCTGTCAAACGACCACCTTGGCAGCGACAAATTCGACTACATGCTGTCCAACCCACCATTTGGCGTGGATTGGAAAAAAATCGAAACCGATATCCTGCGCGAGCACAACGAAAAAGGCTTTGACGGGCGCTTTGGCCCAGGCTTACCGCGGGTCTCCGACGGCTCGTTATTGTTCTTAATGCACTTGATTAGCAAGCTGCGTGGTGCGGAGCAAAACGGTGGCCGGATTGGCATTATCTTAAACGGCTCGCCGCTCTTTACCGGTGGTGCCGGCAGTGGTGAAAGTGAGATCCGCCGCTACATCTTAGAAGCCGATTTACTGGAAGCCATTGTCGCCTTACCGACCGACATGTTCTACAACACTGGAATTGCCACCTACATTTGGGTGTTGTCGAATAAAAAATCTGCCGAGCGTAAAGGCAAGGTGCAGCTGATTAACGGCACTGATTTATGCAGCAAGATGCGTAAGTCGTTAGGCTCTAAGCGCAACGTGATGGATGACAGTGACATTGCAACCATCACCCGTTGCTTTGGTAACTTTGAAGCGGTCAGCGCCTATACCTTGGATAAAGACGCGGATGTGAAAAGCAACCGCGGCCGGCAAAGTGCCACGCCAAAAACTGAAGTACCGAAGACCTTTGCCAGCAAAATATTCGCCACCCATGAATTTGGCTACCGCCGTATTACCATTGAGCGGCCGCTGCGTTTATCGGCCAAGTTCACCGATGAAGCTATTGCAACGCTGCGTTTTGCCACCGGCGCACTAAAACCGGTGATGGAATGGATTTATCAGCATGTTGGCGATGAATGGACAGAAAATAACTACGGCCAACTTGCCAGCCACGAAGAGGCCATTCGTAGCAAAATCAAAAAAGACTTTGCCGATGTCAAAGAAAAGCTCATCAAGGATGTACTCGATAAAGACATCTGGCTAAACCAAAAAGCACTGCTGGAAAAAGCGCAAAAGCTTCATTCAATCATCGGCGATACGCAGCATGACGACTTTAACGAGTTTGAAAAAACACTCGCGCAAGCGCAAAAAACTGCGGGCCTGAAACTCGATGCCAAAGAGCAAAAACAACTGCTTGATGCCATTACTTGGAAGAACCCAGACGCCGAACCTATTGTGAAAAAAGTGCTGAGGGACAAAGAAAATCCTATCTACGGCAAAATCATCTACAAGGGCAAAGTGGTCGAGTTTGAAACCGACGGCGACCTGCGCGATAACGAAAACGTGCCGCTCAATCCAAGCCTTTCGGTCAACGACATCAACGAAACCTACTTTAAAAAAGAAGTGAAACCGCATGTGCCGGATGCGTGGATTAACCCCGACAAGCGCGACGACAAAGACAACGAGATCGGCATCGTCGGTTACGAAATCCCGTTTAATCGTCATTTCTACGTGTACCAGCCGCCACGCAAGTTAGAAGAGATCGATGCCGACTTAGATGCGGTGACGAAGAACATTCTTGAGCTGTTGCAAGAGGTGCATTCTTAATGGGGAAGTATCAAGCATATCCGGAGTATAAGGATTCTGGAGTTGAGTGGTTGCGGAAAGTACCTACTCACTGGAAAGTTATATCATTAAAATACTGTGTTGAAAAAATCATTGACAACAGGGGAAGGACTCCACCAACAACAGATTCCGGAATCCCATTACTCGAAGCAAAACAAATGGGTGGAGAATCCATCTATTCACAGAATAATTTTGATAAGTATATAAGTGAAGAGGCTTATTCTGCTTTCATCAGAGATGATGTCATAGAGAATGATATTTTGTTCGTGACAGTTGGAACTGTGGGGAAAACTAATCTAGTTCCGAAAGATGCAAAATATGTAATTGCTCAGAATATCGTTGGCTTAAGGGTGCGCTCTTACATGAACCCACTATATTTTTTATTTTATTTGCGTTCAAATGAAATTAAAGCAGAAATGAGCGCTACGAATAAAGACAGCATCTTGGATAGTATTAAAATATCTGACTTTATCCAAAGCAACATATGTATTCCTGATCTGATTGAACAACAAAAAATCGCCAACTTCCTTGACCACGAAACCGCAAAAATCGACACCTTGATTGAACAGCAACAACAACTGATTCAACTACTCAAAGAAAAACGGCAGGCCGTGATCAGCCATGCGGTGACGAAAGGACTAAACCCAAACGCCCCGATGAAAGATTCTGGTGTGGAATGGTTGGGCGAAGTGCCGGCGCATTGGGATATTATCAAGGCCGGTTATATTGGTCGATTTTTCGGTTCAGAGGCTATTGCTGATGAACATATTGTTACTGATGGAGATTTACCGTTTATTAAAGTATCAAGCCTATCTTCTGAATTTTTTTCTGTTAAGGATTTTAATTGGTTTGTATCTAGAGAAAAAGCACGTACATGCACCCCTGAAATCGACTATTTGGCTTTCCCAAAGAGAGGAGCTGCGATTTTCACAAATAAAGTAAATATTGTACGAGAACTTTCTGTAGTGGACCTGAGGGATCCCCACAAAATTTCCATTCATACAATCAGCTATCAGCCTGTTTGA
>CAYTIQ010000105.1:0-8969 GCA_964437935.1 uncultured Rheinheimera sp.
AACCGCATTGAGTTCCCGTCTGCAAGTGATCTACTAATTGGAACAGTTATTTAGCAATAACTCGCTCCATTGGGCCTCTAGGCGCTCTGGTTTACGGTCGTCGTAGAAACCCACGAAGTGAATGCCATAGTCTCGTTGTTTTTGCAGTTGGCTGGCCATCTCAATGCCGCGTTCAGTCAGACCGACCACGGCCGCTAATTGCACATTAATGCCGTGGGCAAAACGGTAGCGCTGCACGTAACGCAATACCGCCCGCCAGCTCACCATTAAAAAGGCAGACCCCGCGAACCAGCTACCGATGATCACCCGCGAATACTCAGCACCAGATTTAAAGATAAAAAAGACGGCAACCAGCAGGAAGAATGACACGCACAGAATGATTAATACCAAACCGAGCATGCGAGAGAATTTGTTGGTGCGCCATGGCCGATACAGTTGCAACCCTTCCGCGCAATACGAGAAGGTGACGACATGCGCTAGAAGCAATAACAAATAATCTTGGTCGAACTGGTTGCCATATAACAAACACGCCAATAACAACACAAACACTAAAATGGCGTTATCGATGAAGCGGTACAGCGCGGCAAAACTATTGCCAGAAATTTCAAGGTTTCCTACTTTTTTCAACCTACAAAATTCCTGTATAAGTTATTGATCTGTGTCGATTCTAACGACAGAGCTCTGGAGTCGCAATGCAATCCAAGGCATATTTAGCACTGAAATGTTAAGTTTTATGGCTTTTCCCCATCATAGGTCTGATATGCACAACTCCCGACTTTCTATCTGCCTCATTTTATCTGTCGTGCTGCTGGTGGGATGTAGTCACCGCGTGACGCAGCCTAACGCGGGCTTAAACGCTCAGGTGGCAGAAACCAGTGGCCTTGCATGTGTTGATAATCAACTGTGGACCCTCAATGATTCGGGCAACGCCGCTGCAATTTATCCGCTGTCGCCGCAAGGCGACGTCGGGCCTGCCGTGCGCTTGCCGCTCAACAATGTCGATTGGGAAGCGATCACCGCCTACGGCAACACCGTGTTTATTGGTGATATTGGCAATAACAGTGGGCAACGTGAGCAGATTATGATCCATCGCATGCAATTGCACGCTGGACGCGCCGAGCAGTTGCAAAGTTTTACCCTGCAGTATCCCAACAAACCGACGGGGGGACTGACCCCTTATGCCCATGATTTTGATGCTGAAGCGTTGGTGGCGTTAGATGCGCAGACGTTGCTGCTGTTTAGTAAAAGTTGGGGCTCTGGCATCAGCCATGTTTACAAAATTAAATTAGGTACGCCAAACAATACCAGTATTCGCTGGATCGCCGATATCGAAGGTCTACCTGGCCTTGTTACCGATGCCACTCGAATCGACGGTAGTGACGACATTCAAGTGGTTGGTTACATCAATTATCGTACGAACTTACTGCAATTTATGTTGAATCATCAATTTGCCGCCTTTACAGCTCGGATCTCAAAAGATTTTACCGTGCTTCACACTGAGCAATTAACACACCAAGGTCAAGTCGAAGCGATCAGCAGCTGCCAACACAAATTTTGGTTTAGTGCGGAGCAATATCAGCAACAACCGGCCCAGCTTTGGACACAATCTGTGCAGAATTAACAATTTCCAACGATCAATTCGTAGACAGCGCCAGGGAGAACTTCTAAAATTTAACGCATCGGTGTCATAAAATTTTACAGCGCTGATGTTTTGCGTGATGAAAATCTTGCAGATTGTCAGAAAAAAGCTTTGAAAACAATGATTTAAAAATGTGGCACACTAAGTGCTTTCTACTCAGTGTAGTCGCAGTCATCAGGAGTTGAGATGTTCCGTTTATCAATCGCTAAAACAGTCGCTATCGTCGCCGCCGCCTTCAGTTTGCAAGCCAGCGCATCAGCCATCAACTTAATTAGCAATGGCAGTTTTGAAACGGTCGACCCAAATGCGGTCTCCAACTATTACAATTCATCGGCATCACGCACTTATGACGCCATCGCCAATGACAATGCAGGCAGTCGCTGGGGATTATTCAATACATCCTATGTCACTGGCTGGACTGCTTTGTACGGCAAACAAATCGAAATTGATGTGAACGGCTTAACGGGTAATGCGGACACTGCGTTTGGCAAGAACTACATCGAACTCGATACTCACTTCGGTGTAAAAACCATTGGTAAAGATGCTAATGGCAAAGACATTCGTGTTACCACCAATGAATCCAATGCCGGGATCGCGCAAAGCTTGTCGGGCTTAACCGTCGGTTCGACCTACGAATTGTCCTTTTGGTATCGCGCTCGCACCACCCTACTGGATGACAATTTATTAAAAGTGTATTGGATGCCAACTGCCGTCGCTAGCGCCTTAAATGGTGCATTAGATGCCTCGCAAATTATGCCGTTGATTTCTCAATACGTGGTCAAAACTGTGGATTACAAGGCTGCAGATAACAACAACGCAAAATGGGTTAAATACACCCAAGCCTTTATTGCCAGCAATAGCAACATGACGCTGGGTTTTGGCGCTGACGGCAACGCACAGTGGAAGTCAGAAAATTGGGCCGATGTCATTGAAACCAATGGCAACAAAGAGGGTGCACAACTGGACAACGTTAGCTTAGTGGCAGTGCCTGCCCCAGCCAGCATTGGTTTGTTTGGTTTAGGCTTGTTAGCCCTTGGTCTGCGTCGCCGCATGTCCAAATAACCTTAAGATTTTTGTAATAAAGCCAGTCACTCATGACTGGCTTTTTTGTTTCAGCCTGCTGCGACATCGGTCTAAAGATGCAAGCGTTACCGAAGCTGACACGCCTGCTGGTGACTTTAATTCATCACTTAAAGTCATCGCTCAAAGAGAACACTCAAAATGATAGCGCTGCAAGAAAGCCCCTTGCCCCTTAACGGCTTCATCGATTCACTGCTGGCGTCATGCGTTTAGAAGTCTGCACATCAGCTAGGTTTGAGGTTTGAGGTTTGGGGCTGCAAAGATGCCAACGGCACACAGCCAGAACCAAGAACCTAAGTCAACGATAGGCTTCTCAGGCCTGTGCTCCGTTCAACTGACGCTCTGTCAGATACCACTGCCAGGTTTGCGTTAACCCTTCGTGTAATGACAAACGAGGGCGCCACGTTGACATGGCATGCAGCCGAGAGCAGTCCAAGCGTTTTCGTGGTGTACCGTCGGCTTTATCCGTTAAAAAGCGTAATGTGCCTTCAAACTTACTGATTTCACACAGCGCCTGCGCAAGTTCGCCAATAGTGACTTCAGAACCAGATCCTACGTTGTAAAAAAACTCCGACAACTGTGGCTTGGCTGGATCTAACCAATCTGCGCGATACTGCACACAAGGCAATGCTAACACCTCAATGATGGCATTAGCGAAGTCATCCACATGCAAAAACTCGCGCAGGGGCGTACCGCTGCCCCACACATCAAAGTTGGGTTGCTTCGCTTGGCAGGCATCAGCCAGCCGTAACATCATCGCTGGCACCACATGGCTGCGCTGTTCATCAAACCGATCACCGGGCCCGTACAGATTGGTTGGCATCAATGCCCGAATATCCATCTGATATTGCAGCAAATAGCTGTGAGCCAGTTTTAACGCAGCAATTTTTGCGATGGCGTACGCATCATTGGTCGGTTCTAACGCCCCGGCCAACAGTTGCGTTTCGGCGATCGGCTGCGTCGCAAACTTGGGGTAAATGCAACTAGAACCCAGCACTAACACCCTTTTGACCTGGTACAGGTAGGCTGCGCGCAATAAGTTGGCGTTGATCATCAAGTTGTTATAACAAAAATCCGCAGGGAATTGCTGATTCGCGCCAATGCCACCCACTTGGCCTGCCGCAATGATCAGCACATCTGGCCGATGCTGCGCTATGTAGTGCTCAACATCTTGCTGCAACGTTAAATCCAGCTCGGCATGCGATGGACACAACAAGCGAAGTTCAGCCCCCATCAAGCGACGTACTATCGCCTGACCAACCAAACCGGATCCCCCGGCAAGTAACACGGTGCGCCCGGTTTGGGCGACGAGTTCATGCACACTGTTAGACATAACCATGTTGCTCAAGCAAGGCTTGCCGCTTTGCCAGACGTAGATCGGCGTCCATCATTTCTTGGCATAACTGCAAAAAACTGGTTTTGACGACAAAGCCAAGCTGCTGCTGCGCCTTGGTTGCATCACCACACAGCTGTTCGACATCGGCAGGGCGAAAATAGCGCGGGTCAACACGGACGATCACCTGATCGGCTTGCAGAGCTGGCCAGCGCAGCGCATCGAATTGACGGATAACCCCAACTTCATCGTCGCCCTGGCCACTAAATTCAAGCTCAATGCCAAGGCAGCGGGCACACGTGATCACAAAATCGCGCACAGAATGTTGAATGCCGGTAGCTAGTACATAATCATCAGGGCGTGGCTGTTGTAACATTACCCATGCCATTTCCATGTAATCGCGCGCATGGCCCCAATCCCGCTTTGCATTTAAATTGCCAAGGTACAAGCAGGATTGCTGACCCACAGCGATGGCAGCCAGCGCTCGGCTGATTTTCCGCGTCACAAACGTTTCGCCGCGGCGTGGCGATTCATGGTTAAACATAATGCCGTTGCAGCTAAAAAGCCCATAGGCCTCACGGTAGTTGACCATCATCCAATAGGCATACAGCTTCGCAGCCGCGTACGGCGAACGCGGATAAAAACGGCTTTGCTCATTTTGAGTTGGGCTATCGACAAGGCCAAACAACTCCGAGGTCGCGGCATTAAACACCCGCACGTTATCCATAAGGCCGGCATGACGAATGGCTTCTAAAAGCCGCATGGTGCCAAGCGCATCGACATCGGCGGTGTATTGGGGGGCATCAAAGGAGACCGCGACATGGCTCTGCGCCGCTAAGTGATAAATTTCATCAGGCTTGATGTGACGCAGCAGCTGGGTCAGGCCTGCGCCATCGGTCATATCGCCGTAATGCAGCACGAGTTGCCGTTGCTGTTGATGCGGATCTTGATACAGATGGTCAATACGTTGGGTATTGAGCGACGACGCGCGGCGTTTGATGCCATGTACCACATAGCCTTTGGCCAATAACAGCTCGCACAGATACGACCCATCTTGTCCCGTGATCCCAGTAATTAATGCAGTTTTAGTTCCCATTCCTTACTCTCATGAACGCTCGCGCGATCCCCACTTTATCACGTGATACACAAAACGAGGATTTTGGATTAAATAACGCCGCCATAAGCGTTTCGGCTCAGCCAGCAAACGCCAACACCACTCTAACCCCAGAATCTGCAGACATTTAGGCGCAGAGCGTTTAGCGCCGGTCAAAAAGTCAAACGCAGCCCCGACTCCTAATTGCACGCAAGGCAACTGCTGGGTGGCTATCCACATCTCTTGTTTCGGACAACCAATTCCGACAAACAGCAGTTGCACCTGCGACGTCACAATCGCCTTGGCTGCGTCGTGCCGCTGCGATGGGCTTTGCGCACCAAAGGGCGGCGTTTGGGCATACACCACCGACAAGGATGGGTACAAAGTACAAAGGCGGCTGACGATGGCATCCGTTTGAGCCGGCGAATTGCCGGCATAAATACCAACGCGCACCCCTTGCTGCGCCGCTTGCTTACAAAGTGCGTGCAACAAGTCATAGCCACGCACTTGACCTGACTGTGCTCGACTAAACTGGCGTCGCACCAACCAAAGGAGTGGTCGGCCGTCGGGTAAGATCCAATCGAATTGATCCAGCTCCTTGGCAAACGACGGCTGATCAAAGGCTTCCATTAACATATGCACATTCGCCAACGCAACTTTTTGACGTTGCTGTTGCATAGCGGCGTCAGTCAGCGCTGCGGCGATGGCGGGCAGTCGCCCCACCACAATCGCCCGTCCTAACACCTGACAGCGCGGAAATGCCCCAGACAATGCCGGTCGATGTTTATCGTCGTTGTTGTTCAATCAATACTACCGGCCATTGAGGTTGCGCCTGTACGCTGTAATGCTGCGCCCAAGCGCTGATACGAGCCTGACGATGCTGCAACACAACATCGGGGTCTACAGGCAACTGTTGCAAAATCATTTTAAATTGTCGCTTAAAATCAATAGGATCGCCAGCGCTGAACAGGTGTGCCCCCAACGGCCCTGCGACGTCAAGCAAGGCTCCCACATTGGAAGCCAGCACGATACATCCATGCGAGGCCGCTTCAATCATCACATTGCCAAAGCTTTCACAGACCAAGGATGGCATGATCACGATATCCGCCTTGGCGTAGTGAGCAGATAACGCAGGCCAATCTAAGGCGGTCAGCCACTCAATAGACGCACCTTGCTGACTGGCCTGTTGTAAATCTGGCGCCGGCGTTGGCGTCACGACCTCTAACCGTAACGGCTCATCGCAAGCGGCTTGCAGTGTCGGCCAAACCTCCAGCAACCATGGCAGCCCCTTTTGCTCGTCCACCCGTCCGACATACAAGCAGCGGATTGGGCGAGCAACCGCCGGCAGAGGTTCGGTCAGGGGAGCATTAGCGAGCATATCACATCCACCCAGCGCCTTCTGGAGCCGATGCAAAGGAAGCGCCTCAGCCTCTGGATGCGGTGAATAATGGGGTTTTAGTCGAAGCTTGGTTGCAGCAATCCCAGCTGCGAGGTACTCGCGCTGCACAAATTTCGACGGGCAAACCAGTACATCGACGGCATGATGCCAATGCCGCTGCCGATAGTTTTGAAGCGCAAGCAGCGCACTGCCGACACGCGAGTCACGCCACGGTTTTTCATGCCAAGCGGCGCTCACGCTGGATAAATCAGCGGTGTGCCACTGACCTGGGCGAAACACGCCGCCAGGCCATAATGGCCGCATATTATGCAAGGTTTGCAGCACCAAGGCGTGGCGCTGATGTTTAATCGCTCGCGCTGCCTGTTGGCCAAAACTACCTTGGGTGTTGTGGAGCCAATAACTTCGCGCGTTTGGTAACTGCGTCACCGACTGTGGCCGCACCAAGCGAGTGATAAATGCGAGGGGCCCAGACCATGACGAACTGTAGCGTGTGCGATGCAAACATACCGATAGCCCTTGCTCGGTGAGCCATTGATAGTCTCGCTCCACCACCACATCTTCGCCGCCCCGTTGCCGATAGGCTTGATGCACCAAACATACATCGTACGTAACAAGACCAAGCGCATGCATGAGTCCGTTGGCATACGAGGTGACCATCTGGCTTAGAGGCAGCTGTGCTGCTGTGCGCCGAGCCTGGGCACAAAGCGCAAGCCAAACATCAGGTTGAGCCACCAAGCGCAGCGCATCCAGCAGTGCCGCGACCTGTCCAGCCACTACCAAGCCATTTTTACCGTGCTTTAAATAAGCAAATTCGGGGCTGTGCAAACTATCACTACACGTGATGTAGGGCAAACCGGCAGCAAACGCATCGAGCAGCGCAAGCCCGGTTAACCCGGGGTTGAGTACGACATCCGCCTCGGCATAAGCGTGGGCTTTGTCTGCACCAAACATGGCGCCGCGCAATAGCAACCAGGGATGGCTTAATTTGGCAAGTTCAGCATACAAAGGTCCGTCCCCGACGATCACCAACTGTTGCACCACACCCTGTGCCACCGCAGCCTCGACCGCAGCAATTAATAGATCTAAGCGTTTTTCACGGTATAAACTGCCGCAGTACAACACCTTCAGCGGGCCGAGAGGCGCTTGACGTGTGGCACACGCATGTTGGACCTCGCTGCAATCTTGGCTATTGTTGACCACGCTGATCCGACTGGACGGGATGCCGGTTGTTTCTAAATAGTCGGCCACCGGCTGGGTGTAGGCCAAATAATGCTGACCGAGCCCAAGTAACTGTCGTCGCCACCAGGCTTTGAGCGCGCTGCTGAGCTTACCCGTGTTGGCGTGATGATCATACCCATGCCCCCACCACACCAGCTTGATGCCTCGAAGCTTTAAGTAAAACGGCAGCAGATGGCGTATCGCATGTTCACAGACCACCACATCCGCCGTGGCCAGCACCGAATGATATTGCCAGCACCAAGCGCCGAGCTGGCGTACGGGCGCTTTGATAAACCAAGGCGCGATCGGGCTTTGCATCGCATCGTTCTTTAGATGCTCGGTCTGATCAGGCTCACCATACAGCACGATCAAGTCGATGTTCTGGGCTGCCAACTGCTGGTGCAACGCTTGCCAAAATGCCAGCCGATACTGGCGCACCACTTGCTGCACCACGACCACCCGCTGCCGTTCTGGCGCTTTGGCAATGAAGCACAGATACCAGGTTGGAAACCAATGCCGCAGCTGCGCTTTGGCCCTGCCGAGCATGGAAAAAGGTCCGCCATGGCGGCGCAAAAACAATTGCCACTGCGCCACCGGCGCGGCGTGGTTCGGCTTATGCAACATGGCTAATCGAGTCTTGATTGGCAAGGTTCGATCCGCTATCGAGCCTTGGACTGGGCGGCCAGCGCAGCTGCCAAAGCTGCCTGGTGCTTGAAATAACTCAAAACCATGCTGTTGCAACCGAAGACCAACGTCATAATCGCCCATGCTATGGGTAAAATCCGGCGACAGGCCGCCGAGCTGGCTAAGGGCTGCAAATGGCAATAAACAGACATTACCGTTGATAAAATCACAGCGCTGTAACTCTTCACGTGGCGGCAATACCGCACTGAACTTCAGTGGCGCCCACCAAGGCCCACGTCGCCGTCCGCCATAACTTAATTTTGCTGAATCGGGGTGTCGCACCGCGCCAACCAAAGCCCCGAGCGCGGTCTGTTGCTTGCAGGTTTGCGCTTGTTGCAACAACCGTTGCAGCGCATCATCATCCAGCACCACATCATCGTTAAGCCATAACAGATAATCGATGCCTTGACCAAAACGGTCGACCGCACAGCGCTGTGCCAGCCGCATACCGCCACACCAATACAACTGTCCTGTGCCTTGAACCAGTACTACCTCGGGAAAGCATCGCTGCACCATCTCGCTG
>CAYTIQ010000106.1:0-8723 GCA_964437935.1 uncultured Rheinheimera sp.
GCACGAGATTGAGGATATCGTGCAGGAAACCTACGTGCGCATTTGCCAGATCCACCATGAACAGCAAATCAGCGCGCCGAAATCCTTTATTTACACCATCGCCCGTAACTTGGCGTTGGATTACCACAAACAAGCGGATACCCGCAAAGTGGACCGGGTCGATGACCTCGAACTGCTCGACGCCTTGTGCGCCGAGGATTGCAAGGATGAAGTGTTTGATGCGGTGTTATCGGGCCATGAATTTGGCCATTTTTGTGAAGCGGTACGGCAGTTACCGCTGCAATGTCGCAAGGTGTTTGTGCTGAAAAAAGTCTATGGCTATTCGCAACGCGAGATCGCAAATCAATTGAATATCAGTGAAAGTACCGTCGAAAAACATATTGCTGTCGGCTTAAAGAGCTGCATGTTGTACATGCGCCAGGCAACAGACAGCACACCGGGGCAGGGGCAACTTAATCGTCAGCGTCGAGGGGGAGTGTATGAGTAATATTCACCCGATCCATCTGCCTGCCAACCACACAGCAGAACCTGAGGATCGGCTAGAGCAAGCGTGCGCCTGGGTGGCACGGCTTGACCGGGGCTTGTCAGCAGACGAAGAGCAGCAACTGAAACTGTGGTGCGCCGAGCATCCGGCCAATCGCCGCGAGTTTTTAGCCGCCGCCAAAGAGTGGGACAAAATGGACGCGTTGAGTCGTCTGTCGGACTTGTTCCCCGAACAAGCGGCGCTCCGTGGTAATGACCAGAGTGGCAATGACCACAGTGGTAATGACAGCAATCTGGATATGCGCGGTGTCAAACCGCTGCGTCAGCGCTTGAAAAACTATGCGTTGGCGGCATCTGTCACCATGTTGGCGGTGCTGGCCGGGTTATTGGTGCAGCGCGCGCCGCTGTCGGACGAACCGGTTGGGCAAATTGCCAGCCAGATGAGTTATGAAACGGGCGTCGGCGAAAACAGCACCATTGAGCTGCCGGATCACAGCAAGTTAGTGCTCAACACCAACAGTTTTGTGGTGGTGCACTACAGCGCCAAGTCGCGGATCATCGAGCTGCAACGCGGCGAGCTGACCATCGATGTAGCGCACGACACCTCGCGTCCTTTGAGCGTGCTGGCTGGGGGCAAAGTGATCCAAGCCGTCGGCACCGCTTTTAACGTCGATTTGCGCAGCGACAATGTCGAGCTGATTGTCACCGAAGGTAAAGTGTTGGTAGCGCCCGATGTGGCGGCCAAAGCGGATTTAGCCAATGTGGATACCGAGCTGCTGCGCGAGAAGCAACTGACCGAGCGTTTACCGCAAACCGCGCTGGCCATCTCCAAAGGCGAGCGGGTCAAACTCGACCCGAAAGGCCAGAAAACCGAGCAGGTGCAAAAGATTGACCAAGCCGCGCTGGCCGCCAAGTTGTCGTGGAAAAGCGGCAATCTGATTTTCCGTGGTGAGCCACTGGAAGATGTGGTCGGCGAAATTAGCCGCTACACCAAAGTGCAGTTTGAGCTGGCCGATGACGCCAAGCTGAAACAAATCCAAGTGGCGGGCTTGTTCAAAACCGGCGATGTCAACGGCCTGCTGGAGGTGTTTAAGAACAACTTCAACATCGAAGCCGAGCGCATTGGTAAAGATAAAATACGGTTGAAATTCAAAGGGTAATGCCGGGATCGGAGCAGCAGTGCTGCTGCTTCGAATTCGCATCACCGCACAGCTCTGCGTCGTACTAGCAACAACACCGAACTATTAAACGTCAACACGCCTAAGCAACAACGTCTTGCTTAGGCACTTATCCATTGGACAGGGGAAGACATGTCGATTGTAGACCAACACGGCACGCCACCACCGGCGGGCTCCTTTGCCAGCCACAGCGCACCTGCGCTGGGCTATATCAGTTTTATTTGCGCAGTCGCTGCTCTTGGCGGTTTCTTGTTTGGTTTTGATTCGGGGGTGATTAACGGCACTGTCACGGCGCTCAGTCAAACCTTCCAAAGCGATAGTGTCGCCACCGGATTTAACGTGGCGTCGGTGTTATTAGGCTGCGCGGTCGGCGCATTGGCGGCGGGGCCGATGGCGGACCGCTATGGCCGTAAACCTGTGATGTTATTAACGGCCTTGGTGTTTGCGATTAGTTCGTGGGGCAGTGGCGCGGCCGACAGTGCCACGGCTTTTATTTGGTATCGGGTGATTGGCGGTTTAGGCATTGGCGCGGCGTCGGTGTTGGCTCCGGCTTATATCTCGGAAGTAGCACCGGCGGCCTGGCGTGGCCGCTTGGCCACCTTACAGCAGCTGGCCATCGTGCTGGGCTTGTTTGCCGCCTTTGTGAGTAACTACTTGATTGCCCAAGCCGCTGGCAGCGCGCAAGCCAATTTTTGGTTGGATATTCCGGCTTGGCGTTGGATGTTTTGGGTGGAATTAGTGCCGTCGATTTTGTTTTTGCTGGGGATCTTTTTAATTCCAGAGTCGCCACGTTATTTGGTGGCCAAAGGCAAACTAGAGCAAGCGCTGACCGTGTTTAATCGCATCAGCCCCGGCCAGCAACAACAGCAAGTACGTGACATTGAACAATCCCTCAAAGGCGAGCACAAACCCAGTCTGCGTGACCTGTTTGGTGCGTCCGGCTCAGGTACTTCCGGTTCAGGTGCAACAGGCTTGTTTGGCCTAAAAGCTGTGGTGTGGATTGGCATTGGCTTGTCGGTGTTTCAGCAATTTGTCGGCATCAACGTGGTGTTTTATTACGGCGCAGAGCTTTGGCAAGCCGCCGGTTTTGATGAGTCAGAATCCTTGTTTATCAACGTGTTAGCCGGCACTACCAATATAGTATCTACCTTTATTGCCATTGCCTTGATTGACAAAATAGGCCGCAAACCTTTGCTGGTGGTCGGTAGCGCCGGCATGACCGTCAGTCTAGCCGTGTTGACTTTGGTTTTTGCCAGCGCCGGTTTTGGCGATGACGGCAAACTGGCGTTAACCGACGGCATGGGCACGCTGGCGCTGGTGATGGCCAACCTGTTTGTGGTGTTTTTCGGTTTAAGCTGGGGCCCGGTGGTGTGGGTGTTGCTGGGCGAGATGTTCAACAACCGCATTCGTGGCGCGGCGCTTGCCGTGGCCGCCAGTGCGCAGTGGCTAGCGAACTTCGCTATCACCATGACCTTCCCCATCATGCTTGGTTCGGTAGGCCTTGCTGGCGCCTATGGCTTTTATGCGTTCTCGGCACTGCTCAGCCTGCTATTTGTGCTGCGTTATGTGCAAGAAACCAAAGGCAAAACCTTAGAGTCGATGTAACGCGGCCTATTTGCTGCACGTGTTTGTAGCGCTCAGGTGCTTTGGCGCTGGGCGCTCCAGTTCCCTGTAGTACCCCTGTAAGTTGTGTGTATGTAGTTGTAAGCCACCTTCGGGTGGCTTTTTTTTAAAGCAAATGCGTGCGCTAGGGGTGGTGTGCTCGCTTGTTGTGGTCGCTAAAAATCGCTACACTCAAGTTGTAACTTTGGAGACAGTGATGACAAATAAAGAGCTGTTAGTTAAACGCTTTGAGGCAAACAAAATGGCTAATTATGCTGAAAGTTTGCGCTTGGAAGGGCTTCAATCTAAGCCTGAACTGAGTAAGTTAAATCCCAAAGTAATTGAAAAAATTAAACAAATTTCCTCCTCGCAATGATTGATAAGTATGGAGTCGGCCAAGACCCATATTGTTATCCCGGTAGCACTGTTTTAAAAAATCTACTGGCGATACACGACGAGCAGCAGCTCAGTGACGCAGAGGTTGCTTTGTCTGAGCAACGCATGTTGCAGTTTGTTCCGCAGTTTGACGCTCTTGATTTCGCTTACTTATGCGCTATCCATCATCACCTTTTTCAAGATTTGTATGAATGGGCTGGTCATGTCCGTACCGTGGATATTTCCAAAGACACGACCCATTTTTGCAATGTCCGGTTCATTGAAGCCTCGGCTCAGCGTTGTATGCAGCAGCTCGTTTCTCAGAATTTTTTTCAGCAACTGCCGAAGCAGCAGTTCGTTGCACAATTGGCTGATTTTTTCTGCGAAATGAATGTGGTTCATCCATTTCGTGAAGGCAATGGCCGCACGTTGCGGCTTTTTTGCGAAGTTTTAGCCCTTCAAGCTGGCTATGAAATAAGTTGGCGCGGTATCGCTGTAGAAAGCTGGCTTGAGGCAAATGTTGCAGGCTACCACGGCGATTTAGTGCCATTAATTCAGTTGTTTAGTGATGCGGTAAGCCTACCCAGTGATAACTGTGATTAAGCTCTTTCTGCTGAGCGCACCGTTTGAAGTCAAAGTATTGCCATCTGCTGGGCCCTGTTGTTAGTGTCAGTCAACCATGTCGCCTACACCGTCAAGGACCCACTATGATTGCCAACACGCCAACGCCGCCGTATTACGCGGTGATTTTTACCTCGATCCGCAGCAATATTGATGCAGGGTATGCCGACATGGCCAAGCGGATGGTCGAGCTGGCGAGCCAACAGTCTGGGTTTTTAGGTGCCGAGTCGGCGCGCGATGGCGTGGGGATCACAGTGTCTTATTGGCAAGATCTCGCATCCATTGCCAAGTGGAAGGCCCATGCCGAGCATGTCTTAGCCCAGCAAGTCGGCCGCGAGCATTGGTATCAGGCCTACAAAACACGGATTGCGTTGGTTGAGCGCGATTATCAGTTTGTGGTAGGGGAGTGAAGCAACGACCTGTATATAGTGAGTCAATGCAGTACTCTGTATGCGTTTGTTTTAGCGGACTATACGAACTTTCTCGCGGTCCCAAAGCAATAATACATGTTGCCTGAACCAATCTGGTTTTACTTGGTAATACTCTTTCTCTTTAATGTCTAAAAAGCCATTGGGTGTGATTTCCGCGAATGGGATCAACAAGTTGGTGTTATCAAAAAAGTATACTCGATAGCATTGTTTGGCCATTGCGAGCAGTTGTTTTAGGCTGTTGGTATAGCGAGAACGAATTTTTTCGGTTGGAACCGGGTGGCCGCCAAGTTTGACGCGTTCGTCGACGCGGTCCACATTAATATCAGGATCTGCAATACAGACATAATACAAATAGCTACGAAATCCTAAGTCATTTGCGCGTCGAATGTAATCGAGGTGACTTGGGTGACTCATAACCGATTCGTAGCTATGCGAAACACCCATGTTGAGCCATTGCTCGCGTTGCCCAGTGGCAATGGTTTGCGCTAATTTTGAGCGCTTTTTCGGATCAGGCTCATGGTCGAGTAGGGTTAATTCGATTTCGTCAGGGTTGACGTATTGACCAAGTGGAACGTCGTACTTGTGGCGTAATTCATTGGTTAAGGTCGTTTTTCCAGAGCCATTCGGCCCAGCAATCAACCTTAATCGCGGCATAAGTCTTGTTCTAGAGTCGGGAATGAATCCTGTTGCGCTAACGCTCGAACCGTCTCGATCTTGCCATCAGGATGTTGCCGTTTGATAAATCCTTCATGGGCGAAAGTAAAACTAATACCTTTTGCTTTGGCCTTTTCTCGTGCTGCTTTTGAGGCTTGTCGACCAATGGCTGCAAGATTTGCAAAGTCTGTTAATGGGTCTTTGCGTTTCGCTAAAGAAATTTTTTTCACATGCGTCGTCATTAGAACCCCCTTATCGCTTTAATTTGCATTGTAGCCACGTGGCTGTAAGACAGCAACCTTGCTCTTTTTAACCCAGTTACGTTGATACGGGGAATGAACGTCGATCCACATTTTTAAAGAGCTCACTTACTCAGCCGCAACTTACCAAACACACTGGCATCGAGATAACCGCGATTGCTATCGCCGTTGACCGGTTGAATAAAATGCGAGCCCATAAAATGTTCGCGCACGCTTTGGCTGGGGGCTTTGCCGGTGCTGACGTCCGAGCCGTCGTTGTCGCAATACGCCAGCATAAAACCAATAGTTTGATTGGCTTGCAAGGTCAAAGGCGCAAGCGGTTTGGCGTCTGTGTAGTTGTTGGGGTAAAGCCGGATCGCCAGTTCCCAAATGATTGGGTAGGGCGCCGCTGGATTGCGGGACGCCACGCGTTGCCAGGCACTTTTGACGTGTGCGTTGTACAGATGCGGTTTACCATCATCGCCGATATCCACGGCTTGGTTGTCTAATGCCACGTGATACGCCAGCGCACTGTGGTTATCAAAATGCTTGCCGCCCGAGGCGTCGCTGTCGATAAAAACTTCGAGCGCATCATCGTCCCAATAGGCTTCGAGTGGATTTGGCCGCGAGTCCCACAACACATCGTCAACGATCTCGGCTTGTAAGTAGAGGTATTGCTCATCCCATAACAAGCGGTAACGGCCAGTAAAGTCGCTGCTTGCGGGTTTTGTGCCTGCCATCAAATACGGCATCGGTTGCCATGTGGCTTGTTGCCAGATGGCGTCGTCGAGGTTGGTGCCATCGATGGTGGGGGCTGTGGCGCTGTAGGCAACGGCGAGTGGCGCAGCCGCCGCTGTCCCTGAAGGCGCCGTGCTTGCCTGTGCAGATCCGCTGTGCCCAAGGAGTGAGCACGTTAACGCGACACTTGCGGCGGTAAGACCAACCCATGAGGTCAGCGTACGAGATGGTGTGGTGTGCGGCATGGCGGTTGGTCCTAGGTCGGTGTTAACTGGGTAGCTATTCACTGCCTTGGCAGTGATGGCAGGTAAACATCTGTTATACGTCAGAGCCTTACTTGCTGTAAACGCTTTCAGCTGCGCAGACGTGCTGGCAAGCCAAGCCACTAGGATTAACGCTGTATACTGACATTAAACCTGACCCTGCCTCACGCTGCCGCTGGTTGCAGTTTTAACCGTAGATCATCGACTAAACGTTTGCGGCTGCTGCGGGCATACTCGGCCGGGGAAAACGGCATGCAGGCGGCCGCAAAGTCGTCGATCAGCTGCTGTAACTCGGCCTGCGACACGCCCGCCGGATGCGCATTGGCACCGTTGTTGGTTAATGCGCTTAAACGCTCTTGCAGCAGTTCTTTGCGGGCAATGGCATAGCCGTTGGCTGGGTTGGCCGCGCACAAGGCAAAGGTACCGTTAAAAAAGTGCGGTAAAAAGCTGGCCACTTTGGCGGTGGCGGCCTCGCCACTGATGCCGGCCATGGTAAAGGCATCCAGCAATTCTTGGCTTAAACAATTCACCACCGCTTGCCGTTCAAAACCTTGCGGTGCTTGCGTGGCGATACGTAACCAGCGCAGGTTTTCTGGCCGGAAATAACGGCCAGCATCGGCATCGACATCGTCAATACAGCCAAACACGGCGGAGGTGATACTGCGCCCAACCACCAGATAACTCGGCGCTGGCACGGCGGCGCTGTCGACCAAAGCATTTAAACGCGCAATCGATATGCCAGCCATCTGGGCTAGCGTCGCACCATCGACAAAATGATGGTGTAGGTAATCTCGTAGTGACATTTTAAAATCCAGCATCAGTTGAAACACGAAGTGGTGGTGCGCTTTGTACAAACTGGCGTGACGCAAACTAGCTTGGCGCCATGCCGGTACACGAGCCTGTACACGCGCCGGTAAACGCGCCGTTAGCCAGGCTTGTTGTGGCTGGCGTTTCGCGGGCGGTGTTTGCGACAGCTCACTGTTCTGTGTCGGCATCATAGGTCGGGCTTACGTAGCAACGTGGCACAGCGCTTGAAGCCTGTGGCCTTTCGGGTTTATCGCCAAGACGCCATCATCGTGGCGAAGTTCGTGCAGTGTGAACCCCAACGGGCGAGTGATATCGACGACACGAAACGTTATAGGGTCCAGCATGGTGGGCTCCAACACGAGGCGTAAACAGGAATGAAAATAACTGTATACTTATACAGTATTTTTGGCAAGCGTGATTTTAACTTGCAGAACAGGTCGTTTTGATGATGTTGAGAGAATGGTTTTTACTGGTGAGGGGCGGGGTCGATAATTGTTCTTCGTAAGTTAACGTTCCAAGTCTCCTTGTACATACATTGAGTAGAGGATGTCGGCAAATTCAGACTCTGTTAGCTGCCCTAAAACGAGGTCCCGCATCGCGTCAGCGAGAAGTTCGTTATCGATGGTAAGTTCAAAATCATTCAATGACAGATATTCAAGTGCTACGGCCAAACCGGTTCTTTTATTTGCATCTGATAGAGAGTGGGCAACCGCAATGCTGGCTGCTTATTTAGCCGCAATTTCAAAAACATCATCAAGACCTGTATACAGAATTGCGTTGTCTATCCGGCCCAATGCCCCTTGAAGTTTTGCTATATCGGCAGGAGCCTTCAGCCCTTTTTCGGTTTTTAGAATATGGGCATTGATTTCAATGACTCGCTCAAAGGGAAAGCAGATGATTTCCATTACATATCTGCCAATTTTTTAAATGTTTTTTTATGTGTTCGCAAAGCTAATTTAGTTTCTGACAACACAATTTGTCGCCCTGAATCGCCCGAGAGGTCAAGCTTTTTGGTTGCTTTGATTTTTGGGCGTTCGACGATAACAACACCGTATAATTCGAGTTTTTTGTCCATGATTTGTGTTTTTTTAAAAGTGAATAAATGTGAGTATAACGCTGTTTGCCAAGAACTAGCCACCACGCCAACGCCATACTCAGTGTTGAACGAACCTATTATGCATAGCCTGATTAAAAATTAAGGGAATTTCCCATCAAAGCCCCTCGATGGTCAAACCCTTAATCGCCCTCCCCGAACCCGCTACCGAAAGCTTGGTCCACCTAAATAACTGATCCTAATTGTGATACACCGTCTTCAACCCATGTTTTCCGCCA
>CAYTIQ010000107.1:0-8679 GCA_964437935.1 uncultured Rheinheimera sp.
GATCGCTCGAAAGCCCGCTAAAAAATTCGTCCGCCAAGGCGCCGTCGTAACTCGCACCGCGCTACCGTCGCGGTGCTCAGACATACGCCGTCTTAAAACCTTGGCAAACGATTTTTTATCGGCTCGCTTTACGGGGCGAGCAAGAGCAACGGCAACCGCGAAGAGTACAACAAAAAGAACTGACTCGCAGGAATGTTGCCGCAATTGTCCAAAGGCTCAGACATATACGCTTAATCGTGTGACGACTAGATGGCATATGTTTGTGTCTTACACTAGCCGAATTAAGCAAACGTCAAAACCTAAAGCATGAACCCAACTAATACCGAGCCACTGCTTTTCGCTGTTGGGGTCCCCGTAAAGCGAGCCTGTCGAAAACGAGTGGCCAAGGTTTTAATCGTGTGACGACCAAACGGCATATGTCTGAGCGGGCCGACGGTAGCGGCACGCGAGTTACGCCGTTGCCTTGGACACTTGAATTTCGGCAGGGCTTTATGCGTGCTGCGCACGCACCCTTCGGGCCAGCTAAAGCTGTTCAGCGCAAGCGCTGTCGAGCGATCCTGGGGCTGGCAAGAGCAACCGCGAAAAGCAGCTAGTTAGTACTGAACACTTAAAGCTATCTTGCTCTCGCTTGTCGCTTTTCCCCCCGTAAAGCGAGCCGGAAGAAAATCGTTTGCCAAGGTTTTAAGACGGCATATGTCCGAGGCTCGCGACGGTAGCGCGAGCCGAGTTATGCCGGCGCCTTGGCAAGCGAATTTTCTTTCGGGCTTTCGAGCGATCCCGGGGTCGCCTTTTCTTTGGTGACTTTCTTTTGGCGAAGCAAAAGAAAGACACGCCTGCGGCAGGCATACGCGCTCGCCGCCAAGGCGAAAATCAGTTAAGAACTCAATCAAAAACCAGCGCGCGTGCACCAAAACGGCGTGCCAGCAAAGAAAGTACCTCGGCAACGCCGAAAGCTTTTAAAAAGCCCGCCGCACAGGCGAAAAACGATTTAGAAAAAAACCACTACCGTTGCAACAAACAACTCACCGTTAATCTCCCCTCCCGCGGGTCGGGTGACAGGCGGTCGGCTTGCAAAATATCACCGGAGTGCAGCAAATGCGCGGGGTAAATCGCCACGCGATTAACGGCGGCGCTCACTTGGCCGATGCGCTGAAACAAGGCGCAGTCGCCGGCTTGGTAACGGGGGTGTTCGTGTAAACGGGCGGCGATGGCTTGTTGCTTGAGCGCAGCGCCGTAGGCAGGCAGCGTTTGTTCGGTGATGCAGCTCAGGCCGCTGCTGCGATGGCGGTAAAACGAGGTGCCGCCGTGCTCGGGGCCGACGAGGTAATGCACCAGCGCCAAGGTCGTGGGGCTTACGGTATCAAAGTGCGGCAGCATTTGAATGGGTCTTAGTTTGTCAGGTGGCGTGCTGGTTAGTGCAAACGCGGCTTGCAGCACCTGCCAAGGGCTGGGGCCGCCCCATGGCGTGTGGCCATACACTTCTTGCAACAGCGGCTGCAGCTGAGATAAAAACTGCTGGTATTGAGCGGGCGCTTGGCGGCGGGCGCCGGGGTAGAAATTAGCCGCGTCGCGGACAAACTCGGCCGACGGCTCGCACGCAGCGGCGCGCAGCGCTGCAACATCTGGATAGAAATGATCAATGACGATCACCGGCACTGTCGCGGCGTTTTCGCCTTGGCGAGACGTATCAGCCGCGAAGGCTACGCCATCACGCCCAACCGCCAGCGGCAATTGTAAAACTTGCACCGAGCTATTTGACGAACTAGGCAACGCCGACCACGTGTCCTGGGCGACACTATTAGCCGTGCCGCTTTCGACCGGCGCAGCGGCCTCAACTGCCGTCGTCATCCCAACGCCAGCAGTTGGTTTTTCAAATGGATCAGGTGGTACACCTGCGACATCGACTGCACCATGGCATACACAGCCGGCAAGAAACCGCTGCGGTGTAAGGTCAGCACATCGGCCTCTGGCAACTGAGCCAGCGCCTGGGCATCCACGCTGTACAGGCCTTGCAGGCGCACGCTTTGGCCGTTGGCAAAGGTCACATCCAGCGCCAGCGGCTGCACCAGTTTTAACTGCAGCAGCAGGGCTATTAAGTCACGGCGCTGCGCTTCACCGGCGACGATTTCTTTCATCAATTCAGCCGCTTGCGCCAAATACCCTGTGGCGCTGCCATCATCCAAAAACAGCCGCTCGGCTCCCGCTGGCAGCGCTGCGTTCTTCCCGCTAGCAACGCCGCTAGCTATTCCACTAACCACGCCCCCCGCCCCCAGCACACCCACCGCTGGGTTTTGCGGGTCGATGCAGATGCTGGCGCCGCCTTGTTCGTCGTGACCTAGAAAGAACGGCTGGCGCTGCAATTGCAGTGGCACGTACAAGCCTTGCCAGCTTGGTGTTGCCGAGTTGCCGCCAACCAACACGTTCTCACCGGGCGCAAAACCACACAGTGCTGCGATGCCAAATTCGCCGGTATGTTCATGTTTGGTCAGCACTAGCGGTAATTGGGTGGCGACAAAACTAAATTCGCCCGGCACCACCGGAATTAACTGCTGCCGCGCACTGTGATTCACTGCCACGTCAGGCAGCACATAATGCAAGCGATGGGCGGCAGGGTTTAACGCAACGAGACTGGTCATCGGGGCTCCTTTACAGCGTGCTTAAGCCGAATTCATTGATTTTATTAAGTAAGTCACGATGACTTGGTAAGGCCGCCAGCGCCTGCGCTGTCAGTTTGCGGTTTTGCTCCAGCGCACTGAGCGCCATATCCCACTGCGCACTGGACGCCAGCGGCATCTTGTCGCTGCAAAAGCCCATGCCATACAACACATATTGATAACTCGCCGCCGGGAATACTTCGTTGTTGGAGGTAAAATCCAAGTCGCTCGGCGTGCGGTATTGCCACAACAACATCAAGTCTTTCAGGCTTTGCGGGATGGTCGCCTGGTCGCAGTTGTCACGCCAAAACGGCTCGGGGCGTTTGGTTAAGATGTAATGCAGCTTTAAAAAGTCGATGATGCGTTGCCAGCGGTACGCAAAGGTCTCGTTAAAACGTTTGGCGATAATGTCCATCACAGCGCGATCTTGCGGCAACTGCTCGGCGATCATCTGCGCCGATAGCTCCACCAGCACCAGCGCCGAGGCTTCCAGCGGCTCTAAAAAGCCCGCCGACAAGCCCACTGCCACACAGTTTTGCTGCCAAAAATGCTGGCGATGGCCGCTACGAATCGGAATAGATCGCACCGTTAATTCGTCTAACTTAGGCCCAACATACTGGCGTAGCACCGCCCGCGCTTCGTCGTCGCTGCTGTACTTGCTGGAATAGACATAACCAATGCCGCGACGATGCTGCAGGCCAATGTCCCAAATCCAACCGGCGCTTTGCGCGGTGGAAATGGTGTGCGTGGCAATTGGCGCATCGGGGCTGTCGTACGGCACTTGCACCGCCAGCGCACGGTCGATAAACAGCACGTCGCTGCAAGAAATAAACGGCACCTGATAATGCTGGCCCAACAGTAAGGAGGCAAAGCCGGTGCAATCGACAAACAAGTCGCCATGCACCAAGCCATGCTGCTTCGTCTGCACCGCAGCGATATCTTGCTGGGTTGTTTGCTCGGTCGCGTCGCCAAAGCCACAGACGCTGGCATCAGGCGCTTTGGGCAGCACGCCAATCACGTCATCGAGAATATGCGTCACACCGAGTTTTTGCGTGACATGGTGCTGTAAATACACGCCAAATTTGCCGGAATCCAAGTGATAGGCGTAATTGGCCAGGGCAGCGAATTCGGCATGACGAATGGTTTTAGGCGCTTTGCCATGTTCACACACCGCTTGTTGATAACAGACGTCATTGGCAAACGAGCCGATTTGCCACGGCGGGCTGATGTGTTGATTCGAGGTTTGATGCGAAGGCTCAGCCGCGCTTTGTTGCTTAGCCAGTTGCCAATGGGCGGCTAAGTCGGTTTTGCCAAAACCTTGCGGCAACACCAACGGGTGGTAATAAAAATCATCGGCGCCGCCATCCACCCAGCGGGCGAATTTTGCGCCTTGTTTAAACGTAACATCGCACTGGCGAATAAACTCAGTTTCGGAAATCCCCAGCGCCAACAAGGTGCTGCGCATGGTCGGCCAGGTGCCTTCACCCACGCCAATGGGTGGGATGCCAGGGGATTCAATCAGCACCACCTCGACCTTGCTGTTGGGGTCCATGCAGCGGTGTTTGGCGGCGATGCGCCCCGCAGTTAACCAACCGGCATTACCACCGCCGACAATCACCACGCGGGTTTTGCCTGTGGCTTTGTCCTTCAGATTGGCAGTGACATTGGCAGTTACATTGGAAGTGTCTGACATCGGAACCTCACCCCGTTACAACAGTGCAAACCGGCCCAAAGGCCCATTTGCGAGAAAATCACCCAAAGCCGGCGCATCGGCCAAAACGACTGGAGAGAGCGAGCCAGCCGATGCGACGGATTTGAAGAAAAAACTCCTAACCTTGCACACTGTTGCGTTGCAACAGCGCTGGCGCTATGCCCAACCATAGCGCCCGCTTGACGTCACGCGTTAGAAACTACCGCGCACACCCACGGCGACACGACGACCACTGTCTTCAATCAGCAATAACTGATTCTCGAAGCGGCCACGTTTGTGCACGTATTCGTTGGTTAAGTTGATGCCTTCAATCACCACGGTTAAATCGTCAGTGATGTCATAGCTGGCGCTGGCGTCAATTTGCGCGTAGTCCTCGACAATCACCACACCGTCACCGTTGCTTTGCGTCAGCGACTGCACGAATTGATCGCGCCAGTTGTAGGCAATACGGCTTTGCAATGGGCCTTGTTCGTAGAACAACACTAAGTTGTACGAGTCACTTAACCCGGTCAGCGCAAACACTTGGTTGATATCGGCAGGGTCTAGTTCGGCGTTGCTATCGACCAGCGTCGCGTTGGCCATCACGCCAAAGCCCGACTCAAAGGTGTGCTGCAGCGCTAACTCGTAGCCATCGACAATGGCCGATTCGCCGTTGCTTGGTAACGTGTTGGCAAATACGGCTACCGAGTCGCTTGCATCCGGCGCACCTTTGTTGGTGCCCGTGGATGGGTCAGTTAACTGCTTGCCATTGCCAAGGTCGAAGGTTTTATCGACGGTGGTGTTGATAATAAAGTTCGCCACGTTTTTGCGGAAATAACCAGCCGACAGGTAGCTGGCATCGGCGTAGTACCATTCCAGTGAGGCGTCCAAGTTGGTTGAGGTGAAGGGTTGTAACTCTGGGTTACCTGAGGTCGAGGTTAAATCGCCACCTTGACGCGTGGTGCCAATGACGGTCACCGGCGACATGCTTTCCAGCGTCGGCCGCGTTAAGCTTTGTGACGCCGCCAAGCGGCCGACCAAGTCGTCGTTGATATCGAGTTTAACGCTAAAGTTCGGCAGAATAGCTTCGTAGCTAGACGATGCGTCAATGGCTTGCGCCCCACCGTATTGCGCCAACATTTCGGTTTCATCCAAAATTTTCAGGCCGGTGACCGGTGCATCGGTACCATCCACATTCACCTTGGTGCGCTCGTAACGAACGCCCGACACCGCGGTCAGTGGCATGCCAGCCAGCGTGGCTTCAAATTCCATTTCGGTATACAACGACACGGTTTTTTCAGTCACTTCAAACGACTTGTTGCGTTTGACAGCATCAAAGCTGATCGGTTTACCAATGGATGCGGCATAGGCTTCTAAGAATTTGAAGTTGGCTTCGCCATCGTGCGCTAACCACTGCGTTGGCATACGACCAGAGCCACTGACGCCACTTAAGAAATCACTGCCGGCGTTAAACACATATTGCGGGAAAGCCGCCATGCTTGGCGCATCAGGGTAACCACAGAAGGTACAGTGGATACCAACGCCTTCGTTGTCCCAGCGATCTAAGGCTTTTTTCTCGCCAGAATACATGGCGCCGAATTTCACTTTCGCCAAGCCACTGGCGGCATTTTCATCCCATACACCGTCCCATTTCAGTTGATCGACGGTGTCTTCGACCGCCCAACCACGGCGCAGCATCACGTGCGCACGGCTGTTGGCTGGGTCTAAATGGTTCGACACGCCCGCCGGTTTGACGCCAGGCTGGTACGCGGTGCCGTTTAACTCTTGCTGGCCGCTGAAAATATTCGGGTTCGCCGCCGCGAATTCGCTGGCGTACGGCAGAATGTTGTCATCGACTTGGAAACGTACGCGGTTGGCGTAGCCAATCAATGACAATTGGTCGCCACGACCATTGTTCGGCTCACGTTCGGCTTTGGAGTGGTTGGCGTCAAATTGCATCGTCAGCTTGTCGCTGTATTCCCAATCCAAGTTCAACCCTAACGAAACAGTATCGGTTAAGCGGTCGAATTTCTTCGAGTGCATGTCGGTGGCTAAACCAACTTCTTGGTACAGGTCAATGACGGTACCGTTGGCATCCACCGTTGGGCCTTTAGCGCCACCAAAGCCTTGGATATTCGGCGCGGTAAACCAGTGACCGTACGAGGTGGTGTCGGCTTCGACATCAAAGTCGGAATACAGCGCATCGGCGGTGACGACCACTTTATCGCTAGGTGCATACTGCAACACCACGTTGGCATTGGTACGGGTGCGGTCTTCAAAGGTGACCTTATGGTCGTAGTTCCGTGGCGAGAAAATATTGCCCGTGTAGGCTTTGCCATCTTTGGTGATCGGGTTTGGCACACCGACGTTTTCCAACCAGCCGTCAATTTGTGCTTGGTTTAAGCGGGTGTCGCGTTTTTGGTACGACAAGCCCACCAAGGCGCCGAATTTGTCATCGGCAAAGGTGTCGCTAATCAGCGCAGACACTTGGGGCGACGATTTGCCGCTGTTTTCTTCATACACTTGTTTGATGCTACCGGCGACTTTAAAACCGCCAATAGCAAATGGCCGCGCGGTGTTAACGTTGACGGTCGAACCAATACCACCCGATTGCGTGGTGGCCGTCGAGGTTTTATGCACGTCTAAGCTACGCACCAATTCCGCGGCGATGGTGTCAAAACTAAAAGCCCGGCTTTGGTTTTCCGAGGCCATTTGCCGGCCGTTGACCAGCACAGTGTTAAATTCAGGGCCAAAACCACGCACGGTAATTAATTGACCTTCACCACCCGAGCGGTCAATCGACACGCCGGTGATACGTTGCAAGGATTCGGCTAAGTTGGTGTCTGGGAATTTGCCGATGTCTTCGGCAGAGATGGAATCGACGACGCCGCCGGCTTCCCGTTTGGAGTCCATGGCACGGCCTAATGCGCCGCGAATACCACGAACTTCAATGACTTCTGTTGTTGCTTTTTTCTCGTCTGTTTCCTGTGCCGCCAAAGCTGGCGCCGTTGCCACACCGGCCATCACTGCCAGTACGGCGGTCGCGACTTTGGTCTTGTTATAATTCGCCATGTCGTTGTTACTCTCGAAAGTCGGATCTATCGCAATAGATACCTGCCCACTTTCGCTAACCTCCGGTTTAAGCCCGGTGCCTTGTAACAAGACCGCCAACGCTTGCGTCAAACTGTATTGACCGCGTAATGCATTGGTCTCCTTGCCGGCCATCTGCTCGATGGGAAACAACAAGGTGATATTGGCTTGTTCGGCGAAACTGATTAACGAAAGATCGGCCCGCTGCCTTGGAATATCAAACGTCAGCGGCGTCGACTTTTCATTGGCAATGACTGGGCCGGTTAAACACCCAAGCAATACCAACGACGGCAAAAGTCGACGACTGGTTTGGTTTTCCCCCTGCAAAGCATCATGCCTTGCAAGAGTCCAAGACGACGAAGCAGAGTTTTTCCGCCAGTCCACCTGGAAGGTTTTCGAGTAACTTTTTGCTGCCAAGAGCACTTATCCTGTCGAATCTTATTGTTTTTATTATGTTTTTTATTTTTATATTTTTTTACCTGCCGGCGCATGGCTGCAGCACAGCGGCGGGCGTTTGTCTATGCGCACAACTCACCCTGCCAGAAAAACAGCTTGGTTGTTGCCATGCAACGCCTTTTGCTAATAGACCCTAAATGAGTGGTGAATTTCAAGCAAGAGAAATGGTGATTTTGTATTTCCGTGCGCACGCTGGGATTGTGATTTTGTATTTAATTGATTTTCGCCTGCGCGGCGAGCGCGTTTGCCTGCCGCGAGCGCCGGTTCGCACGCTGGATTTTGTTTTTAATAATCGTTTTCGCCTTAGCGGCGGGCGCGTTTGCCTGCCGCAGGCGTGTCTTTCTTTTGCTTCGCCAAAAGAAAGTCACCAAAGAAAAGGCGACCCCGGGATCGCTCGAAAGCCCGAAAGAAAATTCGCTTGCCAAGGCGCCGTCATAACTCGCACCGCGCTACCGTCGCGGTGCTCAAACATATGCCGTCTTAAAACCTTGGCAAACGATTTTCTTCCGGCTCGCTTTACGGGGACCCCAACAGCGAAAAGCCGTAGCTACGTTTTAGTTTGTTTAATGCTTTAGGTTTTGACGTTTGCTTAATTCGGCTAGCGCAAGACACAAACATATGCCATCTGATCGTCAAACGATTAAAAACCTTGATCACTCGTTTTCGACAGGCTCGCTTTACGGGGACCCCAACAGCGAAAAGCCGTAGCTACGTTTTAGTTTGGTTAATGCTTTAGGTTTTGACGTTTGCTTAATTCGGCTAGCGCAAGACACAAACATATGCCATCTG
>CAYTIQ010000108.1:0-8585 GCA_964437935.1 uncultured Rheinheimera sp.
TCCGTGTCGAGGGGGAAGCTTTTATTACTATGGTTGCAAAAATGTTAATGTCAAGAGGTGTGGAAATCTGGTGGGTGTCCAGCAAAAGCTCACAGATTTATTAACTACATGGGTGCTATGGGTGTCCAGCAAGAGCCTCTCTATGGTTGCAAAAATGTTAATGTCAAGGAGGGTGGAAATCTGGAGGGTGTCCAGCAAAAGCTCACAGATTTATTAACTACATGGGTGCTATGGGTGTCCAGCAAGAGCCTTAACTACATGGGTGCGATGGGTGTCCAACAAGAGCCCTATTTGCATTTTGGACTCAAGTTGTCGACAATCGCTGCTTGCTCGTGTCCGCAATCATTGCACAATCTTGGAGCTTCTATGCAAGTGACAACCTTAGAAATCCCTGGGTTGGTGTTGTTTAGTCAGCCGCAACACCATGATCATCGTGGCTATTTTGCAGAAACGTTTAGGCGCAATGAGTTTGTCGAAGTGTGCGGTAGTATTGATTTAGTACAGGACAACGTCAGTTGGTCCCACCAAGGTGTGTTGCGAGGGTTGCATTTTCAACATCGTCAGCCGCAAGGCAAGTTGGTGCAAGTACTCAATGGGCAGATCTTCGATGTGGCAGTTGATTTACGGCCTGATTCACCTTATTTCGGCAAGCATTTAGGTATGAAGCTTACGCCAGGGCAAAGTTTATGGTTGCCGCCGGGGTTTGCCCATGGTTTTTATACGCTTAGTGAAGAAGCTGTGGTTGCCTACAAGTGCAGTGCCTATTTTGCACCTGATGACCAATACAGTATTCATTTTGATGACCCCCAACTAGCCATTGAGTGGCCGTGGTTACCAGATCCATTTGACCCAAATGAACGCTTACTTGTGATCAGTGAAAACGATCGCCAAGCCCCGACTTTGGACACTGTTGGATTATTTTAACAGTGGGATAGGGCGCATCATCCAATGGTTCTGCGCCAAGTTTCAATTGTCATAAACGCATCATAGCAAGCATGGATCCGTAGGCTTATTCCTCAAGCCTGATGTCATCCAAGCGCCATTGATAATGGCCTGGGTTTGCCGGAGCGCTCCACAGCAGTACTTTCACTGCACTGATATCGATACCTTTTTTAGTCGCTAAATCAATGGTGTAGGTTTGCCAGTTGGCTGTGACAGGAATGTCGATGCTGACCGGCTGCATCTGCTCGCCGGAGATCACTAGTAATCGATAAACAGCCGCATCGCCTTGGATCCGAAACTGTAGCTGACTCGCCTCAGATAGGTCTACTGCACGATTGAATTGCTCATATGGCACCCAACTAAAACCAGCCCAAGGTGTGGTACTGCTTTGCTCGATACGGGTAACAAGTTGTAGCGCTCGGTTGGTTTTCGGGCCGATTTGTTGAACAGTTTGCTCAGTTTGTTGGACACCCATTTTAGAACCATCCACTTGAGAACTCTGGACACCCACTGGATGCCCCCCCACTGGATGCTCCACAGGTTGCTTTTCTGCCTTTAGTTCAACTCCCGACGCTTCATTTACCACAACAATGCTGGCATGCACTGTCGATTTACCACCAAAGCGAGCATCCGTTTGTACCGAGGCAAATCCCTTGCTGGTTTTGATACTTCCTGTAGGTATGTCAGTGCCGGTTTGCTCTGTGTTGATGGTGCCTGCATCTTGCTCACTAAAATCCACCAACATACCGGCGCTGAGCGCAGGGTTTTGGTGTGCTTGTAAGTTCACTGGCAAGCCTTGGTGCCAAATCCTAAGCGGCTTGGTTAGTTGTTGCCAGACATCGCCCTTGGCTAGCAGCACCAAATCGGCTTGTTGCCCGATAGCGATCTCACCGCGATCAGTGATGCCAAATTGGCGCAGTGGCGTGCGAGTTGCCGCAAGCAAAGCTTGTTCTGTGCTGAGCCCCACTTCGCGAAGCGCCAGCATTTCGGCTTGCAAGCTAAGGCCGTGCAAGGTACCGCCATTCGGGGCGTCGGTGCCGGCTAGCAGCACCACGCCCGCGTCATGCATGGCGCGGACATTGGCAAACAGGTTCTGCAGTAAGTTTGGTGGCATCAAGCGATTGAGCTGCAAAGGCGCGAAGCCTTGTTGTTCACGGCGAGTCAGTGGCCGCGCAGCGCTGACCAACTGGCTAAAGCGTTGATTTAATGTGCCGCCAATATTCGCGTCATATACCGCCAGCGTTGGGATCACAAACACTTTGTGCTCGACTAAGGCACGCAGCAGCTCAGGTTTTATCGGCGAGTCAAAAAAGCTGTGCACCAGACCGTCAGCACCGGCGTTCACAGCGTCTTGCGCCGACACTTGGTCAGCGATGTGCACCACAGCTTTCAGGCCATGCTGGTGTGCGGCGTCGACCAGCGCGTGAAGAGTCGCCTGATCTATCGATGGCATGCGTTTATATGGCGCTTTGTCCGATTGATACACAATCTTTAAGTAGGCTGAGCCTTCGGCAATACGTTCGCGCACAAATGCGTCAGCTTGCTCGGGGCTACTAATTGTTGGGATCTCAATGCCATATTCGGTGCCATGGCCTTTTGGGGCGGTGGCCAGGACGCCTGCACTGTACAACGTTGCTTGCGTGGACAATGTGCGATGGTAAGCGGCTAGCTGATGGGTGTCCACGGTCACTGATGCGATTGATGGGTGTCCACGGTCACTACGGTCACTTGCGCTCTCCGCATCCACACTCTTCGCAAGGTCACTTGCATGGGTCGAGTGGGTGTCCACGGTCCACAAGCTTTGCGCCCTAAGCTGTGCTTTAAGCAGCTCCGGTGCCATAAACATATCCAACACGCTGGTCACGCCGGCGCGCAGCTGTTGCTCTAATGCATTGTCAAAGGTGTGCACATGCGCATCGGTAAGGCCGGGCAGCAAGGTACCGCCTTCAGCCGTAATAAAGGGCACGTCCAAGTCGGGTTTGTCCGGACTGATGGCACTGATCACCCCGTCATCGACCGTGACATACAACGGTGTCGCGCTAAAGCGACCATCTTGAAACACCGTCACTGGGCCCACTACAAAGTCGCCTTCGTAGCGAGGTTCTGGCTCTGGCAGGCTGTTGAAAAACAGCGCCAACAAACCAACGATGACCGCCACGATAGCGAATTTGTAGCCGTTCTTCAGGCCCGGCTTAGGGCGACTGTTCACATGGTGTTTACCGCGTTGTGTTGGTGTAGGTTGCATCTCAATTCCTTGATTCAAGTGAATGACCCTAGGCGACGAGTCGATAGCCCTCAGGTAGTAACGGTTGGCGGCTCGTGGCGTGGTTCACTCAGATCACTAGTTTTTCTGCTATGGGGTGTGCAAAGCTCCCCATGGTTCATCGTCTCGCCTAGCTGGAAATAACCGCGACACCCGTCAACAGCGTCGCGGCAAGTCGTTAGCGACGGACGTTCTGGCGTTGGTAATACGCTGCTCGCGCCGCCCAAACCATCAACAGTGCAAACCCACCCAGTGCCGACAGATGCACCCACATGGGCTGTGCCGAAGCGCCAGAGATAGAAACTCCCACCAGCTGATAACCCACCTGGGCAAAGTGATAACTCGGTAGCATCAGCGCAAACTGTTGCATCAGCTCCGGCATCAAATGCATCGGTAACCACAAACCACCCAGCAGCGCCAGCGGCAAATAAACGAGGTTGACCGTCGCAGGCGCCGCTTTGGCAGACAACGTCAAGCCAAGTACTAAACCCAGCAAACAAAACGGTACAGAGCCCAGCATCAACCACAGTCCCAAGCCAAGCCATTGGCTGGTGTACATCCGTACGCCGCCAAACAGCGCCGCAAGCACAAACAACAGCAGAGTAACCAGCATACCCATCAACAGGCTGGAACTTAATTTGCCAACGAGGTAAGCCGCTACCGGCGCGGGTGATAACTGACGCATAGTTAAAAATCCTGATTCACGATCGGTGGCGACTTGCACGCCAAAGTTAAACAACGCTGGGCCCATCACCCCAAAGCAGCCATACGACACCAGCATGTACAACGGTGCGTCGGCTTTGGCTAAAAACACCCCAAACAGCAGATAAAACACCGCTGGAAACAACAGCGTGGGTGCCATAAACCCCGGCGAGCGCAATAAACTCTTCACATCCAGCACCGCTTCGCACCACAGCAGTTTTAGCAACTGACTGGCGGATAAATGGCTGCGAAATACGCCAATGGAGGCGGTTGCTGACGATGGCGTGCCTTGTGCAGGCGAAACGGATGGCGTATTCATGCAGCGTGCTCCTGGCTGGTTAAGTGTAAAAAGGCTTGTTCTAAGGACATGGCACTGACGGTGAGATCAGAAAGCTTGGGGTCTAGCGCAAACAAGCGTTGCAGCGTTTGTTCTACCTGTTGGCTGTCGATATGCAGCTGTGCCGCGAACTGGGTTGCTGTTGCAAGAGGGGCCAGATCCGCGCTTTGCGAACCAACAAGCGAGTGCGCTGCAGCCGTTTGCACGCGCAGCACTTCCGGCCAGCTTTGAATAAGTTCAGGCGACACCTGGCAGGCACAACGGATCTGTTTATGTTGCTGCTGGGCTTTTAACGCGGCAGGGCTGCAATCAGCGATAAAGTGGCCGTCTTTTAGCAGCACAATCCGAGACGCCAACTGGTCGGCTTCTTCCAAATAATGCGTGGTTAAGATCACCAACACACCGCGTGCGGCGGCTTGGCGAATTTGCTGCCACAGCAGCTGACGCGCTTGCACGTCCAAGCCTGCGGTTGGTTCGTCTAAAAACAAAATACGTGGCTGTCCAAGTAACGCCATCGCCAGTTGCAATGACTGTTTTTGACCGCCAGACAAGGCGCTGTATCGCCGATCTAAAATCTCACCGAGCAGGCATAACTCGGCCAGTTCCAGCCAATCGGCTGGAGCGCTGTGATAATGCGACGCCAGCTGCAGATGTTCGGCCACTGTTAAATTGGCTGGAAGCACGGCGTTTTGCATCATCACACCTAACATAGCGCGGCGCCGACTATCCAGCGGCAACTGCCGCACCGGCGCATCCAGCACCCGCAACTCGCCTTGTTGCAGCGGCAACAAGCCCAGCATCAGCTGGATCAAGGTGGTTTTACCGGCACCATTGGCACCTAAAATCGCCACCACTTCACCGGCATGAAAATCGGCACTGACGCTGCGAAGCACAGGTGCATCCGCGTTTGGGTACCGATGCTCAATGGCTTGTAGCCGAATTAATGGTTCTGCTTTGTGCTGACCTGTCGCGCCGGGCACATCAATCGCAGCGCTTATGGCCTGCACGCCAGCACCCTGCTGGTGAACAGAAAAGACTGTATTCATCACGAACTCCTGTAGTGGAAAGTACAGTCAGTGTCGTGGAATTGCGTCCTGTGCAGCAGTGCCGCTTGTCAGCAGTTTCGGATGACAAATGTCATGCGGGTTTGGGTGTCCACGGTATTAACAAATGTCATGCGGGTTTGGGTGTCCACGGTATTACGGGGTTAGTGGGTGTCCACGGTTCAGCGCACGGTGCATTTCTCGGGTGGGTGTCCACGGTGCAACGTCCACGGTGCAACGGCTTGTTGGACAGCTATCGTAATTTTTTGTGAACGAGAATTACATCAAGTTACAGTGGGTGGCGCAGGTGGTAGCTACAGGTGGCGCAGGTGGTAGCTAATGGTTGAACGGTTTCGGGTCATTACTCCAGATAAAATGTGTGTTGCTTTGGCCTGTGCCATGGGAGCAGTGGCTTGTTGGACAACCATCGTAATTTTTTAACGAGCTTGTAGGGTAACCACTGTAATTTTTTGTGGGCCAGAATTACATTAAATTACAGTGGGTGGCTCAGCTATTCTGTGAACCAGAATTACATTAAATTACAGTGGCTGGCTTAGGTGTTTTTTTCGAGCATTGGTTAGGCGGTATTGCTGAAGCACAAGGCGCCAACAAACGTATCGTTTGGTGGGTTTGTTTGAGGGTTTGTTGGACAACCACTGTAATTATTGGTGAACCAGAATTACAAGAAATTACAGTGGGTGGCACAGCTGTTCTTCAATTGCCCACACCCACCAGCCTTTTTTCCAAGCAGAAACAGCCGTCAGTACATTGGCTGATTTCAGCGGTCCAGCTATCAGCCTTTCCCTTCGCATCTACGCACTCGCGCCCAGTTTGAGTGATCCAACGTACCCGCCATTGCTTATCTATTCCCAGTTAGCCGCAACCCAGTCGCACGCTAACAGCGAACTACTGGGCTAATCACGCCAGCACAAATTTTCGCGCAACCCTTGTTTTTCTGTGGTGGCATTCCTATTTTGTACCGAGCGGTATTTATTGGCGTAAAGTGAACGGGCGCGCATTGAACCTGACAGCGCACTTATCGCCCAGCCAGCGCGGCTGTGTAACCGAAGAGCCAAAGCGCCTGTGTAACCTAATAACTTGCGCTAAGTGTTTGAACTAACAACTTTGTCGTTTTTTGACCCAACCCATGTTCAGGAGTCTGTATGTCTGTGTTGTTTACCCCAGTGACGGTGGGCGCGTTCACGCTGCCGAATAAAATTGTGATGGCGCCGCTGACACGTTGCCGCGCCGATGCCGAGCATGTGCCAACGCCGATGATGGCGGAGTATTATGCGCAGCGCGCCAGTGCCGGTTTGTTGATCGCCGAAGCGACCATGATTAGCGAAGGCAATTCGGCGTTTTGGCGCGAGCCTGGTATTTATTCCGCTGCGCAAATCAAAGCGTGGAAAGAGGTCACCGATGCGGTGCATGCCAAAGGCGGCCGTATTTTTCTGCAAATTTGGCACGGCGGCCGGGCCTGTCACCCGGCATTAAATGGTGGCCGGCAGCCGGTGTCGGCCAGTGACATTGCTATCGACGACACAGTGCACACCCCCGAAGGCAAGTTGCCATACACTGCGCCGCGCGCGCTGGCGGATGACGAGATCCCTGGCATTATCGAGCAGTTCCGCCAAGCGGCGTTAAACGCCAAAGCTGCCGGTTTTGACGGGGTGGAAGTGCATGGCGCCAACGGTTATTTGCTGGACCAATTCTTACGCGACGGTTCGAACAAACGCACAGGGCAGTACGGCGGCTCGCTGGAAAACCGTGCCCGTTTGTTGTTAGAAGTGGTCGAAGCGGTCGTCGACGTCTGGGGCAGTGACCGTGTGGGCGTGCGTATTTCGCCGCTCAACAGCTACAACAGCATGCGCGACAGCGATCCTGTCGGCTTAACGCGGTATGTCGCAGGTGCGTTAAACCGCTTTAACTTGGCTTATTTGCATCTGATGCGCGCTGATTTCTTTGGCGTGCAACAAGCCGATGTGGTCAGCGCGGCGCGTGAAGCCTACCAAGGCACCTTGATGGGCAACATGGGCTATCAAAAAGCCGAAGCGGAACAAGCCATTAACGACGGTCAGCTGCAATTGGTGGCGATGGGCGCAGTGTATATCTCCAACCCAGATTTAGTCGAGCGCTTGGCGCATGACTACCCGCTGGCGCAACCCGATAGCAGCACTTTCTACACCCAAACGGCTGAAGGTTATACCGACTACCCAGCGTACTCGGCGTAACGGCTGTTACCAGATAGAACCCGCATTTGGCGGGTTCTATGCGTTATTGTGCGGACTGATCTAAGCTACCACCTCGGCTGTATTATTCTCATAGACGTACCCACCATCGATAGCAACGCAAAGTGCTGTTGTCTTGAGCTTTGCCGATGTTGTTTTACACTTGAAAAAATACTGCGACGGAGCTGCTATGGCGACCACAGATACCTCTCACCCGCTGTCTGCTGAGTCCGGATTGCATATCAGGCCGTTGTTGCAACTGGTGCAACACCTGACCAGTTGCCCGACGGCTTTTGTCACTGGCATTGATTGGGATTCGCTGGAACAAACCGTGTTGCAAGCGGAAAACAGTGGGCCTTTTGCCATTAATCAGGGCATCACCGTTGATTGGTCGGATTCCTTGTGCCGGCTGATGTTTTGCCAAGGCCAACAGCAAAGTGCCGAAATGCCATCGCTTGCGGCAGAACACCCCGCGATCGCCGCAGGTTTACAGACCTTTGTCGTGTTACCGGTGGGGGATGGTGACGAGCTGATCGGCACCTTATGTGCGGCCAGTCAGCAGCAATTAGAGCTGAATGAGCATCAATTACACAGTTTGCAATTGATTTCAGAAGCCATCGCTTCCGATTTAAAGCTGTTGATGAAGTATCAAACGCAGCAAAAAGAATTGCAGAGCTTGCAACAAAAAACGCTGGAGCTTAGCCAGCAGGCGCATACCGACGGCTTGACGGGCTTGTTAAATCGCCGGGCATTTTCATTAGCGTGGGAGCAGTTGCGACAGCTGGGTGGCCAGTTCAACCGCGAATTTGCCTTGATGATGCTGGATATTGATCACTTTAAGCAATGCAATGATACCTTGGGTCATGCCCAAGGCGATGCGGTGCTCAAGCAGGTGGCGCAGGCGTTGCAGCGTTTATCCCGCCACACCGATTTGATTTGTCGTTTTGGCGGTGATGAATTTTTGTTATTAGCACCTGATACCAACAGCCAAGGGATGGCACATCTTGCTCGCCGACTCACTGAGCAATTGCACCACGCGTCGGCAGAGTGCACTGTCAGTATTGGCATCT
>CAYTIQ010000109.1:0-8392 GCA_964437935.1 uncultured Rheinheimera sp.
TATTGATTGGAACGACAGCCATGCTGGAAGGTGTGGTTGTTGTTACGCTTACGAATTAAGTCGAATAGCCATCGGAAATCTCCGGTAAAGGCGTGGCAGTGAAAAGGGCAGGTATTTTAGTAAATAATGTTGCAAGCTCAAGTGAATCTTCTGCTAATGCACTGACAAATAACGCTAAGTTGCAGAAAATTGCGGTGGTTGCTTTGAAAAACTTGACCAGTACGGACTTCCGACACATGGTTAATTGCTAGGCCGAGTTCTTCCTCGGTGTTTGTGGTGAACCCGCAACTCCATTCCCTTACTTAAGAGTCAATGCCTGTGACACAGCTAAGCATAATGGTGTTGGCAAAAATTGGCATACTGCTGATGCTGTGCACCGTCAGCATGGCCTGTCTGGCGGCGCAGAAAATCACCTTACAGCTGAAATGGCAGCACGCGTTTCAATTTGCAGGTTATTACGCGGCGCAGCAGCAGGGATATTACCGAGCGGCAGGCTTGGATGTTGAGATTGTGCCACTGCGAGCGGGCGTCAATGTCGTCGACGAAGTGACCAGCCAACGCGCACAGTTTGGGATTGGTACCTCGTCTTTGTTGTTGGATTATGTCAATGGTGCCCCAGTGCGTCTGGTGGCGAATGTGTTTCAACACTCGGCATACGTGTTGCTTGCCCGGCAAATGAATGCATTGCAGGACATTCATGATTTACGGGGGCGCCGCTTGATGCTGGAACCTGGCGCAGAAGAATTAAAGGCCTACCTGCAAATTCAGGGGCTTGGGCCGTTCGATTATCAGTTGGTACCTCATTCCTTTTCGTTGGATGATTTGATGTCTGGCAAAGTCGATGCGATGTCGGCGTACTCAATTTATGAACCTGTGTTATTGCGTCAAGCCAATGTGCCTTATCACGTCTACACACCAAGAGCGCATGGCATTGATTTTTTATGGAGATAATTTATTTACCAGCCTTGAGTTTGCCACCAAACAGCCAGAGCTAGTGCAAGCCTTTCGTCGTGCCAGTATGCAGGGCTGGGTCTATGCGCTGGAAAATCCAACGGCGGTCATTCGTTATATGCTGGATGCAAAACTCACGTCCACCGATGAACTTATCTTGGAGGCTGAAGCGCAGGCGATCCAACCGTTGTTGCGGGTGGAATTAATCGAAGTGGGTTATATCAATCGCGCTCGATGGCAACATATCGCCGATGTGTATCAGCAACTTGGTCTGGTGTCAGCGCACGTCGACTTAGACGCGTTTTTGCCTTTACCACCGAAACCGGTGAACCCGCTGTGGTACTGGTTTGCCTTTGTCATTGGGCTTAGCTTAGTGTTGGCGTTGCTGGTGTTGGGCTATATCACTCGCGTCAATCGACGGTTACAGCGGTTACACAAAGAGCATCGACAACAACGGGTGTGGCAAGCGACGCGCAACGAAGTGTTGCAGCTGATGTTGCATCAACAGGGTTCGACCAGCCACTTGATGCAACAGGTGCTGCAACATCTGCAGCGTTATGATGCAGACTACCGCAGCGTGTTGTTGTTAGATGATGCCAACAAGGCAGAGCTACTTAGCGCGGATCTCAGTGCGGCTGGGGTGGATGAGCTGCAGCAGCGATTACAGCACTGTCATGACCGCTGTGATGTGCCTGGATTAAACTTACTGAGGGTTCGAACCTTAGGGTACCCAACACCTTATTTCAACACGCCGATCGCTGAACAAGCCCATTTTTGTGCCTTTTCATTACAAGGGGATCAAGGTCAAATCCCCGGGGTGTTATTGGTCTGGTTACCTCGGAATTTTGAGACACAGGATTTAGACGTACTTGATGATCTGGTCTCGATCATCGCCGTTGGCTTGGAGCGCATTCACGCCACCCAAGCCCTGCTGCAAAGTGAAGCGCGACATCGCTTATTAACCGACCATGCCAGCGACGTTATTTTTACCTTGGACTCCAAAGGCAATATTTCCTACATTTCGCCGGCGGTGCAGCGGCTGCGTGGCTTCACGCCGGCTGAGGTGATGAATCAACATATTAGCCAAGTGATGAGTACCGAGTCGTCGTTGAAAGTGCAACAGGCGTTGCAACAATCGTTCGCTGCCGTTGAACAGGGGCTGCCTTTTGTCGAATTTGTTTGTGAATTACAACAGACGCATAAAAACGGCAGCATGGTGTGGGTGGAAGTTAAAACGGCTGGGATTTACAACGAACAACACGAATTTATTGGCGTGGTTGGTATTACTCGAGACCTGACCGAGCGCAAACTTGCCGAGCAACAAATGCAGCATATTGCGCAACACGACAGCTTAACAGGGTTGCCAAATCGCTTGTTGTTTCATGATCGGCTGGAGCAAGCCTTACATTTTTGCAGTCGTCATGAACGCCAATTGGCGGTTTTATTGCTCGATCTCAATAAGTTTAAGCCCGTCAATGACCAATTTGGCCATGCTGCTGGTGACGAGTTGTTAGTGGCCATTGGTGAGCGCTTGCGGGCACTGTTACGAGCGTCCGATACGGTGGCGCGTATCGGCGGTGATGAATTTGTGGTGTTGTTGCCTCAGCTAGACAGTCCAAGTGAAGCAGAACGGGTGGTGCAAAAAATTCGTCACGCCTTAAGTGAGCCATTTGCGCTAAGTTCTGCGACAGTGCAAATTGGCACCAGTGTCGGTATTGCAAGGTTTCCAGAGGATGGCGATACCGAAGATCAGTTATTACAAATTGCCGATGTGCGCATGTATCAACAAAAACAGGCGGAGCGGGGCGGTGTTGGCCGGCCTTTCGTGCAAACCAGCACCGCCTGAGGTGTTAATACCCCTGATGAACTAACTGATGTTGTTGCATTAGCTGGGCAATTTCCGGCAAGCAGGCGGGGTCGTCGATGGTCGATGGCACGCTGTACTCGCTGCCGGCGGCGATTTGGCGAAGTAGCTTACGTAAAATTTTGCCAGAACGAGTTTTCGGCAAGCGTTTGACGATCACAGCGCGTTTAAAACACGCCAGCGCGCCGATGTCACGCCGCACCATCGCCACCAGCTCAGTTTCAAGCTGACTTTCGTCGATGTCGACACCGTTTTTCACCAACACAAGTGCCAGCGGTTGTTGGCCTTTAATGGGTTCATGAATACCAATGACGCAACATTCAGCCACCGCTGGGTGACTGGCGACAATTTGCTCCATCTCGCCAGTCGATAAGCGATGGCCGGCGACGTTAATTACATCGTCGGTGCGGCCCATTACGTACAAATAACCGTCTTGGTCGCGATAACCGCCATCGCCGCTGGCGTAATACCCGGCAAAAGTGCCTAAGTAGCCGTCGACAAAGCGCGCGTCATTGCCCCAGATGGTTTGCAAACAGCCCGGTGGCAGTGGCAGCTTTAGCGCGATAAAACCTTGTTCGCCGACAGGCACTGGGCTGCCGAGTTCATCCAAAATCTCGACTTGAAAGCCCGGCACCGGCACAGTGGCCGAGCCTGCTTTGGCCTCAAGCAAACAAAGCCCGGCCGGGTTGGCACTAATAGCCCAACCGGTTTCGGTTTGCCACCAATGGTCAATCACCGGTTTACCGATTTTATCGACCACCCACTGGTAGGTGGCTGGGTCTAGCCGCTCACCGGCCATAAAGATGTAACGAAGTGTCGATAAATCATAGGTTTGCAGCAGGGCGTCAGGGTCTTCCTTGCGTACGGCGCGAAATGCTGTTGGCGCAGCGAACAGCACTTTGACTTGGTATTCGGCGCAGACCCGCCAAAAAGCGCCGGCATCGGGCGTAAACACCGGCTTGCCTTCGTACAACACTGTGGTGCAACCGGCAAACAGCGGCGCGTACACTATGTAGGAATGACCAACCACCCAGCCAACGTCGGAGGCCGCCCAAAATACCTCACCGGGCTGCATGTCGTAGATGGCATGCATGCTGTAAAGCAGCGCGCAGGCGTGGCCGCCATTGTCGCGCACCACGCCTTTGGGTTTACCGGTGGTGCCGGAGGTGTACAGGATATACAGCGGATCTGTGCTTTTAACTGGCACAGGCGCCACCGGCGCGGCGCTGCCAAGAGCCTCTAGCCAATCCACATCACGGGATGGCGTTAATTCACATGGCGCCTGCGGGCGTTGCAATATCACGCAGTTCGCGACTTTGTGCGCGGCAAGTTCAATCGCTTCATCGAGCAGCGGTTTGTAGGCAATCACCCGGTTGATTTCAATACCACAAGACGCACTGACCACCACTTTGGGCGTGGCGTCGTCGATGCGCAGCGCCAGTTCATGCGCTGAAAAACCGCCAAATACCACCGAATGCACAGCGCCAAGGCGCGCCACCGCCAGCATAGCAATGGCGGCTTCGGGCACCATCGGCATATAAATCACCACCCGATCGCCCTTGCTGACGCCTAAGTGTTGCAGCACGCCGGCAAACAAGGCAACGGCATCGCGCAGCTCCAGATAACTAAAGCGCTGTTTAGTGCCGGTCACCGGCGAGTCGTATATCAGCGCCGTTTGCGCGCCGCGGCCTTGCTCGATATGCCAGTCCAGCGCCAAATAACTGCTATTGAGCGTACCATCAGCAAACCAGTCGGTATGCTGCGCGTCGCGCTGTTGGCAAATTTGGCTGGGTGGGCTAAACCACGCGACTCGTTTGGCTTGCTCGGCCCAAAAGGCCTCTGGCGATTGACTGGCGTGGGCGATCGCGTCGCGATAGGGCGCCGCCGCCGCACTTTGGATAGATACTGGGGTGTAGTGAGAGGTCATGGATGCTGCCTTGGTATTTTTATCAGTCTTTGTGATGTTTACTCTAGACCCAGCCAGACCTTTTGAAACTTAGACTTTCATCGAATGCCAGTCTGAGGAACTGAGAACCAGAGGCGCGAGTGCAGCAATGCTGTAGGTGCGCACTCGGCTGGCTGCCGTCTCACCCCAGCACTTTGTGCCGCCTTCAGAGCGCATCGCGCCCCAGTACCGCGTGCCAATCCTGCGTCACCGCGCTGATACCAACGCTGTGTAACATCTGGATAATTTGTTTGGGGCTTCGCGTATCGTCAATGGCAAATTGCGCCAAGCTTTGTGGCGCTACCACATAACCCCCGGGTTGGGTTTTGCTGCCGGCACTGGCGCTGCTGGCAATGGTTGGCAGCAGCAAATCGCGCAGCGCTGGCGAGTCGCGGGTGGAAATAGTCAGTTGTAGCTCAGGCATGTACAGTTTCAGTGCGCACAACAGCTGCAGATACTGACGATCGGTCACGCCACTGTGTTGCTCTAGATTGCCTTCGCACGGCTGTAAACGCGGCAGCGCGACGCTAAAACTGGCTTGATAATACTGCTGTTTTAAGGCGCTCAGATGCGCCGCCAAACACCAGACATCGGCGCGCCAATCGCTCAGCCCCAGCAGCACGCCCATGCCCAGCGTGGCGATGCCAGCCTCAAGCACCCGTGTTGGCGCGTGCAGCCGGTTTGCCATGTCGGCTTTTTTGCCAAAGCTGTGATGCCGCTGATAACTCGCGACGTCATAGGTTTCTTGGTACAGCATCACGCCGTCGATGCCGCAGTGGCGCAACCACCGATACTCGTCAAGGCTTAGCGGCTGACTTTCTAACATCAGCTGCGCGACCTGTGGTCGCAGTGCTGCGGTGATCTCGGCTAAATAAGTTGCGCCGGCTTTGCGCGCGTGCTCGCCGGTGACTAGCAGCAAGCTGTGGATGCCGCTTTGCTTGACCGCCTCGGCTTCGCGCAGTGCTTCACCGACCGTGAGTTGGCGGCGTTTGACCGCGTTACTGCGCGAAAAACCGCAATAACTGCATTCGTTGCTGCATAAATTCGACAGATACACGGGCGCAAATAGCTTCAGCGTCTTGCCTTGATAGCGCCGTTTCGCGTGAGTTGCAGCCGCGAGCATCGGCTCAAGATAGTTTGCAGCAGCCGGGCTTAATAACGCGCGTAAGTCGTCTAAATCTAACCGGTGTTTCGAAAGGGCTCGCTCAACATCGGCGGCGCTGGGCACTAGGGCCTGCGTGCGCGCCTGTTGCCACTGCTGTTTTTGTTGATACAGCAGGCTGGCGTTGGCAAGAGCTTCAGCGGCACCTGTTTCACCGGCAAGTAGTTCATCGGCACGAGCTACATCAACGGTTGTCGCAGCCTCGCTGGTTGCCTCAACAACTTGACCTGCTGCGCCTTGACCTAATGCGTCTTGACCTAAAACGCGGGGGCGAAACGGCTCTGTTTGGACATCGCTTGGGCTTAGAGCCGGTGGGGGGAACAAATCTGCTGTTGTCATGGTAAGGCCGCCAATAGCTGTTGAAAAATCGGCTCCAGCGGGCTGCTGGCCTGCGCTTGGTATCCCCCAGCGCCTGGTTGGCCTGAACTCAACGGCGCCAACCCGGCCTGCGTTGCCAGCGCGCCGGCAGCAACCGCGTGGCGAAAGGCCAGCGCCATGGCCACGGGATCAGCGGCGGTGGCAATGGCGGTATTGACCAGCACGGCACTGGCGCCTAATTCCAGCGCCAAGGTGGCATCGCTTGGCCGGCCAATGCCGGCATCGACAATCACTGGCACCTGTGCTTGTTCGATAATAATTTCCAGCATGGCGCGATTAAGCAGGCCTTGGTTCGAGCCAATTGGCGCGCCCAAGGGCATCACAGCGGCGCAGCCGACTTGTTCTAAATGCTTGCAATGCAGCGGATCGGCACTGCAATACGGCAGCACGACAAAGCCTTGTTGGCACAAGATCTCGGCGGCTTTGAGGGTTTCGCGTGGGTCGGGCAATAAATACCGTGGTTCGGGGTGAATTTCTAGTTTAAGCCACGAAGTGCCCAGCGCATCGCGGGCGATTTGCGCCGCTAGCACCGCTTCGTGCGCTGTGCGCGCTCCCGACGTGTTGGGCAACAGCTGCACGCCTAGTTGGGTCAGTGGCGTCACCAAGTCGTCGCTCGGTTGGCCCGGCGTGAAGCGACGAAGGGCTAGCGTTACCAGCTCGCTACCGCTGGCGGCAACCGCCTGTTGCATGCACTCGACCGAGCCGAATTTACCAGTACCGAGCAACAAACGGCTGTGCATGGTGCGCCCTGCCAATTGCCAGCTATTGGCGGCATCTTGCGCGCAGCCGTTTGGCCCGGCAGCAGCTTGCGCTGATTTTTGCTGCAAAGTCGGCGCTGCTGTGCTGGCCGTTGTGCTGGCGGTGGTTGGGTTGTGGATGGTTGTCATGCGTTAGCCCCCCGCAACCAATTGGAAAAAACTTAACTGGCAGTGCTCGGTCAGTTTGGTGTCGGGCCAGAGTGCCTTGCCAATGACTTGCTGATTAAGCACCGCAGCCAGCGGCAGCGCCGGCAATTGAAGTTCCTTTGCTAACTCTTCCAAGGTCTTGGCCTGAGTCGTCAGCGGCTTGTCGTTTAAAAAAATGGTGGTCATATCAACTCCTTGCTGGATGAAATCGACGCGCTAGCAGGCGAGTGTGGGACGAGAACGGCGGGCATGTCTGGCATACAACAACGACAGCCGGGGCGTTGTACCAGCGGCACAAACACAAATCCGAGGCCTTGCCACAAGCCCAATTGATTGACCGGCAGCGCCGCTGATATTGGTTGTACTTGCGGCACTGCTGTTGGAGTTAGTGCTGTTGGTGCTCGCACCGAAGGGCTTGAAAAAATAGCAACTGGCGCCGCTATGTTCGCCGTGTCGTATACCGTGCAGGCCTCTGACGCCGAGCGTTCCAGCGCCGATTGGCGTAAAAAACACAGCGCCACATACGCCAGTTGCTGCGCTACCAGCTGCACCAGTACAGGGTCTACGCCCAAGCTTTGGCAATTGCCAGTCGTTGCTGCTGCATCGTCACCGACGACACATTGGTAACAAGGCCCGGTTTGGTCGAGTAAATACAACTGGGCGTGATTGGCACTGACGGAGGCGCTAAGTAGCGGCAGCTGCAGCAAACGGCTTTGCTGATTGAGCAGCAGGCGACTGTCGAAATTGTCGGTGCAATCCAGCAGCAAGCTGCATTGCGCGCCGAGTTGCGCCAATAGCTCGGCGCTGGGCCGCGTGGCAAAGGCTTTGATCTGCACATGCGGGTTTTGCTTACGTAACAGTGCGGCTAGCACGTCGCATTTGAACAAGCCGCAATCGGTGGGTGTGTACAGGGTCTGGCGGGCGAGGTTGGACAGCTCCACGCGGTCGTCGTCAAATAGCATCAATTCGCCCACCCCGGCGGCGGCTAAACTAAGCGCAAGCGGTGCGCCAAGGCCGCCAAGGCCGACGATCAGCACAGTTCGAGCCTTTAGCTGCTGTTGTGCCTGCTCGCCAAAATGCATGATGGAGCGGCTGTAGCGAATAAACTCCGTCGCGCTGAGTTCAGGCAACCTGCCGGCGACTTGGCACGTTTTAAGTGCAGGGCGCGTTTGGGTGACAGGGCACGT
>CAYTIQ010000110.1:0-8203 GCA_964437935.1 uncultured Rheinheimera sp.
AGCCACCCTAGGGTGGCTTTCTTCAAGAATCTGACGATTACGCCAAGATCTTCGCTACAACGCCCGCACCTACTGTACGACCGCCTTCACGGATTGCGAAACGCAGACCTTCGTCCATCGCGATTGGGTTGATCAGCTCAACAACAAACTTCAGGTTGTCGCCTGGCATAACCATCTCAACGCCTTCTGGCAGCTCAACTGCACCAGTTACGTCCGTTGTACGGAAGTAGAACTGTGGACGGTAACCTTTGAAGAATGGAGTATGACGACCACCTTCTTCTTTAGTCAGAACGTATACTTCAGCTTCGAACTTAGTATGTGGCTTGATTGAACCTGGTTTTGCCAGAACTTGACCACGTTCTACGTCTTCACGCTTAGTACCACGTAACAGAGCACCGATGTTCTCACCTGCACGACCTTCGTCTAACAGTTTGCGGAACATTTCAACGCCAGTACAAGTAGTCGTTACTGTGTCTTTCAGACCAACGATTTCTACTGACTCACCAACTTTAACGATACCTTGCTCTACACGGCCAGTTACTACTGTACCACGACCAGAGATTGAGAATACGTCTTCGATTGGCATGATGAACGGCTTGTCGATTGCACGCTCTGGCTCTGGGATGTATGTATCCAGTGCTTTACCTAATTCCAGGATCTTCTCTTCCCATACTGGGTCGCCTTCCAGGCCTTTCAGCGCTGAACCGCGGATAACCGGCAGGTCGTCACCTGGGAAGTCGTATTCTGAAAGAAGTTCACGAACTTCCATCTCTACCAATTCCAACAGCTCTTCGTCATCTACCATGTCACATTTGTTCATGAATACGATGATGAATGGAACGCCTACTTGGCGAGATAACAGGATGTGCTCACGTGTTTGTGGCATTGGACCGTCAGTTGCAGCAACAACCAGGATCGCGCCGTCCATCTGTGCAGCACCAGTGATCATGTTTTTAACATAGTCAGCGTGGCCTGGGCAGTCTACGTGTGCGTAGTGACGAGTTGGAGTATCGTACTCAACGTGAGAAGTGTTGATCGTGATACCACGAGCTTTTTCTTCTGGTGCTTTGTCGATTTGATCGAATGCGAAAGCCTGACCGCCGTAGTGTTTAGCCAGTACGTTGGTGATAGCTGCAGTCAGAGTTGTTTTACCGTGGTCAACGTGGCCGATTGTACCTACGTTTACGTGCGGTTTGACGCGTTCAAATTTAGCCTTAGCCATGATGTAGACCCTTTTTAAACAAAAAACGGCGGTTATTTTGAATTTGTTGTGGACTAAAAAGCAAGAGGAGGCGTGAAAAGAAGTGGTGCTGATACCCAGAATCGAACTGGGGACCTCATCCTTACCAAGGATGCGCTCTACCGCCTGAGCTATATCAGCAACTAAACTTAATTTGGAGCGGGCAGCGGGAATCGAACCCGCATCATCAGCTTGGAAGGCTGAGGTAATAGCCATTATACGATGCCCGCGGCCTTCTCATAGCTATTACTGACGAAAATGGTGGAGGGGGAAGGATTCGAACCTTCGAAGGCAGTGCCGTCAGATTTACAGTCTGATCCCTTTGGCCGCTCGGGAACCCCTCCCCGAAATGGTGCCGCTTATCCGAGTCGAACGGATGACCTACTGATTACAAGTCAGTTGCTCTACCAACTGAGCTAAAGCGGCTACGTCAGTGGCTGCGAATTCTAGAGGAATGACGAAGACCGCGCAACAAAAAATCTCTATTTTTATTGGATTTTAGTGTTACCTGCTCAAATGCTAGCCAGATTGTTCAGTTTTCAACAAACCGCTGCATACCACGAAAGATCAACCAAGGATCATAGTCCATAAGCAAGTCCGGCTCGAAAGCCTGTAATTGCCGCTGCAAAAATTCACCATCGCCGCCCGTGATAAAAATGTGCGCATTTGGCCTGTGTTTGCTGGCTTGAACAATCAAACCGCAAATCGCCGCGGTAATGCCATTCTTCAGGCATTGGTCGGTGTTTTGACCAAATGCCAATTGCGCTTCGTCAAATTCACGACTGAATACTTTTGCCGTATGTTGAGTCACAGCTTTGTGCTGCATCCGTAGACCAGGAACTATCCAACCACCTGTATGCTGTCCTGCAGCACTCACATGGTCGACTGTCACAGCAGTCCCTGCATCGATGACCAGCAACTCGCTCAACGGCTTGATGGTGCAGGCACCCAACATCGCAAGCCATCGATCCACCCCTAAGGTGGTTGGTTGTGCATAACTGTTATGCAAGCCAAACGCATGTGCAGCACTACTGACTTGGCGCCAAGGCAGATGGCTCAGCGCGGATTGTGCTTTTAGCTCAACGATGCGTTCATCCGACGCTACGGACGCATAAAGCACGCCTTGCAAGTCTGATGGCAACTGGAACGACTCAGGGAACGCACTCACGGGCCCTAATCCTTGCTCATTGAACAGCACCGCTTTTGCGCGAGTATTGCCCACATCAATCAACAGCCAACTCATGCTAATCCTTCAGGGCGCAAACTCACTTCGCCACCAAACAAGGTTTGTACACCCTCCGCTGTTTCTAACAACAAAGCGCCTTGGCTATCGACACCTCGACACACGCCAACCAGCGGCTGAGCACCAGAAATTTGAACGCGTTGATGACGATAGCAATCTCGCTGATTGAACCGTTCAACATATGTAGAAAAACCATCGGCTTCAAATAGCTGAAGCTCATCGATCAACCGCTGTTGTAGCAAGGGAATTAATAGATTTCGGTCAATAATCGCTGCGGTATGATCGGCCAACGCTGTTACAGGTTGTAATATTTGCTCTCGTTGGGCGCTCGCCAAATACATATTTAAACCAAGGCCAATCACGACATCACAATTAGCATGGCTTTGCCCTGCCAGTTCAACCAAAATGCCACCCACTTTTTTGCCGGCGATATAAATATCATTCGGCCATTTCAGCTGAACATCGATACCGTAATGCTCTTCAAGTAATTCAGCGACGACAACACCAATCACTAAACTCAACCCCATGGCCGCTTGCAAGCCACGTTGCAAGCTCCAATACATTGAGAAATACAAATTGCTGCCAAAAGGCGATAGCCAAGTGTTGCCACGTCGCCCTCGCCCCGCCGTTTGTGCTTCTGCGACCAAGACAAAACCTGACAGCAGTGCGTTGCCATCCCGCAATCGATTCATCAATTGGCTATTGGTGGAGTCTGTGATGTGTTGCACAACAACATCCGGTGCAACACTTTGCATGTGTTGACGCATCACAGCACCGTCCAACAATCGTATAGGCGCTGCCAACCGATATCCTTTGGCTTTCATTGCATAAATATCTAGGCCAAGCTGTTGCAGTTGATCAATATGCTTTGCAACTGCAGCACGACTGATCCCTAACTGCTCAGCCAACCATTCACCGGAATACACCTCCCCATTCGCTAGGTAGTGCAGCAATTGTCGCTGGGTGGCTAAGGTTTGTGGCAGTTGTTTATGCACCATGATACATCCGAACTTCCGGCTCCAACGTGACGCCAAATTGTTGGTTTACCCTCTCGATAATTTGGGTCATCCAGCGGTGTAAAGCTGCGCCCGTGCCATGCCCTAAGTTGACGAGTACCAGCGGTTGCAAATGATAACAGCCGATGCCATCCGCACTTTGCCCTTTAAAGCCTGCCTGCTCAATTAACCATGCTGCAGCCAGTTTCATCTCGCCTGATGGCTGCTGAAAAGCAGGCATGGTTGGATATCGTTGACTCAATTTCGCCGCAACATCAGCTGTGACTACAGGGTTTTTAAAAAAGCTGCCGCAATTAGCTACCTTGACCGGATCTGGTAACTTGCTCTGGCGCACCGTGATCACAGTGTCAAAAATCTGCTGGACAGTTGCGTCAGCAGGTAGATGATCAAGCCCTCGATAACCCAAGTTGGGTTTGGCATCCGTGGATAAACGTAAACCTACCGCAACAATAATCCCTTGCCCTAGATATTGATGTTTGAAAATACTGTCGCGATAAGCAAATTGGCATTCAGCAGTACTTAGCCGTTGCATCCCTGTTTGCCAATGATAAAAATCAACATACTCACAGACATCGCAGAACTCTGTGCCATATGCGCCAATATTTTGCACCGGTGCCGCACCAACGCTTCCTGGTATTAACGCTAAATTCTCAAGGCCCCACCATCCTTGTGCAACCGTATATGTCACCAATTGGTGCCAGTTAAACCCAGCTTCAACATGCAATAAAATAGCCGAACCATCCTGTGTTCCGTGACAGGAGGCTGGTAGGTAGCGCAGCACAGGGCGTTGCATATCTGACAAGAAAATACTGTTGGATCCTTCGCCAAGCACCAAGGGTGGTTCGGAGAAACGCAGTCGGCTCAATTCGTCTAGCGACTCGATCAACCATACTTGGGATAGCACGGCAGGTAATCGGAAGGTCGAATAGCTCATCGCATTTTGCGACGTTAAAATCTGCATACGGGGTCCACGTCGTGAAAAACGCTAAGTGTACTCGATCCTACTCAGGCTCTGAAATAGTTGCTAAATCCAACCCCGAATGAAACTTACAACTGAGCGGCCTAAGGCACTATGGGCGTAGCCACCTTCTAACATGGCAACTATACGACCATGACTGGTTTTATCCGCTATTTCTCTTAATTGCGTACCTATCCACTGATAATCGGCATCTGACCAGCGTAAATGACCCATATCATCTTCGCTATGGGCATCGAACCCCGCCGACACCAATACTAATTGTGGCTGAAACGCAGCCAACGCAGGCTGCCATTTTTCACTAAACAGCCGACGAAACAATTGGCCATCACTGTTCGCAGGAAGAGGCATTTTGAGTAACTGCGGATGCTCGGACAAGTCTGGAAACGGATAAAACGGGTGTTCAAATGATGAACAAAACATCACTCGTGGATCATTGGTCAGGATTTGCTCAGTGCCATTACCGTGATGGACATCAAAATCAACAATAGCCACTCGCTGCAACTGATACTTGCTGCAGGCATACCGAGCCGCAACGGCGATGTTATTAAATACACAAAAACCCATAGCCTCAAATGCTGTCGCATGGTGGCCCGGTGGACGAACCGCACAAAAAGCGCGTCGCTGAGTATCAGCCATGACCCAATCCACAGCATCTAACCCAGCACCTGCGGCATGACGGGCAGCATTCAGACTGTGCTTCATCATCTGCGTATCACCATCCAGCCAGACAACACCATCACTAGGGTGTTGTTTGATCACCCACTGGATATACCCGGCATCATGCGCTAATTCTAATTCTTCATCAGTCGCTGCCCGAGCGGTTTGATGTTGAAGCACGTAATCAAGCCCACTACTTAACAATTGATCATTAATCGCATGCAACCGGGACGGTGCTTCAGGATGGTCCTGATCATTGAGATGCTTGAGGCTGGAAGGATGGCTAAAAATGCGTACGGACATGCAAAACCTTTAGTCTTTAATACGTTAAATCCAAGCGTAAATTCACTTCATCAGGCTCTTCACTGCGCAGCCGTTTGAAGCCATTTTTCTCAAACACAGCCTGCATCGGTTTATTATCTGCTCGAACAAATGCCACCATGGCAACAATGCCGCGTTTCTTTGCAACCGCAATCATTTCTTGCAACAGCGTCGTTGCCATGCCTTTCCCTTGGTGGATCTCACGCGTGACAAACGCAACCTCGCAGGTATTGTTAGTTTCGATGTAGTAGTAACGACCAACGGCTTGGATCTCCAACACAGACCCTTGTTGCTTCACGATGCACAAAGCCAAATCTCTGCTTTGATCAACACTCACCAACGAACATGATTTCTCTCGACTCAATTGTTTAGGATGGTAGTTGTAACGCAACAATAAGGTTTCTTTGGTATGCGAATAGAAAAATTCTTGCAAGCGACGCTCATCTGCAGGATTGAGCGGGCGAAGATCAAAAGTCTCTCCTGCAATATTAAGAATTTTCAAACCTAATTCACCCAGCTCCGGTACATCAGTCGGCTTAACGACCTGATAGTTTGGTACCCAATAGTGTTTGCGAACTTCCTCGAGCAACGCAGGGCGAAATTTCGGGTGGGCGACACGGATCAGTTCCAGTGCTCGCTCGCGAATCGATTTTCCGCGTAAAGAAGCAACGCCATACTCAGTCACGACATAATGCACATGGCCGCGAGACGTAACGACCCCACTGCCCGCAGTTAAGGTCGGCACAATTCGCGATACAGTCCCATTCTTTGCAGTGGAAGGTAAAGCAATGATCGGTTTGCCGCCTTTGCTCATCGACGCTCCCCGAGAAAAATCGACTTGTCCTCCAATGCCACTATAGAACTGATACCCTAGAGAATCAGACACAACTTGGCCGGTTAAATCGACTTCTAACGCGCTATTGATCGCGACCATGTTGTCATTGCGCGCAATATTAGTCGGAGAATTTACATATTCACTTGGATAGAATTCGACGTGCGGATTTTGATTCACAAAATCGTACAAAGCTTTGGTGCCTGCACAAAAACTCGTCACAATTTTACCCGGATGGAAGGTTTTCGCGCTGTTATTAATCACACCACTCTTCACTAGTGGGATCAGACTATCCGAGATTAGCTCACTATGGATACCCAAGTTCTTATGGTTCCCTAGATACTTAAGTACAGCTTCAGGGATCTTTCCGACGCCAATCTGTAACGTTGCGCCGTCCTCCACTAGCATTGAAACATATTGACCAATACGCTCGATGCGCTGTTCAAAGCCTACCGGCAAGAATTCTGGCAGCGGCTGCTCTTTCTCCAACACCGCAGCAAACTTAGAAATATGGATATATGAAAAACCATTGGTACGTGGCATTAAGGGATTTATTTGCGCAATAACAACCTTGGCATTTTTTACGGCAGACGATACCACATCGACAGATACACCCATCGAACAATACCCAAACTCATCTGGCGGGCTGACCATGATAAGTGCCGCGTCCAACGGCAAAATGTTTGTACTAAATAAAGTTGGGATCTCAGATAAAAACGCCGGCGTATAATCCGCTCTCCCTTCTGCCACTGCTTGGCGAACTTTTGCCCCGTAAATAAATAAGGTATTTACTTTAAAAAGTTCTTTGTATTTGGGCTCAACCCAGCGGTCATCAGATAACGTATGAATATGAACAATCTCAATATCATGTAGTTGTTCAGAATTTTTGATTAAATCATCGATTAAGGCATTTGGAACAGCTGCGCCAGATCCTATAAAAATTCGATTGCCAGATTTAAGTAACGATGGCCATGCAATAGCGTTTGATTGCGTCATAAACACCTCATTTTTGCGTCTATTATGGCTGCGCTTTGTTCGTAGCAATTGATCTAGCCCATACAGTCAGTGTATCGAAGAGAAATAGCATGACGCTATTGGCCGATAGTCGCAAGCGCATGTACTAAATTGCTGGATTGCAAACGGTCATAGATTAATTATCACATTTCTAGATTGCTCTTGTTTGGAAACACGGCATCTCAATCTAGCAAGAGTATTCGCGAGGACCCGTGAGGCTGCAACGTTGGTTTCATGGGAATCTGCGCCGTTCTTCAACACTTCATGAGCCTCACGCCACTGCCTTCGACGGTCCTAACAGGTTCCCGACCAGTTGGTCGCGGAGCATCGGGTGTGCTCATCAGGCGAAACGCAAAACTGTTCGCGTTGGATATTTTGAGGTTGGGACATCGCGGCTTCGGTGGAGTCTGCACGTTGTTCGGCTCGTCCTGAGCCTCATGAACCAGCCTTTGGCTGTTCCAACAGGTTCCCGACCTGTTGGTCGCGGAGCTACGGGTGTGTTCACCTTGTGAAGGGCAATCGGAGCGAAGCCAAACTGTTGGCTTCGCTAATTCCCGTACATTTGAGGATTTTGTTGAACTCACCATCGCGGCTTCGTGAGCGTCTGCACGTTGTTCGGCCCGTCCTGGGCCTCATTAACCAGCCTTTGGCTGTCCCAACAGGTTCCCGACCTGTTGGTCGCAGAGCTGCGGGTGTGCTCATCAGGCGAAACGCAAAACTGTTTGCGTTGGTGATTTTAAGGCTGGGACATCGCGGCTTCGTGAGAGTCTGCGCCCTTGCGGAGCTGCGGGCGTGTTCAATCGGAGGACAGCAAAACTGTTTGCTGTCCTAATTCCCGCGCATTTGAGAGGTCTTTTGAACTCACCATCGCGGCTTCGTGGAAGTCTGCACCCTCGCGGAG
>CAYTIQ010000111.1:0-8150 GCA_964437935.1 uncultured Rheinheimera sp.
AGCTCTCAGACTTCGTAAGGTTCCACGTGGCAATGTTCGTACTGCCCGTTTTCAACGTCACGGTAATGGCGGTAACGGCCTCGGTTTCCACCTTGCTCCTGACGCTCAGGGTGTGCGTCCCGTGACTGTGCGGGTCCGTCACGTCCGGCAGGCCCACGTTAAAGTAGGAATCCGTCTGGTTGTCATCGCTATTGACATACTCGGAATCGCTGGCCGTAGCCTCGTTGACGCACCCGTACCGCGTCGCCGCCCCCGTGATGCGACGCGTGATCTGAGCCGTCATCCAGGGCCGCCAGCGGCGCCATTCCACGGTACAGTCAGACAATCTTTACAAGGAATACACCATCGATGTCACGGTTTGATATGTACTGGCTGTTCTCTGGTCCCCTCTGTTTGTTGGCATGTAGTCTCTGGCCCATCCCCGGGTTAAGCCCAACCGCCAGCCAAGTGGTTGGGGTGGCGCTTTGGATGGTACTGTGGTGGGTGCGTGAAACAGTGCCATTGGCGGTGACATCTTTGCTGCCGATGATCTTGTTTCCACTGTTTGGCATTAGCTCCGCCGATGCCGCCACAGCGCCTTATGCCAATCCGCTGATTTTTATGTTTTTTGGTGGCTTTTGTTTATCAATCGCCCTCGAGAAAACCGGCCTGCACCGGCATATTGCCCAGGCAACCTTGGCACGAATTGGCCGTTCAGCGCCGCAACAATTGGCGGCTTTGATGGCGATCACGGCGTTTTTATCGATGTGGATGTCCAACACCGCAACGGCGGTGATGATGCTGCCGATTGCGCTGGCGATGATCGCCAGCCGCTCACCGTCTGAGCAGCCGCTGCTGGCTCCCGCTATGTTACTGGGCGTGGCTTATGCCTCAAGTATTGGTGGCATTGCCACGTTGATTGGCACACCGCCCAATGCCTTGCTCGCCGCCTTTGTCGCCAAAACCTATGACATTCAACTCGGTTTTGGTCAGTGGATGTTATTCGCCCTACCGCTTGCCGCCAGCCTGCTGCTGGTATGCTGGGCTTGGTTAAGTTTTGGTTATTACAAACTGCAGCGGTTAGGCACCCCCTTAGACGCATCGCCGTCAGGGACGCCTTCTGAATTGCCAGAACATACATCAGTACTTACGTCAGCTCAGCGGTCCGTGGCTCTGATCTTCACGCTTACCGCGCTTTGCTGGATCATCCAGCCGCTGCTAAGTCGCTGGACTGGTTTAGCCTTTAGTGACACCGTCATCGCCTTGTGTGCGGCGTTGGCGCTGTTTATTTGGCCCGTGTCGCAGGCTCCTGCCCTGTGCAATCAACTGGCCCCGTCCTCACCAGCCAGTAACGCTCACCTAGGCAATCGCAGCCCTATTTTGAGCTGGCAAGACTGCGACAAACTGCCATGGGGCGTGTTGTTGTTATTTGGTGGCGGCTTGAGTTTAGCGGCGCAATTACAGCAACACGGTGTATCAACGGCCATCGCCCAGCTATTTCAAGGCCTAGATGGCGTCTCCGCCGTGCTGGTGATCGCCTGCACCGCCTTGATGATGGTGTTTTTAACCGAGTTAACCAGCAACACCGCCGTCGCAGCCGCCTTTTTACCAATTCTTGGACCTGTGGCCGAAAGTTTGGGTTTATCACCGTTGTATTTGCTGGTGCCTGCCGCGCTTGCCGCCAGCCTTGGCTTTATGATGCCGGTCGGCACTCCGCCCAATGCCATTGTGTTTGCCAGTGGCAAGCTGCCAATTGGGGATATGCTCAAGGCCGGTTTTGTGGTGAATTTGCTAGGCGTGTTGCTGCTAACGCTGTGGAGTTATTGCTTTATTCCGTGGTGGCTGGCGCTGTAATCGGCTTCGCTGTCATCAGCTTAGCCGCCCGTTGTGTTTACAGCGGCAGGCGCTTTTGAGGTTTCGCCTTTTGGTAACTCGGCTGACGGTGTCTCGCTGCCTTGCGACGTCGATGCTGGCGGCTGGTTTTCTGGCAGCTCAGATACCGACTGATTTTCTGGCAACAGCGGCGCCGCAGGGCTCGCAGCCGTTTCCTTTGATCCCTGCGCTGTAGCCGCTGGCTCTGTTGCGTTGGCCTTGTCGGCCTGCTGCTGCGGTTCACCTTGTTTAGTCTCTACCTGACTTGGTACGACCTCACGTGGTTCAGCCTGAATTGGCTCGGCCTGAATTGGCTCGGCCTGAACGGGCTCGGCCTGAACGGGCGCATCAGCAGCCGTGTCATCTACCCCCGCTTCGCTGGCATCAGGCTCAGGCGATGAGCCATCGGTGACCAGCGGTAATTCGCCGCGTTGTTGCGCTTGCACCGCCGATAAGGTGTCCGCCGATTGCTGAGCGCTGTCTGCAGGTAACTTGTTGTTATATTGGTCAATCAGCGCCATCACTTCCGACAGTGCAGTGGCGTGTTCGTGCGTTAAAATACCATTGTGACCAAAAATAATATCATCCGACACCGCCAGCACCCACACCGCCTGCATATTGGCGTCACCGCAGGTTTGCATGGTGCGGCGGGCTTTTAACCGAGCACGAATTTTCCACCCCGATTGATTCAGCTCCATCATGCAACCCGGCTGGGCGTCATACTCTTGCAACCGCTTGGGGATTAAATGGTTTTTACTGCAATCACCACTGGAACAACGGTCAATGTCATGGGTAATGGCCCAAGACGCCCCCATGGCACGTTGGCCGTCTTTGATCCAACCAAAAGCTTCTTTCAGCGCAAAATCGCCTTTGGACTGAAGCACCACCATGGCAGGTTTTTGGCGGTCGATACTGAGCAGCTGATCCAACGGCTGATACTCGCTGGTGGTCACCGCAGGGTTTAACAAGATAAACAAATTCTTGTTTTCTTGTTGCTTCAGAATACTTTGCCGCACCCGCTCTTTACTGCCGTGCAGGGCAACCGCACCACCTAAACTGTGACCAATCACCGTATAACGCTGCAAAGTGCCTTGGCGTTGCAACTCATCGAATTGATCAAGCAGTTGGCTAAAACCGGTGCTGCCAATATGCCGCGCAACCGCTTTTCGCTGGAAAATCGTTGGGAAATCAAGTGGTTCAATCCATGAATCAGCATCGTTAGAGCCATCGAGCCAAAACGGATCGTATTTATCACCGCGCCAACCGATATACACACCAATTAAATTGCGCTGTGCATCGGAGCGTTCCATTTCGGCAAAAAAGCGTTGAAAAGCCACAAAGTTGTCATCGGTGGCTTTGGCATTGTGATGCCAACCGTGCACAAAGATCACCAGCTCAGGTGCTTGCGGGGACTGCTTCACCCGCTGCTGCAAGGCTTGCAGTTGCGTTGGGTCTAACAGCTCGCCTTCGTCAGAAAATTCGATCACGTGCAAATTTTTGCTGGCCGTGCTGTCGTCCGCCGGCTGCCATGCTTGATCCGGGATATAACTTAACAACAACGACAAGCCCAGCACCGATAAGAATACTAGTTTGTAAAAGGCGATTTTTTTCAGTGCTTTAACCACAACAACCTGCTATTTACTCAACAACAACCGGCGAACCTGACGGCGTTTTGACAAGACTTACACCCGATGACGACTGCATGGGGCTCAAAAAAGGTGGCGAATTATACGCCAGTTTGCGGCGTAACAGCAGTGTAATTGCGCTAAAAAACCTAAATTGAACCTACCCGCCTTCGAAACCCCAGCGATGAAAAAACCCAGCGCACGCTGGGTTTGGTTGATTACAGCAGGCTGAAACTGAATAGTTCCTGAAAAAGAACCAATGTTGCAGCACCACGCAAGGTGGTCGTTGGGCTTAAATCCCGATCACACCGCCATCATCACGGGTGATGATCACTGTGGCCGAGCGCGGCCGAGACACCGCATCGTTAGCGGGCCAGTTGCTGGTTAACTTAGTCACTGTCGAGCGATCGCCTGGGTGCTGCACGTTGATAAACATGGTTTTCATGTCCGGCGTGAAGCTAATCCCGGTGATTTCGCAATCCACTGGGCCAACTAAAAACCGTTTCATCGTGCGCGTCACTGGGTCTGCTACCAACATTTGGTTGTTGCCGTACGGGCCAGACGCTTGTTGCGTGCCGCTCATGTCGGTTTGGATCCACAACAAGCCGTTTTTATCGAACATCAAACCATCGGGTGATGCCAAGTGGTTGTCGGCTGTTAAGGTTAGGTTGGTGCCAGGCGTTTGGGTGCCAACATCACCGGCTAACAAGAAAATATCCCAGTTAAAGCTCAGTGACTGTGCCGTGCCTTGCTCACGCCAGCGAATAATATGCCCTGTTGCATTGTTCGCACGTGGGTTGGCGGCATCCACTTGTGCGGCGGTACGCGCCGTGTTGTTGGTCAGTGTTAAATACACTTCACCGGTTTGCGGGTGCGTAGTTACCCACTCTGGGCGATCCATTTTAGTTGCGCCGGCGATATCTGCGGCTAATCGCGTGTTGATCAGCAAATCGCCTTGGTCCGCAAAGGTAACACCAGCGGTTTGTGCCTTGGCCATAAAGGCTGCATCTTTGACATCCAGCGGTAACCAGGTACCGCTGCCATCGGCGTTAAACTTGGCGACATACAAGGTACCGTCGTTGAGCAGATGACCACCGGCCGTGGCTTTGAAGTACGGTTGGCGTGACACAAATTTGTAGATGTATTCAAAGGTAGCGTCATCGCCGGAATACACCACCACAGGTTGGCCTTCAACTACTGGGGCGAAAGCAATACATTCGTGGCCAAACCGGCCCAGCGCGGTGCGTTTTTGTGGCGTACTGTCTGGGTTGTACGGGTCAATTTCGACAATCCAACCAAAGGTATTTGGTTCATTGCGATAGTCTTTGCTGCCATCGGAGCCATAACTGGTGGCATCAAAACGACGGTATTGATCTGCGGCGTTATCGGCGGTTTCCCAAGCATAACGGCCGGCTTTGGTGCCAACGCCATAGCGTTTGTGTTCACGCGGTTGTGTGGCATCCGCGTTCATGAAATATCCTGCCCAGTTTTCTTCCGCAGTTAAATACGTGCCCCATGGCGTGTAGCCATTACCGCAGTTGTTTAAGGTACCACGCGTGCGCGTGCCGTCTTTGCTATAGGCGGTGATTAATTTGCTGTGACCACGGGCAGGTCCAGACATCTCCATTGGTGTCGCGCCGGTAATACGGCGGTTCAACGGGCTGTTTTGCACCAGCTGAAATTGGCCTTTGTCGTCTTTTTTGATATGCGCCACGGTCACGCCATGTGCAGCGACTTCTTTACGCACTTGATCCGCTGGGCGCGGCGCGGCGGTTGGGCCATTGGCATGCATCAGCTCAGGGTCAATGTATTCATGGTTAAACACCAACAAGCCTTCGGCGCTATTGTTGCCGCCTGTGCGCCCGTCAATTGGGAAATAATGCATGCCGTCGTGATGCGCGCCGACTTGTTGCTCCATGTCCGCGCCAGTGTTTTGGCCACCATCGCGATAGGCCGGTAAGCTGCCTAACAATGGGGTACCCATCGGTAAAAACGCCCGAGCGCTATAACCGGCTGGCACGGTGATGGTATCTAAGCGGTTACTGGCAATGGCCTTAAATTGCAGCAAGGTCGGTTTGGTTTCTGCTTTGATCAGGCTCGCCGCGTCTTTGACCGCCGGTTCGTCTGATTGACAGCCAGTTAAGGCGCCACCGAACATGGTGGCCATGGCTGCCGCTAAGCTGCCTTTCAGAAACTGCCGACGGCTCGATTCGTTCAAAATATCCGTCATGCTTGGGTTGGTGGAGTGGTTCATCAACGGGTCGATGCCACTATTATCGTAAGTCAGTTTTGAGTCGGTCATTTTTATAATCTCCAGCGAAGTTGTGGACGATTACACCCAATCAATGTGATATCCGCATGAAATCTAATGGAAAATTCTGTGGCAGCTGCAAGACAGTTGCATGACAGCGCGCCTGCACCACCCTGACCATGGTCGAACATGCTAGGCCTTGCGCCTGCGCTTTGTTATAGTGCAAAGACTGCGTTTTTTTGGAGTCCACCGATGTTGGAATGGCAAGTCGTCCCGTTTAAAGCCTTGGATACCACCACCTTGTACAACCTGCTGAAACTGCGTGTTGATGTGTTTGTGGTGGAACAAAACTGCCCTTATCCAGAGTTAGATGACAAGGACTTACACGAAGGAACCTTGCATATCTTCCTGAAAAAAGACCAAAAAATTCTGGCGTATAGCCGCGTGTTAGCCCCCGGTGTCAGCTACGACCATGTGCCAGCCATTGGCAGGGTGTGCGTGTCACAAACCGCTCGCCGCTTAGGGTTGGGGGAAGCCTTGGTAGCGCAAGCCATTGCCACCTGCCAAACCACCTGGCCAGGTCTGGATATCTATATTTCCGCGCAATGTTATTTGCAAAAATTCTATGAAACGATGGGCTTTGTCGCGGCCAGTGAGCCGTATTTGGAAGACGATATCCCGCATTTGAAGATGATCCGGCCGGCTTAGCCCCTCGCCTGCAGGTTTTCGCCAGCTGTATTTCGTGGCGTTAGTTGCGACAGCATCGCAATAAAAAATGCCAGTCAGGATCACTGACTGGCATTTTTACGCCGAAGCGAACTAGATATTAGAAGTGATAGGCGGCGCCAAACGTCAGCAACCGAATGTCATCACCGATGCCATAGCTTGTTTGCAGTGAAAATGCGGAATTGATGTAATAACGCGCTTGCGCACCCACCCAAATGTCCGAATCAAATTCAGAGTCGGTAGAGTATTGATATTCAACGAAACCGTTTAATTGCAGCGAATCGGTGGTCATGCCGATTAAACCAACGCGGCCATTGACGAACATCGCGCTGTCCGATTCGTTGCGGCTGCTCCACCAGCTGTTTGTGGTTTTTTGACTTTGGTTGGCCAGGCCCGCTTGCCAGTACCACTGAGCAGAGCCTGACAAACTGTGGTGACGACCTGCATGCAGTTCGATGGTCTTTACTTTGACATCCCAGCCGTATTTGCTGAAATCCATGTTCATGTATTCGCCACCCAAGACGATGTTGTCTTTCATTTCGCGGCTAAACGCGGCAGAAATACCGGTCAGCTTTTCAGACTCGTCATCAATTTTGGCACTGGCACGGCTTAGCTGAGCAAAGTTCCAAGATACTGCTTGAGCTTGCACTTGCGTCGCGGCAACACCTGCTGCCAACACGGCCATCATCATGGTTTTTTTCATGGTTTATCCCTTTGAACCGGTAAAAAAAGCTCGCAGGGTAACAGAAAATTACATTTTTGCAACCACTGGATTACTGGCCGTATAAGTGCTCTGCACGTTGCAACAAAATCCAGCTGGTTAAAATGTACTTGTCATTGGACACCGGAATACAACCGCGATGGGTGTGGGTGAAATACGCCGGAGCAATGACCATGCGACCCGCTTTTGGCGATATCGCTTTGTTTTGATAATAAAATTCGGTCTGACCGCCTTCGGTGACGTCATTTAAATAAAACATAAACAACAAGGTGCGATGCAGTGGCTCGTTGTGTGGCGCTTGCGGGTATACTTCGCAGTGCCAGTAGTTGTAGTTACCTTTCCCTGCGTCGTATTTTTGCGCTTGGATCGGCCCCAAGCGGTACAACACGCGCATGTAATCTTCGGCTTTATCGGCCGCGATCTCGGCATAGTTTTCGTGGGTCAATGCCACCGACTGGCCAGTTTTCGGGTGCTGTACGGTAAGCGCGACCGGGGCTATCAAAGCAAAATGGTACTTTTTAAAATACTCCGCCGCATAGTGCGTGGTGACTTGAATGATCTGATGCAGCAGCGTTTGATACTCTGCATGCTCATTGAGATATAAATCGGTGCTGACTTTTTTGCTGGTATCGACGCCACCACCAGTACGGCCTGGTACGCGATGCGGACTTTTCTCAAAAGTTTCAATCAGTTGTTTACAGAGTTCAGGCGGCAGTGCATCGTCGTACACTTCAATAAAATCAGTCATGCTGGCAATTCCGGTCACAAAAAACTCACAATATCGCATGCCAACAAATTGCACCAGAGCTGAAAGTGGTTCGATGCGGCAGTTTTGACGTAGCGCAACAGCTGGCGCAGGCGCAACGCCGGTCAAACGGCATCAGTTCAGATTATGGGGTGTTAAGGACTGCGTCTGTCAGTTCCAGATAATGCCCACCCCGCTGATACATATGAGTTTGATTGCGGCCATTACGCT
>CAYTIQ010000112.1:0-7561 GCA_964437935.1 uncultured Rheinheimera sp.
CTCTATTAGATCAAAGGCCTGGATCTACGTCCAGACCTTTGTCAGCAGTCTGAAACCAGCCTTTTGGCTGGTTTTTTGTTTTGGGTATTGATGGCGCAGTCCGCTCGTCATCGTGCAAATACTGTTGAAAATTTAGCAATGAGACCTCACTACAGGGACACACTATCCAGAAGGAAGAGATATGTCGTCATTATTTGAGCCGCTACAACTAGGAACTCTTACGCTGAAAAATCGTGTGTTGATGGCCCCTCTAACGCGCTGTCGAGCTAGTGAAGGACGGGTTCCGAATGCGTTGATGGCCGAATACTATCGCCAACGCGCATCGGCCGGTTTAATTCTGTCAGAGGCGACGTCGGTCAATCCGATGGGGGTAGGCTATCCCGACACCCCAGGGATCTGGAATACGCAGCAGGTAGAAGGCTGGCGATTGGTTACCGATGCGGTGCATCAAGCGCAGGGCCTTATTTTCTGCCAGCTGTGGCATGTCGGCCGAGTGTCTGCCCCGCTGTACTTGAATGGCCATTTGCCAGTGTCGGCGAGTGCCGTTAAATCCGCAGGGCACGTCAGCCTCGTGCGGCCGCCGCAAGAGTATGTGACGCCTCGGGCGCTAACCCTTGATGAAATCGCCCAAACGATCGCAGACTACCGCCAAGCGGCGGTCAATGCCAAAGCGGCAGGCTTTGATGGAGTGCACCTGCATGCCGCCAATGGGTATTTGATTGACCAATTCCTACAGGACAAAACCAATCAGCGTGACGACGACTACGGTGGCAGTATCGAAAATCGCGCGCGTTTTTTGCTGGCGATTGTGGATGCATGCATCGAGGTGTGGGAGCCGAGCCGTGTTGCTGTACATCTAGCACCACGTATGGATGCGCATGATATGGGCGATTCAAACGCGAAGGCCTTGTTTGGTTATGTGGCGGCAGCACTGCGTAAGCGGCACATCGGCTTTATCTCGACACGCGAATATGCAGCAGACGATAGTTTAACGCCGTTTTTGAAACAGCAATTCCAAGGGGTCGTTGTGGCAAATGAACGGTTTGACAAAGCTCAAGCGCAGCAGTGGCTGGCGGAAGGCAACGCCGACGCGATCGCTTTTGGCGTGCCTTTTATTGCCAATCCGGATTTACCGGCGCGTCTTTATACCGATGCTCCGCTAAATCCACCGCGCAAAGCGCTGTTCTACGGCCAAGGCGCGGCGGGTTATACCGATTACCCTTGTATGTAACCTAGTTCCTTCCAAATAAAAACGCCGGCTTCCACCGGCGTTTTTTGTGCGCGCGTATGGCTAGAACAAACGGTTCAAACCATTCATCGCCGCGACACGATAGGCTTCCGCCATCGTTGGGTAGTTAAAGGTGGTATGCACGAAATACTCAACGTTATTGCCACCTCCTTTTTGCATCATAATGGCTTGCCCGATATGGACAATTTCAGCCGCGCGTTCACCAAAGCAATGAATACCTAAAATTTCTTTGGTGTCGCGATGGAACAGGATTTTCAAACTGCCGACACTGGTATTGGCGATTTGAGCGCGGGCGAGATGTTTGAACTGCGCTCGTCCAACTTCATATGGAATACGTGCGGCCGTGAGTTGTTGTTCGGTTTTTCCGACCGAGCTCATTTCTGGGATGGTGTAAATGCCAACAGGGATATCCTCGATCAAACGTGTATCGGTATGGCCATGGATGATGGAATTACCGGCGATACGACCTTGGTCGTACGCGGCGCTGGCCAAACTGGGGTAACCAATCACATCGCCGACGGCATAGATATTATCGACTTCGGTTTGGTAGTTTTCGTTCACCTTTAATTGGCCACGGCTGTCGGCTTTCAGACCGATGGCTTCAAGATTTAGTTTGTCGGTATTCCCCGTACGACCGTTGGCATACAAGATGCAATCGGCTTTCATTTTTTTCCCTGACTGCAAATGTACGATGACACCGTCATCTACGCCCTCAATCTTCTCAAAGTCTTCACCGTGGCGAATGGTCACGCCAGAGTTCCAGAAGTGATAACTCAAGGCATCTGAGATCTCGGTATCCATAAACGACAGCAGTCGATCACGAGTGTTGACCAAGTCGACGCGTACGCCAAGCCCACGGAAAATGGAGGCATATTCGCAACCAATGACCCCGGCACCGTAGATGATGATATGGCGTGGGTCCTTGTTTAAATTCAAAATGGTATCACTGTCAAAGATGTGCGGATGGTTAAAGTCGACGCCTTGTGGGCGATACGGCCGTGAGCCGACCGCCAAAACGATAGTTTGAGCGCTAATTACACGATCTGGGCCATCAGTGGGTTGAATGCGGACGTGATGTTTGTCGACAAAGGAGGCTTCGCCAGCAAACACTTCAACCCTATTTCGGTCATAGAAGCTACTGCGTAGTTTCACTTGTTTGCGGATCACGCCGGCGGCATGACGTAAAATTTGCGCAAAGGATAAATCGGATTCATTGGTTTCCATTTGAAACAACGGGTTTTCGTTGTATTCGATAAAACGTGACACGGAATGACGCAGCGCTTTGGATGGGATGGTTCCCCAGTGTGTACAGCCACCACCGACTTGTACATGGCGTTCAATCACCGCAACACGTTTGCCGCTTTTGGCAAGGTTCATGGCTGCGCCTTCGCCGCCAGGTCCTGTCCCGATAATAATCGCATCATAGTCAAAGGTTTCAGTGGCAGATTTTTTAGGCACAGTCAGGCTCCCGCAGTAATTTTCCTGATAATAGCAGTAGAGAATCAAAGAGTTGAACACGAACAGAAATAAAAAAGGCAGCAAATGCTGCCTTTGAGACTAAATCGGAGGAATTAGGCGTATTGCGCGATCAATAACTGCCACTGCCGCTGTTGTGCTTGCCAGTTCGCACGCAGTTCGTCGCATTGTTTGCGCAGATCGAATTCAGACATACTTTGCTTGAACTGCTCGGTTTTTTGTTGAATACCAGCGCGTTTTTGCGTCAATAATTGCTTTTGAACTTCGTAATAAGCCTGCATCCGAGCCAACAATTCATCATATTCTTGCTGCATTTTCGCCAGAACCTGCTCGGCATTGGGTAAGGTCATTACCATCACGCGTGCCTGCGCTCGTTTTAACTGCATCAGTGCTTTTGCTTTGGCGATACGATCTTCTGGCACCGTTTTCAAGTTCCGCGTTAATCCAACCCAGGTGCAGGCTTTAATCAGCCACTTCGTTGGATCAAATTGCCACCAGCGAATGCCATTGCGGTAATCGTATTCAAAAATATGGTGGTAATTGTGATACCCCTCGCCATAGGTGACAAAGGCTAACAGTCCATTGTCACGGGCGGTGTTTTCGTCGGTGTAGGGTTGGCTACCCCAAATATGCGCCAGTGAGTTGATAAAGAAAGTAAAATGATGAGACAGTACAAGACGCAAAAAACCGGCGCTGAGCAACATACCAATGATATTGCCAGTTAAAACACCCAGTAGTAACGGGATACCAAAGTTAGTTAATACCGTCAGCAGTAGGTAGTTATTGTGCTGCCACATCACTATTTTGTTGTTCTGCAAGTCTCGAACATTGTTGTAATCGTTGTAGCGATAAGCTTGGTATTCACGCAGCATCCAACCGATATGGCTATACCAGAATCCACGCTTTGCTGAGTAAGGGTCCCGATCGTTGTTATCGACAAACTTATGATGGACGCGATGATCGGATGACCAGTGTAGTGCGCTGTTTTGCAGCGCAAAGGCACCACCAATCGCGAAAATGACTTGCAGGATCGGGTGCGCATCATAGGTTTTATGTGCCCACAACCGATGGTAACCCGCAGTAATGGACATGCCACAATAACCTAGGCACAAGATGGTGGCGATAATCTCACTCCAGCCAAAACCAACAGCGATGGCATACCAAGGTACACCCACAAGAGCGATTAAAAAGGTGATACTGAACAACAGGACGTTCGTCCAGATAATAGGTGGTTTTTGCATAGAGGTACTACTCAGCTTACATGTGTAAGCTAATTTTACTTCGCATTTGCAAAGGGTCAAGGTATAGAATGCGATTAGAGTCGAGATCGGAGCAGGAAAAACGTGTCTAGAGCCCAACAAAAAGAAAAAACACGTCGAGCCATTATTGATGCAGCCTTTGCTCAACTAAGCCCTGATAAAGGGTTTTCCAGTTTAAGCTTGCGTGAAGTTGCTCGAGAAGCCGGTATAGCACCCACGTCGTTTTATCGACACTTTGCTGATATGGATGAATTAGGTCTGACATTAGTTGATGAAGCGGGTCTGATGTTGCGCCAATTGTTGCGGCAAGCACGCAATCGTATCGAAAAAAATGGGTCTGTGATCCGCACCTCTATCGAAACATTCATGGAATTTGTGGTTGGAAACAGCAATGTGTTTCGATTGTTGTTGCGTGAGCGTTCTGGCACTTCAGCACCATTTCGTCGTGCCGTTGCGCGCGAGATCCAGCATTTCTCGGCCGAACTTGCTGACTATTTACGTAAAGAAACCGCCTGTCCTGATGAGTTTGCTCACATGCAAGCCGAGGCGATGGTTACACTAGTCTTCCATGCGGGCGCTGATGCCTTAGATGCATCGCCTGAAACTCGGGTTCTTATAAGTCACCGTACTATTATGCAGCTGCGTTGGTTGGCGCATGGCGCGGCTAGCTATGGACGCAAAGCAAAAGAATAAACCTGTTCGTTGGAAAGACAAAAGGGGGCTTGAGCCCCTTTGTTATGCCTGAGGTTGACGCCGTAACCAAACCCCGCACTCGATATGCTCGGTGTATGGGAATTGGTCAAACAATGCAAATTGCATCACAGCATGTGTCTGGCATAGTGTTTCTAAGTTTTTCGCCAGCGTGTGTGGGTTGCAGGAGATGTACAAGATATCGTCAAAACGTGCGACCAATTGTTCGGTTTGTGGATCTAACCCAGCGCGTGGCGGGTCGACAAGCACAGTGCGTAAGTCTAAGTCTTTTAACTCGAGGTGCTTTAAGGTACTGCCTTTGGCAAGTGCCGCACTCACATCCTCAGCGGACATCTGCAGAACCTGCAGGTTATTGATCTGATTTTTCTCGATATTCCATTCGGCACTTTTGATCGATACCTTGGACAATTCTGTTGCAATCACTTTTGAAAAATGGGGGGCAAGCGCCAGTGAGAAATTGCCATTTCCACAATAAAGTTCAAGTAAGTCGCCAGATAAATGCTCTGACACCTCGCAGGCCCAACTTAACATTTGTTGGTTGACGGCGCCGTTGGGTTGTGAGAACGAGTTTTCAACCTGCTGGTAATACAAGGTGCGATCCTTGACCTGCAAACATTCAGTTAAATAATCTTTATCCAACAGAACTTTTTGTTTGCGTGCGCGGCCAATCAAATCAAAGGCTTGGATCTGAAAAAGCTCTGCTCGAAGTGCAGCGGCTTCGGCATGCCACTCCGGTGGTATCGGTTTTTTATAAATAAGTGATACCACCAACTCACCACTGAGGGAGGATAAATAATCGATCTGGTACAGGCGATTCCGCAGTAGAGGACGTTTTTTTAAGGCGTTTACCAACACCGGCATAAAGTCGGCAATTGTTTTACACGCGATTGGAAAATAATCGATGCGATGCTTAGTTTTCGTGACCGGGTCAAACATTATGTGAAACAGCTCGTCTCCGTCATGCCAGACGCGAAACTCAGCGCGCAGTCGATAATGGGATTTTGGAGACTCGTATACTGCAGGCTCAGGCATGCTGAACGGCGAGAATAACGCCTTCATCGCACTGACTTTTTCACTCAATAACTTATCGTAGTGTTCAGGGAAAATTTGTCCTGGCTGCATAATACCCTCAATTGCTCTAATGCTGTCGTTCGAAAAAGCCCGCTAGTGTAGTCGTTTTAGTCGACGACGGCTATCTACAGTCGTTAAGGTTTAGCCGCACGGCAACTTCTGGCACAATAGCAAGAGGAGGGCGAACTATGCGAATTGGGTTTATTGACAGCGGTGTGGGCGGGCTCAGCATTCTGCAAGCCGTGCGACAGCATGTCGTGGCAGATTATGTGTATGTGATGGATAACCGCTATTTACCCTATGGTGAAAAATCGGAAGCATTTATTCAGCAACGCTTGTCACAGTTATCTGCCTTATTGATCTCATTGCAGGTGGATCTGATAGTCATCGCCTGTAATACCGCAACGACCCAGGCTGTTGCTTCGTTAAGACAACAGTTCAGTATTCCCTTTGTTGGTACTGTCCCCGCGATTAAACCTGCCGCGACTTTATGTATGGGACTCGGATTTAGTGTTCTTGCAACGCCAGCCACTGCTGCGGGCACATATTTACAAAGCCTCATTGAAGATTTTGCGCCGCATTTACCTATAAAAAAGTATGGATCAAGTGAATTAGTGAAACTAGCGGAAGCAAAGGTCTGGTATCAACGTGATGTCTATGATGCAGTGCGTCAGGAAGTGCTGCGTTTAGGCATGCGATCGAGCCAAGACAACCTAATCGTGTTGGGTTGTACACATTTTCCTTTTTTAATCCCGGAGCTGAAAGACACTTTACCTCATGCTGAATTTTTGGATACAGCTCGCGCGATTGCCAACCGAGTATGGACACTGACCCAAGACCGCCATCATGAGGCAGCTTCTGGCCACCACTTATATATAGCCACGTCCGCATTGGATGCAGAACAACAACATCGGGTGGTGGAGCTTGGCTTTAAAGACTATCAATGCTGGCCGACGGAATTATAAGCTGTGGTCATTGCGTAAAATAGAAAGAGGCGACATTAGGTCGCCTCTTTGATATGCAAATGAGTACACTAGTTATTCATCGTTCTCGTCGTGTTCGCTGCGTTCTTTCGCTTCACGAACTTTAAGAGTACGCCCTTCGTATTCAAATTCATTTAAAGATTTAGTCATCTTCTCAGAATCATTGGCGGAAACCTCTACAAAGCCAAAACCACGACGTCTGCCTGTTTGCCGATCTTTCATTAATCGAACATTGTGGACCTGTCCAAATTTTTGAAAGAGAACCTTCACTGCATCCTCATTTGCTTTATAAGGCAAATTACCTACATATAAAGTAACGGTAGAGCCAGGTGCTTGTTCTGAATGAATGGTGGTTGGTGAGCTGGCTGCAGCATCGAGTGGTTTCACTTGCATTAAAAGTGGAACCAGCAAACCACCGATAAGCACACCGAAAGTTAATGCATGTGCGGTTTGTAATGTATCAACGGACAACAAGAAATTACTAACTAAGAAAACTAAAAAAGCCAGTGCGAGAGTAAAAGGCACTGCGTTACGCATCGTTGGTCCCATAAAACGTTCCCTAAAAGAAAAAAACTAAACAAATCTACTTCTTATATAGTAGTCAAAAGCTATCTTAACCAGCCAAATGTAGAACGCCAACAGTATATTGCAAAGCTTTTTCACCACGTTTCGACCTAATTTTGTACAAAATGAGGCTTATTTATGCAAACGGGCACGAAGATTCGATTTTTATAAGTTTTCTGCTTGCGCCTTTTGCAAATCGCCCTATAATGCGCGCCATACCGACGACGTAGCGCGATGCGAAACGATGC
>CAYTIQ010000113.1:0-7134 GCA_964437935.1 uncultured Rheinheimera sp.
AAACACTCTCAGCTTAGTCGCTGAGGAAAGAGGCGGACCATCTAATTAAACCGGCATCATGTGCCGGTTTTTTTATCTACAAAAGCACATTAGGCTTTGGCTACGAACTCTTCACCTAACGTAATGTCAGCTTTCAGTGTGCCTAACATGTCATTCATGGCTTTTTCTTCGTAGGCACTTAATGCACCGATTGGCAACAGAGCTTCGACGCCGTTTTTGCCCAGTTTCACTGGTTGTGCAAAGAAACGAGCGTGTTCACCTTGACCTTCTACGTAGGCATATTCAACAACTTCTTCGCCATTTAAGCCCTTCATCAGGCTTACACAGAAGCGTGCAGCGGCTTGACCCATTGACAGGGTTGCAGACCCGCCACCGGCTTTAGCTTCAACAACCTCAGTACCGGCGTTTTGAATACGGTAAGTCAATGAAGAAACTTCTTCATCCGTGAAAGTCACACCTTCAACTTGGGACAGCAGTGGAAGGATAGTTGTACCGCTGTGACCACCGATCACAGGAACAACGATTTCCGCTGGGTTTTTACCTTTTAATTCTGCAACAAAGGTTTCAGCACGGATAACGTCCAAAGTGGTCACACCAAACAGACGTTTTGGATCATAGGTACCGGCTTTTTTGAAAACTTCAGCAGCGATGGCAACAGTCGTGTTCACTGGGTTGGTAATGACGCCAACTAACGCTTTTGGACAGTTAGCAACAATGGCTTCAGCCAACGTTTTCACTACACCTGCGTTGATATTGAACAGATCTGAACGATCCATGCCAGGCTTACGTGGCATGCCCGCTGGGATCATAACAACATCAGCACCAATCAAAGCTTGGGCTAAATCATCTTTACCGTAGCCAACAACTTTAACAGCTGTAGGGATGTGGCTTAAATCGACAGCCACGCCTGGCGTAACCGGAGCTAAGTCATACAGGGCTAAATCAGTGCCCGCAGGCAGGTTTAATTTTAACAATAACGACAGGGCCTGACCGATACCACCAGCAGCACCTAATACGGCAACTTTCATGCGACTCTCCCAATTAACGGATGAAAAAAAGCGGGCAAACAATACTGAAAAAGCGGCAAAAACTCAATGAACTTCTACCAAAGTTGCAAGAGTATCGGTGTATAAATTTCAGCGCAGACTGCACCTTTATCCATACGCTCATCAACACCACTGTTTCTGACATCTAACAACTAATGCTGCGGCAATTTTAGCCGTTTTCAACAGGAAAGTACTGAAAAAAAACCATGTTCTGTGATAACTTTGATTTTTTTCATCCGTTGGTTAGAAGCATGACAAAACAATCCAAACAAGAAGCGTTAATTCACGCATTTAAATCACTGCTAAAAGAAGAACGATTTGGTTCACAAAGTGATATTGTCGATGCGCTGAAAGCGGAGGGTTTTGATAACGTTAGTCAATCTAAAGTATCGCGAATGCTCAGTAAATACGGGGCTGTTCGGACCCGAAATGCTCGGCAAGAAATGGTGTATTGCTTACCTCCTGAGTTAGGCGTGCCAACAACCAAGAGCCCGCTGCGTCAGTTGGTGTTGGATATTGAACATAACGACGTGATGATCATCATCCGAACTAGTCCAGGCGCTGCGCAACTTATTGCCCGTTTATTAGATTCTGTAGGTAAAGCAGAAGGTGTGTTAGGTACTATCGCCGGTGACGATACAATTTTCATAGCTCCAACGTCGGTAAAGAACATCAACTTTACGTTGAAAAAAGTCACCGAGCTATTTGAAAAAGTTTAAGATTGATCTTCCAAAAAATTGATAGACGGTGCAAAAAAAGCTGCGCCGCTATCCGCCTGCAGATAATCCAGAACCAGATCGTAGTGTTGCATCCCATCGCCCATTCGTCCTAATAGCCACTGAGTATAGCTAGTTGGACTTTTACTAAACGCAACTGTCACCAAGCCTTGCGCTCGGAGCTGGCCAAATGGCATATCTTGAAAAACCAAAGGTAAGCCAATCCCTTGCTGCGAGAGCCCACACCGTTGTACATGCGTGTTTTGAAAATCTTCAATTTCCGTTAGCGCCTGACCAGTTAATTTAGTTCGACCAATCACATGCTCTTGTTGGCTTTGCGTTAATGTCTGCCAACGCAGGAAATCTAAACGATAGCGTTGAAAATGCATGAAGGAGCCTTGAGAAAATGGCGATTCGATGTCGTCAATCAACGCCAAATCCCGCTTTTTCCTACCAGAAATGTAGGGTGGTTCCAGCATAAAACCAGTTAACGAACGTCCATCCATGAAGCGGAAAACATGTGTTTGCTCAATTAAATCGGCATGAGGTGCAAGTAACATTGACAATTGTTGACTGGCTAAATGCAAGACATCATATCGGTCGGCACGGATATACAAGAGGAAGTCCACCGGACTTGCAGGCATTTCCAAATCGCCTACAGTCACAGGGGCGAAGGATTCTAACCCGACCGGTCGTTGATCCGGATAAATATTGTCCCAATACGCAGCACCAATGCCAAGAACTGTATTTAGATTCGCCTCAGAAAATTGATCCGATAATTTAGACGTAATTTGACTAACGAAACCAAATTGCCGACGCAGCAGCGCCGCATGTCCATCCAATGCATTAAATTGCAAAACCAATCCATGCAAGTTAGGTTCAGCACATATTCCTGATTGTTCTCTAGCCATCACTAAACACTACATATCACGTTTTTAGCCATGCTAACGGATTTCGCTGTCGACACCAAGCATTGTCTAGCATGTGAGATATATCTCACAATTTACGTAAGACATTTCAGATATTTATTCTGTAGATTGGCAGTCGATACTTATAATCAATTGTTTTTAAATGATATTTACTAAGTAGCACCAAAATTTATTGTTTAAATATCCCTTATCGTTGGCTTACATCATCCATTCGCATCAAGATCTCCTACATAATTCTTTCATCAACACGGAAGACAAATTGATTCAGGATGAAACGATTTGTGAGTTGATGAGGACGCTACAGGATGTAGCTGCGGTTTCTGGATGAAACCACAACGGACGAAAGGACGCTACAGGATGTAGCTGCGGTTTTAGGATGAAACCACTACGGACGAAAGCACGCTACAGGATGTAGCTGCGGTTTTAGGATGAAACCACCACGGACGAAAGGACGCTACAGGATGTAGCTGCGGTTTTAGGATGAAACCACTACGGACGAAAGGACGCTACTGGATGTAGCAGCGGTTTTAGGATGAAACCACAACGGACTAAGGACGCTACAAGATGTAGCTGCGGTTTCTGGATGAAACCACAACGGACGATAGGACGCTACAGGATGTAGCTGCGGTTTTAGGATGAAACCAGCAAGGAAAGATGGACGCTTCAGGAGAAGTTGCAGTATCAGGATGATACTCAAAGGAACGAAGAATCGCGCTATGGATGGCAATTCGTACTCGACTGGTTGTTGCTGGTTGGTACGACGCAGGGATCGCAAAGCTTCACTACGCAATAGTCCTTTGGGCAGGGAAGAAATACTCGAAAGAGTCTAAATGGAATTTGAATATGTTTTACGAAAGCCGCACCTTGGTGCGGCTTTTGGTTTTCTGAAACATCCCATGTTAAACATGTATGGCGTTCGCTCACTTTGAGGGGGCAATTTTCTGTGTCAGCCGAACATAGGTCGATATGCTCATCCGGCTGGCCAGCGAAGTGGAAAGACAGCTGCGATAGCCCTTCAATCGGTCTGCTCTTTGTATTGCTACAGCGGTTTTACTAGTCTCACCCATGCCAATCATCAAGCTTGCCGCTTTGGGTAAGCCATAACACTCTCGATTCTTTTCCTGGTTTAACTGCAGGCTTGATTGCAGACATCACTGCACTAGCTAGCTTAATAACGGCTCATAGCACACCTTAAAAAATATCCGCTGCTTACAGGCTCCTCGCGATGCTGATGAATTGAGGTTGTCACACAGGTGAATTGCTATAGCTGAAATTAATTCAACTCGTGCAAAGAGGCTTGGCGAAAAAAAACACAGCTGATAGTCTCAGCTCTGTCCTTCAAAGAAAAAACCCCACAAGTATGCACTTGCAGGGTCGTCTGATAGAGACAAAGGACAAGGATAGACGATTGGTGGTACGGGTTTATCTTCCCACTTGGTGCTTTACGCGACTGTGCGCGAACACAGTTGCAGCACTTAGTGGGAAACTTGCTCCTGAGAAGCCCCACCAGACCTCTCAGGCTGCATCTTGCCGAAGGTTACTTCACAAACTCAGGGTATGCTTCGATACCACATTCAGTCCGGTCAACACCTTCATATTCTTCTTGCTCGCTGACGCGAATACCCATCACTAACTTCAGGACAAACCACACCACTAAGCTGGTGATAAACACCCAGACAAAGATGGTTGCTGCACCTAAGAACTGGCCGAAGTAAGTAGCGGAAGTTTTAGTCACTGGCACTAGCATCAAACCTAAGAAACCTGACACACCATGCACTGCGATAGCTCCGACTGGGTCATCAATTTTCAGCTTGTCCAACGCGATGATGCCAAACACCACCAGCACACCAGCGATCGCACCAAATAACGTAGCTTGCAGCGGAGTTGGTGTAGATGGTTCTGCGGTGATGGCCACCAAACCTGCTAACGCGCCGTTTAACACCATGGTTAAATCTGCTTTACGGAACAGAATCATCGCGACAACCAATGCGGCTAATGCACCACCGACCGCACCGGCATTGGTGTTGACGAACACCATAGCGACGCCATGCGCATTGGAGATATCGGACACCTTTAACATGGAGCCACCGTTAAAACCGAACCAGCCCAACCACAGGATTAAAGTACCTAAGGTTGCCATAGGCATGTTACAGCCAGGGAACGCATGCGCTTTGCCGTCTTTGGTGAATTTACCTTTGCGAGCACCCAACAACAGTACACCCGCTAGCGCTGCGGCTGCACCTGCTAAGTGGACAATACCTGAGCCAGCGAAGTCAGAGAAACCGTAGTCCGCTAATTTATACAGGCCAAACACCTCTTGACCGCCCCATGTCCAAGCACCTTCCATGGGATAGATAAAGCCACACATCACAACGGCGAAAGCAAAGAAAGTCCACAGTTTCATCCGCTCTGCGACTGCACCTGAAACAATCGACATTGCTGTCGCTACGAATACGACTTGGAAGAAGAAATCCGCGCCTTTGGAGTAGATAGCTTTGCCGATAAAGCCGTTTTCACGACTGGCAAAACTTGCCAAGGTCTCATCGACATTCAGTGACTCAATGCCACTTAAGAAGTAACCGCCGCCCCACATCAATTGGTAGCCACAAATCAAATACATCATGCAGGCAATGGCATAGAGCACGAAGTTTTTCGTTAAGATTTCGGTGGTGTTTTTCGCGCGAACTAAGCCCGATTCGAGCATGGCGAAACCTGCCGCCATCCACATAACCAATGCACCACACATCAAATAATAAAAGGTATCGAGTGCATACTGCAGGTGATAAATCTGTTCTTGCATGAGAGTCTCCTAGATCGCTTCTGAGTCCATCTCACCCGTACGGATGCGGACAACTTGCTCGAGGTCATAAACGAAAATCTTGCCATCACCAATGCGGCCGGTATGGGCCGCTTTTTGGATCACTTGCAGCAAACGATCAACGTTCTCATCCAAGGTGGCGATTTCAAGTTTTACTTTGGGTAAGAAATCGACCTGATATTCAGCTCCGCGATAGAGCTCGGTGTGCCCCTTCTGCCGACCAAAGCCTTTGACTTCAGTGACCGTGAGGCCTTCTATCCCAATGTCCGCAATCGCTTCACGGACATCGTCAAGCTTAAATGGCTTGATGATGGCTGTTACGAGTTTCATAGTTGTTATCCCCTTTTGCTTCGTCGCGCACGACTCAGTTCTTGTTGCTGTTGCCTAAAGGGATAAGGAAAAGCTGTGCCACAATTTATTTTTATTAATTATCAATGTGTTACATTAAACCCGCTTCAAATGAGCAAAAAAAACGCACCTAATTGGTGCGTTTCTTCCCTGTGAAGGTGCAGCTGCCACAGCATTTGGCTGCCCGTGTTATGTTGGTGCAAAGCCGCTATTTGGGCAGAAATTGTTGCCATGCCAACAGCAGTTCCAGCAAGTCTTCTAGCCCGCATTCACTGAGCAGCGCACTGTCATCCATGGTTAATTCGTCATCGGGCAATTGTTCGTTCACATCCTCGTAACCAAGGCTGTGGTGCGACACCCGCACTTCTCGTTGCTGCACCGTGAGTAGATATTCACGCCCCGGCCATTGCCACTCATCGAAGGGGCCAAGCTGTTGCAATGCCGTGATCAACGCCTGATAGCTCTGCGCCCGCGGTTCAAATTCATCCAGCAAAAACCGCTGCAGTGCGTGTTGTTCAGACGGCAGTTTTAACAAGTAGCGGCGACTGTCGCTGAGGTAGATAAAATCGTGTTCCATATGGCCATACACAGAAGATACAAAACGCCAGTATACCTGATGTCAGCGCGCATTCGCTTTCCAAAGAAGAGCTGTCGCGACAACGATGCGAGCATTGCAAAGTGACGAAGTGAAGTGAGCAAGTGTAGAGAAGTTGCCGAGGTAACCCCCGCTGAGCACCGGGTTTCTAGTTGGCTTTCGGAGACGTTTGTGTTGCCTTTGATGGTAGTTTGAAAAAACAAAAGGCCCGCAGTTGCGGGCCTTCAAATACGTGTTTAAACAACTGCTTACGCAGGTTGTTGAATGATCACGTTGGATGCTTTGCTGGTGTATTGGCTCATCAAATGGAAGTTCAGGTAACGGTATGTATCCGCTGCCGTTGTTTCAATTTGTTTCGCGTATTGCAGGTACTCTTCAACCGTTGGCAACTTGCCAGTGATTGATGCAACTGCCGCTAATTCAGCTGATGCCAAATACACGTTTGAACCCTGACCTAAGCGGTTCGGGAAGTTACGGGTTGAAGTTGACACCACAGTGGTGTTGTCACCAACACGCGCTTGGTTACCCATACACAGTGAACACCCTGGGATCTCGATACGTGCACCAACGCGACCGTAGATACCGTAGTAGCCTTCTTCCGTCAGCTGATCTTTGTCCATTTTGGTCGGTGGTGCGCTCCACAGCCGAGCTGGGATCTGACCTTTGAACTTGTCGAGCAGTT
>CAYTIQ010000114.1:0-4231 GCA_964437935.1 uncultured Rheinheimera sp.
GCGTGATCCCGGTGAACAATCGATCCGCCACCCGCTCCGTGTAATACAGCAGCGGGCCTTCGACTTGCAGCGGCTCGCCCGTTTGCTTAGGGGCGACGGCAATTTGTTGCACACCCGCGGCAGCCAACTGCCGCTGCACCTGTTCATCGACAGCAGACTGACAGGCGGCTAAACAAAACAACGCCACCATGGCGCTGCACTTGGCAGCGGTTGATAGCCATGCAACATGCATCAGGACTCTCCTAAATACAGGCGGCAATGCCGCATCAGAGTGTGCAGAGCGTGGATAAAGTCCCCCGCCCGTTTGGCTCAGACAGCAAGTTTCTTGCCAGTGTGAGCAGCTGTGATTCATTTCGTCTCGCCCGTGGGCAGCCACGCCAAATGTAAGTATACTTCGCGGCTATTTTTTTCTAACATCAGGCCTGCGCCTTGGGCGCCTAGCCCGGCTGGAGAACTATTATGGCGCACTACGCTGGCATCGACTTTGGTACTTCAAACTGCACCGCCGGTTGGCTCAATGCCAAGGGCGAGCCGCAATTAGCCTTGCTCGACGGCGACAGCCACTATTTAAGTTCTGCGCTTTATATCGAACGACCTCGCGCCGATGACGACGATGACGACTATATCTCGCCGGCATTGACGGCGTTGTTGCGCCAAGGCGCCCCCGTCTCGCTTGGTCAAGCGGCGCACCAACGGTACAGCCAAGATCCGCTCGGTGGTATTTTTATTCGTTCACCCAAATCAATGCTCGGCTCGCGTTTAACCCCAGCACAAGCCAGCATTTACCAACAAGTGTGCGGATTAATGCTTGGCCGCATTGCAGCCCAATTGCCCACGGGCACTGAACATGTGGTCATTGGGCGGCCCATTCACTTTCAAGGCATCGACGGCGCCAGCGGTGATGACCGCGCCGAAGCAATTTTGCGCAGCGCCGCTCAACACGCCGGCTTTCGTCATATTGAGTTTGCATATGAACCGGTTGCCGCCGCGATGGAATATGAGCGGACACTGGGCCATGACCAGCAGGTGCTTGTGGTTGATATCGGCGGCGGCACCTCGGACTTGAGCTTAATTCGCTTAGGGCCTAGTCGACGCCATGCCATCGACCGCAGTAATGACCTGTTAGGCCATGCCGGTAAGCGCATCGGCGGTGTCGATATGGATATCAAATTAGCCATCTACGGCTTGATGCCATTGCTTGGACGCGGCAGTTTGGATAGTCGCGGTAAACCGCTGCCATCCTCGTTGTTTAGTGATGCCGTGAACATTATTGATATTCATGCGCAGGAACGGTTTTATCACCCCGAGACCGCCAAGGCACTGTCCGCCTTGTTGGAGATCGCCGATGATCCGCTTAAAATTGTCCGATTTGCCAGTTTGTACCGCCAGCATTTGAGCTATGACGTGGTGCAACGGGCTGAACAAGCCAAAATTGCGTTATCCAGTCGCCCAGCCTGTGACGTGGACTTATCACGCATCGACGCCAAACTGACCACCACACTCAGTGCTGAACAGCTGCTGCAAGCCATTTACCTTGAATTGAACGGCATTCGCAGTTTGATTGAAAAAACGCTGCAACAAGCCCAGTGTCAACCGGATGCCATTTTTATCACTGGGGGCGCGTCGGCCATCGCTGGACTGCGGCAATTGCTGGATGAGTTATTGCCAGGCGTGCCACAAATTCGTGGAGATCAGTTTGGTTCGGTCGGCAAAGGTTTGTGCAGCATCGCCCACCGTTTGTTTGGCGCCTAACATGCGGCTTTGGCAATTTTTATCCAGGCAAGGAGTCGGCTCGCGCCAGCATATTTTGCATCGTTACCCTGAGTTAAGTGTAACGCGTAACGGCCAGCTGCTGTCCCCGCTGGCCTTGCTGGCGGCAGGCGATGAGATCCGCTGGTTCGATGCCACCGCCCGTGTCGCCGTCTATCAGCCTTCAGACACCATCGCCGACGCAACCGCCTGCCCGCTTTGGCTCTGGCACAAGCCCATTGGGGTCGATTGTAATGTCCGCGTCGGCCACATCGACAGCGTGTGGGCGCGTTTGCAACAACAACCCACGCTGCTTCATCCGGTCGGACGGCTGGATAAAGACAGTCACGGCTTGATGCTGTTATCAAGCGACGGCCACATCAGCCATGCGCTGATGCATCCCAGTCAAGCGATTGAGAAAACCTATCGGGTGAGGGTGCGTGGCCAGGTGACCGCAGATGCTCTTGAGCGGTTGTCCGAAGGGCCCCGTTATCAGGTGGGGCCGAATCTTATCCAACCCGCGCCTTGCCAGGTGCAACATTGCCAGACCACCCTGGACGGTGCTGTGCTGGAACTGACATTAACCGAAGGCAAACACCGGCAAATTCGCTATATGTGCCGCGCCATGGGATGGACTGTGCTGGATTTACAACGTACGGCCATCGGCCCCATTGTGCTTGGCACGTTGCCAGCCGATGCCATCATGCCGCTAGATCAGGCGACTTGGCACAAGCTGCAGCAATCGCTGCCAACAGGTGGCTAGCAGGCAGTAAAGACAAGTTCCCGCCGACGAGATGCCGGCGAAAAAACTGTGCCTCAGAAGGCGATGTCACTAAAACCCGCAGTATCACCCAACTAATGGGAACTAGTCGAGCTGTCGTTGCGGCTATCTGCTGCCATCCAATGCGCTAAACGCCGGCACAATATGAGCGCCAGCCCATAACCAAGCAACGACGCTATCACCACGCCCTGCCAGCCTAACCATTGATAAAAAGGCTGTAACCAAAGCCCACCGCTGCTGGCACCAACATAATAAAACACCAGATACAGGGCACTGGCGCTGGCTTTGGCATGCAAGGCTTGCCGATTGACTTGCGACGTCGCAAGGCTATGCGTGACAAAAAAACCAAAGGCACTGATAAAAAAACCACCAACAATCCACACCAGCGACCCAAGCAGGGTGCAAAGGGTGCCGAGCATCATGCAATAGACGCCCCCTTGCATCGCCCTTAGCGCACCAAAGCGGCCCGCGATACGCCCCGACCACGCCGAGCCTAAGGTGCCGGTTAAGTAGGTTAAAAACAACAAGCCAATCCAAAATGGGCTTAATTGATACGGAGGCTCTGCCAACACAAAAGCGATATAGGTGTATTGATTCAGATAGATAGCAAAATTGACTCCGCCGACTAGAAAAATCAAAAGCAATGCTTTGTGTTGTAAATGACCGATGTTGTCGCGCGCGGCCCGCGCCCAACTCAGCGGTTGCGGCGCGAAATGCTGCACCGCAGGCAAGCAGCGCCAAAAAGCAAGTAACAGCAGCAACGACAGTAGCGTGAGCGGATAAAACACCCAGGCCCAATGGCCTGTGTCGGCACACCAGCCTGCCAACACGCGCCCGCTAATCCCGCCTAACGAACTGGCACTGATGTAGCCACCGACCGCACTGGCCATCGCTGTTGGCGATAACTCTTCGCCCATGTAAGCAATCGCCACCGCCGGTAAACCTCCTAAACAAAATCCTTGTAGCGCGCGCAGCAGCAATAAACTGCCAAAGGATTCTGCCTGCGTCAGGCACGCGGTACTTAGCAACATGCCAACAAAACTGACCGCTAATACCGGTTTTCGTCCCAGCGCATCGGCCAGTGCACCATACACCAGTAACGACAAGCCCAAGGACAAGGTGCCAATGGCATAGGCCCAGCTGGTTTGTAGCTCGGACAATAAAAACTGACGCTTTAATTCGGGCAGCAGCGGCTGCATGGCATGTAAGTTCGCAAACACCACCACGGCGGCAAAACTTAACACCCAGCGGATTTGCGATGAACCGCGACTACCTGGTGCGTGCATAACCCTGCCATCCGTCCGTACACGGTGAAACGATGTCACCTGGGGTGACGTTAAAGTTCAGCAAACGACCATGGATGGCTGGAACACTCATTAAGCGACAGGTCATGTCACACCACGCCAATTAAACAAGGCGCACAGTATGCAATGGGCAATGCGTCGCAGCAAGCAACAGACTTCGCAGCAGCGGAAACTCTGTGTATCATGCTGATATCCTCCTATGGCCTTGGAACCTATCATGAAAAAAACCAGCCTTGCCCTTGCCATCCTCTTAGCCCTAACCGCTTGTGATAAAGCACCAACGCCCAGCGTCTCACCAGCGCCAGCTGCGGTAACAACCGCGATGCCTGCGGTCAATACGGACGACGTCTATGCCAGCGCGACGGCTCGTTTGTTTCAAGCACGACCGCTGAGTGCC
>CAYTIQ010000114.1:4340-6737 GCA_964437935.1 uncultured Rheinheimera sp.
GCAGCGACCTTGCCGCCCAATTAAAGCAACTTGAACAGGCCCCTAACCCCAGTGACGACGACGCGGCAGACAATCTTGCTGTGATGAAAAACTTGCTTGGTTTTTACATCGGTGCACCGGATGTGCCACAAGGCTACATCGATATGTGGATGGGCCATTCGCCGTTTGTGATCAATCAAATCAACGGCCCGATCATTGACATGCCAGGCGCGCTCGTCAGCTCGCACCCGATCAAATCAGCACAGGATGCGGAAAACTACATCGCTCGTTTAGAAAAACTGGGCCCTGCATTAACTGCAGTCGGTGACAAATTTGAGCTTGATGCCGCAAAAGACTGGATCCCGCCGCGTGTGTTGCTGGATAAAGCGTTGAAAATTCTAAATAACTACGCCAGTAAAGACACCGCAACACATCCGTTGATGAACGATTTTAATAGCAAGTTAGCCGCCCTGACCGACCTAAGCGCTGAGCAAAAAACCGCGTTGACCCAAAAAGCCAGTCAGGCCATCTCAACCGTGGTTGCTCCTGCTTACCAAGCCTTGGCCGTCAAAGTGCAACAATCGCTGCCGCACGCCAAACTCGATGCAGGGATCTGGACCCAACCAGGTGGGGACGCCTTTTACGCCTATTCCGTGCGCCAACTGGGCGATACCGACTTAACCCCAGCCCAAATTCATCAAATTGGTTTGGATGAGGTGGCACGCATCAGCAAACAGATGGATGCCATTCTCAAAGCCAATGGCTACAGCGAAGGGTCTGTGGGCGATCGGATGGCACAATTAAACGAGGAAGAACGGTTTTTATACCCAGACTCCGATGCAGGCCGCCAGCAGCTGTTGGATGATTTAAATGGCTACATCAAAGGCATGGATGCACGCATGGCCGAACAATTTGGTGCGCGCCCACCGTATGCCGTCGAAGTACGTCGTATTCCCGTTGAGATCCAAGACAGTGCCGCGGGTGGCCAGTACACCTCACCGGCCATTGATGGCAGCAAACCTGGTATTTATTGGATCAACTTAGCGGACATGAAAGCCAACCCTAAATTTGATTTAAAATCATTAACTTATCACGAAGCTGTACCGGGACATCATTGGCAAATCGCGTTAAATCTAGCCCAAGATAAACTGCCACTGCTGCGCCGTTTGGCCAGTTACAATGCCTATTCTGAAGGTTGGGCCTTGTACTCAGAACAAGTGGCCGCCGAAATGGGCATGTACAAAGGAGACCCATTTGGCGATTTAGGCCGGTTAAAAGCCGAGTTGTTCCGTTCCGTGCGTTTAGTGGTGGATACCGGTATGCACGCCAAACGCTGGTCACGTGAACAAGCGATCCAATATATGGCCGATACCACAGGCACCGCCTCCAGCGATGTGATTAGCGAAATCGAGCGTTACATGGCCTGGCCAGGACAAGCCTTGGGCTACAAACTTGGGATGCTAAAAATCGTCCAATTGCGGGTCGAAGCCCAACAAGCGCTCGGTGATAAATTTGATATCAAAGCCTTCCATGACGAAGTGTTGCTCGGCGGCGCCATGCCGATGACGGTGTTAGAGCAACGGGTGAAACGCTTTATCGCTCGCCAACAGGCGAACTAACAAAGCGCCGGATTCACCTGGCACCAATGCCGGCAATGGTGCCAGGGAAATCCGGCCGGCATTGTTCTTTCTCAAGGTCAGATGGTGTCATCGGACAACACCTAGGCTTCTTGCAATTTAAACGCAATCTACACGCACTAAAGCCAGCTGCGCTTGTGGTGATAATGTTAATCGAACTCTGTTTTGAACGGCATACCGCGAAAGGTATGGCTGAGGTGGTATTGCTCACCGACCTGTGCTGCCCGCTTGCAGCATCACAGTTAAATACGACATAGTAGATGCACTGTAATTTTTACCTTTGTATTTTGCCCTTAGACCTCCAGCAACAAGGACCCCTTATGGAACCTCTTCACCATGAATGGATGTCGCAGCAGCAACGCCGTAATAGCATGGAAACTTGCAGTTTACTCACTCGCCTACTGGCACTCACGTGTTTTTTATGGCTTAGCCGCACCTTGCCGTCCGCGGTTTTTCTGGTGGCCGCGATGGCGTTGTTTTGGCTGGTAGAGGCAATATGGAAAGCCGAACAAACTCGAGTCACCAAACGATTGTTGCAGCTTGAACAGGCGATCCGTGAGCAAGACAGCAGTGTCGCCATGCAATTTCATAGCATGTGGTGGCAACAACGCGGCGGCTTAGCAGGCTTATTAACCGAATACCTCAAAGCGGCTTTAATCCCCTCGGTGGCGGTGCTGTATGTGTTGTTGATGGCAGGCTCGATAGCTCGGTTGCTGGTGCAGATCTAGTAAAAATCCACCTCCATAGGAGGTGGCTTTGCTTTAGGCCCCCTAGAAGGGGG
>CAYTIQ010000115.1:0-5411 GCA_964437935.1 uncultured Rheinheimera sp.
GCCTGGGTTGGCGTAGCCGCCTTTTGTCGCCGTCGGCCAAACCGTGCTGGTACAACTCAAAAGTCCATGGTTGTGGTAAGAGTGCCAATCCTCAGCGCCAAGAAAAAGGTCTCAGCACTGAGGGCCTCCCGCGAGATAAGCCGCCGTACCACCAATGGTGCGGCGTAAAGCTCAACACCGTCATCGTTTTTTCTATCTGCTGTCGATATGGGCAGCAATCCATCTGAGATACCCCTTTTGCCTTGGCTTGTGCCTTACAACCCATTGATGTAGGTCAAAGTTTCGTAGTGATACACGCGCACAATGCGCTGCGAACACCGATGTGCAGTTGGCACAGGTGCCGGTGAACTAATTGACTTGGGGGCGTGATGATTACCACTGATACGACTTTAACTGTAACTAAGCGGCCACTGGCCGACCTGATTGCCTCGCGCTTGTTGGCGCTGGGGATCCATGACCTGTTTGCCATCCCTGGTGATTTTGTCTTGCCATGGCTCAGTCGGTTTGAGCAGCAATCGTCATTGACCTTAGTCCAACTAAGTCACGAACCAAGTGCTGTATTTGCCGCCGATGCAGCTGCGCGATACACAAATAGACCTGCGGCCGTTGTGCTGACCTATGGGGCTGGAGCGTTAAACGCCATCAATGCAGTCGCACAAGCCTATATGGAATTCGTGCCGCTGCTAGTTTTTGCTGGTTTTCCATCAACGCGCGAGTTGGATGCCGGCTATTTGCTGCATCACCAAACTGCAGATGTCGATGGCCAGCTGCGGATGCTCTCAGAAGTCACCGCACTACAGGTGCGGTTAGACAATCCGGCAACAGCTGTGGCGCAATTCGAACTGGCACTTGCCACTTGTCAGCGGGAAAGTCGACCTGTATTAATTGAATTGCCACGCGATATGGCTATGTGCGGGGTGCCCGAAATACCCTCTGTTGTGCATGAAGCGACGACCTGTGCTGAAAATAGCGACCGAATACAACGACTCGATGAGGCTCGTTGTGCGGTCACATCGTATTTGCAAAAGGCCAGCAAGCCCTGTGCGTTAGTTGGAGCGAAAGCCCGACGCTTTGGCTTTGCTGATGCAGTCATGGCACTGAGTCGTCGCTGCCAGCTCACCTGCGTCACCACATTATTGGGGCGCGGTGTGGTGTCCAAAAGCCAATGTCTATTCGGTGGTACATTCACTGGCGCAAAAGGCGACCCGCTGGCTGACTTTTTACTAAACAGCGATTTGTTATTGCTGTGTGGAGTTATTCACTCAGACAGCAATTTTGCCGGTTACCCAACCCTGCTCAGTGATCGGCCGGTGCTTTGGTGGGATGAACATGGCTTACGTCTACCGGACGGGCGTTTTTTTCCGCTCACGGTTGCAGACAGCACTGAGCTGTTTGCCACTATCGACCTACCATTTACGCCTCGCCCTGGCGAGCTTGCACCGAGTTGTGCACCTGCTGAGTCACCTAAAGCATGGAGTTCGGGTTTGGTCATGCAGCAGTTGCATAAACAGTTAACACTGCGATCAGAGTTGTACCCATTTGTCGTAGATATCGGCGATTGTTTGTTTGCCTCGCTGCAAGTTGCTCCAGAGTACCTACTTGCACCGGCTTTTTATGCCTCGATGGGGTACGCTGTGCCCGCTGCATTGGGCTTGCAACAGGTCTGCAAGTTGCGACCTATTGTGGTCGTTGGTGACGGAGCGTTTCAGATGACGGGTTTAGAACTTGGCCATTGCAGTCGCTTCGGTTGGACACCAATTGTTATCGTCTTAAATAACCAAAGCTGGGGAATGATCAAAGCCTTTGCTCCGGATTTGCAGTCTACCTCACTGTCTGGTTGGAACTACGCTGCACTAGCGAGAGCCATGAATGGCGGTTCTCGACAAGTATGGAATGTAGAGCAATTCGTCAGCGCCATTGATGACGCACTGGCAGATACCCAAAGGTTTCGTCTGATTGAAGTCATGTTGCCAGCCGACAGCTATAGCGAGTGTTTAGCCCGCTTTAGTGGAGCTATGACCACAGCGTAACGCTGTGTGGCAATGCTGGACTCTCCAACATGCAGCGATGGGATAGCGTTTACTGCGGTGGTGAGTCTGGCATTTTGTTACGCAACAAAGTGCTGGTAGGTTTATCACTTAGTAGGTTTACTGCTTATTACACACTACAACCGTGTTTTAGTTCCACCACCTGTTGTGCAAACATCTTGATATCTTCTGGGTCATGACTGATCAGAATACAGGGGATTTGCCACTCCGTCAGACAGTCTAACAGCTCTCGACGTAACTGCTGGCGCAGTGCTGCATCCAACGCTGAGAATGGTTCGTCTAGCAACAAAACGCGAGGCTGGCGCCACAAGGCTCTTGCCAATGCGACACGTTGTTGCTGGCCCCCAGAGAGCTGGTGTGGATACGCATGCGCAACATTCGCTATATCGAATCGAGCCATCAGTTCTGCCAGCCTCATGCTTGCATGTTCGTGCCGTTGCTGCTCGACCGGTGCTTTAGAAAAAAAGCGCCGCCTCAGTCTCTGTATCGGTGTACAAGAACTACGAGTAGGTGCAGCGAACATGACATTTTGCACAGCGGTGAGATGTGGGAACAATGCGTATTGTTGAAACACATAGCCAAGCTGACGTTGCTGGGGAGGCAGATTTACAGCGTGTTGACTATCAAATAAGCACTGTTCTGCGAGTTGGATCCTGCCTTGCTCTGGTGTCAATAAACCGGTAATCATCTTTAACGTTAAACTTTTGCCAGCACCAGAGTTGCCGACAATAGCCAGGCGTTGCACATCAGACTGAATGGCCACGTCCAGTGTAAAATCACTGCCGCGCTGATTGGCTAAACGTTTTTTGACCTTAATATCAAACATGAGGTGCCTGCCACCGTGGTTGACTCACTCGCTTGGCTAGATAGAGTAAAACCATACAGACCAGAGATGTTAGTAACGCCAAATGATTAGCGGCTTGCTGGTCACCCGCTTGCACGGCTTCGTATATCGCGATCGACAATGTTTGCGTTTTTCCCTCGATACTACCGGCAAGCATTAATGTGGCACCAAACTCGCCCATGGCTCGGGCAAAGGCCAGCATCAAGCCAGCTAAAATACCCGGCCAGGCGAGCGGTAGATGCACTCGCCAAAACGTCGCCCCTTTGGATAAACCAAGCGTTAGCGATGCCTCAGTTAGCGTACGATCAACGCTTTCAAACGCGGTGCGCGCAGGTTTTAGCACCAAAGGAAACGTCACGACGGTGGTGGCAAGAATGGCACCTTCAAGGCTAAACACGAGACGCACTCCCAACACATGTTCCAACCATTGGCCAAATGTGCTTTGGCGACCTAGTAGCACCAACAAATAATATCCAACTACGGTCGGTGGCAGCACCATAGGGAGCGTTAAGACAGATTCAACCAGCGCTTTTCCTGCAAACCGGCGGGTGGCCAAAAGGTATCCCAAACCGCCTGCCAACAGCAGATTAAATAGAGTCGACAGGGTGGCCACTTGCAAACTAAGACTAAGTGCGCTTGTTAACATGGCAAAGCCTCACGTCCGTGTTAGAGCTGTCCAACGGTTCGAACAACGATTTCAACAAACGACTCGATGGCGAGAGTTTCATGGCTGGGTGTTTCCGGTAAAGCCATGGTCAAGCAGCACTTGCTGGGCTGCAGCGCTTTGCAGGTAAGCTATAAATTGCAGAGCTTGCAGCATGTATTTACTCTGGCGGCTAGCGGCCACTGGGTATTTGATGGGTTGTGTTGTGTTGAGCTTGGCTATAACGGTGACCGGTTGGCCAAAAGCGTCGGAGGCATACACAAAACCTGCGTCGACTTCTCCTCGTGCAACAAAATCTAAAACCTGCCGAACATTCGCTGCTTTGACCATGTGAGCTGCAGTTTGCTGCCAAACCCCTTGTTGTTGCAGCGCTTGTTGCGTATACCGTCCAGCGGGCACACTTGCGGGGTTTCCTATAGCTATCTGGCTAGAAGGCTGAGCCAACCAATAGGATAAATTTTGCGGCGAACGCGCTGGTTGACCAATCATAACCAACTGGTTTTGAATAAAATCCTGTCGGCTGTTTTTGTCTAGCAGCCCAGAGCCTATCGCTGTATCCATGCTAAGTTGATCGGCAGTGGCGATCAGGTCAAATGGCGCACCGTGGCTTAATTGCTGCACCAACACCCCGGACGCCGCAAAATGCAATGCAACCTGACAGCCAGATAGCTGTTTAAAGTCGCCAACAATACGTTTAAATGGCAAGGTTAAACTACTCGCAGCGGCTACGGTCAATTCACAGGCGGTGGATGCTGTCGGCCATTGTAGACCCCAAAAGCAACACAGAGTCAAAAAAACTCGCATGGTTGACTCCTAAATAGTTTGGGTCTGCCAACGCGCCGCTGCCTGAATATCACTTTGTTTGATATCCACCCACTGCGCTTGTGGGGTACCTTGTTCAAGCACGTGCACTTTTTTCCAAATCGGTACTTGGTTTTTTAAAAAGTCCATGAGGAACTGCGTTGCGGCAAATGCATCGCTGCGATGCGGGGCTGCGGCGCCGACCAGTACAATTTGATCTTGAGGGGCCAACACCCCTACACGATGGATCACCTCAAGTGCATGAATGTCAAAACGTTCACAGGCCTCCTGTGCGATTTTTCGCATGGCTTTTTCAGTCATTTGCGGATAGTGCTCTAGGTCTAGCGCTTGCAATTGACCGTCAAACTGCTGCCTGACCAAGCCAACAAACAGCACGACAGCACCGCACAATGGCGTTTGTTGCAACGTCTGATACACAGCTGCGACGTCAAAATCGTCGTGCTGCACCTGACAGTTGATGCGTGTGCTCATCATTTAGCCTCCCGTGACTGGCGGAAAAAATGCGACTTCATCACCGGGGGTTACCCAGTCCTGCCATCCAGCCAGTTGTTGGTTAATGGCAACCAACAGATTACGCTCAGCAAAATCGACCGCGGCCAATTCTTTGCGGTTCGCCAACATTGTCAGCAGGTCGGCCGCTTGGCAAGCTTCGCTTAGAGGCTGAACTAATTCAGCACAACCCACAGCTTCGCGCAGCGATGCAAAAAAACGAATGTGGATTTGATTAGCTTTCACGGTGCCAGACTCCTGATTTCCCGCCGGTTTTTTCAAGCAGCATAATTTGACCAATTTCTATGCGCGGATCGACCGCTTTGCCCATATCATGAAGTGTTAGCGCGGCGATACTGGCCGCCGTTAATGCTTCCATCTCAACCCCCGTAGGGCCTGTCACTTGGCAGCGCGCCAACACACGTATTTGGTGTAACACAGGATTTTGTTCAAATTGAATTTCTACTTTGCTCAGCGCAAGTGGGTGACAAAGCGGAATTAGATCCGCGGTTTTTTTGGCGGCCATAATCCCAGCAATGCGGGC
>CAYTIQ010000115.1:5421-6596 GCA_964437935.1 uncultured Rheinheimera sp.
GTGCGTCACCTTTGGCCAAATTTTGCAAACTATCAAAAAGGGATGGAGACATTGTGACCACAGCTTGTGCTAGTGCCATACGGCGCGTGGTGTCTTTATGGCCGACGTCTACCATAATGGCCTCACCAGCCTCATTTAAATGTGTCAGTGTTGACATCAAAACATTCCTTTTATTTGGTCAGTTCAGTGCTTGGGCACTGAAGGTGCTGCAACAAATGCGCAAAATTACAAGGTAGGGTGCGAGCATCCAATTGCGGCCAGATCAGATGTGTAGCCGCGAGATTGGCCGCGTCTGGGCTACCAGGCATGGCTATGACCAGCGTGTTATTTGCAAGCCCTGCAATGGCATCACTTTGTATTGCGGCGCTGTACACGGCGGCATGTTCGGCGAATGGAGCTGAAACGCCGCTAAAACTTAGCTGGCGAAATAGCTCGCCAAAACCGTCGATTTGTCGGTCGAACAACACCCTAATCGCATCACTAGTACAGTTTTTCGCTTGAAACCCGGTGCCACCGTTGAGCAATACAACCTGACATGCGCTGTCGGCAATGAATGAACTCAGTAATGCTCGGATCTGATATTTATCTTCAGCAACAATGTGCTGGGCATAGAGCCGATGACCTTGTTCATGAGCTTGCTGCGCCAGCATGGCGCCAGTGGTATCTGTCACGCGTGTATGACGATTAGAGACAGTAACAATTGCAATCGATAACGCTGCAAATTCTCTAGACTTAGGCATGCATGATCTCCATGTCATTTAGCACTTGCTGCCAGCTATTAGGGTCATTGGTATTACAAAGCTCGTCTGGGAAATGGCAAGGCAGTGCCGGAAGTTCGGCAAAACGCCACAACGTGGCGAGCGAGCGCGGACCATGCGGCAGTTGCAAGCGCTGTAAGATCTCCTGCTGCAGGTTTTTTGTGACATCAATGACCGCGGGCAGCGGATGTCCGGCAAAAAAACCAACGGGTTGTGCCAAAAGTTGCGTTAATGCGCGTTGACTCAATCGAGGCATATCGACTGCCAGTACTAAAACTCGTCGACAACGACAAAGCGGTAACGCGGCATGAAGCCCTGCTAACGGTCCTTGATGCTGGTGGATATCCTGCACAAAGCCCGGTTGGTTTCGGCTCACCACCACATCAACGGCACCCATCTGATAAGCCAAGGCGATAG
>CAYTIQ010000116.1:0-6432 GCA_964437935.1 uncultured Rheinheimera sp.
CGTGAATGTTGAACATTTACGTAAAGGGGTCCCTGAACATGAAAAGTACTCGTTTAAACAAGTTGCGATTTTAGACGTCGCTTATTTCACAACATTTGGCTCCGAGCTGGCTGTTGTTTCGATGTTACCGCTGTTTTTCTTGGATACCTTTAGTAGCTTGACGCCTGTAACTGCGGGCCTGTTAGCTTCCGGCTATGCATTTATGAATTTAGTCTCACGGCCGTTGGGCGGCTGGTTTTCCGATAAGTTCGGTCGTCGTCAAAGCATGGTTCTCCTGATCGGTGGCCTTGCGGCTGGCTATTTGTCGATGGGGTTAATTGACAGCAGTTGGTCTATCGCATTAGCCGTGATTTTATGTATGGCTTGCAGTTTCTTTGTCCAAGGCGGCGAAGGAGCAGTGTTTGCCATCGTCCCGTTGATCAAACGTCGAATGACTGGGCAGATCGCGGGCATGGCGGGCGCCTATGGTAACGTTGGAGCGGTGGTTTATCTCACCATCTTAAGTTACGTTGATTATCACACCTTTTTCTTTGTCATTGGTGGCACCGCACTTATCGGCCTAGTTTCAGTGATGTTCCTTGACGAACCCAAAGGTCACATGACAGAGGTCGATGAACATGGCAACGTCCATCATATTCATGTGAGCTAGCACGTGTTTGCAACAGAAACACTTGTGGTCAACATCGCCGGCGCATCCGTTGCCGGCGGTAAAGCCACCAACGAAGATGCCATCAGCTGGGAGATCCCAGCCGATGCGCATCAACATACCTACAAAGGGGCGGTACTTGCACTTGCAGATGGCGTCAGCTCTGCCGAAGGTGGGACCTTTGCCAGCCATCATGCTACACAAACCTTTGTCACTGATTATTTAAAAACTCCCGATAGTTGGTCCACCCGGCATAGCGCCGGTACCGTGCTGTCGACCATTAATTCGGCGTTGTATCAACAAAGCCAGCAGTACCAAACCGATGAACGTGGCTGTTTATGCACCTTCACCGGTTTAGTATTGAAATCCAAAACCGCATATTGGTTTCACATTGGCGACAGTCGTTTGTATTTACTGCGTCAAGGGAAGTTGCGACAACTGTCGACAGACCACATCACTAAACTTAGCGAGCAACGGCAGTTTTTGGGGCGAGCCCTAGGCATGGACGAGACGGTTAACTGGCAAGAAGACTCGCTCACTCTCGAACCTAATGATGTATTTTTATTATGTTCCGACGGCTTTTCTGACGTGGTGAGCGATCTGGAGATCCAAGCGTTACTGTCGATGTCATTGACCATTGATAATAAAGTTGCCCGTGCCATCGAACTTGCATCTGCTAGCGATGACAACATCAGTGTCCTTCTTTGTGAAGTCACGCAAGTGGCCAGTGATACTTTAGATGACTATAACGAGCGGATGACGCGGTTGCCGCTGCTTCCCGCGTTAGAGCCTGGCATGAAAGTCGATGGTTACGAGGTGATCCGTGCATTGTTTGCCAGTGCCCGCAGCCATTTGTATGTGGTCAAAGACCCTTCGACAGCTGCACATTTGGTGCTCAAAACACCGTCGCAGAATTTTGCCGACGACCATGCGTATATCGAGCGTTTTATTCGCGAAGAGTGGGTCGGATTGCGAATTGACGATCCGCATGTGGTTAAGGTCGTGCAACAAAGTCGACCGCGGACCTTTTTGTATTATTTGTTGGAATATCTCGAAGGCGACTCGCTAGATTGTTTTTTAGTCCAACAAAATCTACCGCTACGGCCTGCTGTTGCCATCGGCCTACTAGAGCAAATTGCTTCCGGTCTGATGGCGTTCCACAAATTAGGCGTGATCCATCAAGATTTAAAACCAGCCAATATCATGCGCTTAGCGGACGGTGAGTTGAAAATTGTCGATTTTGGCTCGGCATTCGTGCCTGGGCTGGCGGAAATCTATTCACCCATATTGCAAGAAATGGCGCTTGGTACCGCCAGTTACTCAGATCCGCATTATTTGCACGGTCATAATTCGGCAGAACAAGGCGATGTGTACGCTTTGGCAACCATCGCCTATGAATTGTTCACCGGGCATCTGCCTTATGGCGAAAAAGTCGATGATTGTCAGAGTCTTTCCGATTACCAGCGGCTTCGCTATATCCCAGCTAGTCGTTTTAACCCGCGAATTCCCATGTGGTTTGACCGAGCTCTGGAGCGAGGGGTGTCATTTGACCTGCAACATCGTTACTTGCGAGTGCCGTTGTTAATGCAAGATTTACGGACTCCTAATCCACTGTACCTGCACCAGCAAGTGGTAGCCGCGACGAAAAATAATAAGTTGTTGTTTTGGCAATTGATGTCAGGTTTTTGGTTTATCACTTTGGTGCTAGTCATTTGGCTGTTTAGCGTGCGAGGTCAGCTGTGATGTCAAAGCAATTAGCTATTAGCACCGGTGAGGCCACTGAAACAACACCAACAGCCGCCAACCTGTCACCTCGGCATGCCTTGGCGGTAAAAACAGTAGCAAGTGCCGCCATAGCATCGCGTTTAAATGCTGCGCAAAAAGATGCGGCTAAGTTGTCGCTAAGTGCTAAAAATCTTGCTGTCGTGTCAATCCGGATTGGCGTCTCCGGCGCTGGGCTTAAAACACTGTCCACGTTTTACGATGAATTGGCTCATGCATCGATTGTGATTAGTCGCGATATCAATCGCCAAGCCGGTCAAATTGCTGCGTTAACAGTCAGCTTGTGGCGAAAGCATTTGTTTTGCCAAAAGTTATGTAAAGTCCAAGCGACTCTTCAACCGGCATCGGACGTGCTGCTGGACCGACAATTGGTGAGCGGCCATCAGGACTTGTCTGCTTTGGCCAATGCGGCTCAGCAACAAGCACAACAGTTGAGGCTTTCAATTGACGACTTGGAACTACAAATGCGAGCGATGCAAGTCATCGTGGTCAATGCGCGGATGGAAGCGGCCAGTTTGCCGGACTACAAATCACAGTTGACCGAGTTGATGGCACAAATTCACCGTTCAACCACCAACATCATGGATGAAGTTCATCAATGTAAACATTGGATAAAGGATTTAGCGTAAATGAAAAGTGTAGAAATCTATGCCGGACCTTCCCATAAATGGACCTTACTTGGACGAGATGCCAGCAAACCAAAATTGATTATTGATACTAATCAATATCTTATACATTCCCCGCATGAAGCGAACATTTTAGATCCAGGTGGCATTGAGTTATTTGCGCCTATGCTTGAAGCGTTAGTGAAAATAGTCCCGCTCAGCCAGCTCAAGCATTTGTTTGCATCGCACCAAGACCCTGACATCATTTCATCGTTAGGCCTGTGGGACAAAGTATTGGATGGCGCAACTTTGTACAGTCCTTGGTTATGGGAAGGTTTTATACGGCATTTTGGCATGGACCGAACGAAGTTTTGCGGTATCCCAGATAGGGGCATGGTGCTGCCGCTATCGACACTGACTTTGCAGTGTATTCCGGCGCACTATCTGCATTCATCGGCAAACCACCATGTCTACGATCCGATCGCTAAAATTCTATTTAGTGGCGATGTTGGCGCCGCGTTAGAGCCGGTGGACAGCCCGTTATTTGTCGATGATTTTACGAGCCATATCGACAAAATGACTTTTTTCCATCAACGATGGATGCCGTCCGATACGGCAAAACGCGATTGGATCCGCCGGGTACGTTCCCTTGAAATTGATATGATGTGTCCACAGCACGGCCGAATTTTCCGGGGGGCTGCCGTGGCACAGTTTTTAGATTGGTTTGAACAGCTCCCTGTGGGCATCGCGGTTGCTTAACCCTTCCGCAGACGATGGCACACTGAGTGTGCCACCCCATGCGGCTTAAGCTAGTTTTGCTTAGGCCGAAATACCGCGATCACGTCACAGTGGGTCGTTAGATAGGGTCCACCGAGCAAATCAATACAATAGGGTACCGCCGGAAACACTGCATCTAGGCACTGACGAATCGCTGTCGGTTTACCCGGCAAATTGATAATCAGTGCGTTGCCACGGATGCCTGCTGTTTGTCTTGATAAAATGGCGGTAGGCACATATTTCAACGATTCTTGGCGCATCAATTCGCCAAATCCTGGTAGCATTTTGTCACACACCGCAGTCGTTGCTTCAGGCGTTACGTCTCGAAGCGCTGGCCCAGTGCCGCCGGTTGTGACAATTAAACAACACGAATGATCATCCGAGAGTTCGCGCAAGGTTTGTTCTATTAACGGTTGCTCATCTGGGATCAACCGATAGACGGCTTGCCACGGGCAATCTAGATAGGCCTGCAATGTTTGTTCAATCGCCTTGCCCGAGATGTCTTCATATATACCTTGCGAAGCACGGTCACTCACGGTAACGATGCCAATCCGAATAGCGTTCATTCAATAGTCTCCGAGGTTTGACGAAAGCCTGCGACTTGGTGCCAATAGCCGTTGACATCATGTTGTGGCAGCGGTTGATTGATGCCATTTGCAAACAGCTGCACTTTGTCGAAAAATCCATCCATTTCAGGGCTTAGACGAACATAGTCAACCCAGCCGTGCATCGATCTTAAATCGTTCTGTAAGTTATAACGTTGACCCGATTGCGTCTGGATGCCATTGAGTACAAACAAGGGTTGTCCTTCTTGGCTTTGAGTTAAGCGGCCACTGGGATAGTTCATACAACAGAGTTCGCATTGATCTTTTGGCCGGTTTTCAGAGCGAGCGGTGAAGCAGCGCCCTGACCAAGCCAGCGGTAAATGGCCATAAGCAAATACTTCAATGTCAATGTGCTGTGATAAGTCCGCAAGTGACGGCTGCGCTAACAAGCGCAAGATCCAATCACGGCCAAGCTCTACCGGTAGTACCCAGCGTTGCATGCCTTGTTTAACCATCAGCCGTAACGATAACTCGTTGTAGATATTCAAAGCACTGCCTGCGACAAAAGGTAAACCTTTCTCGTGCAACCATCCAACGGCGCCCATGTCATTGGCTTCCACCATAAACTCGCCATTGTCGATGATTTTACGCAGTTCTTTCAGCTCCGCCTGTTGCTCTATTAATGTTAGCGTGGATAACACCACCTGCTTGCCGGCGTCGCGAAGCTGATAAGCGGTGTCGAGAAAATCAGTAAAGCCAAATTCACGGCGTTTACTGCAGACGGTTTCACCTACATACACAGTGGTGGCAGCACTTTGTGCAGCGTGCTGATAAAAAGCCTGTAACTTGGCTTTTGACCAAAAATACAATACGGGGCCAATCGATACCGCAGGCACCTTGGTGGCTGAAGTAGTCTTGGTTGAATTATGGATAAATTCCATTGGGCAGGACACCTAAAACTGGGTTGCTACATTGGTTCTGGGATACAACTTGCACATTCACCGTTATTTCCAATGACGGTGATACGCACCAAGAGTGGTTTGATTCCCTTCAGACAGTGAGGCCAAGACCTGATGCCACTGGCTAGATGTTTGAAATTGGTCAGGGTTGGTTTGCACCGCATCTATGGCTGCGCGCCAAACTCGGGTCAGATCGCGCACGTAAGCTGGGCTGCGCTGACGCCCTTCAATTTTTAACGAGGCAATCCCATCACGATAAAGCATCGGTAACAGTTCCAAGGTGTTTAAGCTCGTTGGTTCTTCCAATACGTGGTAGCGCTCGCCATCGACCACAAATCGGCCCTTGCATAACGTTGGATAACCTGCAGTTTCATTTGGCTGGAACTGATCGATCAATACATCATTGAGTCGTGACTCAAGCACGCCATCTTGTTCACTCCAACGCACGAAGGCCGCTGGTGAACATGCACCTGAAGTGTTTGGTGATTCGCCGGTTAGGTAAGAACTTAAAAAACAACGCCCCTCGGCCATAATACATAAACTGCCATACGCAAATACTTCTAGCGCCATGTCGGAACTAACGGCAAGCGCTCGTACCTGTTGGATAGTGAGCACACGAGGCAGGACGACGCGCTTTACGCCAAATTGCCGATAAAACTCAATGGCGGCTTGGTTGGTAGCGCTCGCTTGCACCGATAAGTGCACTTCAACCTGAGGATGATGCTGTTGCATGTACTCTAAAAGGGCGATGTCCGCCAAGATTAAAGCATCAGCGCCAGATGCTACGGCAGTGTCACAGCTCGCTTGCCAACGGGCGACTTCCCCCGGGTGGGCAAAGGTGTTGATCGCCACATGCAATTTACGTTGAGCCTGGTGTACATACCGACAGGCTTCGCGCAGTTGTTCTGGGGTAAAATTTAGCCCTGCAAAATGACGGGCGTTGGTATCGTTATTCAGACCCACATACACGGCATCGGCCCCTTCGGCGATCGCCACTTTGACACTGGCCATGCTTCCGGCAGGACATAACAACTCCATCATGGCTTACCTCTTGATTGGGATACAGAAATGCTGCGTTTTAAGGCACGATGCAGCCATTATAAAACGGTGGTCTTGCC
>CAYTIQ010000117.1:0-6428 GCA_964437935.1 uncultured Rheinheimera sp.
CAAGGGCGCAGACTCTCACGAAGCCGCGATGTCCCAGCCTTAAAATCACCAACGCCAACAGTTTGGCGTCCTTCCGATTGAGCACACCCGCAGCTCCGCAAGGGTGCAGACTCTCACGAAGCCGCAATGTCCCAGCTTCATAATACTACCGCGAAGTCCTTTTTACTGATTGCGCCTTTTGGGTAACAGCCCTCGCACGGCTTGGGATATAAAGATCCCCTATTCAAGCAAAAGCCCACTCCTACGAGTGGGCTTTTTGCTTTTATGGCGCCTCTCGGCCTGCCGACTAAGTCTTAAACCGCTCTACCAATTCGGACAAATCGTCGGCGATAGTATGCAATTGTCCTATCGCTCCACTGGTTTGATGTGCGGAGTCTGCGCTGCCGTCGGCTAGCTCTGAAATACGCACCACTTGGCGATTGATATCTTCAGCGACATGGGCCTGCTGCTCAACGGCAGCGGCCATTTGCGTCGACATATTCGCGATTTGCTGCACAGAATCGGCAATGCCATGTAGCATCGATGAACTTTCGACCACCCGCTCTAAACCGTGTTCAGCATCATCAATGCCTTTTTGTGCCACCGACACAGCCCCTGACGCTTGCAGTTTAAGGGCATCGACAATGGCGTAAATCTCTCGGGTCGATTGTTGGGTCCGACTGGCTAGGTTGCGCACCTCATCAGCGACCACGGCAAAACCGCGGCCATGCTCGCCGGCCCGAGCAGCTTCTATCGCGGCGTTAAGTGCCAACAAGTTGGTTTGATCGGCAATTTGTTCAATCAGCTGCGCTGCTTTGGCGATATTTTGTGTTTGGTCGGCAACGCCAGACACCGAGGAGCTGATCTGGTAAACCGTATCTTTTAGTTGCTCGATAGACTGGCGAGTTTGCTGCGACAGTTCATCGCCATGTTTGATCAGCGTACTGGCCTGATCGGCTTGGTGCGCCGTTTCACTGACATGGTGCGATACTTCGTGGATAGTCGTGGTCATTTGATTCATCGCGGTGCCACTTGCATGGTTTCCGCTTGTTGATTTTCGATTTTATGTTCCAAGCTATCGGTTAACGTTTGACCGCGCCCTGATTCGATCGCGACACGTTTGGCGGAATGCTCAATGCGGGTGAGTACGGTGCGTAAATGCGCTTGTTGGCTTAAGATCGCCACTTTAATTCTGCCGAGTGAACCGCTCCAATCGGTGTAACTTTGCACGGCAAGCTCGTCTTGAAAGGCATTTTGAAATAAAGACTCAATAGCAGCTTGTGCTTGTTTGCGTTGCAGATTTAGCCACATGGCATAACCGATAGCACCGACAATCAGTAGTGCTTCAGACGCTGTTTGTTGTTGATAGAACCATAACAACAGAGCCACCAACACGGTGAGTGCATAACTGATATGAGGGAGTTGTGCGTGATAGCTTTTTTTCGGTGCTTGGCCTGCGTTTAAGCGTTGATACAATTTCTCGGCGCGCTCGACATCTTCGCGCAGCGGGCAGGTACGCACCGATTCATAACCAATAATCTTACCGTGCTCTGAAATAGGCGTGACATAAGCATTGACCCAATAATGATCGCCATTCTTGCAGCGATTTTTCACCAAGCCCATCCATGGTTTACCTTGTTTAATGTAAGACCACATCGTGGTAAAAGCTGCCGGCGGCATATCTGGGTGGCGAACTAGGTTATGCGGCTGGCCAATGAGTTCTTCGCGGCTAAAACCGCTGATCTGAACAAACTCATCGTTACAGTCTTGGATAATACTGTTGACGTCGGTCACTGAGACCAGTCGGACATGCTCTGGAAAACGTTTTTCACGTTGAGTAACCGGGCTATTATTGCGCATGATTGCCAACAACTCCTTGTTAGAGAAATAGGATCTATAAGCAAGGTGTAGCCAACAACGGCGTAAATACCAGTAAATCGGTAAATTATTGAATGATCTATTGATTAAACATGGTATGTCGGCAACAAATGCCGGTAGGTTGAGCTATCCGGCATCGTTGAAGAAGCTCACTTTGTGTTAGCGGAAATCGTGCTTGCTATGACGCTCTGGCACTTGATCGGCGGCATCTCCCCAATTGCGATTGACCTTCCAGCCGCGTTGCACGGCTGGGCGTTGCCAAATGCGCTCAGCCCAAGCTTGCACATGCGGGTACTCTTGCACCGACAAAAATTCGGCGGCATCAAATTCGGGGCTGGAATACAGTCGGCCTTGCACTAGCTGACCATACCAAGGCCAAATGGCGATATCGGCAATGGTATATGTCTCCCCGGCAATAAAGGAACGAGTTGCTAGCAGCTGATTTAACACATCCAATTGCCGTTTGGTTTCCATGGCGTACCGGTCAATTGGGTATTGCAGTTTTTCTGGCGCGTAATGATAAAAATGACCGAAACCACCGCCGACAAAAGGGGCGCTGCCCATTTGCCAGAATAACCAGTTCAACGTTTCGGTGCGCCCTGCGATATCCGTCGGTAAAAAAGCGGCAAATTTTTCAGCTAGATACAGCAAAATGTTGCCCGATTCAAATACCCGTAGCGGCGGCGTGTGGCTGTGATCGAGCAGCGCCGGGATTTTGCTATTGGGGTTAATGTCGACAAAGTCGGAGCCAAACTGGGCACCATCGCGAATGGATATGAGCCATGCATCGTATTCGGCCGCGTTAATGCCCGCCTCGAGTAATTCCTCCAACAGAATCGTCACTTTGACACCGTTGGGAGTTGCCAGTGAATACAGCTGCAGCGTGTGCTCGCCGCGTGGCAGCACCAGGTCACTGCGTGCGCCCGCTGTAGGTCGGTTAATGCCGGCAAAGGCACCACCATTTTCTTGATCAAAGGTCCAAACGCGAGGTGGGGTATACGAGGTCATAAAAGCTCCTGTAGCTGACCAGCATTTATCGGGCTGCAATGTGGATCAAGGTTTGGTCAGAGGTGGTGAAATTAAAGTCTAACCGCAGTATTTCACAGAAAAAGGGATGTGCCCGCTGCCAGTGGTGAACGTCACTACAATTTCGTTGACAACCAAATGGCGAAGGTTGTTGCCTGATTGACGATGTAAAACAACGGCTTATACAAAATTGAGCTGGAACCAAAGCGTTGCCCGAGCGCTTGATGCGCTTCTTCATCGGCTTTGATGCTGAGTACAGCAGCATAGGCTTCACTATCATGCTGCTGCAAATACTGCAATTGATGGTCTAAATGCTGCAATACAGTGCTTTCTATCGAATACGTGCAGACAAAGATCGCATTGCGGCCCAGGGCTGCGGTGACAAGCCCCAAAAGCCAGCCACCCAACGCCCATAGGTGAATGGCATAACAGTGGCGGATCCTACGCCGCTGCAATAAATCATCAAACCTTTGGTAGTGGTTTTTTTCATGCGAGAGCATGTCGTCGAGGGTGTCGACGATATCATGGTATAACCATCGAGCGACCCATAATTGCGCTTGGTAAATATGGATAGCACCATATTCCCCAGCGTGGTCGACGCGAAGAATGCGGTCAATGTCGTTCATTTCATAGTTGTCGTTCATGGTGCTCGGTTATTGCTCACGCAGAAAATGGTCGGGGTTGATAAAAAGGGCCTTTTTATAGCCTTGCGTGGTGGTATCCATCGCCCAAAACGCTGGATACAGTCGAACAATGGCGTAATGTAGATGTGCCGGTTTCCCTTTGGCATTGCCGCTATCCCCGACAGTACCTATTTTCTCGCCGCTGCTAACGAGCGAACCAAACGCCGTGTTTATCGAGTTTAAATGGGCAAAGTAGTGCAATCTCCAGCGTGGTCCTAGTATCAGAACCACTTGACCACCTTTGGGTAAGTTGCCATGAAACACCACAATGCCGTCGGTGGTGCTGAGCACATCGGTGCCTTTTCGGGCAAAAATATCGATGCCTTTGTGCACCCCGGAAGTTCCCCAAGGTTCGAACCAAAACGATTTCGCGTTCCAGTCCGCAGGTGTGGCGCCTTTGACGGGCAAGGTTATTCGTTCAGGTAATAACGCGACCACCCCTATAAAAATGGCGATATAGAGTATGATTTTTTTGCGCTTGTTCATTCGTGCACGGGTTCTTTAGTTCAAGTAGGCTGACTTGGGTTTCAGTGTATAAGTACCATAAATTCAAGCACGTAGGATACTAGCCGTTGGGTATGCTTTGCCGAACAGCGCTCGCCAAGTCTGTGCTGCACGGTTGGTGCATGCATTTTGCGGCTGTACACATCAACGGCGCCGCGATGTAGCAGTGGTGTGGGGCTTTGAAAAACGCAGTATATGTCCGCAGCGTCGTACGACCTTGGCGAACGGGCATTGCAACAGGTAACCCTTATCCCAACAAGGCTCGGGTCGATTGATACCCTTGGCGAATGGTTTGAATGCGGTTGTGGCTGTCGTCGTGCTCGACGAATTTATGCTTGACGCCAGCAAGCGCGGCTTTGGCAAAAATCGCTTTAAAATCAATGGTGCCGGTGCCAACGTCTGTGATGGAACCGTCCTTAGCCATGTCTTTGACATGCCACATGGCAAAGCGGCCGGGGTGCTGTTCAAACAGTTTGATGGGGTCCAATCCGGCTTTGACGGTCCAATATAAATCCAGCTCCATTTTGACCAGGTCTGGGTCGGTGTCGCCCAATAACACGTCATAAGGCAGGCCACCGGTGACGGGTTGCAGTTCAAAATCGTGGTTGTGATAGGCCATTTGTAGCCCGGCGGCTTTGATTTCTTTGGCAAAACCGGTCATTTCAGCGGCTAGTTTTTTATAGTCGTTGATGTGGCTGCCACGCTGCTCAGCGGGAAGCCACGGCAGCACTATGTAGTGATGACCGATGGTTTTGGCGTCGCTAATGACTTGCGAAAGCTTGTGGCGCAAGTCATCCAGCGGTACGTGCACGGATGGCGCGGTTAAGCCAGCCTTGTGTAGCATGGTTTTGATGTCTGACGCTTGGTGGCCAAAATAACCGGCAAATTCCACCTCGTTAAAGCCGACACCAGCCACTAAATTCAGCGCTTCAGACACACTTTTTGCCATCATGTCGCGCAGCGTATACAGCTGCAAACCGACAGCCGGTTTTGCGTTGGCCGCGACCGCTTGGCCACCCAGCAAGCCGCTGACGGCAACACCCGCCACCACGCCTGCGCCAACTTTCAGCAGGCTGCGACGCGCCAAGTTGGGACTGTCCACACACGGTGGCTGTGCGGCTGGGCTGTTGGTTTGTTCAAAAGTGAAACGCGACGTCGACATGCGGTGCTCCTAAGACAAAGGTTAACGGGCTGGGCCAGTGCTGGCGCGCACGACCAATTCAAACGGCAGAATGACTTTGGGCGCAGTGCGCAGGCGCTGCTCCAACACGTCAATTAACAGATTCACCGCGGTGCGACCGAAGTCTTCCGCCGGTTGCGCGATGGTCGTCAGCGGTGGGTCACAAAATTCGGCAAACGAGATATTGTCAAAGCCGGCGACCGATACTTGTTCGGGCACGGCAATGCCTTGATCTTTCAAACACTTGATTGCACCGATAGCCATTTCGTCGTTTTCGCAGAAAATCGCCGTTGGTGGGTTGGCGTGCGCCATTAATTGCGACGTCGCGGCATAGCCTGCATCCAAACTGAAGTTACCGGCGCACAGCAGTTGATCGTCGATAGAAAGCCCGGCATCGAGCAGCGCATCGCGATACCCCGCCAAGCGATCTCGGGTCAATGGACTGCGCGCCGGGCCTTTGATCATGGCGATACGGCGATGGCCAAGGCCCAATAAGTGCTCCGTCATCACCCGCGCCGCCGCGCGGTTATCCAGCTGCACCGTCGGGCAGGTGACGCCATCGAGCACTTCACAGGCGTTGACCATCGGCAACATATCGGCGCTGGGGGCTTCAGTAAATGGGTTAAAGGCGCGCAGCTGAATGACGCCATCGGCTTGCGCCGTATCGACCATGTGGGCGTAACTTTGCTCTACTTCTTCGTCGGCCATGGTGTTGCAAAGCAGCAAGGTGTAACCCTGTTCATGTGCGGCTTGTTGCATGCCGCTGATGACCCGCGCAAAAAACACGTTCGCCACCGTCGGCACCAACACCACCAAGTTATGCGTTTTGCCCGAGCGGAACTTCACCGCCATTTGATTGGGCTTGTAGCCGGTTTCTTTGACCGCCGCCATCACCTTGGCGCGAGTCTTTTGCGACACCCGTTCGGGTTGTTGCAAGGTGCGCGACACCGTCGCGACGGACACGCCGGCGAGATCAGCAACGGCTCGGATGTTGGACATTGATGTTCCTTTTTTTGTTTCGCACGCTGGTTTGTTTATAAAACTTATTTCGCCTGCGCGGTGGGCGGATTTACCTGCCGCAGGCGTGGGTTGTTTATTCGGTTCTACGCTGGTTTGTGTTTTTAAATAGTTTTCGCCTGCGCGGCGAGTTTTTTTAAAAGCTTTCGGCGTTGCCGAGG
>CAYTIQ010000118.1:0-6093 GCA_964437935.1 uncultured Rheinheimera sp.
ACCCCGTTATCGGTTTTTTGTACTTGCAACAACGGGGCGGACCATACATTTTTATCGGTGGTGCGTTTAACGCGATTTGGACGATTTGGTCTACTTGGGCTTCACAGGGCTGGCCACTTCGGCGTTTAAGATGATGAACGATCTTGTATCCACCAAAAAACCGGCATCTTTATAAAGTTGTTCAATACGACCTTGTGCACGCAGCTCTTTAAGGCCGCGATTCAAGGCAGCAAATGCAGCCTGCCCTTGTGGATGAGCACGCGACACCACAAAATGACGACTATCATCGAGCAAAATAGCGACGCCTGGTACTTGTTGCATGCGGATCTGTTCGAGCTGGTAACTGCCATCTTTTGTATTGGAAAATGGCATCAACATGAAATCGACCCACTGCATATGCACCATGCGTGCTTGACTGAGCCATTCGTCTTCCCGGATGAGCTGTTTGAGCGGGAGTTTTTCCAGTGTACGCCAATCGGTCAGCCATTTGGGCGTCGACACCGCCGTGAACCTGGCTAAATCATTGAAGTTACGGATCGCGAGCGCAGCGGTATTGTTCGGGCTGGTGTACAGGGCTGCCAGATATTCGCCGCGGCGGATCACCGGTTCACTGACAAACACTTTGGGTCCAAGCAGCTGCGCATCGGATAACCAATAGCTGTCAAAACTCAACAACAAGTCGCCGGTTTCTAGCATTTTGGTGTTACGGAAATTGAATTTCCCCGGCATATATTGAAAGCGTTTGTGAAAACCACCAAGGGCCAATGCTTGCTGCAACAACACCATATCGGCGACATCGCGTCGCATATTGATGTTTTTAAAACTGGTAATCGTCAGTACGTCCCGACCAGCAACAAATTTCTCGTAGTCTTCTAGTACATCGTCCCGAATATAGACGGGGATAACATTGGAATCTGTGGCTGGCGCCGCAGTGGCGACGCCATTCAGACCAACCAACCATAACCAGCAGCATAGAGCTCGCAGCATTTACAGGTCCTCAGCATGACTTTGGCTAGCATAGAAGACCATGGGTTATTACTCAAGATTTAAATAGCCATCTAAACGTATAGATGTTGACATTTCTGGGGCCTTGTTGCAAAGTGCCGGACATTCGAATCGTCTATCTGGAGTCATTATGCCGATTAAAGTTGTTGACCAGCTGCCTGCCATTGAAGCGCTGTGCGCCGAGAACGTGTTCGTGATGAATGAAACTCGCGCACAACAGCAAGACATCCGGCCGCTGAAAATCGCCATTTTGAACCTGATGCCAAATAAAGAAACCACTGAGATCCAATTACTTCGCCTGTTGGCGAACACACCGCTACAGGTCGATATTGATTTAATCCGGTTGGACAATCATGTTAGTAAACACACCTCCGAGACACACCTGAATTGCTTCTATCGCTTTTTTTCGGACGTGCAGCGGCAAAAATATGACGGTTTGATTATTACAGGCGCGCCGCTTGGTTTAGTCGATTATGAGGATGTTAGTTATTGGCCGCAGTTGTCAGAGATCTTAGCCTGGGCCGATCGCAACGTAACGTCGACTTTGTTTTTGTGTTGGGCCGCGCATGCCGCACTTTATTACTACTACGGCTTACAACGGGAAATTCGTGGCGAAAAACTGTCAGGGGTGTATTGGCAGCAAGTCGCACAGCCGCTGTGTCCGTTGGTGCGCGGTTTTGATGATGTGTTTTTAGTGCCGCATTCACGGTATGCGCAAGTGCCCAAACAAAAGTACCAAGCGCATCCAGATATCCACGTGTTGGCGGAAGCAGATGTTACGGGCGCTTACTTGCTGCAAAATTCCAGTGGTAGTCGAATTTTTGTCACTGGCCACCCCGAATATGATTTAACGACCTTGCAGGACGAATACAACCGCGACGTCACCGCTGGTTTGAATCCAAAAGTTCCAGAAAACTACTTTAAAAACAATGACCCAGCGCAAGGCCCGCAAAAACTGTGGCAAAGTCACGCATTTTTGTTGTTCAGTAACTGGCTGAACTACTACGTTTATCAGGCGACACCGTTTGACCTGAGCCAGATCGGAGAGGATCGTCACGCATGAGTACTGCCCGTTTTACCGCAGAGCAATTTCGCCAACTCAACGAGCACCGCATTTTGATTTTAGATGGTGCTATGGGCACCATGATCCAAAGCTACCGCTTAGAAGAAGCCGATTACCGCGGTGACGAGTTTAAAGACTGGCCGTCGGACCTCAAAGGCAACAACGATCTATTAGTGCTGACGCAGCCACAGATTATCCTCGAGATCCATCGACAGTATCTGGCGGCAGGTGCAGACATCATTGAAACCAATAGCTTTAACGCCACACCAATTGCGATGGCTGACTATGAGATGTCGCATTTATCGGCGCGGATTAACTTCGAAGCGGCCAAACTCGCACGCCAAGCTTGTGATGAGTTTACCGCGCGTGAACCACACAAACCGCGCTTGGTTGCAGGCATTTTAGGTCCAACTAACCGTACAGCGTCGATTTCGCCCGACGTCAATGACCCAGGATTTCGCAATGTTAGCTTTGACGAGCTGGTCGCTGCGTACACCGAAAGCACCAAAGCACTGATTGACGGTGGTTCGGACCTTATTATGATCGAAACCATCTTTGATACGCTTAATGCCAAAGCAGCGGCGTTTGCCGTGCTGCAAGTATTTGATGAAATTGGCTATAAGTTACCCGTGATGATTTCTGGGACTATTACCGATGCATCTGGGCGTACCTTGTCAGGCCAAACCACCGAGGCGTTTTATCATTCATTGGCGCATATTGAACCCGTCAGCTTTGGTCTCAATTGCGCCTTGGGCCCTGATTTATTACGGCCTTATGTCGAAATCATGGCCAGTATTGCCGAGTGCGCCACGTCGGTGCATCCCAATGCCGGTTTACCCAACGAGTTTGGTGAATATGACTTAGGACCAACTGACATGGCTGCGGAAATACGCGACTGGGCAGAGGAAGGATTTATCAATATTGTCGGCGGTTGCTGTGGTACAACACCAGAGCATATCAAGGCGCTCGCAACCATCGTGGACGGATTGCCACCTCGTCAACCCAAACCAGCCAGTCATAGCTTTTATTTAGCTGGTCTTGAAGCATTTTCTTTGGAGTGGTGATGCAACAACAAGCTCGTTTTATCAACGTTGGTGAACGCACCAATGTCACAGGCTCAGCCAAGTTCAAGAAGTTAATTCTCGAAGGAAAATATGAAGCGGCGCTTGATGTAGCGCGGCAACAAGTCGAAAACGGCGCGCAAATTATTGATATCAATATGGATGAAGCCATGTTGGACAGTAAAGCGGCCATGGTTCGTTACTTGAACCTGTTAGCGGCAGAGCCCGACATTGCACGAGTTCCGGTGATGATTGACTCATCAAAGTGGGACGTCATCGAAGCAGCATTAAAATGTGTACAAGGCAAAGCGGTCGTCAACTCGATTTCACTCAAAGAAGGTGAAGCGATCTTTATCCATCAAGCCAAGCTGTTGCGTCGTTATGGCGCGGCTGTGGTGGTGATGGCATTTGATGAAGTAGGGCAGGCTGACACCCAACAACGTAAAGTTGAGATCTGTGTGCGGGCATACAAGATCCTGACAGAGCAAGTGGGCTTTCCACCCCAAGACATTATCTTTGACCCGAATATCTTCGCGGTGGCCACCGGTATCGACGAGCACAATAACTACGCCGTGGATTTTATTGAAGCGACTCGTCGCATCAAACAATTGTGCCCGTATGCAAAAATTTCGGGTGGTGTTTCCAACGTGTCATTTTCGTTTCGTGGCAATGACCCAGTCCGCGAAGCCATCCATTCGGTGTTTTTATACCATGCCATTAAAGCAGGCATGGACATGGGTATTGTCAACGCCGGCCAATTGGCGGTGTATGACGACATTCCGGAATTGCTGCGTGAACGCGTCGAAGATGTGATTCTAAACCGGCGTACCGACGCCACCGAGCGTTTATTGGAAGTTGCAGATCAATTTGGCGGCAAAGGTAAAGTCGCGGTCAAAGAAGATAACGCCTGGCGCAGCTGGCCTGTGTCCAAACGGTTGGAACATGCGCTGGTCAAAGGCATCACAGATTTTATCGATCAAGACACCGAAGAAGCACGTCAGCTGGCCGAGCGGCCATTGCATGTGATCGAAGGGCCGTTGATGGATGGCATGAACGTGGTAGGCGACTTGTTCGGTGAAGGTAAAATGTTCCTGCCGCAAGTGGTCAAGTCTGCTCGTGTGATGAAAAAAGCAGTCGCTTACCTGCAACCTTATATAGAAGCAGAAAAAGCCGGCACCGGCGCCACCAGTCAAGGCAAGGTGCTGATGGCTACCGTCAAAGGCGATGTGCATGATATTGGTAAAAATATCGTCGGCGTGGTGCTGCAGTGCAACAACTATGAAGTGATCGACTTAGGCGTGATGGTGCAGTGCGCCACCTGTTTGCAAGAAGCCAAGGAACTGAATGTCAATATCATCGGCCTGTCGGGTTTAATTACTCCGTCGCTTGATGAAATGGTGCATGTTGCCAAAGAAATGAACCGCCTCGGTTTTACCATTCCACTGCTTATCGGCGGTGCTACCACCTCCAAGGCACATACGGCGATTAAGATCGCGCCGCATTATCCGCATGGTGTGGTCTATGTCCCTAATGCCTCACGCAGTGTGTCGGTGGTGCAGTCGCTGATCAGTCCAACGCAAAAGCCAGAGTATTTGGCGCGGATCGCCGACGAATATCAACGCGTCGTCGAGCAGCATCAGCGCGGCCAAAAAGGCCCTGCATTGCTGACGCTTGAACAAGCGCGTGCCAACAAGTTTGTGTTGGACCTTAATAAAGTAGCGCCAGCGCCCAAACAACCGGGCGTGCACGTCTGGCAGGACGTTGATCTACAAGTGCTACGCGATTACATCGATTGGACACCGTTTTTCCTAACATGGCAGTTATCGGGCAAGTTCCCGACGATCCTCAATCACCCTGAAGTTGGGCTAGAAGCGCGTCGCGTCTATCAAGATGCCAATGCCATGTTGGATCGGATGATCAACGAAGGGCACGTCAAGGGCAAAGCGATTTTCGGTTTGTTCCCTGCCAATAGCCAAGGTGATGACATTATTGTGTGGGCGGACGACACCCGCACCACTGAGCGTGCTCGATTGTTTAACCTGCGCCAGCAAGTGCAGCTTCGCAACAACGCGCCGAATTTGTCGCTCGCCGACTTTGTCGCTCCGCAGGATTCAGGTGTCGCCGACTACGTGGGCGCGTTTGCGGTCAGTACCGGCTTTGGCGCCGATGAATTCGCCGCTGAATTTGCTAAAGCGCATGATGATTACAACAGCATCATGGTGAAAGCTCTGGCGGACCGTCTCGCCGAAGCGCTGGCAGAATATCTGCACATGCGCGTGCGCAAAGAGTTCTGGGGTTACGCCGCACATGAGCAATTGGATAACGAACAGTTGATCCGCGAAGCCTATCAAGGTATCCGTCCAGCGCCAGGTTATCCTGCCTGTCCAGAACATACCGAAAAAGGCACATTGTTTGACTTGTTAGATGTGCAAGCGCAAATCGGTATGGAATTGACCGAGAGTTATGCCATGTGGCCGGGAGCGGCCGTCTCAGGTTGGTATTTCGGTCACCCAGATAGTAAGTACTTTGCAGTGAGCAAAATTGGTGACGACCAGCTAACCGAATATGCGCAGAAAAAAGCCTGGAGCAAGGAACAAGCACAAATGTGGTTGGCACCAAATCTGCGAGACTGATCATCTAATAATAGTCATCGGTTGTTCTTATAGAAGGTGACGTTCGCGATCACACTGAGCAACTAGAAGGCAGGCGGCATAAAAACCCTGAATAAACGAAGCCCAGGCATTTGAACTGGGCTTTTTGTTAACTCGCTCAAAGTGTGGCTAAAAATTCGCCTGCAAACTTAGTTAAGCCGTATCAAATTAGAGATAACGCCCAAGAAAAGTAGCTATTTTGAACGATCTGTTGCTTTTCCATGCGAACGATCGCAAAACATCAACTTTTCTAAAGTATTCGCTTGCGCCTTTGGTAAATCGCCCTATAATGCGCGCCATACCGACGACGTAG
>CAYTIQ010000119.1:0-5840 GCA_964437935.1 uncultured Rheinheimera sp.
CCGACTGGCCGATCACCACCTCCATAGGAGGTGGTTTTAAATTGACAACAAAAAAGCCAGCAGGTGCTGCTGGCTTTTACTTCCTTTCTTTTCCGTCCTACCATGACGGCTAACTGCTGACGCTCTCTTTGACCTTAGTCACCAGCAGTTGGTCGATTTTGTAGTTATCAATATCGACCACTTCAAACTTATAACCGGCAAAACTGACTGCGTCGGTGCGTTTGGGGATCTTGCGCAGCATATACATCATAAAGCCAGCGATGGTTTCGTAGTTTTCTTGATCCGGGAACGCTTCAATCCCAAGCACCCGCATCACGTCTTCAAGCGGCGTAACGCCATCCACCAGCCATGAATCATCATCCCGTTTGACGATTTGCTCTTCATCGGTATTGACCAATTCGCCCATCACGATACTCATCACATCCTTGAGCGTGATCATCCCCACCACCAAGGCGTACTCGTTTAGGATCACGGCAAAATCGGTACCGCTGGTTTTAAAATGTGCCAGCACTTCGTACAGGGACAAGGTATCAGGGATGATCAACGGCTGATGCACCATACCCGGCAGCGCCAGCGAGATCTCCTGGCCATTGAGCACCTGCATTAACAACTCACGCGATTCGACATAACCGACGATTTTGTCCAAACCGCCATCACACACCAAAAACCGTGCATGTGGGCTGTCGAGCAATTTTTGCCGAATACTGTCTGGTGCTTCTTTATGGGTGAAATACACCAACTCTTCGCGCACCGTCATCGCTGATGTCACGGTACGTTGCTCCATATCAAACACGTTTTCCAGCAACTTGTGTTCTTGTTGTTGCAACACACCGGCTTCGGCGCCTTCATCCATCATCGAAATAATGTCTTCCGGTGTGATTTGATCTTTGCGATGAATTGGCACATTAAAAATACGAAACACTAAGTTCGCGATGCCATTAAATAGCCAAACCAGCGGTTTTAGCACCACTAACAAGCCTTGAATGGGCCCCACCACCACGATGGCGACTTGTTCGGGCGCCAGCATCGCCAAGCGTTTGGGCATTAAGTCGGCAAACAAAATAAATAAGGTGGTGACTAAAAACACCGACATGCCAAAACACAGGGGCGCCAGCAACGGGCCTTGGTACATCACGCCGACCACTTGTTCGATATAAGGCGTAAACGCCGCTTCACCTAAAATACCGCCTAAAATCGCCACGGCGTTTAAGCCAATTTGCACAATAGTGAAAAAGTTGCCAGGGTGCTCCTGCAACAGCAGCACCTGCTCGGCGCGAGCCTCGCCTTCGGACAGCATCTGCCTTAGCCGCAACTTACGCGCCGCCGCGAGAGCAATTTCAGACATGGAGAAAAACGCACTGGTTAAAATCAGTGCCGACATAATCAATAGATGTTCAAATAACGACATAGCTGCATGACCTCATGACAGTGGTTGCAGTCTGAAGGGGCTTGGTGACAATAAAATGACACAACCATAACGACAACCATAGCGCAGTATACGAGAAGAACGGTTAATTTTCAGCATCTTAGATTGTTGGCGCCGACATCCTCTTCACGTCTTCACAGCGTATTGCACGGTGACTTGCGTCCACACGCCCTAGCCCCGCTAAAAAAAAGCCAGCGACACGGCGCTGGCTTAGGAGGAACTAACCTTACGAAGGCGTTAGATCTTTAAGTTTTTCTGCAAGAACTGCTGCATATGACTCATGTATTGCGCTTGGTTTTCTGCATCGTAGAACCCATGAGCCTCGTCGTTAAACTCATACCAATCATAAGGTTTATTGACTTTCTCCAAGGCGTCTTTCAGCGCTTCGGCGTGTTCAATCGGCGCACGATCGTCACGTTTACCATGCATGATTAACAAACTGGCTTTCAGCTTCGCTACATGGCTGGTCGGTGACGTTTGCTGCAGCACCGCAGGATCTTTGCCAATCACGCGTTCCAAAAATGCCTCGCCCCACGCAACTTGCTTAATATCGCCGCGACTGTACATCAGGTTCATGTCGTAGACACCGGCGGTGGCAATGGCACATTTGTACAGATCCGGTTCAATGGTCGATGCCATCACCGCCGAATAGCCGCCAAACGAGGCGCCGACAATACAGGCATTGCCTGCTTTGCCATGACCTTGGGCAAAGGCCCATTTAGTACCATCGATGATGTCGTATTGGATCTTGTCAGCCCAGTGACGATCACCGGCCAGCTCGTACAACTCGCCATAGCCTTTAGAGCCACGATAATTCACTTGCAGCACGTTATACCCAGACAGGGCCAGCATTTGTACTTCAGGGTTGTAGCCCCAATAATCGCGAGCCTTCGGGCCACCGTGCACTAAGACCACCAGCGGGGCTTCTTTAGAGGCTTGCGGCGCTTTGGTTAAATACCCATGGATCGTCATACCATCACGCGCTTTAAACTGAATAGGTTCCATCGCCGCTAAGGCTGTTTTAGCCAAATGCGGATAGGTCGAGGACAACTTCGCCAGATCGCCCGTTTGGTTATTAAACAAATAGAACGCGCCAGAATTGATATCTGAACTGACATGGACCACCAGCTTGCTGGCATCATCCGTCATACTGGTAATTTGCACATCTTCGCCAGGGAACGCGCCCAGTAACTCTTTGAAAATTTTCGCTTCAGGATGTTCGCCGTTTAACAGCAAATACGCTGGTTTGCCGTCATCGACCCGCACCGCATAAATTTGGCGTTGATCCACCGACATAATTGGGTAGGTAATGTCGACGTTTTTATCGACGATTAATTCCTTCATCTTTTGTGTGGCGATCTCAAACTGGAAAACCCCTGATTTGTCGCTTTGGAAGTTATCGAACACAAACACGCTTTTCTCGTCTTGGCTCAGCGCCAAGGGCACAAACTGCGTACCAAATTTCGCAGATGCCAGTTTTTTCCAATCGCCGCCTTCGTTGGCTTCGTCTCGAATATACACATCGCGGTCGGTATTCGACGCAGTACCGATGGCGACACGTGCCCGCCCATCGGCGCCTGCTAGCACATGGGCATAACGCGCAGGAATAGTCCCGCGGCTATAGGTTTTGCCGTTATAAACATCCATCGCCAACAATTCAGGGAACCGTTCACCGGCTTTACTTTCAGGTGTCGATAAAATCAGTACCCGATCGTCTTTATCGGCACGCATGTCGACAAAGCTTGCCCATGCCAAACGACCTTCACGCACCTTTAGCTTGCTTCCCAATTGTTGCTCGCCAGCACGGTAACCAAATAACAAGGTGTTTTTGCTGCCATCAATGTTGATGCCAAACAACTCGCCGCGGTACTGCGGTTCTTTATCCCATGGGTGGCTTTCGGTCACTTTCATCACTAAACGTTCGTTATTGACCCAGCGGTAGTCACCGACGTCATCAGCACCACCTAAGCGCACCAATTGCACCGGTTTCATCGTGGCGGCATCGAGCACCAGCAACACCGTATCGCCTTCATGAAAAGTACGAGCAGATAAATGCTTGCCATCCGGGGAGATTTTCACGTCAAACAAGGCTGGATTTTGCGCAAACAATTGCGGTAATTCTGCCACGCTGGCGGCAAAACTTGGCGCAGCCAGCAGGCTCAGCGCCACTAAGGATTTTTTAAAGGCATTCATGGTTGAAACGTCCTGTCTTTTTTATTGTTGAGGGTGTTATGGCCGATTGCGCATCGGCATGCTGTGGAATAGGTGTTGCGCTTGGGCAAAGACCCAGTGGGTTAATGCAGGGTCGTAGCGCTCGCCTTCATCACGAATAAAGGCATGTGGCGCATTGAGCTCATGCCAGGTGTAATGCACCTGCGCCAGCTCGAGCGCTTGTTGAATGAACTGACGCCCGGCAAAGGGCACATGCGGATCTTGACGCCCCCATACCATCATCAGCTCACCTTGAATACGAGCAGCTTGCGCTAAGGTTTGGCCTTGTCCGCCATCGGGTAAAGTATCGCTGTGAAGATCCGTGGCATACAAACACAAGGTGGCCTGAACGCGAGGATGCAAGGCCGCGCGAAACGCTAAGTGACCACCGATACAAACGCCCATCGCACCTAACCGGCCATCCCAATCGCTGCGCGTGTCCAGATAATCAATCATCGCTTGATTGTCACTGTCATAACTGGGCAACGGTTTGGTCCATTTATCTTGGTTGCCTTTATCTTTGCCGGCATCGTCATAACCAAGCACAGTGCCAAGCGGATTTAATTCATGGAACACTTCAGGCACCACCACGATAAAACCAAGTCCGGCCAGCATGGTCGCGGCTCGGCGAATGGGTTCGGTGATTTGAAAAATCTCGCTATAAAACAGCACTGCGGCGAACGACTGAGGCTGACGGGCTTGCGGTGTGAGTACCAAGACTCGCATCGGGCCGCTGGCGGTTGACAACTGCTGCCACTGCTGACTGACTTGCATAAAGTCCCTATTTAGCGTTGAACTGTTATTAAAGTGTTGAAAAATCACATCATAACAACGAACTTACGCCAAAGAAAAGACCTGAAATACTGAAAGTAGCGACGAGCTAAACGCCGCCATCTACGGTATCTCGACCTGTATCCAATCCGCAGGTTTTAATCTTGCTGCGTTATGGCACGCTCAAGGCGCCACGAAGGTTAACACCGCGCAAAGCCCAGCGGTCTGATTGCGCAGTTCCAACCGCCCGCCATGGGACTCCATAATGTCGCGGCACAACGCCAAACCAATCCCACTGCCGTGGTGCTTGGTGGTGTAAAACGGCACCATGGCATGGGCAAACACTTCCTCGGACATCCCTCCCGCATCGTCTTGCAGCAGCAACTGCAGCGTCGTTGCACTTTCGCGAATGGTCAGGGTGGTGCCTTGTTCGCTGGCGCCCGCTTCTTTGGCATTCTTTAGCAAATTCAACATCAACTGGCTTAATTGCCCGCTATCAAGCAGCCAAGGCCGTGAAGGCAAATCGCCCACCAGCTCAAAATCCAGGTAGTTTTGCCATTGATTGATTAACCCAGCCCACGCCACTGGCGCTCGGACCGGCGGTGGTAGGCGGGCGAATTCTAAATAGCCTTGCAAAAATTGATTCAACTGCTGACTGCGCTCGGCCAGATGCTCCAAAATACGCATCAGTTGCCCCTGCCAAGCAGCACTGTCCTCGTCTGCGGGTGAATGCTCTGGCTGTGCGCCTGTGGCCTGCATAGCCGCCATGTCGCCAGCTCTTGGGTCTTGCTGCTGCGGGGTTTGCTCGACAAGACTTGGCGACGACTGACTGTATTTGAGTACTAACTTTTTGCCAGAAAACGCCAAACTCGACATCGGTGCCAAGCTGTTATTTAACTCGTGGCCTATCACTCGAAGTAGTTTTTTCCAGGCTTTAATTTCTTCGCGTTGCAATTCGCGCGTCATCGGTTTGAACAAATACAACCAATGGTGACGTTGATTGAGCTGAAACTGACTGACCGACACATGCCATACCGATTCGTCAGGTAAATGTACCAATCCTTGCGCCTTGTGCTGACAAGCCTCTAACAGCGCAGGGGTTTGGGCTAACACGCTAAAAAAGTCGCTGCCATCGAACTTTTGCTGCGACGACAACAACGCCCGTGCGGCGGGGTTTGTTAACAACACTCGGTTATTGCTATCTGTGAGCACCAAACCGGCCGGATTGGTTTGCAGAACCGTATCAAGCAACAACTCGCGTTGGTAGAGACTGGCTCGCTGCACCGCCAGCTCACTGGCCATGCGATTCAGCGCCTGCCCAAGCGGGGCTAGCTCGACTAATAAATGTTGATTGGCAGCAAGATTAAAGCTTTGGTCCCTAGAGGCTGTTGATCTTTGCACATATTTTGCTCAGCAATGCATCGGCAGCCAC
>CAYTIQ010000120.1:0-5637 GCA_964437935.1 uncultured Rheinheimera sp.
GCAGCGCCTGCTCTGCCGCACTTGACAGGGTTTTCGACGTTGGCAAAAAGTGCCGTGCCAGCGGCAAAATATCATCCAAACGCTGACTCAGCGGCGCTACATGCAGTTCAACCACATTTAAGCGGTAATACAAATCTTGCCGAAAACTGCCTTGGGCGATGGCTTTAGTTAAATCGGCGTTGGTGGCCGACACCACCCGCACATCGACGTGGCGGGTTTGACTCGAGCCCAACCGTTCGAAATCACCCGTTTGCAGCACGCGCAATAATTTCATTTGCCCGGCCAGTGACAAGTTACCAATTTCATCGAGAAACAAAGTGCCGCCATCGGCCGCTTCAAAGCGGCCAATACGGGTTTTGCCAAGGCCAGTGTAAGCGCCGGCTTCCGCGCCAAATAATTCGGCTTCCATCAAGTCCGCCGGCAAGGCGCCCATGTTCACTTTGATAAAAGGCTGGCTGCGACGCGTCGAATTGGCATGCAGCACCTGCGCTATGCCTTCTTTGCCGGTGCCATTTTCGCCGGTGATCAGCACCGCCGCTTGCGTGGGCGCCAGTTGGAGCGCCATTTGCAGCACCTGCTCCATTTTGGTCGACGCATAAACTAAGCCGCACAGGTCTTTGCCGTGAAATTGCGCTTGCCGTTCTTGCTCACGCGCGGCCAGCTGCTGTTGCTGCTGTTTGACCGCGCCAAGCTGCAGCATGGTGTTGACGGTGGTCAGCAAGCGCTGGTCGTCCCACGGCTTGGCGATGTAATCCGCAGCGCCGGCTTTGACCAGTTCGACCACCATATCCAGCGAGGCCCAGGCCGTCATCAAAATGACCGGTAAGTCCGGGCGACGTTGTTTGATTTGGTAAAACAAGGCGCGGCCTTGCTCGCCGCTCATCTCGCCTTTGGCGAAATTCATATCTTGCAGCACCAAATCAATCGGCCGCTCTAACAAATGCAGCACTTGCGTCAGCTGACTGCAGCCAATCACCTGATGGCCTTCCAAGCTAAATAAAGTCTGCAGTGCATGCAGCACTGCAGTGTTGTCATCAATGACTAGAATAGTTGCCATACATTACAAGGTCTTAGTCGCGGTTGCCGGCGACACCAATGTCGCGAGTCTGGCAGGATACCATGTTGCCACGGTGACACAACCCAGTAGCACCGCCATCGCAACAAGCGGTAACCACAGCGGGATCACCGGAATGCTGATCACCAGCGCTAACGCTTGGTTCAGGCCCACGGCACACAGCACACCGAGCAAGCAGCCAACGCCCGTCGTTAACCAGTTCTCGCTGAGTAATTCGATAAAAATCAGCTGTTTGCTAGCACCAAGCGCCCGTTTAATGCCAATTTCTTGTTGCATCTTTTGCGCATGGAAAAACGCGTTGCTGTAGCTTGAAATCATCGCCACCAGCAGCATCAACACCGCCAGCACAGTCAACAAGGTGGCCAAACCGCGTTCGTTGGCATACAGCATATTGTGTTTGTCACGCAGCGAACGCACTTGGAAAATCTCCACGTTCGCGTCAGCACCGCGGATCACCTCCGGCAGCTGTTGCATCAGGGGCTGCAGCAAGTCGGCTTTGACCCTCACCAACATCACATAGCCCCAATCGGCCGTCGGCATTTGTGTGACAATCATCAGGTTGTAGTTTAAGCCTGAGGCATAACGCTGCCCGTGAAAATCGCTGACCACCGCCGCCACGCGGCCGCGACTGGTTTGTTTACCAACCACATCGCCGCTGCCGTAGATTTTTTCGGCCAGGCTTTTGGTGATCACCACGCCGGTATCTAGGTTGCGGTCAAACGCCGGTGGCATGGCGGGCCACTCGCCTTGCAGCACTTGCACGCCGAGCACTTTTAAATAATCGGCGCTGACATAGTTGTTCGGCACCGTTGGCACATTGGTGGTGTCTTGATGATCGGCGTCATACAGGTTGCCGTTGCTGCCACCAAATTCCAGCGTTGACTGGTTGGAAATGGCCACATCCACCACCCCACTCACACCACGCACGGCCGCTAACTGGCGCTCAATAAAGCCTTGCAGCGCCGGTGGTTGGCGCTCGGCCGCCACTGTGGGTTTCATCCGGATGGCAATCACTTCGTCCAGTGGCATGCCGGTGTTCACTTCCAGCAGATCATGCGCTTGGCGCGCCAACAACACCGAGTTGACCAACAAGCCCAAGGTCATCGCCAGCTGTAATAACAGCAGCACTGTGACGACTTTGCGGCGCAACAAGGACTTGATTAATAACTTGATACTCATAACAAATTCCTTATTTCAGTTGCTGATTGAGGGCGCCAAATGAGGCGCGCAAAGCCGGGTACAAGGTCACCAAATAGGCCGACAGCAAGGTCAAACCGACCAAACCGCCAATCAAGGTGCCATCCCAACTGGCCATCCGGCTGTTATCTGGCAGCAAGTGATTCATCAAGGCAATCCCCGCCAGCGCAATGAGCACTGCGAGTAACAAGGCCAAGCCAGCGGTGACCAGCACGTCGGCTAGCATTTGCCCTTGCAACTGCCAGCGCGAGGCACCCAAGGCGCGGCGCAAACTAATTTCATATTGGTTGGCGATGTAACGATTGAGCGATAAATGGCTGGCGTTAAACAAACACACCAGCAAAAACAAGGCGGTGACCAGCGCAAACGCTTTTACTTCTTGCGACTCGGCGTCATAGGCTTGCATGATGCCGTTCATCGGGTGCAACAAGTTGCCATTGGCGTTGGGGTGACGCCCAGCGGCTTTTTCGCTTTGCACCAAGTTATTCATAAAGTCACGATACTGTTGTTGTTGCTCCGCCGTTGGCAAATACACCCACAGCAGCAGTTGGTGAATAGCTTTGGTGCGCCCGTCGGTGGCCAGTTTTTGGAAATCGGCATCTTCAAACGACTGACTTTGCCGGTTCGACGCGTAATTCAGGTCATACGCGGTTTCCAGCGGCAGATACAAGTCCGCATCTGGTTCTAAATAACCGCCGTGCGCCGGCTCATACAAGCGCGGGAACATGCCCCAATCATCCAGCACCGCCACCACTTTGAAAAAACGGTCATCGAGGATCAACGACTGCCCTACCACGTCATCGCTGCCAAACATTTTTTGAGCAAAGGCTTTGGTGATGATCACCTCCATCCGCGTCTCGTTGTCTGGCCACACGGCCCCTTGAAGCACCGGCACATCAAACATGCTGAAAAAGTCACGTTGCGTCACCCGAATATTGGCATGTGTTGCCGGCTGTTGCTCTTTGACTTTGGCATAGCCTTCGGCGCTATACATGGCAGCGGCGGCGCTTGCAATATCGGTGCTGGTTAAGGCTTTGATATCGCGATAACTCAGCACCCGCGGCGCTTCACAGTCGGTTGAGCACAAATTCGGGTTCGAGTTCATGCGTGGGTGAAATAGCTGCGCGCTTTTGCCAGGCAGCGGGTCATGTTTTAACCAGTAATAAAAGGTCGCGTTCGCGAAAAACACGCCAAGGCCGACGCTCATGATCAAAATGGTCAAAAAATACGGCAGCGGCGCACGCTTGATGCTGATGCTGCTGACTTTGAGGTAATACAGAAACTGTTCCATTGCCAGCTCCTTAGGCCACAGCCAGCGGGTCGTACATCGACGCATCGCTTAACATGCCATCGACAATTTGCACTTGGCGTGAGGCACGGCGCGCTTGGTCTGGGTCATGCGTCACCATCAAAATGGTGCAGCCTTGGTCGTTGATCTGCTCAAGCAACTCCATCACTTGCCTTGCCATCAAGGAGTCCAAGTTACCGGTCGGTTCATCCGCCAGCAAAATGCGCGGCTGGCCAGCAATAGCGCGGGCGATCGCCACGCGTTGCTGTTGACCGCCGGATAATTGGCTCGGGTGATAATCTTTGCGGGCAGCCAGGCCGACTAATTCCAGCGCTTGTTCGACGCGGCGTTTACGCTCACTCGCCGCCATGCCGCGATAGCGCAGAGGCAATTCGATATTATCGAACAGGCTGTAGTCTTTGATTAAGTTAAAGCCTTGGAAAATAAAGCCAATTTTTTCATTGCGCAGGTTCGACAGCTCACGATCAGACCAGCCTTTAATTGAGGTGCCATCGAGCTTGTAGTCGCCGCCATCAAAGGATTCCAGCGTGCCGAGCACATTTAACAAGGTCGATTTACCAGAGCCAGACGGCCCGGTTAAGGCGACAAACTCGCCTTCGTTGACCGTTAAATGGATACCGCGCAGCGCGTGGGTTTCAATCAATTCAGTGCGAAAAACTTTCGTGATATTGCTTAGTTCTAACATGATCCAGTCCTTGCGTTATTCGTTAAAAATCAGTGAGTTCATCTAGGTTCGCGCGAGCGTTGGCCTAGCTCAGCGCGAGCGTTGGTTTAGTTCAGCCGCACTCGCGCCGCGTCTTTAAATTCGGTTAAGTTGGACGTCACCAGCTCATCGCCTTCTTGGGCGCCAGAGACAATCTCCACCCATTGCACAGACAAAGCGCCCAGTTCAATCGGCATACGAACCGCGACATCGCCTTGCAGCTTGTAAGCGCTGCGACCGCCGCCACTGGCGACAAAATCACCACGCGCTACTTTCAGCACATCTTTGCGTTCATCAAACACAATTCGCGCCGACACGCGTTGGTTTTGTCGCAGCGCTTTGGCGTCTTGGTCGGAAAAGCGCACGCGGGCGGTGACGATGGCGTCTTTGACTTCGGCGGCGACGGTACTTAAGGTGCCGCGCAGCTGCTGACCGTTGATGCTGACATCCACCTGCAGGCCAGGCGTCAGTTCCGAGGTGTAGCTTTCGGGAATTTGCAGCTCGGCTTCAAATTGACTCAAGTCGATGACCGTCAGTAACCCTTGGCCGGCCAGCACTTGGCTTTGTTGCGGTGCCAGCCAGTTGCCGACTTGGCCTGTGGCCGGTGCTTTGATTTGCAGCGCATCGAGCTTTCGGGTCAGTTCGGCCACCACCAGTTTTTGCCGCTCGACCGATTGATCCCCGGCTTTTTGTTCAAATTTCAGTTGGTCTTGCGCTAGCAGCACCTTGGCTTTGGCATGATTAAACTCAAGCTCGGCTTGCTGCAGTTTGTCGCGGGCGATATCCAAGTCCAGTTGGCGAATAACGCCCAGTTTCATCGACATGTCGGCGCGTGCCAGTTCGCGTTTGGCCGCTTGCAAGTTCACCTGTGCGGTGTTTTGCAGCTGCTGCATATCCAGCTCTTGCTCGCGGGCGGTTAATTTGGCGCGTTCATGCTCGCTTTCCATCGATAAAAACAAGGCTTGTTGTTGTTTGACTTCGTTTTCCAGCGTCGGTGAATCAATCACCGCCAGCAAATCGCCAATGGTGACGGCTTCGCCCGGCTGCTTTAAAAACCGTACCAAGCCATCTTGCTGGCTGACCATCGTCGGAGCATTGGCAGCCACCACTTTGCCTTGTACTTGCAGGTCGCGGGTAAAATCACCGCGCACCACTTTGGCGGTTTGCACTTGCTGGCGCGGCAGCACCAAGGATGCTTGCGCACCAGCGTTGAACAACAAGGCGTAACTGCCGTAGAGCAAGCCACAAATCGACACCATGCCAATGACCATGGTTTTCAATTGTTTTTTGGGTGTAGGCGATAGCGCCACCTAGACAGGTTGACCGTTTTGGGCACCCGTAGGCAGTAGGGGA
>CAYTIQ010000121.1:0-5405 GCA_964437935.1 uncultured Rheinheimera sp.
TTATACCTTGTTGCTATGCCGTTCATTTTTCACTCAAAGATCAACAGCCTCTAGCTAAATAACAGAATCATGTTATGAATTTGCAAGCTCCGTGAGCGAAACGCATCTTTCTCTTGCAATAAAATTTGTTTCGACAGCTTCCGATGGCTGCATAAAAAGAAGATCAAGTGGCAATTCACTTCCTGCTAATTTTAGCTCTTCCTTCAATCGCGACAGAGGCTCACCCGAAGGGCCGACGATAAGGATATCGAAGTCTGTGCCAATTTGGTTTAAAGAGGAACCAAACATATAAGGCTCAAATTCATTTAGTGTTTTGCATGACTGCAGAAGGTACCTAGCCACATCTCTGCCAGTCATCTCCCTTCCCTCAGCAATTCTTTCAACTCATCCCATTTCATAACTGCACATCCCAACAATCGACCAGCTTTTATGGCCTCAGTAGTTGGATTACTATTAGGATTAATGTTCCAAGCAACATCAATAGGTCCAAATCTGTCATAGAAACTTCGAATAACATCAGCAGTAGGTTCGTATTCCAGAATCATACCTACCCTAAGGCTGCGTCCATTTTTGAGTGTAATTGTAAAGACTCGATCAAATTCTCTTACGAGATTCGTATAGACCCTAAGTTGCTTTACTTGTCTATATGAGAAAAAGAAATGCTTATGAGCTATACCCTTAGCTGACCCACCATGAATTGCATCCAAAAGCGCCCCTGCATTTCCCCAACCAATCGAATGAGCTTCTACGTAATCAATAGCCTGACCTTCCCAAACACACTCTTTCCGATATCCACAAAGAAAATCCATATCAGGAAATGCCAAATGGTACTTAGCTACTAAATCAGCAGTTATTGTTAATGCATCCGAGATAACGGCGACGATGTCAGCATTGTCACGTATTGAAATCTTTAGAGCTTCATCACCAACAGGTACAACTTTTTCAACTTTTGGAATTTCTGAAATATGCTTCCACGCATATTTAACTTGCCACTTCATAAAAAAATATCATCCATTTGTGAAGGATAACGGATTGCTCGGCCAGAAATACCGCAAACATGTCTTTCAGATAAACCGCGAACGTGCTCTCGATATAAAGCGAATACCTGCTGTTCATCGGCATTCAAAAGATCATGATTGGCATCAATAATGCCTTGAATTCGATACAGATTAGGAATGATTACCCCGCGGATCCGTTGCGACCATGTTTTGGCGACTTCAGACTCAGGGTCATATACAAATCTTGCACCATCCTCTGGGGCATACTCTTTCCAAATGGCTTTGTTCTCAGCCATAGCAGCTGCAAGTACCCTTCGTACCTCAGTACGGCTTTCAAATTTTCGAATGCCTTGGCTCTGGGTTAAGGTGACCAGATGATGACTTTTCCAACCTAATAAAGTCTCACGACTAAACTCCTCAGGACTCTTATCGATCATGGTATGACATGCAGGACAGAGCAAAATAAGATTATCAAACGTATCCGGTTCAAAATCAGCCGCAGGGCGGTCTTCGTGCCTTGGCCCGGTCTCGCCATGGGGAATGATATGCGCCATTTCAGCAATATGCTTGTCTCCGCCCATTTCTTCAGGGAACAGCGGCCGCAAACACTCAGGTCTTTGACAATACCCAGCGGCCTCCGAAAACAGCCTTAATTTTGTTTCTTTTGATAGAGCTTTTCGAGCTGTCATAGCAATACAATCCGAACAATATGCAATTTCACTAAACCCCACCCCCTTTCCCCGCCACCAACAAATCAAACACCACTTTCGAAAACGCGGCCAATTTCTTCGGATCGCCCAGTAGCTGCAGCATTTGGTTTTGTTGGGCTTCGTTGCTGTCGAGGATGGCGTCGTCGATGGCTTTGGAGAAGTCGCCGAGCATGGCTTGTTCTGGCGAGTTGTTTTCCAGTTGGGTCATGACGGAGGCGTTTTCGCCGACTTTGTCGCGGATGGTGTAGGCGTAGTTCACCATGTCGGCATCCGTGAGGTTATCGGTGATAAACAGCTCATTGAGGCGTGAAATGATGCTCGACAAGAACTCTTCTTTTTTGTCGCGTGGTTTGGCAGAGCCTAAGGCTTCGTTAGGTTCTAGTTGGTAGTCGCCTTTGTTTTCCTGTAGCTGCAGGTTTTGCTGACGGATTTTTGAGACGCGGTAGTGGCTTAGCATGACGTTGTCTAAGTCGATGTCGTCTTCATCAACCACGGTTTCGCGCAAAAATGGCCGCAGGTTACGGGCGTAGAGGCAGAGCTTCTCTAAGTCGGTGTCGTCGTAATCGACGATTTGCGACATAAACTCGTAGAAGCGCACAAAGGTGCCTAAATCTTTGCGGAAAATCTCCAGAGCGCTTTTCTCTTTCTGGCAATCTTTCAGGCTGTTTTCGGCGTTTGCAATAAGCACCGCATCGCCAGTTTTCTTGGTGCGCTCAAACATGTCTTTGGCTTGTTTAAATGCTTCAACAGCCGACTTGTAACGCTTTTGCCAACGCTCCACTGCGGGTTTGCAGATGTTGGAAATGGCCGCATTAGATTTTTTGCTTTCAAAGTAGAAGCTGCAGAACTGCTCCACTTCGTGCCAAGTGAAAATACCTTCAGCACGCAGTTTATCAAACAGCTGGAAAATCAAATTCGGATCGGACACATCCGCCAATTCTGCCGTTTGGTAATACGGCTGGAACGCTGCCAGAATGTCTTCGGGTTCGTTGAAGAAATCCAGTACGTAAGTGCCTGAGATTTCCTTGCTTGGGTAAGTCCGGTTAAGTCGTGACAGCGTTTGCACGCATTCCACACCGCCTAACTTTTTATCCACATACATGGCGCACAGTTTGGGCTGGTCAAAGCCGGTTTGGAACTTGTTTGCGACAATCATCACTTGGTAATCATCGCTATCAAAGGCTTTGCGCATATCGCGGCCTTTCAGGTGCGTATTCATGCTGGTCTCAGTGAACTTCTCACCCACCAGCGCTGCGGCATTGGGGTCTTTGTCGCTAAATTCCACTTCGCCGGAAAACGCCACCATGGCGCGGATGTTCTTGTAACCCTTTTCGGTGATGTATTTGTCAAAGCCGAGCTTGTAACGCACCGCTTCTTTACGTGAACTGGTCACCACCATGGCTTTGGCTTGGCCGCCCAATAAGCCCATCACGTTGTCTTTGAAGTGCTCAACAATCACCATCACCTTTTGCGAGATGTTGTAGTCATGCAGGCGCACCCACATGTTGAGCTTCACCTTGGCCTTTTTGCTGTCGACCTCTTTGTCTGCGGTATGGATTTTCTGCGCCAGGTTATACGCCACCTTGTAGTTGGTATAGTTCTTCAGTACATCCAAAATAAAGCCTTCTTCGATGGCTTGGCGCATGCTGTACACATGAAAAGCGGCAGGTTTATTGGTGCTGGATGCCGCTTCTTGCGGGTTAGGTAGCCTGCCAAATAGCTCCATAGTTTTGGCTTTCGGCGTGGCGGTAAAAGCAAAATAACTGAGGTTATTTGAACCGCGGCGCGATGCGACTGTCGCGGCGAGAATATCATCAGCAGTTAATTCCTCGTCATCGCCTTGCTCCGTGCTCTCAATCATCAGCACTTCTTTGAGTTTACGGGCGGTCGAGCCGGTCTGCGAGGAGTGCGCTTCGTCGGCGATAATGGCGTAGTTACGCTCTTTCAGGGATGCGCTTTTTTCAATGGCCTGCAGCACATGCGGGAAGGTCTGAATAGTCACAATGATAATCGGCTGAGAGCTTTGTAGCGCCGTGGCGAGCTTTTCAGACTTGGAGCCATCACCTTCTTCACGGTTAATCCGGCCCACCACACCATCGGTATGCTCAAACTGATAAATAGTGTCCTGAAGCTGCGCGTCGAGCACGGTGCGGTCGGTGACCACAATCACCGAATGAAACTGCTTATTGCCTTTTTCGTCATAGAGCGACGATAACTGATGCGCTACCCAGGCAATCGAGTTGGATTTGCCCGAGCCTGCGCTGTGCTGAATTAAATACTTCTGGCCTGCGCCTTCGGTTTTTGCCGCCTGCACCAGCTTTTTCACCACATCCCATTGGTGATAGCGCGGGAAAATCATGCTTTCTTTTTTGTACTTGCGGCCTTCCCAGTCTTCTTTTTCTTCGATGTGCAGGTGCACAAATCTGGCCAGAATATTCAGGATATTGTCTGGCAGTAACACTTCGTTCCACAGGTAATCGGTGGCGTAACGTGAAATATCTTGCGGCACATCATTGCCCGCCGCGCCTTCGCTGGTGCCCTTGTTAAACGGCAAAAAGTAGGTGTTAGCGCCGGCCAAGTGCGTGCTCATGTACACCTGATATTGGCTGACCGCAAAATGGACAATAGCGCCGCGCTTAAAGGTTAATAACGGCTCGGGCTTTTTGGTGTTGGGGCAAATCGGTAACCGGGTGGTTTTGTATTGCTTGAGGGCATTATCCACTGCTTGTTTAAACTCGGACTTTAACTCCAGAGTCGCAATGGGGATGCCATTCACAAACAGCACCAAGTCGATGCGCCAGGCTTTGGCTTTGGTGCCTGTTTCAATAAGCTCAGCGTCTGTCGCCCACGGGCTATAGACCAACTCCGGCACTAAGCGCAGGCGGTTTTGCTTATACCTTGCCAGCGTATCCGGGTTTAAATCATGCTCGGGTTTAAACTGGCAAATCGAAAAGCGCACATTGCGGTCACGCAGCTCATGGCGCAGCACGCCAAGCGTGCCGTAGGTGCGCGCTTCTTTGTGCGTGGCATTCGGGTCGGCTTTATTGAGCTGCGCCGCCACCAACTCCAACAGCTTTTGCTCGGCGTTATGCGGGTACAGCGTTTTAAACTTTTGCCACTGCGCATCTTGGGTGTCTTTAACGAAACCAATTAAATCGTCTGGGTATAACGCCAGCTCGCGATTGTATTTTTCCGGTTGCCCCAGCTGCCAGCCACTGGCCAGCATTTGCCGGATAATGTCATTTTGAAACACGCGTTCCGTTGACTGATCAGACATGATAAATCCCTTTATTCTTCGGTTTAGTTATTGGGAGCTTGCCAGTTACGTACGTCGATTTTACCGGTAACGGCGGCGGAGATTAGCGCTGTGCGGCGTTCTTGCATTATTAAAATCGCTGATTCTGATTTTTCAATTAAGTTATCAAACCTAATAGTTTCATGATTTAGATAGCAAATTATTTCTTGCTGCTCAGCTATGGGAGGGACAGGAAACTTTTCCGGAGCAATATGCTTATTATTGATCTGAGGTACAGTCGAAACGTCTGCAATATCTGCCAAACCTCTCAACTTTAATAAAAATGCTACAAACTCAATCAAAGCAAAATCATTCATTTTCCACCCCATCAAGTTGGGGTCCACTACCTGAGGTATCCCCAGAAATTCTGTAGTTAAAATAAAATGTTAGTTGATTGGGGAA
>CAYTIQ010000122.1:0-5319 GCA_964437935.1 uncultured Rheinheimera sp.
AATGTCAGGAAGGTAATTGCATGATATTGTTAGATTATTTCTGGGGATCCATCAGAAGGTCCTCTCCGTTTATTTTATTCTGACCTTCGTCGTGACCTTGGGACAAATCGTCGCCGAGTATTTCAATACCAAAAACCATATCAACGGTGAACTGGCTACACTGCAACAAACCATTTCAGGCTCACTGACGCGAGCCATTTGGGAATTAAACACCCAACAAGCACTGATCATTGCCGATGGCTTATTAGCCATTCCGTCTATCGAAGGCATTATAGTGCGAGATGACAGCGGCGCCGTGATCACCCAACTTGGGCAATATATTGATATTTCAGAGAAATACAGTAATCAACTGGTGAAAGAAGGCGTGCAGCTGACCGAGCAACAATCAGGGCTGTTCGGCTACACCTTTCCCTTAATTTTCGAATTCTCTGGACGCGCGACTCAAGTCGGTGATGTCACATTGTTTTCCAGTAGTTCCATCGTCTTAGACCGCATCAAAGTGGGGATCTATTTCCTGATCGGTAATGCCGTACTCAAAACAACATTTTTAATCATTTTGTTCCTGATGGCATTTCGTAAACAGCTGACGATACCTTTAGCGGAGTTAACCCAGCAGATTGAAGAGCTGGAAATGGACAACCTAGATGGCGCTCGGGTTGAGATCCAACATGGGGATACCAGCGAATTGTCAGTGATGGCTGACGCTTTCAACCGTTTGATTGCCCGTGTCCAAGACTATAAAGGCCAACTGGAAAATACCCAAAAGCAATTGCTGGCGTCGAACGAAAAGCTCGACCAACACAACTTAATCCTCGAACAAGAAGTGGCGCGTAAAACCTCAGGCTTGAGCCAAGCCATGATGGATTTACAACAGCAAAAACAAGAATTAGAAGTAAAACAGCAGGCGCTGCGGGAAGAAATTGAGCGCAGACGTCATACTGAAGAGGCGTTGCGTAGCAAGCAAAGTGAACTAGAAAAACTAGTCAATGATTTGCGACAAGCGCAAGATCGCTTGGTGCAGTCGGAAAAAATGGCGGCATTGGGTGGTTTAGTCGCAGGCATCACTCATGAGGTGAATACTCCTGTTGGCATTGGCGTGACAGCCACCAGCTTCCTGAGCGAAAAACTAGCTGCGTTAGAGCATGCCTACAATGAGAAAAGTTTGACGCCCAAGGTGTTAGAACACTTCATCTCTGAGGCCAAACAAGGTGCGGAACTGCTCAACACCAACTTAGTTCGAGCATCTGAATTAATTGCGAGTTTTAAACAAATTGCCGTCGACCAAACCTCGGAAGCCATTCGAACCATTCAACTACAAGAATACTTGAATGAAATTATTCGTTCTTTGCAACCGCACTTCAAAAAGACCAAACATCATATCGAAGTCAATTGCCCTGAAAACCTCGTACTAAGCTGCCCTGCGGGTGCCATTTCTCAGATCTTCACCAACTTGTTGATGAACTCATTAATCCATGGTTTTGAGCATATGGAAGAAGGGGATATCAACATCACCGTCGTGGACGAAGGCAATGTGGTCGATATCACCTATAGCGACAACGGGAAGGGACTCACGGCAGAACAGTTGGAAAAACTATTCCATCCGTTTTTCACCACCAAACGGGATCAAGGCGGCAGCGGCTTGGGCACCCATATCACGTACAATTTGGTTCGCCAGACGCTTGGCGGTAGTATCCAAGTGCGCAGTGAACCCGGCCAAGGCCTGTCTTACCATATTCGCTTCCCAAAAAACTTAAAACGCTGATTTTTAAAGCAGCTACCTACGACAGTCTGTTTTAAAGATTGTCCTCAGACGGCTTCTGGTTATACTGGAAGCCGTTTTTGTTTGGGGCTCAATTATGTGGTTTAAAAATCTTCGTGCTTATATCTTAAATGAACCGTTAGCCTTGCAAGGCGATGCATTGGAACGTGCGCTGGCTGAACACAAGTTCACTCCATGCATGGGTCAAGATGCCGTGAAAATGGGCTTTACGTACGCTCTGCACCCGAGCGTAAAACAATATGCCTACCAGCTTGAGCATCTAACCTTAGTGGGTTTAAAACGTCAGGAAAAAATCCTTCCAGCCGCAGTTTTAAATGAAGAGATGCAACCAAAAATAGATGCGCTGGAAGCAGAGAAAGGACGTCCACTGAGTCGTAAAGAAAAACAAGCCATCAAAGAAGAAATGATGCAAGTGCTGTTACCGCGGGCTTTCTCCCGCTCTAGTGTGACCACGGCTATCATCGATAGTGCCAACGGCTGGGTCTTGATCAATAGCAGTTCAGCAAGCCGTGCAGAAGATCTGTTGGCACTGCTTCGCAAAGCATTAGGCACATTACCTGCCCTTCCTTGGATTGATAGTAATCAGTTAGGACAGGCATTACAGCACTGGTTGAGTAACCAAGGCCTGCCCGAAGGGTTTGTCCTTGGCAGTGAGGCTGAACTGAAAGCACCGGATGAAGAAGGCGCTAAAGTTAAGTTTACTAATCATCTGCTGACTGCACCTGAGGTACAAAGCCATTTGGAAGACAAGTTAGTCACAAAGCTGGCACTGACACTTCCAGAACAACTGGACGTGCAGATTGCGGAAGATGGTGGACTGAAAAAACTACAATTCCATGAATTGATCGCAGACAAAAATGATGAATTAGGCTGGGATGACTTGGTGCTTCGGTTAGACGCCGATTTGCTGGTCATGGCAAAAGAATTGAATCAATTGCTGCACACCATTCGACGTCAAGTCATCGCAGACTAAGGGTTATCCTCGATAACCCTACACCATTACACAAACATCGTGCGTGCATCCTGATATGCCTGTGCTATATCTGGATGCTGCATAAAGTCCACCTCAGGGATCACCCCTTGTTGCTGGTAATAGTCAAGCAACTCAGCTTGTTGTTCAATGCCAGGGAACTTCCCTCTTGCGATCAAACCCAAGCGAATAAAATCAACATAACCAATCTGCTCATGCAAATCTGCATTGAGCCAATCACTCACCACGGGGTGGAACAACTCGGCGAATTGCCAGCTTTTAACAATCGACAAGCCAATTTCTGCCGCGAAATCTTTAATCGCATGCTGCAAATAATGTGGCTCAGCAAAAACAGATGGATGGCGCTCTGCCTCAGATAAAATGGGTAATACACCAATTCGGTGCACCAAAGCCGCCAAGGCCATAGTGTCGGTGTTTAGGTTACAGTGCTTATGTTTTACCAGATAGAACTTTAAGCAAGCCATGGCTATGCAGGTCACTTCCATCGTATCCAGCCACAACTCTTTCATCGCATCCACAACAGCCTCGTTGTGACTGACAAACAACTGCTCCAGCGCCATGGCAGTAGCTATGTTTTTCACTTGGCTTAAACCAATCCGAGTCACGGCTTGAGTAAGATTCGCAACTTTGATGCTACGTCCCAAAAACGCACTATTTGCTACTTTGACCATCCGCGCGGCCAGTGCAGGATCTTTTGCAATCACATCCGCCATTGCGGCTAAATTGATACTGGGATCATCTGTCGCTTGACGGACTTTCACTGCGATCTCAGGCAAGGTAGGCAACACCAACAAATTGTTGTTTAGTTTTTCATTTAGAAGCGTCAATAAGGCGTTGTCAGCTGACATATTTTACTCCGGCGTGTATATGAAATCGCTCCAGCGATCAAGGATTTGCGCGTACTGTTGTTCAGTATAGGCAATTGCCGGAAATTTTCCCCACACCGGTGCAGGCCAAGCCATATCATTTTTTTGTCTGGCAATATGATGCACATGCAGTTGCGGCACCATATTACCAAGAGCGGCGATGTTCAGTTTATCTGGTTGATAAAGGCTACGTAGGGTGTGACTAAGCCAAGCACTTTCATGCCATAGTTGTCGCTGCTCAGCCCATGTTAAATCAATAATGTCTCGAGCACCCTCGAGCCGTGGCACTAAAATGAACCACGGATACTGCTGGTCATTGATCAGGCGCAATTGGCACAAGGGTAACTCGCGAATTAACAAACTATCCGCTGCAAGTTGGGGATGAAGGACAAACGAAGACATGATCGTTCCCGTTAAGTAGGTGGAAGTTCTGCCGACAGGTGGCGTTGCATTCGATCAATGATCAGCTCACAGGCTTTGCTTTCAGCCGATTTTGCACACAATTCCAATTCAGCGGCCAGCTGGGTGATCTCAGGATATCCCATGCTACCCGCACAACCTTTTAAGGAATGCGCTTCGAATTGCAATGCGGGCAAATCTCCTTGCTGTTGCAATTGCTGCAATTGGTCAACCAGACCAGGTAAACGGCGGGTAAAATCTTCTTTGAGCGCCAAGATCGCAGGATCTAAATCTAATCGACGCGCCAGCTCGTCCTCTTGGCTGTAATGTTCACTGGCATACCGCCGGATCATGCCAAAAAATTCTTTTTGTACGATTGGCTTTGCTAACAAATCCTGGCAACCTGCCGCCAGATAGCGCTCGCGATCTTCACGCATCACGTTGGCTGTCAGTGCAATAATGGGCACATCCACACCAGCATGACGGATCAAGTGAGTGGCCTCTTCGCCGCCCATTTCAGGCATTTGCATATCCATAAAGACTAAATCAAAGTCTTCCAGCAACAGTTTTTGCACGGCTTGATGGCCATTGGCAACCATTTGGTAGTCTGCATTGATTTTCTTTAACAACACACCCACTAAAATTTGGTTGTCCGGATTGTCCTCTGCCACCAAGATCCGCAACTGTTCAGGGCATTCGTTTTCAGGCTGAACTTCCACTTGGGCCTTTTCAGGGACATAACTATCCACCAAGCTTATTTGCTGCGTATCACAGGCTAAAACAATTTCAAAGCAGCTGCCGATGCCCTTAACGCTTTCAACCAGAATGTCGCCATTCATTTGTTGCATCAATTTTTTGGAGATCACCAAGCCAAGACCTGTTCCACCAAAGTTTCGAGTAACAGTGGCATCGGCTTGCACAAATGGCTGGAACAACTTGCTAAGCTCATCCGGGTTCATGCCGATACCCGTGTCTTTAATTTTGACCCGGAGTTGCTCATCTCCAATCAAATAACTGACATCAATAATAATTTTGCCACGCTGCGTAAACTTCAACGCATTGCTGGTCAGGTTCAATAAGACTTGGCGAAATCTCAATTCATCGGTTTTCAAAAAGTCCGGCAGTGGATAATTTAACTGCAAAATACAGGTCAATGACTTCGCTTCTGCTTGGTTTTTTGTTTGCTGATAAATATCGTCAAGCATTTGCAAGAAGTTAAAACGAACACTTGTAGATTCAAGCGATCATAGCAACACCCAAATCAATCATGTGTGATGGTGATT
>CAYTIQ010000123.1:0-5057 GCA_964437935.1 uncultured Rheinheimera sp.
ACCAAGAACGTGACCATCGTTTCGCCTGATGCTGGTGGTGTGGAACGCGCCAGACTTTTTGCTACACGCTTAAATGAAGCTCCCCTTGCTGTTATTGATAAACGTCGCTCGGGCCCCAACCAGGTGGCTGAAATGAACGTGGTTGGAGATGTGAAGGGTAAACTTTGTATCATCGTCGATGATATGATCGACACCGGAGGTACGCTGTGTAAAGCCGCTGAAGCGTTAAAAGAACAAGGGGCGCGTCGTGTATTTGCCTACGCAACTCACCCAGTGTTCTCCGGCAATGCAGCTGAAAACATCGCAAATTCAGTAATTGATGAACTGATCATCACCGACACCATCCCACTGTCTGACGAGATGAAAGTCGTCAGCAAAGTGAAACAACTGACGTTAAGCGAGATGATGGCGGAATGTATCCGTCGTATTAGCAACGAAGAATCCATTTCTTCAATGTTCGACTAATCATTTCCGTTGTTGACCTGTTAAAGAGCCGCCGCGAGGCGGCTTTTTGTTGTCTGTTTGATTGCGTCCCAACGTCTTCAGTGATACGATTACGCGCTTTTTTTTGCCAGCAGGTCGATTTATTCGGCCGGCTACAAGAGAAAATCCGGCCCGGTGCTGGTCGCGGCATCCGGGATTTTTATTTTTTGGAGATTACAATGTCTGAAGCCATTTACGTGTTAAATGCCGAAGTCCGTACAGACCTGGGGAAAGGTGCGAGCCGCCGCCTGCGTCACGCGGATAAAGTTCCTGCAATCATCTACGGTGGCCACCAAGCGCCTCTGTCTATCACTCTGGAACACAACAAACTGATCCAAGCGCAAGCGAACGAAGGTTTTTACACTCACATCCTGACAATCAACGTCGGCGGTGAAGAAGTAAAAGTTATCGCTAAAGCGATGCAACGTCACCCGTTCAAGCCAAAAGTAACTCACGTTGACTTCCAACGCGTTGAGGCTGGCCATGAACTGCACACTGTAGTACCTCTGCACTTCGTTAACGAAGCTGCTGCAGCGAAAAAAGGTGGCATCGTTGCACACCACATCAACGAAGTAGCAATTTCTGTTCTGCCACAAAACCTGCCAGAATTCATCGAAGTTGACTTAGCTGACGTTGCTGTAGGCGTAACTCTGCACTTGTCAGATCTGAAAGTACCAGCCGGCGTAACTATCGCTGAACTGGCAAAAGGCGAAGGTCATGACCAAGCCGTTGTTTCTGTCAACAAACCAGCCGGTAAAGCAGACGCTGAAGCCGCTGAGTAATGACTGAAACCATTCAGTTAATCGTGGGCCTGGGTAATCCAGGCCCCGAATACGAAAAAACCCGACACAATGCCGGACAGTGGTTTGTCGAACAACTGGCCCGTCGCCACAACGCCCCGCTAAAAGCAGATCCCAAATACCATGGCTTAACAGGCAAGTTCCTGTACAAAGGCCAAGAGATTAAGCTTTTGATCCCAACCACTTATATGAACTTAAGTGGCAAATCCGTGCTGGCGTTAGCACAGTTTTATAAAATTCCACCTGAGCAAATCCTCGTCGCACACGACGAAATGGCCCTGCCCCCTGGCACCGCCAAAATTAAACTCGGTGGTGGTCATGCCGGCCACAATGGCTTAAAAGACATCGCCAACAAGTTTGGCAACAACCTGAATTTTTACCGTTTGCGAATAGGCATCGGCCACCCAGGTCACAAAGATAAGGTGACTGGGTTTGTGCTAGGTAAAGCCCCGCAGGCGGAGCAAAAACTGCTGGATGACGCGCTCGATGAAAGCTTGCGCTGTTTTGAGCTCTGGCAGGAGCAAGGGTTGGTGAAAGCCCAACACCGCTTACATAGTTTCAACGCGGCCCCGACAACGGGCGCCTAACCGGTTCGCCGGCTTAACGACAGGAATAACATCATGGGTTTTAAATGTGGCATCGTTGGCTTGCCCAACGTCGGTAAATCAACCTTGTTTAATGCCTTGACCAAAGCAGGCATCGAAGCGGCAAACTTCCCGTTTTGTACCATTGAACCAAACACTGGCGTTGTTCCTGTGCCGGATCCACGCTTGAACCAACTGGCCGCCATCGTCAACCCGCAACGTATTCTGCCAACCACCATGGAATTCGTGGATATTGCAGGCCTGGTGAAAGGCGCGTCCAAAGGTGAAGGTTTAGGCAACAAATTCTTGGCAAACATTCGTGAAACTGACGCTATCGGCCACGTGGTTCGTTGTTTTGAAGATGACAACGTCATTCACGTTGCCAACAAAGTCGACCCAGCCGATGACATCGACACTATTAATATGGAATTAGTGCTGGCCGACATGGACAGTGCAGAAAAAGCCATTTTCCGTGTTAGCAAAAAAGCCAAAGCCGGCGATAAAGACGCTAAAGCTGAAATCGACGTGTTGGAAAAAGTGAAAAAACATCTGGAAGAAGGTTTGACACTGCGTCAACTGGACTTATCACCAGAAGAAAAAGCATTGATTTCATACATGAATTTCTTAACCATCAAACCAACGATGTACATCGCCAACGTACTGGAAGATGGTTTTGAAAACAATCCACACTTAGATGTGGTGCGTGCCATTGCTGAAAAAGAAGGCGCTATCGTGGTGCCGGTGTGTGCGGCCATTGAATCAGAAATCTCTGAACTGGAAGATGATGAGAAAGCCGAATTCCTAGAATCCATGGGCTTGTCAGAACCAGGCTTAAACCGTGTGATCCGCGGTGGTTATTCACTGCTGAACCTGCATACTTACTTCACGGCTGGTGTGAAAGAAGTGCGCGCCTGGACGATTCCGGTTGGTGCGACCGCGCCTCAAGCTGCAGGTGTGATCCACACCGACTTTGAAAAAGGCTTTATCCGCGCCCAAGTGGTATCATTTGATGATTTTATCGCCTGTGGCGGTGAAGCCGCGGCCAAAGAAGCCGGAAAACTGCGAGTTGAAGGTAAAACTTACGTCTGTAAAGACGGCGACGTGATGCATTTCTTGTTTAACGTCTAAACAGCAGCATCAATGCGCCCAGAGTACTTCTCATGGGCACAAAAAAACCAGCTTCGGCTGGTTTTTTTATTCATAAAGAGCGGGCACTTTTCTAATGCCAAGGAACACAATGGCATGTCCCGTTTAAGACGACCGATAATTGTCAACCTCTTGATATCGTTGGGCTGCAATTGCAAAGATAGCTGCCGCAATTAACGCAAACGCAGCAAAGAAGTACATTAAAAAGGCCGTTTGACTAAGCCCCGTCTGGTCCACATGACTAAGAACCGCCTCACTGCGAATACTGTTATTGGCCAACAACACCCATAAGTTTCCGACAGTGACTGACAATTGCCAAAATGCCGTGATGGTGCCTTTCATCGCCGCTGGCGCTTGGCTGTAAGCAAACTCTAAACCCGTCGCCGACACCAGTACTTCGCCAAAGGTAAGCAGTGCATAAGGTAGAATTTGCCAGACGATACTCACCACATGACCGCCATCCAGCCACACCTGCAACGTACCTGCGACAATCCAGGCAAAGCCTGAAAACGCGATGCCCGCGCCCATCCGGCGTAATGCCGTCACTTGCAAACCGGCTTTTTGCAGAAATGGATACAACACAAAATTATTAAATGGAATGAGCAGCATCACCAGTGCAGGGTTTAACGCTTGCATCATCGCCGGTTCAAACCAATCAGGCCGAGTCATTTGGTTGGCTTGAAGCACCCACGTCGAGGCCTTTTGGTCAAACAAGGACCAAAACGGTGTGACCAATGCAAACAACACCAATACGCGCAGCACGATACGAACACCATCGACGGCCTCGCTAGGATGAACAGCACGCGCTCGGTCAAGCTGCAAGGCGGCGCCGACGCCCCCAAAGCCCATCACACACACTAACGCTAAACAAAGCGCTGCAACGATACCGAGACTTGCCATGTGCGACAGTGCAACCACCGCGCACAAACACCCCAACAGCGCAAAGCCAAAGCCAATATTCAACTCCCCCGACCGTTTCGTCAGTAATGCCGTTTTGACCACCTTCAAAAAACTATGCGGATTTGCAGGATCTGCAGGAACATGCACATACCGATGGCGTCCTAACCAGAAAAATAGCGTCGCCAACGCCATTAATAGGCCCGGCAAACCAAAGGCCCATGCGGCGCCAAAAAACTTTAATACCAATGGCATCAATAACGACGCCAAAAAAGAGCCAACATTAATGGTGAAATAAAACCAATCAAAGGCTTTGCGCGCCAAGTGTTTGTTGGACTGAGTAAACTGATCGCCCATAAAGGCAGACACCAATGGCTTTATTCCGCCCGCCCCTAGCGCAATTAAGAACAGTCCTGCATAAAAACCATGCAGATTATGTTCAAACACCGCTAAAAATAAGTGTCCTACACAATAAATAAGCGACAAGTACAAAATAGTGCGGTATTTACCTAACCATTTGTCGGCCAAATAGCCACCCAATAATGGGAAGAAATACACCCCAATAACAAAGGAATGAAAAATATCTTTGGCTTCACCTGCGCGCAGGTGTTCAGGAATGGATAACAGCAGCACTGTCATCAAAAATGGCGTCAGAATGTTGCGCATGCCATAAAAGCTAAAGCGCTCACAGGCTTCATTGGCAATAATATAGGGCAATTGTTTCGGCCAAGCGTGGTCTTGGTGGGTCTTCATAGCACTCTCTTCTGATTATTGTTGTAATCGAGCATACCTGAGCATACCCATACAGAACACTATCCGACGACCAATGCGGCAAAGAATTCGACAAAGGTTGCGGAGATTTTCAACGAGCTGGATAGATTTTCAGCAAACGATTCAAATCAGACGATTTCTATAAAAAAAGCGGTTGACGCATCAAAGTGTCATACGCATAATACGCGCACTTGCTTAGAACGACTAAGTAAACAGTGGCTACATAGCTCAGCTGGTTAGAGCACAGCACTCATAATGCTGGGGTCGCAGGTTCGATTCCCGCTGTAGCCACCACTCTTCCTTCGTCGTTCATGGTGTCTCGCGGAAGTGGCGAAATTGGTAGACGCACTGGATTTAGGTTCCAGCGCCGCGAGGC
>CAYTIQ010000124.1:0-231 GCA_964437935.1 uncultured Rheinheimera sp.
AAATAGGGCGGTCGACCAAAACAGAGCCATGCTGTCATACACAGTCATCGCTCTGAGACTCTCCCGACTATTCCAAGAAGCAGGCCAAAACTACCACCTTTGATTTATATAGAGTTTCTTTTAGAGATGGTACATTTAACCCCACATTTTTGCGGTCAAATGCACCCAGTAAGGTAAAAAATACCGTGTTAGAAGAAAGTCTTATCGCTGATTTAGTCACCGATCTGCCCG
>CAYTIQ010000124.1:241-4925 GCA_964437935.1 uncultured Rheinheimera sp.
CCGCTATGAACGCTTGGTTGTCACTTTACAGAGCCACTTTGGCTGCCAAGCCGTCGCATTGTTGAAGTTAGAACAAACTCAACTGCGTCCTGTGGCTGCGATTGGCTTGGAACGCGAAGTACTAGGCCGACGTTTTTTAATTGATCAACACCCACGGGTACAGGCTATTTTACAGAGCCGGCAGGTGGTCCATTGTGCGCCGGATAGCGACTTCCCGGATCCTTATGATGGATTGGTTGCTGGCATGGTGGGCACACCTTTACCTGTGCATGACTGCATGGGGATCGCCTTGTATACCGAAGGGCAATGTTGGGGCGTGTTAACTCTAGATGCGTTGCAAGCAGGCACATTTAGCCGCCTTACAGTGCTTGAACTACAACGGTTTAGCTTAGTCGTCGAAGCTATGTTACGTGTGGGCACTTTAGAGACGCAGTTACGACAAGCACGCCTTGCCGCCTCCATGCCAGACGGAGATGCCCCGTTGCGGTATGGAAACGAATTGATTGGTCAAGCGCCTGTGTTGACGCAAGTGCTTACCGAACTGAGTGTGGTTGCGACCACCGAACTACCGGTGTTATTACTCGGCGAAACCGGGGTGGGCAAAGAGCTATTTGCAAAACGTCTACATCAACAATCCCTGCGTGCCAAGCAACCGATGATTTATGTCAATTGCGCCGCGCTCCCAGAGACGTTGGCAGAAAGCGAATTATTTGGCCATCGTCGAGGCGCGTTTTCGGGCGCCATGCAGGACCGTAGCGGTAAATTTGAACAAGCCGATGGGGGAACGTTATTCCTCGATGAGATTGGCGAGTTGCCGCTGTCGGTGCAAGCTAAATTATTGCGAGTTTTGCAAAACGGTGAGATCCAGCGTCTAGGTTCAGACAGCTATCGACAAGTCAATGTTCGGGTTGTTGCCGCGACTAACCGCGATTTGGAGCACGAAGTGCGACTGGGGCATTTTCGCAGTGATCTCTATCACCGCTTGTCAGTGTATCCGCTGCGGATCCCGCCACTTCGGCAACGTACAGGTGATATTTCACTGTTAGCAGGTCATTTCTTAGAGCTAAATCGTAGTCGGTTAGGGGCGCGCGCCTTGCGTTTATCGGTCGATGCTCAGTGGTCGTTAGAGCACTATTCGTGGCCTGGGAATGTACGCGAGCTTGAACACACCATCAGTCGTGCGGCATTAAAAGCCTTGTCGCAAGGCGCTGGCCGTCACGACATTTTATCAATCACTGCGGGGATGCTTGGTTTAGAGACCGATCTGGCGTCCAATGCAGCTTATCGTTCAGAAGGTACGCCTTCAACAACTCAAGTTCCGATGGCAAGCAGCTCGACTGGTGCTGATACAGTGTGGCGCGACGCAGCTGGACTGCCTTTAAAAATCGCTGTTGACCAATTTCAGCGTCAATTGATTGAGCAAGCGCTTCGTCACGCAGATGAGAATTGGGCACAGGCGGCGCGACTGCTTGATCTAGATGCCAGCAATCTGCATAAGCTGGCAGGTCGTCTGGGATTAAAAGAGTCACGACGTGTCCGCTAAGGCATGTCGCGACGTTGTGCACGTTTGGTTCTCGTGTGGATGGTGTTAGATGCAAACCATCCATTGCCAGCACGTTGCGGCCAAAAACATCACATGAATTAGGCATAGGCGCAATTGCTCAATTTTGACCTAGGAGTTCCAATGAAAACCCTGGAGAGTTTGCAACAAACACGGCGCTATAGCCGGCAGATTATGTTGCCTGCCATTGATCTTGCAGGCCAAGAACGACTGCTAAATAGCCGAGTATTGCTTGTCGGTATGGGCGGTCTGGGATGCGCGGCGGCCCCATATTTGGCGAGCGCAGGGGTTGGTAAATTAACTTTGGTCGACGGGGACACTATAGATTTGACCAATCTACAGCGACAAATCCTATTTACCGAGGCCGATTTAGGCCAGCATAAAGTGAGTATTGCCGCAAAGCGATTACAAGCACTAAATCCGGACATAGCTATTAAAGCGATCCCTAACTTTGCCGAGATAGCGCAGCTACAGGAGTTAGTTCAACAGCACGATGTGGTGCTTGATTGCACGGACAATCTTGCAACGCGTCTTGCCATTAACGATGCCTGTGTTCAAGCGCAAGTACCTTTGGTATCTGGTGCGGCTATCCGCTTTGAAGGTCAATTGTGTGCATTTTCGAACAAGCAGGCGGGGCCTTGTTATCGCTGTGTCAGCCAGCTCTTTGGTGAACAGCAATTAAGTTGCTTGGAAGCCGGCATCTTTGCACCTGTCGTCGGTGTGGTTGGGGCGGCGCAAGCGTGCCTTGCATTGCAGATCCTTGGCGAGTTCGGCGCTATTCCCTGGCATCAACTGCAGTTATTTGACGGTTTTCGCTTTGAATGGCAACGAGTCGCCATTGCGGCACATGCAGGCTGTTGTTGCCAACAGCATGCCACACCAACAAAAGACTAAGCCACGATAAGGCCCCCCGACCACTTGACTGACTACCACGTTAATTGGGATTAATGCAAAAACTCAGCTGCGTCTAACGGGGGCGCCACCTTGGACAATAAATCACATTGGATATGCTGCAAAAGATGATATGCATCGCTGAGGGACGTGTCCGAGTGAGCTCGTTTTGTAAACCCATGCGCCGTCACTTCGATATGCCAGGTTGGCACGACGGCAATATGTTGCAAACATTGACGCACACAATTAAGGCTGCAGCCATCAATGGCCAGAATTGCGCGTCCTGATTTCATGGCTCGTTGGGCTGTTCTCACCATGGATTTGACCTGCCCACCAATGCCTGCGATACAGGACATTTCGGCATGGCCTTCGCGGTCTAATACCACGGCCAGATCATTGGCCAGTTGTGCCACATTCGAGCAACCACTGCAGGCATACACCAGCGGTTTTTCAAGCTGTGGTGGCGTGTCATCATCGTTAAACAGATCAGGTTGGTTCATAGTTAACTCCGTCGGTTGGACTCATGCTGTCTGCACATGTGCCATCCAGTGTGGACAGCGTGTTGAGGCAACAACTTGATGCAAATCAAGGCTCAGCCACCAGTACCCATTCAGGAGTAGCTATCCATTAACAACTAAAACTCACCGAGATTCGCAAATAACTTGGTGAGCCGTTGAAGGTAGCAAGTTTCAGACGTTCGATGCGAATTTTCACCCCGGATGGCCATCAACTCGAGGAGAAGTTAAGATCCGGAAATAGATGGCGACAAAACAGCCAAAACCCAGACACCACAAGCACGCAGCCAGTAAAACGGCGTCGACATACAGCTCTGGTTTTATCAGCGGTACCGCGACGCGACAAACCGCAGCCATAATCATCGCCATAAACGCCGCGCTCATCATTGGATGCGTTACCAGCATGCGACCTGTGTGTCCCAGTGAGACGCGCGCCATCATGGCTAAGATCATGCCCCCCATACCACCCACAGTGAGGGTGTGTAACGCCAGACTGTGGCTGACAGCCAATCCTTGATAGCGAGCTGCAAACAAGGCGAAGCCAAGCGGGATACACCAATAGGCTAGATGTAATGACCACAATAAAGGTGTGCGCCTGGTTAGCCAAATTTTTAGACGAGCTACCCGTAGGGCCGTCAACACACTTGCAAGGGTAAACAGCCCGCTCATCACCAGCGTAGGGATAAATACTTGCAGATGGAAAAAATGGCAGAAAAATACCATCCACAAAGCGGCCAAACTGCTTCGGTCTAACCAAACCCACGGTTCTACTTTCGGGGTGCGCGTCCCATTGGCAGTAAACATCGGCAACACACGTCCACCGACTATCGCCATCACCATCACGACTAAAAACACCGCGCTGGTGCTACCGTGGCTCACCAACGCTTGGTCATTTAGAAAGTAGCCAAGCCACATCACGCCATTGCAGATCGTCAACACCACCAACAACGGAACAAAAAACAAATTGCGATGTTGTTGTGCCGCAAGGATGGGCTTGGCTAATAGATACGCAGCAATTGGCAAAAAGGCTAAGTCAATGATGCTCACCAACAGCCAGGGCAATGCCAGAGGCGAAAGCATCAGCACTCGAGCCACCAGCCACACCAACACTAATAACAACAGCGGCTTGCCGTGCGGTGCGCGTAGGCCAGTCCAATTCTGCATGGCAGTCAACAAAAAACCAGCGATGACGGCGCAACCAAAACCAAAAATCATTTCATGACTGTGCCAAAAGATCACGGGCAGGGCTGGCTGCCACATGCTAGTGCCCGTCAACAACCACGCCCACAAGGCCATAGCCAAGACAGCAAAGCCTGCCGAGAGCAAAAACAATGGTCGAAAGGCCAATCGCAATAACACAGGAATTTTTTGTTCGGTAGCCAAGTCAGTAATTTGCATTAGTCATCTTCCAATAAAAAGTTGTCGGCGCGGGCACGGGCTAACTCCCGTTGAAACTGTTCACGCCGATTGGCCCAAAACATCAACATCATGCAGATGGCCGTTACGCCATACAGCAACATAAAGCAGGCGCTATAGATACCAGCAAGGTCTTGCGCAAGTCCAAACAAAATAGGCAGGGTAAAACCACCAAGAGCGCCAGCAGCAGAAACAAAGCCAGATGCCACGGCAAATTGCTGCGGATAGTAGTGGTACAACAGACTGTAGACGCTAGCTCGACCAAGCCCTTGAGCGATCCCAATCACAAAGATCAACAGGG
>CAYTIQ010000125.1:0-4604 GCA_964437935.1 uncultured Rheinheimera sp.
TCGCCTTTGAAGGTCTATTGACACAAAAAAAGAATGCCAATCAGCTTAACTGACTAGCATTCTTTCTTTTATCTGGCTAGCACAACGGTTTAGAAGTTGTATTGCAGCGTCACACCGACACGACTATGTTGGAAGTCAATGGCCGCATTCGTTAATAACGCTGCATCATGGTCGTAGACAAACCAATCGGCTGACAGCAGTAAATCTAGGTTTTCCGTGGCGCTATAACTTGCCAGCAAACCACCGATCACCGACACACCGCTATCATCGTCAAAGGTCAGCTCATTGCTGCCCGATTTAAAATTCACGTCCGTTTGCCACGAAATTAACCCCAAGCGAGCACCAACAGCCCATTCACCGACCTGATGACCGGTTAAGTATTGGCCCATCACCGACAAGCCTTTGGTGTCAGACGCCACAGTAATAGGCACGCCCGCATAGTTAAAATCAAACAAATCTGCTTGGCCGTATTTGCTGTAATCCACCAGCACCGACCAATTGGCGTTGTATCTGTAACCGCCGTTGAGCCCCACCGCCACAGCTGAGCCTGACTCGTCTTCATAGTTAGACGCGCCGACGGTGTGCTTAGACCAACCAATGGTGGTACCGGCGAAAAAACCTGAGGACAAGCTATCTTGTGCTGAAACAGAGCCTGACAGCAGTAATGCCGCTGCCGCCACGATGTTCCATGTTTTCATTGAATTATCCTAATGTACATCCGAGTTCAAAAGCGCGGCATTATTTTACATTTGATAACCTCTGTAAACATGAAATTGTGAGCCTATGTTTTATAAAGACTTATCAATAAGAAATGTTAACAGTTAACGGGAGTTGATGGCCAAACCAGCCCGAGATGAACACACTGCTGCAATAACTGTTGCACACCTGCTTGTAGGTTTTGTTCAGTCAAGTTCGGCACCAATGGCGACAGCTGCTGACAAAGCTCGCTGACGGATTGCGGCGATGCCTGTAGCAACTGCAGCACCGCCATGCTTAAGGCGGTCAGCTGCATAAACTGAACCTTGCCTTGGCTTGTGCGGTACAGGGCTAAGAAGGTCGGTTCCGCAGGGGCTACTAGTGGTTGATAGTCAGGGCTTAGCTGGTGCACCGGATAACGACAGGCCACCAATTCTACCGCCTGCCCAAGCTGCCAGGTCGTCGCTAGGTGCTCGCTTAGCGCTTGCGGTGGTGTCGGCTCGGGGTGCAAGCCACCGGCACGGCGGTACAAGTCCAATTCCAGCCATTCGTAATAGGCAAGTTCCAGCGCGAAATCAGGCCACTGGCTGGCAACGTTCGTTACCTGGTTCGTTACATGGCCAGCTAAGTAGTCATAAAACGCCCGAGGAATATCAATAAAATAGGGGCTATCCAGTTGGCTATGTGCCAAAAATTCGGCAATGCTGTGATCCCACTGCGCATCGCCGACGATGCTTCGAAGCACGGGGTACGCACTGCGAATAAAGCCACGCACATTGTTAAACACCAAGTCTTGATAGACCGCCACGCGCTCGGCAGGCATCCCTTCGACCGGTTGCGCATGGCGCTTTCGCACCGCATCAGCCAGCTGCTGCTGCAACGCGAATAACTCAGCCGACATCTGCAGCCTCCAACCGGCGAGTCATCGCCTGAACTTGCTGTTGGATCTGTTGCACTTGTGTCAGCTCGTTGAGCAAGCTCGGCAACGCCGGCAAATTAAAATCTCGCTCCAGTAGCGTTGGAAATACACCGTGACGTTGATAGGCATAGGCCAACAGCTGCCACACCGCGTCACAGACATCGCTACCATGGGTGTCGATGAGCAAATCAGGGGCTTGCACATAATGCCCTGCGATATGGCCGTAACACAGCTGCTTGCTCGGTAAGCCATCGATAAAAGCCTTGGCGTCATAGCCATGGTTCACCGAATTCACATATACGTTATTGACGTCCAACAACAAGCCACAGCCGCTTTGCGCCAGCACTTGCTGGATAAACTCCAGCTCGGTCATTTCTGGCGCCAGGGCGCTGTAATAGGAGATATTTTCCAGCACCAAGGGCCGTTGCAACGCATCTTGCACTTGCTGAATTCGCGACACCAGATGCAAGACCGCATCCTTTCTAAACGGCAGCGGTAACAAGTCGTACAGTTGCCCCCCTGCGGCGGTAAAACTCAAATGCTCGCTGTAAAACGCCACCGGGTAACTGCGAAAAAACTGCGCTAACTGCTGCAGGAATGGTTTATTTAGCGGATCAGGGCCACCGATGTTGAGCGATAAGCCATGACAGACCAGTGGGAACGTTGCAGCGATAGCATCAAGTTTTTGTCGAAGAATGCCACCAAACGGTAACCAGTTCTCAGGCGCTAACTCGACAAAACCAACCTGATGACACATCGGCGTGTTCGCCGATGCGAGCAACTCGTCGACATATTCACGGCGCAAGCCAAGGCCGGTCAGCCGTAACGCAGAGATGGTCATGGTTCGTCCTTCAGCGGTACTTGCAACAAGGATGACGAGGGTGGTGTCAACAGCGCATTACGCAGCAACGCTGCGTAATGCAAGGCGACGCTTAGAGGGCGCCACCGCAACTGCCTTGTGAGGCTTTTTGGTGCTCAGCACCACATTTGGCTTCTTTGGTTTTTTCGGCGCTCGCATCGGCTTTTTGCATGTTCTCACCACACTTGCCTTCGCCGCATTTGCCTTCACCACACATGCCTTCTTTCGCTTTGTTATCAGCGGCTTTGTTATCGGCGGCTTTTTTCGCACTTTCATCGGTCTTTTTATCGGTGTTGGCATGACCACCACAGGCGGCTTCTGCACCGACCAATTGATAACCTTGCGCCAGTGGCGTGGCGGCAAATGGATTGGCTTGCGCAGACGCACCTGCCAACGATGCTAAAACCAACCCTGCCAGTGCCATAGATGTTGTGTTATTCATAGAAGTTCCTCGAGATTTGCTGATCGATGTACCGTCGTAGTCATCTGCCATGCATGGGCAACGCCTTTGCCACAGATTCTGCCGATAAAGACCGCGCACAGCTAGCCGAACTTTCAACATTCGAAAAAAAATTTTGCCAAACAAGGCGACCTACCCGTCCACCATGGTTAGCAACGAACGACTGACCGCGTCAGCCGACTAGACCATTGGGTTGACACGACAGGTTAATGACAGCAGAAAACGAGAAAGACAGGGGCGCGGTTTCGTCTTGTCAGTCGACCGCAACCAACAGCGCCCCGTGCAAATGAAAGGCCGCTTAGGATTGGCCGGTTGGCAACTGCTGCATGCGCTGTTGCAACTGCTCTAAATCGGCCTGCTGCAACCGAAAGGCACCTTCGGTGGTGCGCAGCAACCACACGCCGTCTTGCGGCACTAATTCGGCACTACTTAAACCGAGCATAAATTCCTGATGTGGCTGCTGCCCCGCTAACGCGGCCTGCACCGCGGCTTGCGCTTTGGCGACATTCTCAGGGTACAAATACATCGTCACCGACAAGCCGGTTTGGGTATTCAGCTGCAACTGCATCACAGCACCACGTTGTGGGTGTTGAATGACCTGTGAATCCAAGGCACTGGTTGGGTGATTTGCGACTTGACTGCAACCAGCGAAAAGAACAACAAGGCTTATTAGCACTTTCTTCATTTTGGGTACACCGTAAAAAAAACGGCATTTTACGCAGGTCGGAACAGTTATCCAAGCCTTATGTCATTAAATGGTCATATTTTGGTCACAAATTAATCACAAGCGGCATTCAATGCCAAATTTGCGCGCCAACATCGCACTTAACCATGACCATGGCAGCAGGCGACGTAACGCAGGTAACAGCCTTGCGCCTCGCCCCGCCAGCAAGTGATAACGCCTTGGGTGTTGCAGCAGTTGGTTCACTAACTGTGTGGCATACGCATCGGCTTGGGTTGGAAAGTCCTGTGACGCCTTGGCACGCTTTAAGATCCCCTGCCGATATGGCCACCACGGTGAGGTCTCGCTTAACCAATGTAATTCTTGGCTAGCCCGTGCGGCAAACTCCGTGGCCACCGCCCCCGTGACGACCAGCTGCACCTGAATTCCCAGCGGTTTAAGTTCCATTAGCATGGCATCAGAAATCGCATGCAACGCTGCTTTTGAGGCGCAATAGGCCCCTGCAAACGGCGTGACCAAGCTCGCACTGACACTGCCAATATTGAGCACGGTGGCGCTGCTTTGCTGACTCGCCGCTTGCAACCAAGGCAACAGGGCGCGAGTCATCAAGGCTACGGCAAACACATTGGTGGAAAACTGCGCCTGCCACTGCGCCTCGGTCAAATCCAGCACCGGCCCCATAGCGCCATAACCCGCATTATTGATTAACAAATGAATGGTCTTGGTACGGCTCGACAGCGCTTGCAGAAATTCTGTCCGCGATTGTTCACAAGTGACATCCAACGGCAACGCAATAAACCCCAGCGCGGTGAGTTCCGCCAGCGCTTGTGGTTTTCGGGCTGTTACAATCACCTGAAACCCTCGTTGCGCCAGCACTTTTGCTAGCGCCAAGCCAATGCCACTGCCTGCTCCAGTGACGAGCGCAAACCTTGTCATAAAAATGTATGGTCCGCCCCGTTGTTGCAAGTACAAAAAACCGATAACGGGG
>CAYTIQ010000126.1:0-4380 GCA_964437935.1 uncultured Rheinheimera sp.
CGGTACAACAGAGGCTGTTTGGGGCGGCACATGCTCTTTTCAGCGCCATAATGCAGCTTTCGAATTCCGTTCTGTTTCCGGTGATATCACGAATGATGATATGGTATTTCACATAAACAGTAAGGCGATTGATATACCGAAAGCATGGTACCACCCATCAAACATATACTTAGATGAAATAAATAATTTATGTTCTCAAGGTATTTTAGCCTTTGAACATGACGGTAATTACGTGATAGCCATAGTCAAAGATGGTAGACCGAACTTGAATTCCATTATTTTTCTTTATTATGACGCATCTAAAGGCCAACTTATTGATTTTATAGATCCGAAAATCAATATCAAACACTCATCAGATGATGACAGCTACCCAATCATTATGAAATCAATAAAGGGTAAATACTATTTACGTGGAATTGACGAGGTTATTCAACATTCAAAAGACCGTGACAGCAATATATTTTTAGATGGTTGGTTTGAATTAAAGATCATCAACAGAAAATTAATCATTATAGATAAATCAATAAAAGCTACGATAAATTAGCTTTAGGCCACTCAAATACTTGTTGAAAGCCCACGCAGACCCTGCTACGAAGGCTTCTGGCTCAAGCCCTTATCAGCGGTTAATCCATTGCTGATTGTTGTTTGTATGGCAGCTGTATTGAACTAATGCCGCGCCATCTGTGCTACTGGCGGCCGCTACATCAACACACAGATTGCTATAACGGTTGCGCAGCCGATAGTAATCACCGCTGATATCTTCACGCCGCCATTGCTGGCTTTGACTCGAACTACAGGTGCGTTGCACCAACCTGACATTGTTGGCGTTGCTTTGACTGGCCAAATCGAGGCAAAGGCCACTATGCGTCACTTTCAAGCGCATAAAGCCACTCCCGACCGCCTCCGCTTTCCATTGCTGATTGGTGCTGGCGCCACAACTCAATTGCTGCAGCTGGGCGCCCGAACTCGTACTCATTGAAGGTACATCCATACATTTGCCGCTGCTTCGCGATTGGAGCCTTGTACTGTTGGCTTCCAGAAAGGCTGCCATGGCAGGTCCTGGCCCGCCACTTTGGGTAAAGGCGCCTAACGAATAGCTGCGCCAATTGGCATACGCCTGAGGTTCCCAATAAAACACCGCTAAGCCTTTGCCTGCTTGAACAGCGGCTACTTTGCTGATCAAATCGGCCACAATCTGCTTCGCTTGGGTATGATCCCAAGGGGCTCCCACCTCAGTAATCATCACTGGTGTGCCATAGGTACTGACCATCTCGTTGAGAGTAAAAAGACATGCCGCATTGGCATTTTGCCAGGTATATCCCGTGGCATTGGTGGGGTATGCCGAGGCAGCGATGATGTCGAACTTGCCGCCGTTTGCTTTTAAGCCATTAAATATCCAACGAAAATTTTCAACGTTATGGCAATTTGCCAAATGCACCACCACAGGTGTTGCAGGAAAAACATCCTTAACCGCGTTGTAACCGGTGTTGGTTAACCAAGCATATCCTTGCATATTTAAGGACGCTCTGCCCTCGGGCCATAACATACCATCGTTTGTTTCATTCCCCACTTGCACCCAATCTGGTGTGATCCCCGCGCTTTTCAGCTGCAATAAGCTGTTGCGCGTATGATTCCACACGCTATCCATCAGTTGTTGCAGATTGTAGTTACTCCAAGCGGCGGGTTTGGTTTGCTGGCCCGGATCCGCCCAACTATCACTGTAATGAAAGTCGATCATCAGCTTCATTCCGGCGGCTTTGACACGTTGTGCCTTGGCGAGTACATCGGTCATACCGTTATAGCCACCTTGTGGGTTTACCCAAACCCGTAAACGGACAGCAGACATGCCGTGTTGCTTTAAAATCGGCAGCAAATCTTGGCGTACGCCGCTGCTGTTATAAAACAGATATCCATTGGCTTCTTGCTCTGTTAACCAGCTGGTATCAGCCCCAAGCGTGACCGCGGCATAGGACGTCGAGCTGCATACAAGCAAGCATGCCGAGGCAAGCCTGCAGAGATGTCGATAAAGTGTCATAGATTACCCCTGTCGATGTAATTATTTTTTGTTATGTGCCGCAACCAAACGCTCAGTCAAACCACGCTCAATTCGGACGAAGAACTATATAGCAAGCAGGGTAAACGTTTACAATTAAATTTGGTAAATCACGCTTTTGAAAAACTTAATTATTTGTTATTTATAGAAATAAAATTTGGTATCAATTTCCCTTTAATCAAGACAGGTACAGCAATATCCCCAAAGAACTGCGCATCGAAACGGCGCACGAAATCGCAAGCAGAAGGTCAAGAATGCTACACCGCCGCTTCAGCGACGCGCCTGGCTGATTCTTAATCGCTGACTGAAAACTGACCAACGGCCAAATTTATTTCAGCTATCGATTATTAGAAAAAGCTGATGAATACGTATGCAGTTGTAACTAATTTGGAAAACAGCCGTATACAAATCACTCACCTTGTTCTTACCTTAGCTCTGCGCTTTTGACATAAAAATGACCGCAAGGCGCGGCGGCAAAAAAACACAACAGGACAAGATCATGACTTCAACACACTTCAAGCTCGCGCTTGCGGGCGCGGCTTTGTTCGCCCAAACGGCGCATGCCGACGTAATTTTGCACGCCTTTAACTGGAAATATGCCGATGTCACGGCCAATGCCACGGCGATCCAACAAGCCGGCTATAAAAAGGTTTTGATTTCGCCACCGCTGAAATCGTCAGGCAGTGCTTGGTGGGCGCGTTATCAGCCGCAAGACTATCGCGTTATCGACAACCCGCTGGGCAATAAGCAACAACTGGCGGCGATGATCAGTGCGCTGCAAGCCAAAGGTATTCAGGTGTACGCCGACATCGTGTTAAACCATATGGCGAATGAGTCGGGGATCCGCGCTGATTTAAACTACCCGGGCACGACGGTGCTGAACCAATACGCCAGCAATCTGACGTATTTCAATAACCAAAAATTGTTTGGTGATTTGTCGCAAAACTTCTTAAGCGGCTACGACTTCCACGCCGCCAACTGCATCACCGACTACAACGACGTGTGGCAGGTGCAAAACAATCGGTTGTGTGGCGCTTACCCTGATAAAGGCTTGCCGGACTTAACCGACAACAGCTGGGTAGTGACCCAACAACAAGCCTATTTGAACGCGTTAAAAGCGATGGGCATCAAAGGCTTTCGTGTCGATGCGGTGAAACATATGTCGCAAAGCCAAGTCAACGCCATCTTTACGCCAACCATTAACAGCGGCATGCATGTGTTTGGTGAAGTGATCACCGGCGGCGGCGCGGGCAATGGCGATTATGAAAAATTCTTGAAACCTTATTTGGACAACACCAGCCACGGCGCCTATGACTTCCCGTTGTTTGCGCAAATTCGCAGTGCCTTTAGCCCAAGTGGCAGCATGAACCAACTGGCAGATCCAGGTGCTTATGGCCAAGCCTTGCCGTGGAACCGTGCAGTAACCTTTGCTATCACACATGACATTCCAACCAACGACGGTTTCCGCTATCAAATCATGGATGCCACCGACGAAGTTCTGGCCAATGCCTACCTACTCGGCCGCGATGGCGGTACGCCGATGATCTATTCCGACAACGGTGAAACAGCCAACAAAGACGGCTTCCGCTGGAAGGACTACTACAAACGCGCCGACATCAAGGGCATGGTGAAATTCCACAACGCCGCGCAAGGCAACGCGCAGCAGCTGATTGGCGCGACCCAATGCTTGTTGTTGTTCAAACGCGGCAAAATCGGCGTGGTGGCGATCAACAAATGTGGCAGCACGCAAAACTACACGGTGAACACCGCAAGCTACGAGCTGAACTGGTATCGCAACTATGTCGACACCATTTCTGGCAACACCTTTAGTGTGTCCAGCCAATACCTAAACCTGTCCGTGCCGGCGCGCAGCGCCCGGATGTGGTTGATGCAATAAGCGCAAGCCAATCTACAACACGTCGATTGAAAAAGCCCGCATTCGCGGGCTTTTTCAATGGTATGGCTGGCGATAGTGTGTTGACGGAAGTGGGTGATCACAGTCTCCAGCAAAGTTCGCATTTCTCTTTTTTGGATACAACGCTTTCCAACCGGTGTACCGGTGGGTGTCCAGCTAGCTCCGTGTATGTTCGCCGGTGGGTTAATGTCTAGTTTTAGCGATAGCCTGCGGATCTATGTCCAGCTTATCTAAGAATTTTAAGTACCATTGATAGTGGTCACTATTAAGTTTTATTCCAGCATCACCAAACATTTTAAGTGTATCAACAGGTGAATACCCCCATTTATTTTTAATTGTTAAGTCAGCACCTTTATCGTAAGCGTAACACAAACCCCACATTCCTCAGTTAGCTAAACCACCATACCCTGTT
>CAYTIQ010000127.1:0-4255 GCA_964437935.1 uncultured Rheinheimera sp.
GACTGGCCGATCACCACCTCCATAGGAGGTGGTTTTAAATTGACAACAAAAAGCCAACTTATCGTTGGCTTTTTTGATCAAGCGTTTGGACTAACTTCAACACTAAGTAAGACCGGTCAATAGACCAAAAAAAAGCCGCATAACGCGGCTTTTTATATATGTAGATAGTTTAGTCGCCACCACCACCAGCACGCTCTTTAAGAATTGCAATCAACGGAGAACCCGCTGCGTTACTCTCTGCCCATGCGATGTCACCTGACGCACTAATTTGCGCAGCAGGTAGCTGCTTTATAATAAATTCACCAGCACCAGCAGCGTTGTTTTTAACAGCAAATCTAACCAAACTCATGCCATCACAAACGACGCCATCATAAATATTTCGTAAACGTAACCTGTTATCGCTAAGTAACTTACGGAAACGGTTTTTATCGTCAGCCTTAACATAATCGCACATTGAAGCGGCTAGCTGCTCTTGAGCTACAACTTGCGGCGAACTGAAGAATAATCCGGAGACAAACGAGAGACATAACGCGCTGTACATCAATTTCATGTGCGGCTCCTAAAGCTGTCTAACATATAAACAATTTTAATAGTAGCAACATGTTATATGTTGTGCAATGTCACTTAGTCCACACGCTCAAACGTTTTAAAATTACATGAAAAGGGATTTTTATCGTCGGCAGGGTAAAATTCAGAATCAACTAAAGCCCAAGTTGCACTCGATTGATAATCAGGGAAGAAGGCATCCCCTGTCGTGGAGAGTTCTATTTCCGTAATATAAAGCCGTGAAGCCAGTGGTAATGCCTGTTTATAGAGCTCAGCACCACCAATGACCATCACCTCAGGGACATCAGCAACCAAAGATAGCGCTTCTTCCAACGAGTGCACCCAATCCGCTGCTAGCAACCCAGGTTTCGCCTGGCGCGATACAATGATATTTCGTCGACCAGGCAATAATCGACCTATGGAATCAAAGGTTTTACGACCCATAATGACCGGTTTGCCTGTGGTGACTTTCTTAAAGTGCGCCAAATCTGCGGGCAGATGCCATGGCATTTGGTTGTCTTTACCAATAACCCGATTATGGGCCATCGCAGCAATCATCGAAATCAACACAGGCTCCTTGCTAATTAACGGCGATAAATAACTTCGACGCCATAATCCTCATCGTCATCTTCGTCAAAGTCTTCATCATCAAAGTCATCTGCAACGTGTAAGACATCGTTGTGATAGTCATCCCATTTAAACTGCACAGGATCGACTTGAGCTTCAACCACTACTTCTTTCGGTAATTGATCCAAGTAGGTACGAATCTCACGACACAATGCGTCTGTGTTGGTTCTAGAGGCTGCTGACACGTGATACACGGCACCAGTCCAATCCAGCGCTTCAACTACACGTTGCTGGATTTCTTCTAACTCATCTTCTAAAACCAAATCAATTTTATTAAGGACTAACCAACGTGGTTTATTGGCTAGCTTGTCAGAATACTTTGCTAATTCATTGACGATCACTTTGGCATTTTCGGCAGGATCAGAGCCGTCAGCCGGTAGAACGTCAACAAGATGGATTAACAAGCCACAGCGTTCTAAGTGTTTAAGGAATTGGATTCCTAAACCTGCACCTTCGGCAGCACCTTCAATTAATCCTGGGATATCGGCAATAACGAAAGACTTTTCAGCTTCAGTACGCACCACACCCAAGTTTGGTACCAATGTCGTAAAGGGATAGTCCGCAACTTTTGGCTTGGCAGACGACACTGCACGGATAAACGTAGATTTACCGGCATTAGGTAGGCCCAGCATCCCCACATCAGCAAGCAGCAACAATTCGAGCTTTAAGTTACGTACTTCGCCTGGAGTTCCATTGGTCTTTTTACGTGGCGTGCGATTAGTTGGACTCGCGAAACGGGCGTTACCCAATCCATGCCAGCCACCCTTGGCGACCATCAATTTTTGACCATTTTTGGTCAAATCACCCAATACCTCTTCGGTATCAATATCAATGGCACGTGTCCCTACAGGAACACGCAAGATTAAATCAGATCCACGTTTACCAGTACAATTGGTTGACATACCATTCTGACCACGTTCCGCTTTATGGAACTTCTCGAATTGATAATCAACCAACGTGTTTAAATTCGAATCAGCCTGAAGGTAAACATCACCACCATCACCACCGTCACCACCGTTCGGGCCACCTTTGGCTACAAACTTTTCTCGACGGAAACTGATAATACCGTTGCCACCGTCACCAGCCTCGACTCGGACTAGCGCCTCATCAACAAATTTCATAATGCCTTATCCTGCTTGCAGAGCTGCAATCATTATAAACCGTTTGACCACGCTTGCGATGCTGCACGGCCGATTCAATTTAAACAAAAAAAAACCCCGCAACTGCGGGGCTTTCTCACCATAGTTGTCGATTACTCGGCAACGATGCTGACGTATTTGCGGTTGTTTACACCTTTCTGTTCAAACTGAACTTTACCGTCAGTCAAAGCGAACAGAGTATGGTCTTTACCGATGCCCACGTTGGTGCCAGCGTGGAATTTAGTACCACGTTGACGAACGATGATGTTACCAGCTAAAACTGATTCGCCACCGAAGCGCTTAACACCTAAGCGTTTCGCTTCTGAATCACGACCGTTACGTGTACTACCTACACCTTTTTTACTTGCCATGGTTCGTTACTCCCAAGAATTAAGCGCTGATACCAGTGATTTTCACTTCAGTAAACCACTGGCGGTGGCCAGCTTGTTTACGGTAGTGCTTACGACGGCGGAATTTTACGATTTTTACTTTATCGCCGCGATCATGAGCGATCACTTCCGCTACCACTTTGCTGCCTTCAACAACAGGAGTACCGATTTTAACGTCGTCGCCGTTGACAATCATCAACGCCGGGAATTCAACGGTCGCGCCTTGTTCTAAGTCCAGTAATTCTAGACGAAGGGTTTGACCTTCCGTCACACGGTGCTGTTTACCACCACTTTGGAAAACCGCGTACATAGTTAACTCCGTACATAATCACGCCAAGCCTAAAAGGGGCGTGTCAATTAGATTCACAGGGCGCGAATTGTACGCAATTTCCCCTGTAGCCGCAAGAGTAATATTGAAAAAGATCAAAGCAACGTAAAAAGGATCTTCGAAGCGGTTTTTCGTTCTAACTGATTGATGTAGAATCCAGCTATCTAATCCGCAGTGAATTAACCCAATGACGCTCGATGAAATCCGGCAACTCAGCGATGCTGATATGAATGCCGTCAATCAACATATATTCTCACAATTAACATCTGATGTCGCGTTAATCAATCAGATCGGTATTTATATCGTCAATAGCGGCGGCAAGCGTATTCGTCCGTTATTAGCAGTATTAGCGGCAAGGGCGTTGGGCTATGAGGGAACTCAACACCATACTCTCGCCACGATCGTTGAGTTTATTCACACTGCGACTCTATTACACGATGATGTGGTCGATGAGTCGATGCTGCGCCGCGGCAAAGAAACAGCAAATGCGGTTTTTGGGAACCAAGCTAGTGTGCTGGTTGGCGATTTCCTTTATACCCGCGCTTTTCAATTGATGGTCTCGCTTGGACGGATGCGCGTGATGGAAATCTTAGCCGATGCTACCAACGTGATTGCAGAAGGCGAAGTGTTGCAGTTGATGAACGTCAATGACCCTGAGACAACTGAAGAAAATTACATGCAGGTCATCTACTGCAAAACAGCACGTTTGTTTGAGGCCGCGACTGAGTTAGCAGGTATTATTACCGACCAACCGCCTGAAATCACAGAAGCGCTTCGGTTATATGGTCTGCACTTGGGCACTGCATTCCAACTCATTGACGATGTATTAGATTACGAAGCCGATGTGGCCGAGCTCGGTAAAAATGTGGGTGACGATTTAGCCGAAGGCAAACCAACACTCCCTCTGATCCATGCACTGAAACATGGTAATGAAACTCAACAATCACTTATCCGCTCTGCCATTATCAATTGTGATGGTATGGACAACCTTGAATTGATTCTGCAAGCGATGCGTGAAACCAATGCGCTTCAATACACTCGGCAAAAAGCGGAGTTAGAGGCTGAATTGGCAAAAGCACAATTAGCAGTTTTAACCGATTCACCATACAAAAAGGCCTTAGCAGCATTGGCGGATATGGCCGTGCATCGTAACCACTAGAAAATAGTTGGTGCATAAAAATGTATGGTCCGCCCCGTTGTTGCAAGTACAAAAAACCGATAACGGG
>CAYTIQ010000128.1:0-3851 GCA_964437935.1 uncultured Rheinheimera sp.
ACAGGGTATGGTGGTTTAGCTAACTGAGGAATGTGGGGTTTGTGTTACGCTTACACTCCAGTTAGCAAGAACTACATTGATGTCGATTTAAAACGTTTGGATGCCTTGGGTTTTGCTACCTTATCAACGGATCGCCGGTTGATTTTTGAAGAGTTCCGCCAAATCAAACGCAAACTCATCAATAACGCCTTTGGTCCGCTTAGCAGTACTTTAAACCACGCCAATTTAATCATGGTGTCGAGCTCGCGGCCATCAGAGGGTAAAACCTTTACCGCCGTGAACTTGGCACTTAGCATTGCCCTTGAGCAAGATAAAACGGTGTTGTTAGTCGATGCTGATGTGTTGCGGCCAAATGTATCTAGAACCCTAGACATCCAGTTGCCGGTGGGCTTAACCGATTATTTAAGTGACGATCGATACAACGCTGGCGATATCATTTTCAGCACCAATGTCGAGCGACTGAAAGTGATAGCCGCAGGGCGTCCGCACCACTTAAGTACTGAGTTGTTAGCCAGTGACAAGATGGCCAAGCTAGCGCAAGAGTTTGCAACGCGTTATCCAGATCGGATTGTGATCGTCGATGCGCCACCGTTGCTTGGCGTCAACGAAACATCGATTTTGGCCGCAATGTGTGGTCAGGCGCTAATTGTCTGTGAAGAAAAGCGCACCAATCTCAATGAGTTAGAAAAAGCGATTTCGATGCTGCCAAAAGATATTGCAGCAGGCTTTGTGATTAACAAAGCGCATTACAGTCGCGATAAAGGCTATGGATACGGTTATGGCTATTATGGCGAATAAGGATGTAGTCAAGGTGATTGCAGCTATCGGCGTGTTGACGCAGTCAACCGCCATGGCGGAGCCTATGTTTAAGCCTTCATTGACAACGAACGCCGTCGGTCTGTACCAAAAATCGGCCGCCGGTAAGGACCGGGTAGGTTCTTTGGATATTGCACCGTCGCTTTCGTTTAGTGAAGAAGGAAAGACCTTATCCACCTCTGCGTCGGTAGGCGGTAGCTTCATCACCTTTCGCGACAGCTTGCGTGATGATGAAAGTTATATGACCTACAACTGGCGAAATCAGTTAAAACTGCTTGGCGACTCCGTTGTGGTAGGCTTTAGTACGTCCCAAGATTACCGAATTGCTGGGAACGGTTCCTTTGGTGGCCGTGGCTTGGATAAATACAATGCCTCGGATCGTTTGGTGAAGAGCCGTTCGACACAGTTAACCGAATCCTGGAAATTTGATCGTTCGACCTATTGGAGCTTAAACGCTAATTTTTCGCTCAGTGATTATCGCAGTGATGGTCTTGAAGATGAGACGCTGACAACGTCAGACCCACTGTTATCGAGTGTTGATTTAGATAACCAAGTCGCCAGTATTAATCTGCAACTGGACTCGCGTGACCGCAGTCGGGCGTTCTTTTGGGGCATCACCGCTAACCACAACAACACGTCACGTCAACAACTTGGCGATTTAACCACCAAGTCGTTGTATGGCGTGGTTGGCATGCCATTTTTTTATACCATCAAGATGATTGGTCAAGCGCGGGTAGAACGTAACTCGGGTTTGACCGAGACTGAAACCTCGAGTTTGTTTGCGTCAGCGGCGAACTATCGCTCGGTGGGTGGTGGTTTAGAATGGCAAATTGGTAATCAAAGCTACTGGAACGTGACTTACAACACCTTAATGTCCAACGAAGGCAACAAAGCCTATGTTGGAACGCAACTAGAGTTTAAACCGACACGTCGAACCAAACTCAGCGCCACCTTAGACCGCCGTTTCTTTGGTCGGACTGCCGAGTTTTCAGGTGAATACACCACCCAGCATTTACGGATGAAGATCTCAGGCTCAGACCAAGTTGGCTCGTTGCTGGCTTTGTCTTCGGCTGGAGCTTCCACCGGCTTGTATGTGTGTCCACCTGGCGCCACGCCGTCGCTGGACTCTTGCTTTCAGCCACCGACTAAAGATTATATTCCGCGGGTCGGTGAGAATTATTACAACATCTCAACGCCTGGCACGGACTTAAATGAGTTTACGGTGATCCGCCGCAGTGCTGATTTTGTGCTCGGGTATGACTTTAATCGGCTGAAACTTCAATCGCAAATAGGCCGTCGCAAAGACACCTATGTCAATCAAAATTCGGTTCGTGATGAACGTAATTTTGGTGCGAGCGCCAATTATGAACTGAACAAGCGGATGTCAGCGTCGCTGAACTTTAACGTCTCTGATTCATCGTCCGATGATGTAACGGTAACGCCTATTGAAAGTAGTTTTTCAGGCGAGTTTCGTAATGTCAGTTTTAGTTTAAACCGTCAGATGAATAAGCAGTTATCAGGCGTGTTGCAGGTATCGCGTAGCAACAATGACTATGACAACGAAGAGTTTGCGTTCAACGAAAATCGCTTAACGTTGACACTGACCTATCAGCTTTGATACATGGTGTTGATATAGAAAACCCAGGCTAATCACCTGGGTTTTGTTTTTTCTGCTGCATCACTTGATGGTGTTGATGGTTTAACAACTCGTCCAGTTGCTGTGCCATTTTGATTTTATTTTGTAAACTAGTATCTAACAGCACGCTGAGCTCACTGAGCATCGCTTGATAAGGGTTGGCAGGAGAGGGCGTCGGCTCGCTCAGCGGCGCTTTGGCTTGCTCTGTAACAGGAGCGGGCGCTTGTTGAGCGACCTCCACGGGGTGATAGTGAGCTTGATTGGCGACTTCACCGCTAATCTCGTCGATCACCTGCTGAATGTCACTAGCATGGAATTCTGTTTTGTCTTCTAAAAATCCGAACAACAACACCCGATCCATGAGGTTATTGATTTTCCGAGGGATGCCACGAGTGAACTGGTGGATCAGTGGAAAGCAATCGGCTTTGATGATCGTAGCATCGCCACCTGCTTGTTCGATGCGGTATTGGATATATGCTTGGCAATCGTCTTCAGCCAGTGCGGTCAGGTTGGACGAAGCGATGATCCGTTGCCGAAATTGCTCCATGTGCGGGGACTGAATGATGGCGTTTAATTCATTTTGCCCCAATAAAAAGCTTTGCAGTAACGGCTTGCCAGCTAACTGGAAATTGGACAGCATCCGCAATTCTTCAATAGATTCAAGCGGCAGATTCTGCGCCTCATCCACGAGCAACAACGCCCGTTTATTTTGTTGGGCCAGCATCGTTAAATACGATGAGATCGCTTCTAAATAGCCGGCCTTGCTGTGATCGCGCGGTTGTAGCTGAAAAATTGAGACAATCATCCGCAATAAATCATCAGGCGATAATTTAGACGTGACAATTTGCCTGGCTACTAATTGGTTTTGATCGAGTTTAGATAACAATTGATTGGCAATGGTGGTTTTACCTGTACCAATGTCGCCCGTGATCACAATAAAACCCTCACCTTGGCTTAAGCCATATTGCAGATAGGCGAGGGCTCGCTTATGCAATTTGCCTGCAAAAAAACAGTTCGGGTTCGGGGTTAATTGAAAAGGGCGTTCTTTTAATCCGTAATAGCCTTCGTACATCGGGATATCCTAACTCGTGTTATTCCATCATCTTACCATAGCTGGTGGGACTGGCTAAATCCTTCCACCCGTGGTTTGGAAAAAAACAGCCAAACAGCTGACTTATATAAATTTGTTCACTTGCTGGCCAAATTATTGAGAAAAAGCATAAAAATTGGCCGAACGAACAGAAGGCGCTAAAATATTGTTTGACACCTCAAGGCACCACTCATAAAATGCGCCTCGTTCTGTGATGCAACGCAGCGTGAAAATGCTAAGTAACATCAGTAGAGTGGGGCTATAGCTCAGCTGGGAGAGCGCTTGCATGGCATGCAAGAGGTCAGCGGT
>CAYTIQ010000129.1:0-3622 GCA_964437935.1 uncultured Rheinheimera sp.
CGACTGGCCGATCACCACCTCCATAGGAGGTGGTTTTAAATTGACAATAAAAAAGGGCCATCCGGCCCTTTTTCGCAGTTCAATGGTTTGCTTTGAACTTATTTAGTAAATGTCACAGTGACCGTTGGGCTACAGGTTGTGGTGCTACCAGCGTTACACACTTTATAGCTGTAAGTGCCTTTGGCTGTTGGGCTGTTTGATTGTGAACCGTCATTTGGCGTCGTCAGCACTTTCACGTTGTTACGGTAGATATCAACACTTGATGTGGTGGCGTTTGCCCAAGCCAAGTCAGCATAACGAGTTCTGCCAACATAACGAACGGATGCCGTTAATGTGATTGACGCTGTGCCGCCACCTGAACCGTTACCGGCACAACCATATTGTGTCAGGTAATTCACCGCATCTTTGGCTTGCACAATACCGTAACCGAAGTACACGTCTTTACCGGCAGCGCCTGCGTCTTTGGCAGTTTTCTTCAGCGCTGAACGGATTTGTGCACCGGTACAGCTTGGGAAGTTTGACCATACCAGCGCGGCGACACCCGATACCGCTGGGGTTGCCATCGACGTACCGCTCATGTAGCCGTAATCGCCCGCTTTAACTTCCACTGTGGCAGAAGTTGCAGCTAATAATGCGGTGCGGTCTTCAAACGCAGCGCCAACAGCTGGGATGCTCGTCACGTTGGTGGTGCCCAAGGTTGCAGCTAACATACCGGCGGTGTTGTTGATGAGCACAGCACCGATACCACCTGATTTTTGGCAGTTGTTGACTTTGTCGTGGAACGAAATCACGCCACGGTCGATTAAACAGATTTTGCCTGCGGCATTGCTGTTGATGGTTTCCGCAGTGCCCATGTAGAAAGTCGCGCCTGATGCTGAACCGACGTTTTCCATTGCAGATGACGCGTAAGAACCCAGGTTCGTGCTCAGGTTTGGCAACGTTGCGCCGCCCGCTGGGTACGTAGACAGCGTATCGACGCCACCGGCGGTGACTTCCACACAGGTGTTTTCATCGGTTTTGCCGTTCAACGTACAGCTTGGGAATTGTGAGAAGCTGGCGATGGCGTTGTTGCCGTCGTTCGCACCCACCATCATCACCGATGGATACCCTGCTGGGTATGAACGCACGTTGTTGCCATCGTTACCCGCTGCAGCGATGACTAAACCGCCGGCGTTGACGAAGTTAGCAAAGGCATTGGATTCCGCGGTGTTGGAACCGCCACCACCTAAGCTCATGCTGATGATTTTAGCGCCCGCTGCGGTACATTTTTGCGCGGCGTAAGCTAGGTCTGATGAATACCCCCAGCCTGCTTCATTAAATACTTTGATGATGTGCAGTTTGGCACCTGGTGCCATACCGACCACACCAATGCCGTTATTCGCAGCGGCGATAGTCCCCGCAACGTGCGTACCGTGTGGGCCACCGTTGACATCCCAGCTACCAGTACCGGAATCGTTGTCACCTGTGATCACGCCCCAATCGAAGTCGGTGTTGGTACGGTCTAACCCTGAGTCGATGATACACACTTTAGGCGAGGTGCTGAATTGGAACGGCACTTGGTTCGCTTGTGATTGATACACAGCATACGGCGTAATTTGCTTTAAGCTTGGGTTACCCACGTCATCGTTAAACAGCGCTAATGGTTTACGGATTGGGTCCGCTTCCACTTTCCAACGCGGGTTTTTCACTGCCATTTGGCTGCTGACATCCGTCATTTTTTTAGTTTTGTATTCAACAGCGATAAAACCGTCCGCATCGACTCGCACCACGCCGCCATCTTGTTTGACTTGTTGGATCAGCGCGGCTTTTTCTGCATTGTCGACGTGAATAACGACACGCTCACCCGCATAGGCTGACGCAGATAAACCTGCTGCGATGGCAAACGCTAATGGGGCGATTTTGTTAATTTTTTGCATGGGTGTGTTCCTGTAGGTCGTGTTGCCTGGAGTGTTGCTATTTCCGGTATTTATCGTGTTTTTTTGTCAATCTGTCGCCGCCGGAAGACTTCAGCTGTGCTAGCAACATGGCAGATCTTTGCCGAAAAAAGCACCCCCCACCCTTAGAAAAATTCACAGTTGTTATAAGTTGTAATAATTTGTCATTTTTTAACTTGTTGTTTAATCGAGAAAATTAGTCTTTACTGATCGAATAATTACAGGAGAAATTTTTTATGCCGTACAAACCGCTTGTTACTATGATAGCGCTTTCGTTTTGGTCGCTCTGTATTGTGCATTCGTCGCAGGCAGTGGCAGATCCAGGTAAAGGCCATAGTCATGGCAAAGCCAAAACGCAACACGAGCAGCCAACCAGCTCAACCGAGGTCGATGCTCAGTTATCTGTGCAAATGGCGGGAGTGACATTGACCGTGGGCACCGCCCGTCAACTGGCCGCGCAGTATCAGTTGCAAGGTGCTAAACCGTTGCCGCCAGGGATCCGCAAACAACTAGCACGCGGCAAGCCGCTGCCACCGGGTTTAGCCCGTCAGCAATTACCAGCTTCGTATGTGCAGCAACTCCCCGCTCGGGACGGTTGCCAGTGGAGTCAAGTTGGCAGCGATTTGGTCTTAGTCGCCATCGCCACCGGTGTGGTGGTGGAATTACTCAGTGATGTGTTTTAGGTGAAGGCCTGATGGGTGCCGCTATTGCGGTACCCATAAATGCCCTTGCATAAACAACACGGCGTGCCCTAACACTTGCACCCGTTCACCTTGCAAACTGAGCTGTAAACTACCGCCGCGCGCCGAGGCTTGATAGGCGTTTAGCTGATCTTTGCCCAGCCGCTCGCCCCAATACGGGCCAAGCCCCGCGTGAATAGAACCGGTGACTGGATCTTCCGCCCCGCCGTTGGCTGGCCAAAAGTAGCGACTGATAAAATCATATTGATGCTGTTCAAAGCCATAACCTGGAGCTGTAACCACCACATCGTAAGGCCACAAGGTTTTTAACAGCTCCAAGTCGGGTTTGAGCGCGAGTACCTGATCACAATGGTCGTAAATTGCAAACCAGGCTTGGTCGCTGCGCAGCACTTGGCGCGGGGCTTGGCTTAATCCTGCCAGCAATTCATCGGGCACATCGTCAACCCACTGCGGTGGTCGCGCCGGGAAATCCATTAAGAAACCACCGCTTGGGTGACGTTCGACCTGCAACTCCCCGACTTTTTGGGTGATAAATCGCACGGACTGCAGTTGCGGTTGTTGTTTGAGCACCACAAATGCCGCTGCGAGCGTCGCGTGGCCACAAAAATCAATTTCACACACCGGCGAGAACCAACGAATGTGATACACGCCTGTGGCCTGCTCGATGATATACGCCGTCTCCGATAAGTTATTCTCTTGCGCGATTTGCAACATTCGGCAATCACTTAACCATTCAGACAACGGTACAACCGCGGCAGGGTTGCCGTGGAACAGTCGGTCAGTAAAGGCGTCTACTTGATAAAGGGCATATTGTTTCATGGCGTCACCTGCAAAGGCGGCTGCGGGCGCAGCACAGCACGGATTTGATTAGGATAGTCGACACTTGGCGTGATGTCGCCTTTGTGTCTACATCGGCAGCACACAACGTGCTCCAGTAAAAATCCACCTCCATAGGAGGTGGCTTTGCTTTAGGCCCCCTAGAAGGGG
>CAYTIQ010000130.1:0-3514 GCA_964437935.1 uncultured Rheinheimera sp.
AGAGCGCATTGACAAACCCCAACCGCAGCGCATCTTGGGCATGCATCCGCTCACCGGCTAACAACATGGCAGCCGCTTGCTGCCAGCCGACTTGTTGCGGTAACAAGGCCGTATGGCCGCCACCGGGATGAATGGCCAACTGAAAAAAACGCGATTCAAACCATGCCTCAGGGGCTGCTAAGCGAATATCACACGCCATGGCTAAATTCATCCCAGCGCCGGTCGCCGCACCGTTGACCAACGCGACGGTCAGCACAGGACAAGCGGCGACCGCACGAAATGCGCTGTAGAGCTGATGCAATATCGCGCCATCCCCCATGCTGGCTTGTTGCAAAGCGCCAAGGTCCGCACCCGCACAAAAACTGCGGCCAGATCCCTGAACCGCAAGGACGGTTAAGCGTGGGTCTTGATACAACGCATGTAACGCGTCGGCGATCTCAGTGGATAACTGCGGCGTTAATAGATTACTTTTATCGGGGCGCTGCAAGGTTAACAGCGCCAATCCACCCTCTAGCTCTAGGGTATAACTCATTGCAAAGTACTCCTTCGGGCCGTTTAATAGCCACGACTGACATCCACTGGATGCAATAATGGTTGGTTGGCCATGGCACGTTGATAATTTTCAGCAATTTGCGCCACTGCGGTCGTTGCATTGGTGACCGCCGAGATATGCGGTGTCAGCGTGATGGCAGGATGTTGCCAAAACGGATGTGCAGCCGGCAGCGGCTCTTGCCGAAACACATCCAAACAAGCGGCTGACAACGCCTGACGATCTAAAGCGTGCAGCAGTGCCTCATCATCCAGAATAGCGCCACGGGCGACATTGATGAGCACCGCACCGGTTTTGCAATAGCTAAGCCGGGTGGCGTTTAACAAATTATCCGTTTCAGGCGTATGCGGTAACAAACACACCACCACATCGGCATCATGCAGCGCGGCTTGCAGCGCGCTATCAGGCGTGGTTTCGGTCTGTTTGGCGTAACAATGCACACCATCGATGTGCTTTTGATGATAGGACCAGCCGCTGACGGTATACCCTTGTTGCAGGAAATTCCGCGCCACCGCCCCACCTAACTCACCGAGCCCTAACACGCAGATGTGCTGCAATCGACGGACACTTTTCGGCTTCCATAGCCCTTGCTGTTGCTGAGTGGCAAATAAATCCAGCCGCAAACGATAATAACGCACCATGGTATCGACATAATTCACCATCGAACTGGCCAAGTCTGGGTCGACAATTCGCGCCAGCGGTAAATGAGGTAAGGTCAAGTCCGACAAAATGTTATCCACTCCGGCGCCAAACGACTGCAGCGCTTTTAAGTTCGGCATACTGGCAAGACTACCGGGGGGTTGTTTCCACACCACTGCAAAAGCCACCGCCTCCGGATTGGGGATATCGGGATAAATCCATACCGGAACATTCGGTAGTAACGCGCTTAATTGCTGCTGCAATTGTTCTAGTTTACGGTCGGGGATCACCAGCGCAATCGCCTGCGGGGTTGTCACATCAGCCATGTCGAAAGTTCTCTGTATCGGTGCGCTGTGGCGCTTTGCTAAGTGCCTTGATTCTATCGAAAAAACCATCGCATGAAAGCCATGATCTGCAGCGGCCGCCTGAAGTACTGACTGAAATTTCGCCAAACTGCCATAAATCTGTGACGGGATTGTCATACCCACTGCCTAGATTGACGGTATCGCATCGCCGCGCAATGACAGGACGCTTTGATGATCAACGCAGAACAACTGGTCGCACAACATTTACCAACCCTCTCCGATAAACCCTGGCTGGCCAAACCGGTCACCGGCATGCTGAAACAACTGCTGCACGAACAGGATTTTGTCCATTTCGCCGAGCGCTACCCGCATTTGCAAGGCATTGAGTTTGTCGAGCAAGTGCTGGATTACTTTAGCTTTCGTTATCAGGTTCCAGATAACGAACTGGAACGCGTGCCAAGTCAAGGTCGCGTGGTGATCATTGCCAACCACCCGATCGGCTCGCTGGATGGCCTGGCGCTGATTAAGCTCGTCAGTGACATCCGGCCGGATGTGCGCGTAGTGGCCAATCAATTGTTAAATGCCCTGCCGCCACTGCGCGAGCTACTCCTGCCGGTGAACAACATGCAAGGCGGTACCGAGCGCAAACATTTAGACGCCATCGCGCAGCATCTACATCACGAAGGTGCGCTGATTTTATTCCCAGCCGGTGAAGTATCACGCTTAGCCCCCAATGGCATTCGTGACGGCAAATGGCATACCGGTTTTTTACGCTTTGCTCGCGCCGCCAAAGCCCCGGTGTTGCCAGTGTTTATCGATGCGCGCAATTCAGCGTTGTTTTACGGTGCATCCATGCTGTACAAGCCGTTGTCGACCATGTTGCTGGTTAAGGAAATGTTTAAGCAAAAACATAAACATATCCGCATGCGCATCGGTGAGTTAGTACCGTATAACAGTTACCAAGCTGTGCAGTTGGATCTCCCCGCTTTAAGTAAACTGTTTAAAAAACATTTGTACCGAATTGGCAAAGATAAATCACCGCTGTTTCGCACCGAACGCGCCATCGCCCATCCTGAAGAGCGGCAAGTGCTGAAAAAAGCCATTGAAGCCTGCCCTTTGCTGGGGCAAACCTCCGATGGCAAACAAATTTATCTGTATCAGCATCAACAAAGCTCGGCCTTGTTGCGTGAAATCGGCCGACTGCGTGAACTGAGTTTTCGTGCCGTTGGCGAAGGCACAGGCCTGCGTCGCGACATCGACCGCTTCGACAGCCATTATTTACAGCTAATTTTGTGGGACCCGACCGATCTTGAGATCGCCGGTGCTTACCGCTTTGCCGATGCCAACGCACTGCTCGACAGCCAGGGCGTTGATGCCATCTACACCGCGAGCTTGTTTGATTACAGCGCCGAGATGACGCCATATTTTGCACAAGGGCTTGAACTTGGCCGCAGTTTCGTGCAACCCAAGTATTGGGGAAAACGCAGCTTGGATTATCTCTGGCAAGGCATTGGCGCCTATTTAAAACAACGCCCAGATATTCGCTACTTGTTTGGCGGAGTGTCGATTTCGGCCAGTTACCCCAAAGCAGCGCGCGACTTGTTGGTGTATTACTACAGCCTTTATCACGGCAGTCGCAGCGAGCTCGCCTGTGCCCATCAACCCTATCAGCTAGATTTCCAGACCATGGCGCAATTTGAGCAGTATTTTTCAGGCCACGACGCCGACGAGGATTTTGTTCAACTCAAACACCTACTGGCCGAAATGGGCGTGACGGTGCCAACGCTGTATAAACAATATGCCGATTTAACCGAACGCGGCGGCGTGCAATTTTTAGCCTTTGGCGTCGACCCCGACTTTGCCGGGTGTGTCGATGGCCTCGTGCTGGTGGATTTGCAGCAAGTCAAACCGCAAAAACGTCAGCGTTACTTAACGCCCAACGTCTAAATCAGCCCTCAACAGTGCGCAGTAAAAATCCACCTCCATAGGAGGTGGCTTTGCTTTAGGCCCCCTAGAAGGG
>CAYTIQ010000131.1:0-1066 GCA_964437935.1 uncultured Rheinheimera sp.
GGATCTGTGGTCTCACCTTCGACCTGCTACAAACGCAACAACAGCGCTTTGAAGACTATTTACCGCATGCCAGCTCAGTGGAATTTAATTCTGCCCTGCAAAACCACCATGCCGGCGTCGCCCACAGTGAAGTCAACCTGCAACTGCAGGCCCCCAAAGGGCAAAGCTTTTGGGTCAAGTTCAGCAGCCAAGCCTTTTTCAGCGAAGAAGGCAAGCTAGAGACCATCCATGCATTGGTCACCGATCATTCGCAAGACCGCTACATGGAGCAAAAAATGCTCGAAACCAACCAACAAATGCGTTTGTTGTTGGATGCATCTGGGTTGGGAACATGGGATTGGCATCTTGCCTCCGACACCAGCAAGGTCAATCGCCGCTGGTGCGATATGCTTGGCTTAGACTTCGAGCTGTATGATTCCAGCAGTCGTTTTTGGCAAGGCTTGATCCATCCTGCGGATCAGCAACAGGTTCAACGGCAATTGCAACAGCATTTATCGGGCGAAAGCGCTGTGTTTTCAACTAGTTATCGGCTACGCCATGCGGCGGGTCACTGGGTGTGGGTGGAAACGTACGGCAAAGTTGTCGAACGGGCAGCGGATGGCACGCCGCTGCGACTGGCAGGCACCCATCGTGATGTGACCTATCGCAAAGAGGCAGAGCTGCAGGATCAAAAACAGCGTCAGCTGCTGAGTTTTATCAATAAAGCGCAAACGGCATATCTGCAACATCGAGATCTGTCCAGTGCCTGTCGCGAGATCCTGCCTGAACTAACCGACATCGCCGACAGTCAGTTTGCATTTATCGGCCATATGCAACGGGTGGACGGCCACCCACGTTGGTTGATCCGGGCGATCACCGAATTGGCATGGAATGAACAAAGCCAACAGTTGGTGCAGCAATATCAACAAGGTGCCTTGTATTTCGACCGTTTTGACAACCTGTTCGGACAAGTGATCACCACAGCACAGGTGGTGCTGAGCAATGAGCCACACCTGCATCCAGCCGCCAAGGGCACGCCAGCAGGTCATCCACGGATTTTTCGCTTTTTGGGTTTACCCATTATGTT
>CAYTIQ010000131.1:1076-3267 GCA_964437935.1 uncultured Rheinheimera sp.
TGTTGCAACAGCAACTGGTCGGCATGATTGGTATTGCCAACAAACTCGGCCCTTACACAAGCGCAGATGCGCAGTTTCTGCAGCCGCTTTGTACAGCTCTCGCTGGGTTGTTTTATGCGGTGGAACAAGCCGAAGCACGCAACAAGGCCGAAGCGCAGTTGCAACACATGGCATTGCAAGACCCCCACACGGGCTTGCCGAATCGTCGGGCATTTGTCCAGCACTGCAGCACACTGCAGCCATCAGATTTGGGCTATGTGTTGGCTATCATCGAAATTGACCACTGGCCAAGTCTTGCGGCGACCCTTGATGAGACTGTCGCGGACGCCGTGCTGCTCGATGTGGCCAAGCGCTTGCAAAAAGCCGTCCGTGCCTCAGATCTGTTGGCGCGCTTGGGCGAAAGCGAGTTTGCACTGCTACTCCAGCACACCGAAATCGACATGGCCAATTTGTTGTTAGAAGCGTTATTGCTAGCGGTGGCTAGTCAACCGCTGATGCACGCGGCGCAGCCGATGGCGATCAGTGTCAGCATTGGTGCCCGTTATGTAACACCTACTGAAGACGCCGATTTAACCTTGCACATGGGCCAAGCCGATGCGGCCCTGGCTAATTTGTAGCGCGATTCTGGTGCCGAGTGATAATGGCTTCACTTTCACGGTATCAGGTGATGGACCTGAGCAATATTGAGCAAGCGCAAATCGATTTCAGTGCAGTGCTAAAGACACATTTAGATAAAGCCACACATGAACCGGTTAAACCGCGCTGTGCGCTAACCATCTCGTTTTATCACGACGCACACATGGACTTCGTAGCCAAGGCTTTTGAGCCGGTTACAGGTGAGCTTCAGCGGGTCAATAACACGCTGATTAAGATTTGCGATACCAAGGACGAGGCATTAAATCTATCCCAAGATTTAAACTCTATTGTCCATGCGTTTAATGACGCCACGCTAAAACGTTCATTCTATCCAGACTGGCTGGATGATTTTTTTGCTGTCCAGTTCTTTACTACCTATGAAAATATCAGACTAAACACATGACTGAAAACCTTCAAACCACCGTAATTGCTGATTATTTTCGGTATTGAACAAAATAATGATCTAAAAAATCAGTTTGAGTCTTAATTTTCTAGTTTTGTTTTAAAAGCAAAGTTATTCAGTCTTAATAATTCGCTATTTTGTAATCAATACTAACGCACGGAAGTGTTTGTCTGACTTTCGATTAAACAAACCAAATCTTACGTCTGAAATGAAGGCGTTTGCCGAAAGTATTGGGAGAGTGTAAAACTTCACCCCAATTTACCACCATGATCACTGGCTGCTTACCACCCGTTGCACTTTCATGTAACCACCAGTTGCAGCAATCATCCAATTAATTGAGCGTAAACTATGAGCGAATTGCGAATCTAACATTACTTATTTTCAGAGAAACTAAATGTCGGCTTTACTTAAACCGCAGACCTTCGTATTTTTGTGTACTATGTAGGCGCAGAACCACATTGACAGGCCTGCTGGTGAGGACTGAGCACTTCTATTGGAAATTACTGAACGGGCTGCTGTTGATTTTGCGCAGTTTGAATAGAAAAAAGGACACTGCGTTATGAGTGTCCTTTTGACATACTAAAATAACTGTCCATGTTTAGTTATTACTTATACTTTTCAAATACATCAGAAATATCATTGCAAAAACCTGCCCCAAAAAAACAATTAAAAATAAATAGTTATTTCTTTTAGAGTAGCAATATCCATTTGGATACATTAGGTAGTGTTCAAAATTCTGTGTCATTTCATTAAGATAACACTAAAAGAGATGACACATGACCAAACCAACATTCGATATGGACGCTGCCATCGCGGCGCTGAAAGCCGGTAAAGGCTTAACAGGCAAGGATGGCATTCTCACCCCGCTTATTAAGCAGCTAACGGAAGCCGCGATGCAAGCAGAGCTTGAGCAACATCTTGAAAACGATGAAGATTCTAACCGCAAGAATGGCTCAACACCGAAAACCGTCAAAAGCGCAGCTGGTAGCTTTGAGCTCAATACACCACGTGACCGCGCTGGAACTTTTGAGCCGCAAATCGTTAAAAAGCATCAAACCCACCTGACTGACGAGCTGGAACGTAAAATCATCGGTTTGTTCGTAAGCGTAACAACAACCACACCTTCCAGCATGGCTGTCGTTCCAATCAATA
>CAYTIQ010000132.1:0-3205 GCA_964437935.1 uncultured Rheinheimera sp.
CCGTCTTCACCTAAATTATTGTTTTATCTATACAACTTCTGGGGATACCTCAGGTGTCATGTGCAAGTTTGCCTAGCTATAAAAGTAACCCGCTGGAAGCTATGCCCGGAAAGTGGGTAAGTGCTGGGCGTAGTTGCGAGAAAGATGGATTTACATACACCTTATCAAAAGATAAACGTAAACAATTTGCTGAGCGCGATGATGGAAATAATTTTTTTGCGGACATCCTTCAGGTTGGCGACGGTATGTTTTTGCTTCAATATCAAAATGAAACCAGAACTACAGATTCCGGAGAGCCTTTGAAATGGTGGTTTATTTATCAAGATCAAGACACTTATTATATGAGAAGAGCTGATTGGGACGAGACAATGCGGACCAATGGGTCGTGGACTCGATGCAAATAGCGACAGTTCGTCAAAAGTTAACCTATTCAAATAGGTTGATTGGCCTAACAAGCGCCTCAACTATCACGACCTGCGGCCATCGGACTCGCAACAAGCTGCTTGCCTGTGAGGTGGGCGTAAAGCACACAATGTTTTCACGTAATATTTTGGCAGGGCTTGCCCTATTCTTTTCAGGCTGTGCGACGCTTACTCCTATACCAAATAGGATATACCGATGGGTGTCCACGGTGTTCGTTCGGTGTTTTTGTTCCAAACCTACGCAACTACCATTTTGAATCGTCTCTATAAAAAGAAAGCGCACTTAGTTGAGTGCGCATTTCTCTGTTTTGGATACAACGCTTTCCAACCGATGTACCGGTGGGTGTCCACGGTGTTCTACGGTGTTCGTGCGGCATCTCTGCAACAGGCCTTTATAAATCAACCACTGGAACGGTCAACCGATCTGAAAAATGCTTATATGATCGGCATTACTGTTAATGTGCTGACGGATCCCCAGAAATAATCTAACAATATCATATAATTACCTTCCTGACATTTGACCAGTCAAATACACTAGCCCATTCAAGCAGTTGCCTGACTGCAGCCTGTATTTCTTCAGTGCTGATCCCCACTCTGGCTAAGCGGCACAGTCGTTTACCCAGATAATTGAACGACAACACCCTGCGTGTTTTCAGCGAGTTCGCTTGGAACAACCGATGCTTGCCGGCCAGTTCTGCCGCCAGACCCAGCATGTAATGTAGCCAGTTGGCCAGCGCAGCCAGCAATAGTAGCACCTCTAACCGACCTTTTTTCTTTGTCCGATGCGCGTTGCTGCCAAGGCCATATGTCTGGCTTTTTTGGTCGCGGAATGCCTCTTCTATTTGCATTCGTGCAGCATAAAGTTTGTTGATTTTCTTGGCATAATTAAAACAATAGGCCAAGTTAGAAACCAGCAGCCAAGGCTCTTTAAACAAGCGGTGTTTGTCCTTTTTTCGAAGCTTGCAGCCCTTGCCGGCGAGGACTGCGCGACAAGCATATTCCTGCGATTGGCTCAGAGCTATTTCACCCAGAACCATCGGCTGTTGCCGAACTTTTTTGTACACCTTTGCCACGCTGACAAAGTCGCTTTTACCTGGCAATCGGACAGATACTTTGCCGCGCACGCGGCCGATAAAGTGCCAGCCTAAGGAGCTCACTTCTTTAAACCACGGCACTTTGAAGCCCGCATCGGTGACAATGACGGGCCGGCAGCGCTTAGGCAGCATTGCTTGTAACCGAGCCAAAAAGGCTTTGTGCATGTGTGGGCAGTTGTAATCGGATTCGGTCGTGACCATCTGCAAAAGCGTCATCGCCCGGCCTTCAACGGCCAAACTCGCGCGTAGAATAAAATGGCGACGCTCTTTATCGGCATTACTCCAGTCAACCAAGATAAGTGGTTGTTTTCCTTTGACTAAAGCCCCAGTCATAGCCGCATAGAACACAGGAACTTCCTGTTGCATCGTGGTGTGGCTGAGCAACCGGTCTGCGCGTTTAATGCAATGCTTTTCTTGCGCATCACTGTCAATGCCTCGACCAATTGCAGTCACAGAGCACTGACCGTTGGTAAGCAGACTTTGCAAGGACGCGGTCAGTGAATTCAGAAGATGTTTGTTAAAAGATTTTGGGGTGACAATTTCGAGAAAATCGGCGAGCATAGTTTGAACGTTCATGGCGTGTTCTTAGGTATGGTGTTTTTGGCGAAAGATCAGATCAGGAACTGCCATGAATGTTCCCGTCTTCACCTAAATTATTGTTTTATCTATACAACTTCTGGGGATACCTCAGGCATTATTTTCTATTTTTATTCCTGTTCGGGAGTTTGACGTGGTTATTTGGTGGTGCCTTAATTATCGCTATTGCACTTATAAAATCCCACATAAAATCATCGTTTGTTAGGGATAATTCAGGGAAGCAATAAAATGATAAAGCCCTTATTTAACCGGGGCTTTGTTTTACCCGATGCTTTTGGCAATGCGTTGGGGAATAGCATAGTCAGTGGCATGGCAGGCAAAGGTACCCCACAACAAAAGCAACGTGATGAAAAACGGGTTGACGAGCTGGTTGGTGCTGGCGTCGCCCCTGACAAAGCGGTGCAGATGGTCGCTGAGGAATATTACGGCTCAGTACGCGGAGATTCTGGTGCATCAGCAGGTGACAGCAGCGTGTTGCACGGTAGTGTGAATAAAGACCAGCAATATGCCAGTGACGAATTGGTACTCGGGAACGGTTCAGAGCGAGCGCGATTCTATACCGGTGGCGTGAGTACGCAGGACGATGCCAATAAAGTGTTGGGGATAATTCGCCAAACCTTGGGAGACAGTCAAAGAGCTGATATGAGTTACGTTTACGCCAGCAACAGGTTGACTGCAAAAGCTGCAGCGCAAACGGCGTTTTATAACGGTGAAGTGAGAGGCATTTACAATGTGCATCAAGCCACCGCGCAGCGCAATGCCAGCTTTAATGGCTTCCGTGCGGATTTAATGACCCAGGAAGACTGGGGTAGAACGATATCAGCACACACTCAACAATGGGCAAGTAATCTTCAGACGGAAGCGGTGAAGCTTGTGTTTGATTTGACAACTGCGCCTTTAGTTTTAGGTGGATTGGGCCGCGTTGGTTTGAACCTCGTCGGATCAGGCGCATTAAAAGTAGCTCAAGGGGCGTTTAGAGGTACATTCATTCAAGGTTCCTCCAAGTTCGCAGCAGCTGGGACTATTTTAAATGGTGCAGTGAATCATACCGGGTTTGTCGGAGGCTAATTTTCTTGAGAGAATTAGCATATG
>CAYTIQ010000133.1:0-3002 GCA_964437935.1 uncultured Rheinheimera sp.
TAACGCCCAAACTGGTTAAATTTTAAGTAGTGACAACTATCCTGCCAGAGCGGGAGGCGGTCATACGACCGCCTCTGCAGCTTGCTGCGACACCAATGGCGCGCCGGCAAACTCATCCGAATGCAGCCAGGCCGCTTGTTTCGGGGCGCGTTTGGTCACTGACCATTCGTCCAACATGGCCCATTTCACCGCGTCCAGTTGCTCCAGCATCTTAGGCGTTGCAGTGACACACGTCAGCTCGACGCGATGACCATTGGGGTCAAAGAAATAAATCGATTTGATAATTTCATGGTTGGTTGGCCCGACAATCGCGATGCCACGCGCTTCCAGTTCAGCTTTGGCCGCAAGCAGCGCCGCTTCGTCTTTGACTTGCAGCGCTATATGTTGCACCCACTCGGGCGTATTGAGGTCGCGGCCCATCTCGGGTGAATTGGGCAGTTCAAAAAAGGCCAAAATATTGCCGTTGCCCGCGTCTAAAAACACATGCATGTAAGGATCTGGCGCCTTGGTCGATGGCACGCGATCTTCGGCAATCGCCAGCATAAACGGCATGTTCAGCACTTCGTGGTAGAACAGCACCGTTTGTTTGGCGTCTTTGCAGCGATACGCCACGTGGTGAATTTGTTCAATCTTCATAACACGCCCCGCTTTTGTTGGTCGCGTTCAATCGATTCAAACAAGGCTTGGAAGTTACCTTCGCCAAAGCCTAAGTTATTCACGCGCTGAATAATTTCGACAAAAATCGGCCCGAATAAATTCTTGGTGAAGATTTGCAGCAAGTAACTTTGTTCATCGCCGTCGACCAACACTTGGTGATCTTTGATGCGCTTTTTGCATTCTTTAACATGCGGCACGCGGTCAAACACTTGCTCGTAGTAGTTGTCGTGAATATCCAAGGTGTCGATGACGCTATGGTCCAACTTATCGAGCGACGCCAAAATATCGTCGGTTAAAAAGGCGATATGTTGCACGCCAGGGCCATTGTAATCACGCAAGAATTCATCGATTTGGTTGCGATCATCGCCTTTGCCTTCGTTGATTGGAATGCAGAAGCTGCCATCCGGTGAACGCAGTGCATAGGAGAGCAGCGCCGTTTGTTGGCCCTTGATGTCGAAATAACGCACTTCGGTAAAGCCAAACACGTTTTTATAAAAATCCGCCCATTGATGCATGGTGCCTTTGACCACGTTGTTGGTCAGATGGTCGATGCAGGTAAAGCCCAAATCTTCGACGATCATCGGCTCGTCATGCAGTTCAAAGTCAGTCAAATAAATCGAATCCGTGGCGCTGTAGCGGTCGATAAAATAAATCAGGCTGTCGCCGATGCCGTAGATGGCCGGGTATGGCAAGTCGGTGCTTGCTGGGTCGGCACCACGCGCACCACGCTCGATGGCGATACGCCGCGCTTCAACAGCGTTGTCGACGCGCCAGCCCATCGAACAAATCGCTGGGCCATGCTGCTTGGCAAATTCTGCCGAAAACCCCGTGCGCTCGCGGTTTAACAAAAAGTGAATGTCGTGTTGGTTGTAATAATCGATGGCTTTGCCTTTGAATTGGCGGGTTTTCGAAAAACCAAAGGCTTTAAACACCTGCGCCATGTAGTCGGTATCGGCCGAAGCAAATTCGGTAAATTCGATGCCGCGCAGGCCTAAATAATTCTGAGTCATGATAGCTCCGCAAACGTTATCAGGTTGTAAATTGAAAGACCTGTTCACCTTAGCGAGCCGCCACCGCCCTTTGTTTGATCCATATCAAACCGCGCCGGCGCTGCATGGAATTGCCATGTGCGGCAGTGTACAAAAACCATGACAGCATCTGTACACGCCTTAATATTTAATTCATGTTTATCAAGGAGATAAAAGCAATGACAACGCAGGTCTGGCCTGGCATCACCGCGCCCAAAGTTGGTGTAAGGCAGCCACAACGGCCATGACGTTTGTCGCAGCTTAGAGCGATTCGTCGGATGGTTGCAGCCATGGCGGTGTATTGGCCTTGGTCAGCCCGCGTGTGGAACACAACGCAGGTCGCAAACTATGTGGTAAGTCTTAAAACACGCCGCTTGCGAAAGTTCAGGCAGGCGATGCGTCCCAGTGACGCACCTTGGGATGCTGCGGCTTAATTTGAGGTCACATTGGCGGTGGGTTTGCGGTAACGCTCGACGATTTGCGCGAATTCACCGCTGCTTTTCAGTTGCTCTAAGGCTTGTTGCAAGCGCTGTTGCACCGCAGGTGATACACGCAGGTTTAACGCTAGATAATTGTTGCCAAAATTGCGCAATTCGAGCGCCTGTTCGACATCGTTGATGTTGGCTTTGTAAGGTGCCAACCACGCTGGCATCACGATTTCGCTGCCGATCACTAAATCGACTTTGCCTTTTAAAAACATGTCCATTGGCGCGCTTTTGGTTGGAAAATCCAACAAGTTCTTGCCACGCTCAAACCCTTGTTCAAGCAATTGTTCTTGGTAGATGTCGCCATTGGCCACGGCCACACCAAATTGTTTGGCATCGTCCACTGAGTTTAATTGGATATCCGTCCGCGTTTTTAACTTGTAAAAAAAGCTTTGTGATGACGCCAGCGGCCCGACCCATTGAAACAGCGGCTGACGTTTTTGCGTATTGACGATAGAAAAAAGCCCACCCTGCGGGTCTTTTTGCGCATTTTCTAAAGCCCGTAGCCATGGATAAAACTGAATATCACAACGGACGTTGGCAAGCTCGCAGAGCCGCAGCACGATCTCGGCATTGATGCCTTTGGCTACGCCATCCTGTTCAAAATTGTAAGGCGGGAAATGTTCAGAATAAAAATGCAGTACAGGTTCGTTCCTGACTTTATCTGCAGGTGAGGCCTTGGCCACACTCAGGACCATTGCCGCGAAGGCGCCTGTGAGCACCATCAGCAAGCTCAACAGTCGACGACCACCGACACCAAACACCATGGTTTTTCGCACACCGCCTCCTGTTTACACCACCCACAGCATCTTGCCTGCTGAGGTGACTCTGG
>CAYTIQ010000134.1:0-2685 GCA_964437935.1 uncultured Rheinheimera sp.
GCACCGCGACGGTAGCGCGGTGCGAGTTATGACGGCGCCTTGGCAAGCGAATTTTTTAGCGGGCTTTCGAGCGATCCCGGGGTCGCCTTTTCTTTGGTGACTTTCTTTTGGCGAAGCAAAAGAAAGTTACGCCTGCGGCAGGCAAACACGCTCGCCGCGAAGGCGAAATAAGTTTTATAAATCAGCAAAACCAGCGTGCGAACAGGCGCCTGCCGCAGGCAAACCCGCCCGCCGCGAAGGCGAAAAACGATTTAGAAAAAAACAAAACCAGCGTGCGAGCTTAAAAAACTCACCACTCCGCCAGCACCAACTTGCCAATCACTTGGCCGCTTTCCAGCAAGGCATGAGCCTGGCGCAGGTTGGTGGCGTTGATCTTGCCTAAATGCTGGCCCACGGTTGTTTGCAGCTGACCGGCATCGACCAGTTCTGCGACGCGGTTCAGCAAGTGATGCTGTGCCAGCAGATCCGGGGTGTTAAACATCGAGCGGGTAAACATCAGCTCCCAATGCAAACTTAAGCTTTTAAGTTTCAGCGGGCGAATATCCAGCGGCTCTTTCGGGTCGTCAATCAGCGCCAGTTTGCCTTGGGGCGCCAGCGCGTCGATAAACTGCTGATAATACGCCGCCGTGTCGGCAAGGCTGACCACATGCGTCACGTGCGCGACGCCAATACGCGCCAGTTCTTGTGCCAGCGGCAAGCGATGGTTAATCACCTCGTGCGCGCCCATTTGCGTCACCCACGCCGCACTTTCAGGCCGTGAGGCGGTGGCGATGATCCGCGCTTTGGTTAGCTGCTTGGCCAGCTGAATTAAAATCGAACCGACACCACCGGCAGCGCCACTGACCAGCAGCACTGGCTCTGGCAGCGCGGCGCTTGGCGCATCCAACTGCAAGCGGTCAAATAACAATTCCCATGCTGTGATAGCCGTCAATGGCAAGGCAGCCGCAGCGGCAAAATCTAAACGTTGCGGTTTGCGACCGACAATTCGAGCGTCGACCAGCTGATACTGGCTGTTGGCGCCTGGGCGGGTGATATCGCCGGCGTAAAACACCGCATCCCCAACCTGAAACTGGCTGACGTTGCGGCCAACGGCCACCACCACACCGGCCGCATCCCAGCCAATCACCGCCGCGCTTCCCGGCGCAGGCGCCCGGTTTTGCCGAATTTTGTAGTCGACCGGATTCACCGCGATGGCTTTGACTTCCACCAGCAAATCAAAATCGCCAGGAGCGGGTAGCGGCAGCTGCACGTCTTGCAACGCGTCTGGGTGAGCAATGGGCAGTGATTGGTAATACCCCACCGCCGGCATTTGCGTAGGTAAGGTGGGTTGGGTCGAAGTTGCGGTCAACGTTGGTGTAGTCATGGTCTAGCTCCTAATCATTAAAAACAAAGCGGTACACCGCAGGCTCGTCTGTTGCGGCTGTGCAACAGCTGCATCAGGCCCGCCGTGAATTAAGTTGCGCTAGTGTGCCAGCGCTGCCATGCTAGAAAAACCGCCTAATTCGACATTCTTTTTCAAATGGTTTTTGAAAATGCTGCAATTACAAGACTTACAGCTGTTTGTGCAAATCGCTCGGTTGGGCTCGATTAGCGCCGCGGCTCGGCAATTTGATTTCACCCCGGCCGCCGCCTCTGCCGCGGTTAAACGGCTGGAACAGCACCTCGGCTGCCCGCTATTTATTCGCTCCACCCGCAGCTTAAAACTAACCACCCAAGGCGAGCTGTATTTGCAGCATTGCCACAATGCGCTGAGCTCTTTAGCGCAGGCCGAACATGAACTGGCGCACCAAGACACCCAGCGCAGCAGTTGGTTGCGCTTGGCTGCGCCTAGTGACTTAGGCCGCAATTGGCTGCCACCGATTCTGGACCAGTTGCAACAGCAATTTCCGCAACTGAAAGTGCGGCTGGAGCTGGGCGATCGCGTCGCCGGTTTGCAGCGCGAAGCGGTTGATGTGGCGCTGCGCTACGGCAGCGAGCACGACCCGTCGCATGTGGTGCTACCCATCGCCCAAGTGCCACGGCTGATTTGCGCCGCCCCCAGCTATCTGGCCCGCGCCGGCACGCCCACATCGCCACTGGAGCTGCCCAGCCACAACGCGTTGCTGTATCAAATCGATGAACGCACGTTCGACCGCTGGAAATTCCAAACCGCCGATGGCTTGTTGGCGGTCAATGTCAGTGGCAATCGCATCAGCAACGACGCCGATTTGGTGCGCCGCTGGTGCGTCGCCGGCCACGGCATCGCCTTAAAATCAGCACTGGACATGGCCAGCGACCTGCGCGCCAAGCGCGTGCAAGCCATCTTGCGCGACACGCCTTGTCCAGATCTGCAGTTATCGCTGGTCTGCGCCAGCCGGCATCAGATCACCCCCGCCGTGAAAACCCTGCGGGAGTTGTTGGTGCGGGAGGTTGCAGGGGTGATGGGGTAGATGGTTCGCCGGCTGGTTTTGTGATTTTTGCTAAATCGTTTTTCGCCTTCGCGGCGAGCGGGTTTGCTTGCCGCAGGCGCCTGTTCGCACGCTGTTTTTTGGATTTATAAATCTTATTTCGCCTTGGCGGCGGGCGTGTTTGCTTCGACTCGCACGCTGGTTTTGTGTTTTCTAATTCATTTTCGCCTGTGCTGCGGGCTTTTTAAAAGCTTTCGGCGTTGCCGAGGTACTTTCTTTGCTGGCAAAGAAAGTACCC
>CAYTIQ010000135.1:0-2566 GCA_964437935.1 uncultured Rheinheimera sp.
CCGATCTGGGATGCGCCTAGGTGCGGGCGGGGTGGCTCCTGCTGCGACTCGTGGTAGCGGTCGATGGCCGCAGCCGTGGTGTGGGTGGGGGGTGGGATGTTCATTCCATCATCCCCAGGTCGTCAAACAGCGATTCTTGGCGGTATTCAGCCCCGCCAAAACGGCTTGCCGCGTGCTGCAAATTGATTTTTGCCTGCTTAAAATAGCTGTCCTTGAGCTCAATGCCAATTGCCCGACGGCCCAAACTCACCGGGCTGTACACCTCGCTGCCAACACCCATAAACGGCGTCAAAACAATCTCGCCGGGATTGCTGTAAAGCTCAACAATCCGGTCGATCACGTCAAGCTGAAGCGGATGGACATGCTTTTCGTCGTCCTCTTCTTTTGAGTCGCGGAACGGCAGCACGTTATCAATCCTCACGTCATCCCAAACGCTTGAGGCGTACCGCTGCCAGATGTAATGCGAAAGCTTGTTGGTTTTTGGATCCTCGTGGTCGTAGTAATGGTTGTTCAAGTATTCCCACAATTGATCGGCAGTAAAGTCTGTGCCGTTCGCGTTGTTCCACGCCTGCAAGATGTTCGGGAGGATTGGCGTTGCGCCAAAGTATCGGCGCAGGCCACACGGGTGAGTGACAGGCACTGCGTTATCGCCTTTTTTGGTCAGGATTAGCATGTAGTCAGGCATGGCGGTAAAGCACTGGGTCGAATCTTCGACGATCAGCTTGTGCATCAGGCTCTTGACCATCGTGCGCATCCGAACCTTCAGCGGCTCCTTCCAAATGGTGATGCGGTTTCGGTACTGAAACCCATGCTTTTCATGCAGCCGGATGATCTCGTGCGGAAAGTCCCAAAGGCGGCAAGCATTGTCGAACACATCGGTGCAATGCACCGCCGTGATTCGCCCCGGCTTTGTGACCCTGGCGATTTCGGCAATCAGGTACTCGTACTGCTCAAGGAACTGCTCTTTGCTGTCGCAGTTTGAAAAGTCGCGCTCGCTGCTGGAGTAGTTGTAAAGGCCAGCAAACGGCGGCGAGTACACCGAAAGGTCGACCGATTCGGCTGGCAATGTTGGCAAGACCTCCATGCAATCCGAGTTGTAGATGGCGTACTGGGATGTAATAACTTGGTCTTTGGCGGTCATTTCAGAAACTCCGGCAACGTGATTGACTGGTTAAACTCTTTAGTTTTGATGCTGAAATCTTGATTCGCAGCGGCAACAAGATTTCCGTATAGCTCAATGGCTTTCTGTGTCTTTTGCTCAAGAGCTTCAATGACGCGCTCTTGCCCCTCGCTGATAACCATGTCGCAGGTGACCTCGCGCTTTTGCCCAAATCGCCAAAAGCGACGGATGGCTTGGTAATACTGCTCGTAGCTGTATGTGGGAAAAAAAACAGTATGGTTGCAGTGTTGCCAGTTCAGGCCCATGCTGGTCATCTTTGCCTTGGTGATCAATCGCTTAATTTCGCCGTGGGCAAAAGCAACCAGTAACTCCTCTTTCTTGTCGATGCTCATGCCACCCGTGATTTCGACGGCCTCGGGGTCGAGTTTGGCCAGAGTTTCGCTCTCATCATTCAAGTTGCACCAGTAAACTGATGTTTTGCCATCGGCAAGCGCCACGGCTTTTTCACATCGCTCAACAACCGTGAGCTTCTGCTCTTCGCGCACCTCGGTCAACCGTTTCGCAGGCATGACAAACAACGATTGCTGACCGTCAACGCACCAAGATTTGTCGTTGCGAACCATGTGCCGGTTAACGTGCAATGCTGGTAACTCATACCCGGCGTCGCTGAACCCTAGGTCTGATGGACGCTTAACCATGATTGACCATTGGTTAACCCAAGCAAAAAAATCGCGCTCGGCGTGAGGCTTCAGATAGAACTTTTCGCCGATGTTGCGGTTGTTGCTGTCTACGCTGTTTTGGTTCGACCTAAAAAACTTAGTCAGCATGTCCATGTAGCCTAGGTATCCCAGCGCCTCGGAACTATTGCCCAGCTCGATAAAGTCGTTCGGGCTTGGCGTTGCGGTTGACAGGTACCGGTACGGCACCTTGCGAATGAAAGCAACAACCTGATCGCGAATCTTGCCTGCAAAGTTTTTCAGGATGCTCGACTCATCCAGCATGACGCACTGAAAGTCCGCCGGGTCTAGCAGATGTAACCGCTCATAGTTGCATACGGTGATTTTGGCAGTTAGCTTGCCGTCTTTGCTGTGCGCAATGCTTTCGATGCCGACCTTGGCGGCTTCCTCAATAAACTGAAAAGCCACCGCCAGCGGTGTCAAAATCAGTACACGGCCATTGGTGTGGCGAACCACGTTTTCGGCAATGGCCAACTGAATGCGCGTCTTGCCCAGGCCGGTATCGGCAAAGATTCCCATACGCCCCTTCCGCACGGCCTTGGAAATGATGTGCTCTTGAAAGCCAAACACCTCAGCGGGCATCCAAACCGGGTCGAAGCCATATTGCCCGGTAAGGTGCCGCTTGCTGGCTAAAAAACTCTGATAGTCCACATTTCCCCCTTACCCCGGCACCAGGCCGGGGGTTGTCATGTCATCACTTTTTGGCCCA
>CAYTIQ010000136.1:0-2484 GCA_964437935.1 uncultured Rheinheimera sp.
ATGTCAGGAAGGTAATTATATGATATTGCTAGATTATTTCTGGGGATCCGTCAGGGATTAACCCCACTCGCTCTTTGTTTGCAAACATGGCACTTAACGTGGCGTAAATTGACGGATAACATCAGGTTAAAGCATTGAAATTCATAAATTCCCCCTGTAAGTTCATCGCGTTTAAAACCAAGATGGTTACATCTTGCCCGCCTGAACAGCGTTTTTATCTGGAGGATGCATTGAACACAGTCGACCACCCACCGCTGACTACTGAAGAAAAAGTCCACGCCAGAAAAGCCTTGATCCCGCTTTGGATCAAGCTGTTTGGCTGGTTATTTATCGTCATGGGGGCAGGTGTTCCCTTCCTGTATGTTGGATCGTTGCTGTTTGGCTTTACCGCGTCCTATGGCATGTTTGGATTGGAATACACCGGAAATGCCATGGCATGGATGCCGTTGTTGATAGCGATCTTAATTTTTATCAACGGCCTGTGCGCCTACGGCTTATTGTTTGGCAAAGACTGGGGATTAACAGCCTGCATCAGCTTTGGATTTATCGGGCTCGCGTTAACCTTAGGCACCATGCTGTTTGACGCCTACGTGCATGCGCGCTGGATGATTCGGTTGGAACCGATACTTCAAATCCCATATCTTATAAAAATTCAACGACTTAAATCACTCTGGTAGTGTTTATCTAACACAAGGAATAAAGAAAATGAATAAGTTCATTCCGTTTGTACTCGCCATCAGCATCGCTGCGTGTGCCACGACGAAGGCAGAATTCAAAGTGGACGGCTCAAGCGCGGCCTCTACGGAAAAAAGCCTGCAAAAAATCAGCCGCACTCTCAATGACAAACAACGTGTTGAGTTTACAATTGCCCTGATCCAAATTCAGCTGTCTGAAACAAAAGGCATCCTTGATTTACTGAGCAATCAACCACTTAAATCCACAAACTATCAGTTCCTCGGCACTAAACTCGATGGGTTAACCTATGCAGAGATTTTAGAGCTGGCAAAGCAATCACCAACCCAAATAGAATCATCCTCGCAGTAATAGACCAGATAAACACCGTCCGAGCAGCTTGGGATGGCAACACCTGCCTGTTTGGTTTCACCACAACATGCTGTCGCAAGGGCGAACGGGGCTTCCATCAATGGCCCATTCGCTTATTCTGTCGGCAAGCACGACTGACGAAAGGGATAGTATGAAACTCCACGAAATGACCGGCGAACAGCTGTTAACCGCCATGGCCAATGGCGACTTGCCGCCACCGTCTATTACGAACACCATGCCGATGCGTTTAGTTGAGGTGCGCCATGGCTACGTAAAATTTATCGCCACGGCCGATGATCGTCATCTAAACCCACTTGGCGGCGTGCACGGCGGCTTTGCCGCAACGGTGTTAGATTCCGCCACCGCCTGTGCTGTCCACGCCGCGCTCGACGCTGGTGTCGGGTATGGCACGGTCGACTTAAACGTCAAAATGGTGCGGCCAGTGCCGCGCAATCAAGAGTTAATCGCCGAAGGCCGCTTGTTAAACCTCTCCCGCACCATCGCCATTGCCGAAGCAACCTTAACCGACGCCCAAGGCAAACTGTACGCGCACGCGACCTGTACCTGTAGCATTAATCGCGGGTGAGCACGATAACGTCTTGGTTTGTTGACACTAACAGGCCAAAAACCGAGCGTTTAATGCCCGTTGATATCCAATCGCATGATGACGATTTGTCTTGTTAACATATATGCAAAGCAGGCCATAGTAAAAAGCCAGCTCTCGGTTGAAACCTAGAATGCAAAGTTATTTATGCCAAGCAAAGCTGCCTGTGCGGCAGTGAACAATAGAATAAACGAATAAAAATGAGCCGCAACAGAGCGGTTGAAGCGAATAAATTTTCGCGCTAAGGTCAACATCTTGTATTTGACCATGTCTGGGCATACATCGGCTTCAACTCAAATACATCGATGGCTTAAACGCACAGTGAGGGTTAGCCCCTATGATACGTCATCGTTGTCATTCGATATCGATAATCTCTTCGACTTACATGGAATCTTTGACGGATGGATCGTTATAACTATTTATTTGCTACAAATCATTTTTCATTAACTCTGATGGTCATCTCTGCTATAGCAATCATCATATCGTCAGTAGGATTTATCATTCCGATGTCACATAGCAAAAAAAATACACTGACTACATTTCAAATAAAGCTGATGAAAACATCCATCAAGATGACTGCCGTTTCTATGGTAGTATTAATGCTTGCATTAGTATCAAAATATGCAACTGAGCATTTCATTATTAAAAATTCACTACGACTGCTACAAGACAACACCATCACTATTAAAATTAATGGTGTTGCTATTACCAATCGAGAGTTTATCTCGGCTCTTGAATCATCTTTTGAAGATATCACTGATATTAAAGTTAAAGGTTCACACCTGAGGTATCCCCAGAAGTTGTATAGATAAAACAATAATTTAGGTGAATACGGG
>CAYTIQ010000137.1:0-2410 GCA_964437935.1 uncultured Rheinheimera sp.
TTAACGCCCAAACTGGTTAAATTTTAAGTAGTGACAACTATCCTGCCAGAGCGGGCCGTCGTGAGCTTGGCGATGATCTGGAGCTGTTTGCAGAATTTGCAGTACAGCACAACACCTCAACAGCCGGCGGTGCGGCAACGCCACTGGATGAAGGTGCAGGGCTTTCTGTGCCGGCCAATCATCCAAACAACCCATGGGGCAAGTTGGTACAAATCAGCCGCTATCGCACAGTCGATGCAGGCAATCGCCGTTGGGATATCACCTCAGACACCTTGCGCGGCTTAGTTGGTGTTCGTGGCAAACTCGATAAATGGGATTGGGAAGCCGCAGTATCTAAAGGACGCAGCGGTGCGGTTCAAAAAGGGGATCGTGACCAAGGCTGGGTTCGCACGGATTATCTGCAAGCCGAGATCAACGCTGGCCGCTACAACCCATTTGGCGGAGTGACCAATGCGAAATCTGTGATTGATGCCATTACCACCAGCTTGGTTCGACGTGGTAGTTCTCACTTAACAGCGGGTGATGCTCGGATCAGCGGTGATTTGTTTGATATCAGTTCAGGCACCGTCAGATTGGCTGCAGGCGTTGAATACCGCAGCGAGAACGGCAAAGATATCCCTGATGATCAATTCCAGCGCGGCTTGATCTTTGGTACAGAATCAGTGTCGGCCGCGGCATCTCGCTCGCAATATGCCGGTTATGTTGAGATCTCGGTGCCACTGGCTGAAACACTGGAAATGCAACTGGCGGAACGTTTTGACCACTACAGTGACTTTGGCAATACCACCAACCCGAAAGTGGCATTCCATTTCACGCCTCGTGACGACTTTAGCTTACGGGCATCATGGGCAACTGGCTTTAGAGCGCCGTCATTGGCGCAAATCGGCTTAGGACCATCCCAAGAATCTCAGTTCTTTATCGATACCTTCCGCTGCCCGACCAGCACGCCAAGTAACCCTGCGTGCGCCAGTACGGATTACACCATCGTCTTTGCTGGTAACCCAAATCTTAAACCTGAGGAATCCACCAGCTTTAACGTGGGCGCGGTGTGGGAAGTTACAGAAGCACTGGATTTTAGCGTGGATGTATGGTCCATCAAGCAAGACAACAAGATTGACGAAGTGCCGTTTGGTAGTGTGTATGCCGCCGAATGTGGTAATCAAAACAGTACCATTTGTGTGCGCCGAGCCCCGTTACCCGGCCAAACCTTGGGTGAGTTAGACCGCATCAACAACACGTTCTTTAACGTGTCTTCGCAAGAAGCCAGTGGTGTAGATCTGTCTGCAAGCTACAAAATGGATTTAGCCAATGTGGGCTTGTTAAAACTTGGCTTAGATCTGACCTATTTGAACAAGTTTGAAAAAGACAATCTGGATTACACCGGCGAATACCGTTATCCGCAATCGCGTTGGACCGCCAGCGCAGATTGGAGCCGTGATAGTTATGGCGTCACAGCGTCCGTCGCTTACATTGGTGAATTTGAAGACACGCCAGATATCGATTTTGATGGCTCGTTAGATTTCACCGAGCATACATCGCGGATGGTTAAGGCCTATTACACGCTTGATACACAAGCCTATTACAACATCAATGACAAAACGCGTCTGACCTTGGGTGTCAGCAACTTGCTTGATGAAGAACCGCCATTTGCCATCGGTGATGGCGATGGTGACTTGTATGGCTATGTACAAAGCATGTACAACCCACGTGGCCGTTATATCTACGGTAAAGTAAACTATCGATTCTAATTAGATCGCTATGTCAAAGGCCTGCACCTGCAGGCCTTTTTTTCATCTCCATGGTAGACGCTGCACACTGCAGAAAATTTCATCTACACTGCCAATACGCCCGTATCCATCTGCATGCCGCGTGGCACTTGGCATGGCTGATGATGCACTCGGGTGGTCTTGCCACTAGCATACGTTTGCACTGGTTGACGTCATGTTGTTGTCACTGTGGCTGTGCTAGCTTGTGCTTAGTTAGGATTTTTAAATCAAAGGAGCTCGTGATGGCTATCAGCAAACAGTACCTGAAAACTAAACCTGCCTGCAAAGTGACGTTTCTAGTCCCTGCCGATCAGGCGACGGATGTCGACCATGTGGTGCTCGTCGGAGAATTTGCCGATTGGCAAGACCAGCCGATGAAAAAGCAAAAAAACGGCGATTTCAGTCTGACGCTCACCTTAGCCAATGACGCGAGTTATCAATTCCGCTATCGACTGGGAACAGATCATTGGCGCAATGATGAGGCGGCTGACGACTATGTGCCATCTCCCGTGTCATGGGATCAAAATTCGGTGGTGCGTGTCTAAGTCCCCCCCCCGCTATTCTCGTGATATAAAAAAACCAGCGCTTGCTGGTTTAATTAGATGGTCCGCCTCTTTCCTCAGCGACTAAGCTGAGAGTGTTTA
>CAYTIQ010000138.1:0-2206 GCA_964437935.1 uncultured Rheinheimera sp.
CACGCCAGCCGAAGCGCGCCCGGCCGATCAGCAGGATGGCGAAAGTCAACCAGGAGCACCTATCAAAGGCGCGACGTTAATTGGTAATGGTCCGGAGGCGATGCAACAGGTGTCGATGGTCGGCAACGATTTACAAATCGATGCCGGTGTTGGTGTTTGTGGCAAGCAAGGCCAAAGTGTACCGGTCGGGGTTGGGCAACCGACCTTGAAGTTGGATGCCATGACAGTCGGTGGAACCGCTTAAGCAAGGCTGATGACGCGGCGCTGACAAACACCGTTACAGGCTAGGTTTTGCCAGCGCCACTGAACTCGCGCATAATGCGTGGGAATTTTTGAATAAACACCGCGAAATGCAGCCAGTAGGTCGCATCAGGAAGCCACGGATTTATGTTAGAAGCGATGCTGAATAAGCGCCGATTGGCGGCGTTACCTTCGACGCCGATCGAAGCGTCGACCGTCGAAGTGTTGTGTCACGCCACGGAATATCATGCCAAGGTTCACCAACTGATCCAAACTGCGCGCCAGCGCATCATCTTAACGGCGTTGTATTTACAGGCCGACGAAGCGGGTGAAGCGGTGCTGCGGGCTTTGTATCAAGCCAAACAAGCCAACCCCGCGTTGCAAGTGACGGTGTATGTGGACTTCCATCGTGCGCGTCGTGGCCTGATCGGTAAATCGGATATGAAAACCAACGCCGATTTCTACCGTGAAATCGCCGCTGAATATCAGCACCCGATTGACATTTTAGGTGTGCCGGTCAAACGCCGTGAGTTGTTTGGCGTGTTGCATTTAAAAGGCTTCGTGTTTGACGATACGCTGCTGTATTCCGGGGCGTCGCTCAATAACGTCTATTTGGGCCAGCCCAGTCGTTATCGCGCTGACCGTTACCTCCTGATCACCAACAAAGCCTTGGCGGATTCGTTTGCTCAAGGGCACCAGCAGGTGCTGGGCGATCGGCAGGTGGTGCAAAGCCTGTTAGATCCATCCCCTGAGGTTGCGCAGGCCTACAAACCACACCATCGCAGTTGGTTAAAACACGCCAAGCAACACAGTTATCCGCAACAAGGTAAAACAGATGAATCGTTGCGCGCTACCTTGTTAATGGGCATGGGCCGATTAAAAAACAGCTTGAACCAAAGCTTGCTGGCGGTGCTGGCACTGGCGCAACGGGATGTGTTGATTTACACGCCGTATTTTAATCCACCGCCGGTGCTGGCGAAGGCGCTGCGCAAATGTTTAAAACGGGGTGTGAAAGTGACCATAGTGGTCGGCGACAAAACCGCCAACGATTTTTATATTCCACCGACGCAAAAATTCAGCCGCATTGGTGGTTTGCCTTATTTGTATGAAACCATTTTGCGTAAGTTCTTAAAGAGTAATCAAAGTTATATCGACGATGGCCTGTTGGAAGTGCGCTTGTGGAAGCATGAAGACAACAGTTATCACCTCAAAGGCGTTAGTGTCGATGGCGTGCGCCATCTGTTTACCGGCCATAACTTAAATCCACGCGCCTTTGCATTGGATTATGAAAACGGCATTTTAGTCGAAGATGAACTGGGCCAATTGCAAGTTGCCTTGGGGCAAGAGCAAGAACAAATCTTCTTAAATACCCGTTCGGTGCGGCACTTTAGCGAGATCGAAATGGTGCGCGATTACCCAGAACCGGTGCGTAAGTTATTAGCAAAAATCAAAGGCCTTGGCGCGGATATGGTGCTGAAGCGCTTAATTTAGCAAGGTCGGCTCTGAGCAAGCCAGCGCCGGTGCGCTGGCTTTTTTGTTGTCAATTTAAAACCACCTCCTATGGAGGTGTAGTGGCACACTGAATTTGGCCACCTGATTAGAGGTGTTATGCTACACCTCGAAAGCAATTAGGTGACATGATGAACAAAAAGACAAGACCCACATTCAGCCCTGAATTTCGTCTGGAATGCGCCCAACTGGTGCTTGACCAAGGTTACTCGGTTGCTAAAGCTGCCGCAGCGATGAATGTTGGCAAATCTACCATGGATAAATGGGTTCGGCAGTTGCGTGAAGAGCGCGCAGGCGTCACGCCCAAAGCCACACCGATGACGCCAGACCAGCTTAAAATCCGCGAATTAGAGAAGCGGATCAAGCAGATAGAGCTGGAAAAAGAAATCCTAAAAAAGGCTACTGTAGATTCAAGCGATCATAGCAACACCCAAATCAATCATGTGTGATGGTGATT
>CAYTIQ010000139.1:0-1593 GCA_964437935.1 uncultured Rheinheimera sp.
GTAAAATTTCTATAATTATCAGATAGATAAATTGGCTTGTTACAGCGGGTTGTAATGGCGGATTTGAGAAGGGCATGTATGCCCAATCGCGCAACATGATATAAATCAAACTTCAGAATAAAGGATTACTTCCTAATAGGCAGCCTACGGTAGTACTTGGAGCTTTTTACCATGTCCAATGATAAGTTCAGTGTGATGTTAGTCGATGACCACCCATTGTTGCGCAACGGCTTGCGGCAGCTGATGGCCTATGAAGACGATCTTGAAGTCGTTGCTGAAGCAAGCAGCGGCGCCGATGCACTAGTACTCGCCAGTGAACTTGACCCTGACTTGATCATTTTGGATTTGAACATGCAAGGTATGGATGGCCACGAGACGCTGAGACGACTGCGCGATGATGGCGTAACCTCGCGCATCGTTATGCTCACTGTATCGGATTCAAACGACGATGTGATCAAAGCCATCAGTCTAGGGGCGGATGGGTATTTGTTAAAAGACTCAGATCCTGATGAACTGCTTGAACAGATTAAGCGTGCCGTACATGGCAAGATGGTGCTCAGTGATGCCGTCAATGCGGCGTTGGCGGATGCGATTCGGCGGCCGGTCGAAAAACCTGCGTCCGATATTTCGACCTTAACCAATCGCGAACTGGAGATTTTAGAGCTAATCGCCAAAGGGCTGAGTAATAAGCTGATTGCACGCGAGCTTGATATATCAGATGGCACTGTCAAGGTTCACGTTAAACATCTACTGAAAAAACTCAATTTACGGTCGCGGGTCGAAGCTGCCGTGTGGATGGTGAATTTTCAAGGCAAGCAAGCATGAGCAGAATGCAAACACTAGCTCAAGCGCTGCAGCGCATGTTGTCGGCTGTCCATATTCCAGTGACGCAAGAATGGATAGGTCTGGATAACGCGGCAGAACGAATACTTGCATGTGATATCTATTCACCAATGGATGTACCGGCATTTGATAATTAGGCCATGGACGGTTATGCCGTCCGCTTTGCCGATGTAGCAGACGAGCGGCGATTAAAGGTGGTCGGTCAGAGTTTAGCCGGTCATCCATTTGATGGTGATATCGCGATCGGGGGCTGCGTACGTATCACCACCGGTGCCATGGTACCGGCCGAATTAGATACTGTGCTGATGCAAGAAACCGTCACTAAGCGAAGCGATGGTCACGACGAGTTTATCGAGTTACAACAGCGCCCCAAGGCCGGCCAACATGTTCGATTACGCGGCAGTGAATTGCAGCAAGGACAATTGGTGCTTCGCAAAGGACAACGTCTGGGTCCACTGCACCTGGGTGTGTTGGCAACGCTGGGGGTCGCCCGTGTGGCCGTTTATCCGCAATTAACCGTTGGCGTGTTGTCCAGCGGAGATGAAATCAAACAGGCCGGTACACCGCTTGGTGTCGGTGATGTTTATGATTCCAATAGAATAGTCATCAAAACCATTTTGAAACGCTTGGGATATCAGGTCGTGGACTATGGTTGGGTGGCCGATGATCCGTTACATCTGACACAGGTGTTTCAGCGCGCTGCCGGCGAAGTGGATGTGATCGAGATGGCCCAGCGTGGCCAGGATCTCG
>CAYTIQ010000139.1:1603-2045 GCA_964437935.1 uncultured Rheinheimera sp.
GGATGCATTAGTAACCAGTGGAGGCGTGTCTGTTGGCGACGCGGACCATACGCGTCAGGTGCTTGAAAGTTTGGGGCAGATGAATTTCTGGCAAGTCGCCATCAAACCCGGCAAACCCTTTGCATTTGGTACCCTGGGCGCTTGCGCGTTTTTTGGCTTGCCAGGTAATCCGGTATCGGCCGTGATGACATTAGAGCAGTTAGTGATCCCAGCTCTTGCAAAACGTGCAGGCTGGGTTGATGCGTTACAGGTCAGCAGTCTTCATCACCCCGAGGCGGTGCAAGCAGATTTAGTTGGCATGACCGCTGCGGGCACATATCCGCTGATAAGCGCCAAAGCGCAACAACCTTTGCGGAAAAAGGCGGGGCGGATGGACTTTCAACGCGTTAATCTATCGGTGGTCGAACAACAAGCCGTTATTGAACCGGTTGGTTTGGATAGC
>CAYTIQ010000140.1:0-2044 GCA_964437935.1 uncultured Rheinheimera sp.
TCATGAGCATGCGGATCCACACCGCACGTTCGGGCACCTCGATGTCGAGCAATTCGACCTGGAGCCCCGCGGCGCGCGCGGCGATTGAAGCGGCCCGTGCCGGCGATGCCGGACGTGGCTTTGCGGTGGTTGCCGACGAAGTGCGCCAATTAGCGCAGCGCACGCAACAATCGACCCAACAGGTGCAAGTGACCATCAGCCAGTTGCAAGCAGGCTCGGCGTCGGCCGTCCATGTGATGAAAGCCAGCATCGATGAAAGCAGCAAGAGCGTGGCGCTGGCGGCCCAGGCGGGCGAACGGATGCAACAGGTGAACCAAGCGATTGCCGCCATCGACAATGTGAACCATGCGGTGGCCGGTGCCACGGGTGAGCAAAATGCGACCATCCAGTCGCTGGACGATGATATTCATCAAATCAGCGATTTAGCAGGGCAGGGGCAGCAAAACTTGCAAGCGACGCTCGCCGAATGCAACCGTCTGCAGCGCCAGTTTGACGAATTGGAAGCTATGGTAGCGACCTTTCGAGTGTAAGGGGGCTGGCTAGTCTTGACGTTGGCACGTGCAGCAGCGAGCAACCCGAGAGCCTCTTTTAAAGCGTGCTTGGCAAAACCTCCTCGACGGAGGTTTTTGTTTTTCAGCGAATCGGCGTGTTATGTTGCCGCTGCAAACCTATTCAGTGGCGAATTTAGAAAAAGAAAGCGCTTTCAATTTTTATTGGCGATATAATCAACTGCGTGGTAGTGGGCCAGCTTGGTGGAGTCTTTTGTGAAACGTGCCTATCCTGCGGCGTTGATTTACGTCGGTTTTTTCTTATTGGGGCTGCAATTAATTCTGTGGGGCGTGCTGCTGCCGGATATCCGCGCAGACTTGAATATGAGCGCCGCCACCAGTGGTTGGTTTTTCCTGACCATGACCTTGGGCACCATTTCCGGCTCGTTTTTAGGCGGCAAATACGTGCAAAAATTCGAGTTCTTGCGGCTGTTTGCAGGGTTGGCGCTGTGTGTGGCCAGCCTGTTGGCGCTGATCAGTTACAGTCAGGATGTGTGGCAGTTATTTGTCTGTGCTGGGCTGTTTGGCTTGTTCGCCTCGGTGATGTTTACCATTGGCCATACACTGATCGCACGGCTGTTTGCCGAAAAACGCGCGCGGATGATGGGCATCATGGACTTTATGTTTAGCCTTGGCACCTTGGCGGCGCCGTTTTTTGTCATCGTGTTGTACTGGTCGCCAGACCTTGCCAGCTGGCGCGTGCCGGTACGCTTGATGGCTGCCTGCCTGGTGCTGCTGGCGGCATGGGCTTTTGCGTTGTCGCGCCACCCGCTGCAACTAGCGGTGTTGGCGTCGGCGCCCAAAACCAGCTTGTCGTATCGCGACGCCTTGGTTAAACCCGAGTTTGTGGCGTTGGCGCTTGCCATGTTTGGCTACGGCGCGGTGGAGTGGGGCAATGGCAACTGGTTTGTCAGTTACGCCGTGGCCGCCGAGCAACCCTTGGCCGCCGAACAAGCCCGATTAGTGTTTGCCTTTTTTACCGGCGGCATGGTGATCAGTCGCTTGGGGTTTTCGTTTCTAATTCCAGTGTTTGGCGTGCGGTTGTTACTGCGCGTGCTGGGCAGCTGCATGCTGCTCGGCGCCATTGGCGTGCGGGCGTTTGAATCGGCCGAAGCGCTGTCCTTGGCTAATTTGCTGTTGGGGCTTGGCCTTGGTGGTTTGTACCCGCTGCTGCTGGCCACCGCGATGGATATTTCGCCCGAGCAAGGCCCGGTGCTGTCGGGGTTATCCAATATCGCCGGCTCGCTAGGCAGTCAACTCGCCGGCCTTGGCATCGGCCTGTGGGCGCAAGCGCAAGGTCTGACGAATGCGTTTTATTTTATTCCGCTGCTAGCGTTGTGGCTGCTAGGCGCGGTGTGGGGGTTTAGTCGGCGGGTGTGAGTGGGTTTCGCGCGCTGGTTGTGTGGGTTTATAAAACTTATTTCGCCTTCGCGGCGGGCGGGTTTGCCTGCCGCAGGCGTGTCTTTCTTTTGCTTCGCCAAAAGAAAGTCACCAAA
>CAYTIQ010000141.1:0-1662 GCA_964437935.1 uncultured Rheinheimera sp.
CGGCGTTTTTCAAGCTAGTTGTCACCATCGACCGTTTTAAGCGGCCTGCTTTTCTACTTTCTTAACTGCCTCTTTTTCCGGATTCAGCGTTGTCGGTCCCACGGGTGTGCAGTTTCGCACTTCACGGTTTCCCCAACGATTTGGATTTTCTGCTTTCGCAGCTTCAATCCGTTCTTTGCGCTTTGCCAGCAGTAGCCTATCCTGGCCGGTATGACGTTGGTGCGGTGTCACGAACCGTAGTTTGCTGTGCTTGTGTTCGTAGTTGTACCAGCGAGTAAACTTCAGCACCCAAGTCCTTGCTTCATCAAGACTTTTAAAGCCTGCAGATGGCCAGTCCGGCCGGTATTTGCAGGTTCGGAACAGTGACTCTGCAAACGGATTGTCGTTGCTAACCCGTGGCCTGCTGTACGATGTCGTTACACCAAGCTCATACGCTTTCATACGCATGGTTTGGGATTTCATCGGCGCACCGTTGTCCGAATGCAGTACGACACCACTGTGTAAACATTTCTCCCGGACCAGTGTCTGCTCTAACAATTTCGCGGCGTTTTCTCCACTTTCCTGTTCAAACACTTCACAACCAACAATTTTCCGGCTGAATAAATCTTCCAGCATGTACAGGTAATAAAACTGCCCACGCACTGTGCTTGGCAAGTAGGTGATGTCCCAACAGAACACCTGACCAGGCCCAGTCGCTGTGTAGGTTGTTGGCTGCGTTGAGCCTCTCGGCGCTAAGCTCCGGCCACGATGATGCAGCTGACCACAGGCTTTTAGTACTCGATAAAATGTTGATTCAGAACCATAATATTCATCTTCATCCAACAGCGTTGGCACGATCTGCGATGGTGGTAAGCTGGCAAACTTCGCCATGTTACACACCTCAATGATCTTCGCCTGTTCGGCTTGCGTCAGCTTATTCGATGGCTGCGGCCGAATCGCATCCGGCCTTTTGTCTGCTGTGATTTGGCCATCTCGATACCAACGCCGATAAGTGCGCAGTGTGATGCCCGCTTCTTTGCAAGTTAGATGAAGTCTGGCGCCAGCCTGGTTCGCTTCCTGTATCAAGTTCACACATTTGGTGCGCTCTGAGACCAAGGTTAATCGTCCTCGTTGTCGTTCTCCCAAAGCGCATTTAACTTTTTTCTAAGCACCAATAAGGCTGCTGTTTCAGCCAAGGCTTTTTCTTTACGCCTGAGTTCGGCTTTTAACTGTTTGATTTCTTTATGATCAGCCTGACGCTGGCGCTTAGCTTCCAATTCCTGCTCGCGGGAGCTCATAAACCCGCGCAGGGCATCGGCTTTCCAGGCTTTTACCTGATCAACATACAAGCCTTTTGCGCGGCAATACTCACTCAATTCGGCTTCATTTAAACTGGCAGTTTCCAGCACAGTGGCAAACTTAGCTTCTGCTGACCAATGTTCTGAGGTTGGTTTACTTCCGGGCACAGGACGACCTTGTTGTTTGGCTTTATCCCGCCAATTATACAAAGTTTGCACGCCAATCCCTTCTTGTCTTGAAACTTCAGCAACGGTCATATTGGAAGGCGGCAGTAACTTGTTCAAAATCTGCTGCTTACGTTCTTCACTATAACTCGGCACAATGACGCCTTAACGCCCAAACTGGTTAAATTTTAAGTAGTGACAACTATCCTGCCAGAGCGGG